>NZ_JBHUJX010000013.1:0-86206 GCF_042683745.1 Bacillus sp. CGMCC 1.16607
CCTTTAATATCTTCAATTTTTCCTCTACAGGATAAGCCCTTTTAGACAAAATAAATACTCCCCTTGAGTAAACAGATTTTTATTTTTTAATCTGTCTACTTAAAGGGGAGCATATCATTCTATAGATGGGGAAAAAGTTTATTATTTAGATAATTGGTTAAACACTCTACAATAGATCGGCAGGGTTGTTGACCAAGGTAATAATTTATCTAAGGCACTTTCATCTTTAATATCCATGTTGGGAAGAACCTCAAATAGATAGCGAAGATAATAATATGGATTCAATCCATTTTCTTTAGCTGTCTCTACAATACTATATATAATGGCACTTGACCGTGCACCTTTCGGTGTATTTGCGAACAGCCAGTTTTTACGACCAATTACGAATGGCTTAATTGATCGCTCACTTCGGTTATTATCGATTTCCAAACGTCCATCTTTTAAAAAGGCCTCTAATTTCTCCCACTGGTTTAGGCAGTAGATGATTGCTTCACCAAGTTTACTTTTTTGTGCCACGTTTTGCTCTTGTTTTTTAAGCCATACCAAAAAAGCATCCAAGACTGGCTTGCTGGATTCTAAACGTTTCTCATAGCGTTCTTCAGAGGTTAAATCCTTTAGTTCACGCTCAATAGTATATAGCTGATTACAGAAGTATAAACCATCAGCTGCTGTTAAAGATCCAACACGTTTCGAGGCAGGCACAGCTTTTAATGCCTCATCAAACTTTCGACGAGCATGTGCCCAACAACCTATAAGGGTGGCACCAGGTACCTTGTGGTACCCAGGATAACCATCCACTTGAAGGTATCCTTTAAAGTCTTTAAGGAATTTTTTGGCGTTTTCACCTGCCCGTGTTTCTTGATAATCGTAAAGGGTAATAGCAGGGCCTATTCTTCCTGTACGATAAAGCCAAAGATAAGACTTTGATGTAGCCGGGCGACCAGGTTCATGAAGCACCTGTAGTGAACTTTCGTCTGCATGTAAAATATCTCGTAGAAGTAAGAGTTGGTGCATCCGATTGTATAGAATACTCAACCAGTTACTTGCCCCATAAACCATCCAATTGGCAAAGGTTTGTCTGGATAAGGCAACCCCAAGTCGAGCAAATTGCTTTTCCTGACGATATAAAGGCAGTCCGTCAACATATTTCTGTGACATAATGTGCGCTAGTAAAGATGGTGAAGCTAAGCTTCCGGAAATAACAGGGTTTGGCATCGCAGCTGTTTTGATTGGAGTTTCGATCTCCTCACGTTCACAATGACGGCAAGAATAAACATATCGAACATGCTTAACCACTTTTAATTCCGCAGGAATAAATTTCAGTTCTTGGCGTACTTCCGTACTCATTTCATGTAAAGTTCCACTGCAACACGAACAAACCTGCTTTTCAGAGGATAAGCGGTATTCAACCGTCTCCACAGGCAAGTTTTCTAACATCAATTCACGATGTCCACGTTTTTTCCGACGACGTTGATAGGTGATAGATTCTAGCGTAGGTTCAGGCAGATCTGGATTAGATTCCTTTTCTACTTCATTGAAAAGTTCTAATTGATCTGGATGCGTTTTTTCACTAGAAATGCCGAATCTCTTCTGTTGATAGAGACGAAACTGTTCTTCAAACCATTTTAATTTGGCCTCTAACTCGTTTTGTTTTTCTAGTTTCGCCTCTAATTCAGCATTTTTCTTTTCCAACTGCTCTAAACGCTTTTGAAGTTCTTCAATTGTAGTGTTTGTGGTGGATGATTTCATTGTCTTTTCCATAATTCTATTATACTAAAAAAACAACTAGATTTCTTCATTAATATATACTTATATGACTGTTTTTGCAGTTACAACTGGATGAGCCTGTTTCTGTTCTAACGATAAGCCATCTAGTATCCAACGAAATTGGCGACGGGAAATTTTTAAGGGAACTGAGCTATTATTATCGGGTGGCCAGTGGAATTTTCCACGTTCTAACCTTCGATAATATAGCCAAAAACCATTATGATCCCAATGTAGAATTTTCAGTTTATCCCGTTGCCGGTTGCAAAAAACAAATAGACTTGGGCTAAAAGGATCAAGGTTAAATTCCACTTGTACAAGCACAGCCAACCCATCAATGGATTTTCTCAAATCCGTGCTACCTCGTGCGAGGTAGACACGATCTATCACGGCTTCGTTTAACATATTGATCTTAGCGTCCTTACCACATCTAAAAGTAATTTGGGATCAAATCCGGACTTCACCTCCACAGAAGCCTGGCCAACCCTTACAATCAATGCGTTATTAGAATTTTCAGTTGAATCATCCATTTCTACAGAAAGCCATTTAGAAGAAACAGTAACCTGGGTTTGAAGAGCTTTAAGTCTTTTCTTCCAGTACCAGAACTGATGAATATTTATATCATTGGCAATACACCATTTTGATGCACTTTGTCCACTAGAAATAAAGTTGTCCATACGCTGTTCCCATTCAATTCTAAGTTCAGATTTATTCATCGCAAAACCCCCATTTAGATTTTAAGGAGATTATCGCATAGAAAAAGGCGTCAAACCATGTGGGTATAGTTTGACGCTTACTCAGCTACCGATTTGCCAGTAGTGTTTTTAACGATTTGGGTTAAGATATCAACTCCAATACCCCGATATGCCCAATTCTCACCAGACGGAAATTCTCGATATATATCCCCATTAATTCTCTTTAAGCCATGTGTATGTGTTATTAGATGTCTTATTGTTGTGCCATTTAATTCGGGGGTTTTACTCAAGGGAAGGTACTTCGTAAGTAAATCATCTATTGACTCTATATAGCCTTTATTTACCGCATATGCAACTGCAAATCCTATGTAACTTTTCCGAACTGATGCTATATGAAATTGTGAATCTTCCTGAATAGGTCTTGCATTAGGTTCTTTGGAATGCTTCCCCCAGTATTCTTCTGTAACTATTTCATCATCATGAATAATAAGAACAGATGCACCAGAACAGTCAACTTCTTTAGATGTCTCCATTACATTGGATACAACCAAATCAAACCGTTTATTTATCTTTTCATTAATTATCATTATTCCCCTACTTTTCTTTTTGTCTTGGCTATAATTTTATTCGACAAATTAAAATATAAATCCTCGTCCCCTCTTAAGGTAAATTGCTCCTTTACTCCCTGAATGAATGAAAATAAGCCAAAAATAAACAAGTTATGTATAAAAACTTGCATATTTTTGGCTTAATGAGTTCCTTACTTAAGGAAGAATAGCCCCCGTTACTTGATTAAGGAACTACTTACTTTATAAATTTAAATAACGTATTCTTCTAATCCATCTATTTCTTTTTCGACTGGCAAGATATCACCTCTTCTCCCATAAAATATGATTCGTAAAAATTCTCCAAATACCCTAGAACGACCTGCTTCAGTGTTCATCCAATTTTCTCTTGTTATTGGAACACCTTGATAAATGGAATCAAAACCATACTGAATATACCGTATTTCATTTGAAATATGCTTTGCGAGTGTACGGTACTGACGACCTCCTGCGTGGTTTTTACATACAAATAGCAAGCTATTTATTTCATTAAAATTAAATACTTCTTTTGCATATAGAACATTTTCTAATGTATTTCTCGAACGATTCTCTGAAATAATATCTTCTTCTTTTATACCTGATTCAATCAATTTGGCAATTATTATAATTGACTCAGGAACATTTTTATCTTTCCATTCAGGATGACTTACTCCCGTTGGACTTACACCACCAGTTACAATAATTTTTTTGGATAACCCCTTTTTATATGCCTCGATAGTTTTCTCCCAATGACCTGGATGTGTACCTGAAAAAACAAAGATGGCATCGCACGGTTCTGGTTTTATGTTGTGTCCAAAAACAATATTCGTTAACTCAGATATTTGTTCAGGTTTTAATTCAGGAACAATTGGTTCCTTAGGTATTATTGGTTTTCCCACTAAATCCCACCTCCAAAATCTATTAATTCTTCACAGACATATTTATCTCCTTCTTATGCAATTAAACTGCCCTTTAATGGATCTCGCACAAAAAAGCCGAGAAAAACAAGTCTTAATGAATAAAAACTCGTATATTCTCGGCTTTCTGTATTAGCAGCTTAAGGCACAATCGCTACCCGTTAGTGAAGTATCACTATTCTTTTAATTAAAGGTAGGCTCCCTTTAACTTAACAAGTAACACTCAATATCTTTCGAATATTTTGTTCTCTGTTCCATTTAGAATTCTCTTTATATTTTGTCGATGAAGAATGATTATTGATACGCTTATTAGTAGAGAAAGTGCTATGATAACTTTATCTTCAAATATTAGACTGTAAATGAACAGCACTATACCAGCCAACATTGAACTTATTGATACATACTTAGTAAATAACAAAGTTAACACAAACACAACAAAACCAACAAAAACACCTAAAGGCGTCAAAAATAAAAAAACTCCAGTTGCTGTCGCAACAGCTTTTCCACCTTTAAAACTAGCAAATACAGAAAATATGTGTCCTAATATGGCTAATAAACCACATACAATAGGGTTAACCGTAGAACTAAGTAATAGTGGAAGTATACAAGCAAGCGTACCTTTTAATATATCAGCAATTGCAACAATTACTCCAGCTTTTATACCTAAAACTCTATAAACATTAGTTGCACCAAGATTACCACTACCGTAATCACGAACATCTTTCTTATTAAACATTTTACCGATTACTAAAGCAAATGAGATTGAGCCTATTAAATAACTTAAAATCAGAGTTATAATGTTCAAAGTTTATCTCCTCAAATAGTTTGTTATTTTAAGTATTTCAATTTGTTGTATATTTTTTCCTGCAATATTTCTTGCGTTAAACTGCTTTTTCTACTCCCTGAAGGAATGAGAATAAGCCAAAAAATAAACAAGTTATATTTTTGGGCTTATTAAGATAATTACTTAAATAAGGGTTGCACTCCTTTACTACCACAAAGTTAGTCCGGTCTCTGCTATTTTCATTAGTTCCAGTACACGGAAAACAATAATTTTCCTCAGCAAAAATGAGTATCGATGTTGGATCAACGCCCGCCGATAGTTGCTTAACTTTCTTTATGGAGGGTTATTCAAGAAACAGCCAGCCAAATAAGAGAAATAATTGATAAACTTATTTGAATTCCAATAATAATGGATTTTTTTCGAATACTTAACTTGTTCAACCAATAATAAGAGATTACTGATAAAACAATTGACAAAATTGGACCAATTCCTATTCCCATAACCCCCAACAAACCTACCCCTGGATAGATATGATTTTCTTTCATATAAGAATCTACATCCGTTGTTAACTCAGTAAATAAAAATGTTGCAGCTATCAATAAAAGCCAATAATTAAATGTACTTGCCAGAATGAAAATAGAACTTATCCAGATATTTTTCATCATTTTCCCCTTGGTATAATTTTACACTAAGGCTATCCGTTATTTCTTTAAGATGAAGGTACTATTAACTGGTTTAATTCCATTCTTGAATTAATATTCCATAGACAACCGTATCGACATAGTGGTCATATAACCATTCTGACTGTCTGATAACTCCTTCATTTATGAAACCCAATCTTTCTGGAATGCTTCTACTTTTTTTATTCTCAACAGCGGCTCGAATTTCCACTTTATTTAAATTGAGGTGATTAAAGGCGTAGTTGGTCAAATCTTTAGCAACTTTGGTGATGATCCCTTTTCCTTGATATTCTTCTCCAAGCCAATATCCTATATATGCCGTCTTGTTGGACCAATTTATATTATTAAATCCTGCCACTCCAACAATTTCTCCATTAAATAAAATTACTGTGTTTAAACTTTTATTTTCGGCATAACCTTTTAAACAACTCTGGATAAACTTTCTTGTATCCTCAACTTTTGTTGTGAAATCCAGCCAAGGAAGCCATTCTCTACGAGAGTTTCTTGATTTGTCGGTTAGTTCAAATATTCTTTCAGCATCTTTCAAGTCAATTTTCCTTAAAGAGACATTTTCATCAATTTTATGTATAAACATATTCTTCTCCCTTATTTTGTAATATGTATTTAATACAAGATATTCTATGGATTATATGATTTTTCCTTCCGCTACTATCCTGCCCTTTAGTTCCCAAAAAAAGAGATCGCATAACACGATCCGGTTGTGCTACAAAAGCCCCCGTTAGTTCTAGTACAATCATTCACTATATGATCGTTAACGAACTAAAGCATATATACAGGTATCAGTAAATTTGCTACCATCAGCGGATAAATCATCATTCTTTAATGTACCTTCTAACTCAAACCCTAACTTTTCAGGGATTGAGCGACTTTTAAAGTTGGTAGACTCACATCTAATTTCAATTCTTTTAAATCCAAGTTGATTAAATCCAAATTTTAATAACTCCTTAACAGCTTCTACCATAAATCCTTTGCCACTGAATTTTGTATTAAGTGGATTCATCTCATTACCTCCTTTTTTATGGGAATAATGGTTTATTTATTCTATTTCCCCCCATAAATACCCTTCCAAATACTTCCTTAAATATAAAAAAGCCCAAAATAATATGCAGGATAATAAAAATAACCTTGCATATTTTAGCTTTATTAATTGGGCTGTTATGCAATATAAGATTTCGTTACTTGTATTGTTATAATAATTTGTTAACAATCTCTTCTAAAGTCATTCCGCGTGAACCTTTAACTAAGATAATCTCGTTTGCTTTAGATATGCTCTCAATAAAATTAACAATTTCATTTTTATCGATTAGATGTTGTACTCTTGAATTACCTAAGTTTATTTTGGCTTCATTTGCTATAAATTTAGATAGAGGACCATGTGTAACTAGAAAATCAATTTTACTTGGATCAATAAATCTTCCAATTTCTTTATGATATTCTTCTTCTTTTTCTCCTAATTCCAACATATCACCTAAAACTAAAATTTTCTTATCATACCCTACCAATTCCTGAAAAGTTTCAATAGCAGCTTGAACAGAATTTGGACTTGCATTCCAGGCATCGTTAATGATTGTAAAACCTTTATTTGAATTTAATTTTTGCATTCGCATTTCAGTAATGGTTAAATTCTTTAAACCACTAACAATGTTTTCCTCATTAATTCCGAGTTCCTTACCAACAGCAATAGATGCTAAGGCATTTTGTATATTATGTTTACCTAATATCGGAACAGTATATTGCGGTGAATTCTTTTTATTTATGAGGAATTTATACTCCCCAGACTCATTAATAATTGAACTAGGATAAAAATCATTATGTTCTGTCTCACCAAAAGTAATAAACCGAATACCTCTTGTTTTGGGAGTATTTTTTACACCCTTTAAAAATGGTTCGTCACCATTATATATAAGTAATCCAACTTCCTTTAATCCGGAAACAATTTCTAATTTTGCTTTTGCAATTTCCCCTCTGGAACCTAAAGTTGCAATATGTGATAAGCCAATCATTGTAATAATACCTATGTCAGGTTGGGCTATTTTAGATAATCGTTTAATTTGACCTTTTTCACTCATACCCATTTCTAGGACTACCATTTCATCATCTGCTGATACTTCTAATAGGGTTAATGGTAATCCAATTTGACTATTTGTTTTATGAACTTTAAATGATGTTCCTAATATGGAATTCACCATATCCTTTGTAGTTGTCTTGCCATAACTTCCAGTAATACCGATTACTTTAATTGAAAGTTGATTCCGATAGGAAGATGCTAATGTTTGTAAAGCGGACAGTGTATTATCTACGAAAATCAGAGATATTCCTTCTGGAGGATTGGGATGATCTTTTTCCCATAAAGAAGCAGTTGCCCCCTTTTTTATTGCTTCAATGACGTAATCGTGTCCATCCTTTATCCGTACAATTGGAATATACAGATTTCCATTTTTTACAGTTCTAGAATCAATTGATACACCTTAGACACATAAGTTACCAAAATTTGCTTCTAAGCCATCTCCATTGATCATCTCTTCGATAACCTTTAGGCTTCTTTTTATCAAAAAAACTCCTCCATTTAATAAAAGAACAATATTTTATCCATTATTATTTAATTCTACATATATAGGTATTATTCCTATATTAAAAACCCTAATCCTTAAGGAAGTATTCTGCTCCTTTACTCCCTAAAGTAATGAAAATAAGCTAAAAATAATCAAGTTATGTATAAAAACTTGATTGTTTTTGGCTAAATGAGATCCTTACTCAAGGAAGGATAGCCCCCGTTAGTTCCATAAATCCCATGTTTTTTTAAACATCATGTAATGCTTTATAATCGACATATAATGAATAAGCAGTATAGATACAAAATATAAGTACACCTATAGAAACAAAAATATGTATCAATAAAATAACTTTATAAATGATAAGGAAGCTGGCTTGTTTTAGCCAATTTAATAACTTGAAAGTCAAAAAAGCAAGTCCTAAACCAAAACCAGTTATTAGTGCTAGTCCCCCTTCCATCTTGTAATGTATATCGATTAAAACTGATAAACAAAATAATAGTACGTAATAATTTATGGTTAAAATAATAATAAGGTTTTTAACAAATGTATTAGAGAGACCCTCTAATATGTTCAGTTATTATCACTCCTTTCGATATGTTGATGGAGACAGTCTCAATATTAATTATATAAAAGTGGAATATTCAAACGGCAGGTTATATATGGATTTGGTAACTAATCTTCCTTTTATACACAAAAAGGTGACTGTTCTTATTGAACAATCGCCCTCGTTAATGAATAAACTTTTATCTGCTTTCTTGTTTTCCATTTGTATAATGTTTAGATAAAAATTCATCCAATATCACTTTATGGCTTTTCACAATATTTGTTGGTAACTCGTCAGGATAAAAGAAATCAAATTTAATTGATTCAGATTTGTCTATGTTTAATTCCCCTTCATAACCCTCCGAATAATAGGCAACAGTTACGACATAAAATTCATCACCATTTTCAGCCATTATATAGTTTTGTGGACCTGAATAAACATTGATTAACTGTAATTTATCAACTGTCAATCCAGTTTCTTCATAAACCTCTCTTTTCGCAACTTCTTCAGTGGTTTCTCCGAGTTCCATAAGTCCTCCTGAAATTCCCCAAGTACCATTGGGAAACTTTCGTTGTTGAAGCAATAACTTACCCATATCATCAACAATAACAGTAACAGAACCAACAAATATTAAAGGTCTATGACCAACTATTTCTCTTAATTCTTCTATGTATCCGATCTATATATCTCCTTTTTACTCTATTTTACATATTATTCTTCTTTAACAATCCTATCCCTTTACTCCCTTAAGGAATGAAAATAAGCCAAAAATAAACAAGACATGTATAAAAACTTGTTTTACTTTTGGTTTGATTAGAATATTGCTTAAAGAAGGATTGCTCCTAGTTAATTTAATTGTAGATCCTCACTATCTTCAATAAAAGCAAGTGTCTTTTCAAATAATTTTGGTTGGATCTCTACATATGTAAGGTTATTTGGAAGATTATCGAATAGTTTTACTTCATCAATTTCTGATACTGGTAATTGACCAATTTCCTTTATCCTTGCAATGTACAACCTTCCAAAAATTTTATTAATGGAATCACCCATTGAATAGTCACAAATTGGAGCAAATTCAAACTCATTGGAACCTGTTTCTTCAAATAACTCTCTTTTAGCTGTTTCCTCAATTGTTTCTCCAGGTTCTCTGTGTCCACCAGGAATTTCCCAGGATCTTCTTACTTTATGTCTAACATAGAGCCACTTACCCTGATAAATAGCACTTATAACTGCAAATTTCAACTTATTATCATTAACTGTGCCTATGTCATAAAATTCAATCTTCATTTTCCACACCTCAAGTAGATAGAAATTTTCACCTTGAATAATTCTCCACATAATGGAAAATCCCTCTATTTTATAACCAATAGTGTTCTGTTTCCTTGTTCAACTAAATTCCCCTTTTGTTCCTTAACAAAATATAAAGCGATCTACAAATGCAAATCGCTGTCTTAGTAAACTAAAGCACTCGTTAGTTCAATAACACGTTAGCTTTTAAACTCCATAAAGTGACTTGAATTAGGAAAATAACTTTCTTTTGAAAATCCTAAAGAAGTATAAAATTTATCGGCTTGTACTGTATCTGTATGAAGCACCAAAAATTTATAATATCTTATTGCTTCGTCTATTATCTTTTTTACCAAAAGGCTTCCTATACCGTTTCTCCTATACTCTTTACTAACATAAAACCTTCTTAGCCTTCCGATAGATTGTTCATTTGAAAATGGATCTTTATTTAATCCACCAATAGCAACAATGACACCTTCTTCATTAAACACACCAAATAATCCTTCTCCAGAATGATTAAAAGTATTACTGCCATTTTTATAATCATTTACTAATCTTTCTACAAAACGAAAACCATCTTCTTTGCTTTGTATTACTAAACTATCCAAATCAAAATTCAACAGATTGTATATTTGCTTAACTTCATATTTCTCCATATGCACTCCCCTTTGAATAACTTTATTCTTGTTAAACAATTCTGCCCCTTAAGTTCCAGAAAAAAAGATCGCATTACGCGATCCAGTAGTACTACAAAAGCACTGGTTAGTTTAATAAGAGGATAATATTTATTGAAAGTTATTAATAATCAATTGAAACCCAAAAATATCTGGTAATATAAAGATCAAAAATAGCCCTGTAAAAGAGAAGGTAATAAATCTTTTTCTATCTAATCCAACTCTTAATTCCCAGAGTCCCAGACATACTAAATACAAGCCTAATAACATACTAATCATTGGTAATATTACCATGTAAATCTCCATTTCTTTTCTCATTCTATGAGTTATGTTTTTATATGTATCTCATTGAATTGACATAGTCCCTTTACTTTAATACGTTTAACTTGAATAAAAGTTCCAATATTGGGTAAATTCTCCATTTTGAATTAACAAAAGTCCATTTCTGCTTATTAAACTATCCTGCCCCTTTAGTACATTAAAAGGGCTCTACTCCTTATTGAAGTAGAGCACCCGTAAGTCTAAGTACACTTTTTGACAAACTAGTAGGATATGGAGTTGGTAAAAACAAATTTATTTTCTAGAGAATTAAGGGGTAATATGATACTACCCTTTTTTAAAAGATAAATAAGTATAAAAAGTGGCGCTTCCTGATCCAGCTCTAAGCGCCAATAATTAGGCGACTTCACAACTCTCCCTACGATAAATTAACATTGGTTCGCAAGCTTACCGTGATTCCATTATCTCAGTTGATTTGCTCCAGTCTTTACGTTTTTAAACTGGCGCTTTTATTACTATTTTGGTCTAATTATGTCCCAGCTGTTGAAAACTTTCCTTTAACAACTATGCAAGAAAGTCGAGAACCCGCTTGATCACAAGTTTCGTCGCGTCAGCATCGTACGACGGTAAACTGCTGTCGGTGAAGAGATGCTCCTTGCCTTCGTACAGAAAAAGTTCAGCTTTATTGGCCGACGCCACAAGATCACGGGCCGCGTTGATGTCACCGTCTTCAACGAAAAAAGGATCTGCACTCATGGAGTGAATTTGCACAGGCAAGTCGACCGGCCACTGAGATTCGAACGCCGAGGTCGGGAGGCAGGCATGAAAAAACAGTGCGCCTCTGGCACCTTCACGAGTTTGAGCGAGCTGCTGTGCTACCGAGACACCGAGTGAAAAACCAGCATAGACGACATCGCGTGAAAGCTCGCTGGCTGCCCGAACGCCACGCGCCGTCACTTCTTCAAAACCGATTTCCTTCACAAATACCAAGCCTTCCTCCAGCGAGGAAAACATGCGGCCATCAAATAAATCTGGCACGTGCACAGTATGCCCCGCTTCTCTCAGTTGATCGGCGATTGCTTCAATCCCCTTCGTTCGGCCTAAAACATGGTGTAACAACAAGACTACTGCCATTGTTTTTTCCTCCAATTTAATGAATTTCATATGTCTAAGTTTCGACAAGAAAGCTTGTTGACCTTCCAGAACTTTACGATTTAGATATATCTACCTTAAGAAAAACCCACCCCTCGCCTTATTCAATAATCCTGCTTCGTTAGTTGATCAACTAAAAAGAGAGCTGCGTGCCGGAATTACATCTTCAACCTATGCCCCATGTACTTTAAGTCCATTTATTCACAATTTTAATTTCTATGATAATTTTTTAAAAGGACCGCAAAATATAAAGGTAGGGAATATCTTAGCAAAGGAGGAACACCAATGTCCAAAGATAAGCAGACACCTTCATCAGAGGTAGATCAAAAGAAACTTTTAGATGATAAAGTGGAGAAAGCTCGTGAAAACAATTTTGAAGATAACCACATTCGAAGAGTGACTACAAACGGTGCCCAAGGGGAATAAGTTTTTTCTTAGGAGCAGAATATCATTTCACGATATTCTGCTTTTTACATTCAGTTAGTCTAATAGGTGTAGACTCATTACAATGTTCATAAAATTAGCACGCTATTTGTTATCTGAAAAATTCGGTCTTTTTTATGGAATTTTCCACAATCGTTCTTCAACTAACCTGCCCCTTTACTCCTTGAAAGAATAAAAATAAGCCAGAAATAAACAAGTTATTTATAAAAACTTATATATTTTTGGCTTATTGAGATCCTAGCTTAAGGAAGGATAGCCCTCGTTGCCTTACTTAAGGATTTCATTCAACTATCTATTTATTTAACCAAATTAAAAGTGATATTCTTTGTCTCTTTTTCCCATTCATTATAAACACTTCCTTCTACCTCCTTTAAAATTTCAAGGGCAGAACGGTCCCAAGTTAAGGTGGTTTCATTAAATGCATCGTCTAGTACCTGAAAGTAGTATGTCATAACAACACCATTGTCTTTTAATTCAGGGCTTGCATCTCCCTTATAGCTAGCTGCAAATTCAATACGATTGCCTATTGTTTTATTTTTCAACTCAATGAAGTTCCCTTTGAATATTTCTCCCACTTGGCCACCGTTCGTTACCGTACCGTCTGAAAGTACTAGTTTTAGCACTGTAGGGTCATACGTAAATCCGTATTGAAGTGCATAGACTTTGCTGGTTTTTTTTAATTCGACTTTGACAGGAATGATGTCACCTTTTTTAGATGTTGGTGTCTCTGCTACAAACATAATGGTTGGAGAGTCATTATTAGGAGGTAGTTCTTCAGGTGTACCAATATCGATTCCTTCCTGTGAACTATTAATAAAGTCAAAGTTTTTCACGCTATAAGAAAAATCTTTTTCACTAATCTGTCCATCTTTGTCAATATCATTGATTTTGATTTCTGTCAAATGGCCTTCGTAGCTTCCATCAACAGCTTTTTTCCCCATATTTCTTGCAACGTTTGCTACATCTGTAATGTCTATTTTTTGAGCATATTTATTTTTATTTTGAACATCCCCTGCCTTTAATATTCCAAAATCTATATCTATTTGAGCTGGTACCAATTTTCCGTTATATTCACTTATAGGTTGTATACCCCTGACAACACTTGTAAAGTGCGATGGATAATTTATGGCAATATCATATTTTTCCTTTGGGTTTAATCCTGTAATTACCAGACTTCCATCAGTATCTAGTGTCCACTCTAAATTTGTTCTGTATCCATCAAAGCTAATTAATCTATTTTCTTCTCCCGAACCATAACCCTTCTTAGTATTATAGATTTCAATAAGAAGCCCTTCCTTAATATAGTTGATATCCGTTCTATGCTTGCCGTTTTGGTCTAATAATGCTTCTGGGCTAACCTTACCCGAAATAGTTCCCGATTTCGTATACACCTCGACTGTTTTTTCTGCTCCTTTTAAATTTTTTACTTCAAGATTTAGATTGGTATATTTGGATGTTTGAGTTTTTATAGTATAGTGCCCAATATTCATAAGGTTATCAGTGACATCAAATATCAGTCTACCAGTCTGGATATTCCCTGTAACGCCTATCATGTCTTTCTTAGCCTTTTTATGTTCCTTTGGATTTTTTCGTAAATCAGTCAAAATCTTCAAGGTCGTATATTCAGTTCCCATTTCATCCTTCCAGGTCCTGACTTTTTCGTAAGTTAAGGTAGATGCTGCGAATCCTGGTACTGGTTCGATATCTTTTATAGAAAAAGCTTTCGAAGGATAAGTTAGAATGTATTCTGCTCCTACCATATCTGAGACTTGATTAGACTGAAGAGCTAGTTCGTATTCCTGATTCATCACAACTTCTTTTTCGCCGACCAACTCTACCGCTGTCTCTTGAACATACTGAACTTGATAATGTTGCTCATTCACTATTCCAGCTTTATCCTTCACACGAAGCACTAAGCGGCTATTTCCATTTGGAAAAATGCCATTCAAGGTGTACTCTAAATGTTTTTCAGGGGTACCCAAATCTTTTATTGGGTCAACGTCTCCTTTAGAGAGAAGCATATTTTTTGAATCATAAAGCTCATATTCCATAGAAATTATGTTCCAATAAAAACTGTATAAGATATCGAAAAGAAAATCACGATAAATTTGAACCGATGTTGATGTAATAAATCCATGTAGCTTGTTTTCATTTATTAAAATCGATTTTTGGCCGGATTGATCTATAGTTCCATTGTCCACTAAAATGTCGGTTGGTTCATTTGAAACAATATATGGAATTTCAAAATAATCCCAATTTCCAAACTCATCTTGACCTTGAATAAAAAGGTGATATAGCCCGCTTGGAACAATCTCATTTACCCCAGTATCAAAACTAAAGAAAGAACCATCCCAATTATACCTATGTGCTCCTTTTTTCAAGTCCTCTCCTGAGAATTCTTTTACGAGACCATAATTTTTTGGGTCAGTTTCGCTCCATAAGTACATTTGAGCTTCCTTCATATTTAATAAATACTTATAATCAAGGTTTGTAGTTTCATCAGTACCATCACCATTTAATGATAAGAATTTTGGATTGGATTCCAAGTAGGAAATTGCCTTTACTAAATCAGGATTTTTATATGCCATAAAAGGTAGTTGGATAGTTGGACCTTCACCTGATAGTAGACTTAAATAGAGATACCCTTCGTATACACCTTTATTTGCATTGACGGGCATATTTATTGATACATTAAGATCGACTGAACCACCAGCTGGAAGGGTCAATTCTTGTTTATCAAAAGAAATAATTGCACTTTCCTTTTCATCATTTGTCGAGACTGGCTCAAGATTGTGTTCATCTAAGGAAGGGAGCCATCTTAAATCATAAGAAACTTTGTACATTGAATCGATTTGAGATAAACTTTTAATAATAATGTTTTTCGTTATCGTTTCATCTTCTTTTATCGGTCCGAAATTTAGTGAGCCTGTCTTATGTTGTACTCCTTCTTCAGCGGTTTCTCCAAAAGGATTTTTCGTATAATAAGCTGTTTCTTGTACTTGAGCTACAACCTCGGTTTCTAATACCCTAACCGCCTGTACGCGTCCTGCCCCTATTTCCTGAATGGTGTATGTGCTTTCACTAGAAAGAGGTGATATTTTTTTGGACGTATTCATTAACACCGTCTTGACATCAAATACATCCATTTCTGGTCGAGCTTCTAGTATTAAAGCGGCTAATCCTGCGATGTGTGGTGCGGCCATGCTTGTTCCAGAGTAGCGATCAAAAGCATTTTGATAGCTACCATTAACACCGGGTACGGTTGAACGAATGTTGACCCCTGGTGCTACTATATCCGGTTTAATATCCCAATTTCCCATAACCGGTCCTTTTGAACTGAAACCAGCAACTTCATCTCCTGGATAAATGTCTATTTCCTCTGCAGTAAAAGTGAAGGTATTTTTTTCTTGACCTGACATTTTTTCAATGAGATCACGTCCATCATCTCCACGCATATCGAACATAGGAAGTGGCCCTTCTTGTGGGAATGGATGATTTATATGTTCATTAATTCCATCTATATTAAAGATAATAACAGCTGTTGCCCCCGCTTTAGAGGCTCTCATGTTGGCCTCACTTAGTAAAGACCACCCATCTTGATAAGGGCAATTTTCCCAGTTAAATCCTTCCCTTCAAAATCACTCACTGTTCCGAAACCCAAATACACGATTTCTTGTTCATTCATAAAGGTCTCCATCATATTCGGATCAGGATCCCTTTTCATCATCCAGTTTAGTGTATATTCCTTTTGGTCCTCGGAAGTAGCGGATGCATTAGCTTTATAAATTGATTCCTTGATAGGTGGGGAGCTTGCTCCTACTGAAATGGCTAATGCAGCTGTTGCGGGTGCTCCGACACTCTTATAGCCAAAAGTGCCATCATTTCCATTTGCCACAACTGCTACTACACCAGCGAGCATGGCATTATTTACAGCTCTACTTGTTGGATGGTCTGGATCATTGATACCGTTTCCAAGGGAAAGATTAATTACATCCATGTTATCTTCAACTGCTTTCTCTATTCCAGCAATGACCCATTCATCCCAACCGCCGTTCGGTCCTAATACACGATAGACATAAAGATCCGATTTCGGTGCGATTCCTCGTATTCCTCCGTTTTCATAACTGCCTCTCCCTGCTATTGTTCCAGATACATGTGTTCCGTGAGTTGAATCAATACTTTGGGTACCATCATTCCCTTCAAATGGATCCCCATCGTTATCAACAAAATCATAACCACCTTTGTAAGCATCCTTTAAGTCTGGGTGGTTATAATCAATTCCTGTGTCAAGCACCCCGATTTTTTTCCCTTGACCTTCATAGCCGAGATCCCATAATTGGTCTGTACCGATAAACTGTGAGCTTTCCTCCATGTAGGGTACATTTTTTTGTGCTGGCAAGGTTGGAATCACATTTAGTTTACTGTTTTCATAGACAAATTTGACGTTTGGATCTGCCGCAAGTTTTGGAACATCGCTCGCTTTTACTTCTAGTGCCATCCCATTGAGTACTTTTTCAAAAGACTTTCCTTCTTTAACTTCGACAGCATTCTTAGCAAGGTTTGCTTTAAAAAGAATGCGCTCTTGTTTTAGTTTTTCTTTGTGCTCGGTAGCTTGGTAAGCTTGATTTTGTTTATTAGCTTTGTGTTGTTTTACTGCTGATGGTTCTTCATTGAATTCTACAATGACTTTAACTGTTTCATTAGAATTTATGTTTATAGAGGAGTCAATTTTTCTGTTTTTGAAGTCATTTCGGTATTTTAAGAGTCTATCTTTATAAACTTCAAGCTGTTTAGTGTCAATTGGTACTTCATTATTCACTTGATTAGCAATCGCGCTTGGAGCGATGATAGAAAATAGCAATAAAAGTATAATCCAAAGTAAAAACCATTTTTGATTTTTCTTTTTCATAATAGCCCTCATCTCTTTTTAATAATGGAAACTACGTGTTAGTTAATACCTACTGAAATTCCATCTAAAAAACCTACCTTAAAATGGTAATTCCACTCATACTAAAATGACCAGTTGGTTTATTTTTTAAAAAAAGTATCCTTATGATGTTTCAAGGATGTCACATCACTATTCTAATCTAGACTCCGCTACTCTTTCCTCCAATCACTCTATTTTTCTCTCATACTCATAAAATATATATGCATATAACCAGATTATTATTTTTGAATTTTAGTAATATTCAATATTCTAATACTTTGACAATAATGCAAGAATGACTAAAGGCACCCTTTTTAAGAAGATTATTTGCTTTTTATTTTTTTGTTAACTTTTAGATGTTGCATTAATAGAAGGGACGTTATGGACGAGCTATATATATTCAGAAACTTAAAGAAGAAACAAAATTTATGCTAGGTAGACTGATAAATATTGGGTGCACATAGAGA
Source organism: Bacillus sp. CGMCC 1.16607 (assembly GCF_042683745.1). Classification (NCBI taxonomy): domain Bacteria; kingdom Bacillati; phylum Bacillota; class Bacilli; order Caryophanales; family Bacillaceae; genus Bacillus; species Bacillus sp. CGMCC 1.16607. The sequence continues at coordinate 17,775 of NZ_JBHUJX010000013.1, forward strand.
GGATGCATTGGTTTGGTGTTTCTTCTAATCCTAACATTGTTTTGGTTAGACACACTTAGATATTTAGATTAATAGTTTTATTTCCATACAATAGGATTAGAAAAACATCAAATCATTAAACGAAGTTTTAATGATTTGATGTAGTTATAAGTACAAATAAATCAACTCAAAAATTATCATGGTATCGAAAGAGCTTGGTTAAATGGATGAATAGATAATTTTTACAACTAATATCTGTTGATGTAAAAAGGGCCAACCAGAACTTCTGGTCGACCTTTTGTGCTATTCATTCTATTTCTACGGGTGCTGCTCCTTCAATTCAAAGTATGCCTTAATAATATCTTGTCCAATTAATTTATTAATTGGATGCTCATCCGATTTTACGTATGGTACAACGATTGAAAATGCGACTTCCGGATTATCGAATGGTGCATAGCCTACTAATGTTAGGTTAAAGGTTGGCTCATCAACATATAATTTTTTCTTCTCAGAATCATAGTAAAAGGATTCTGCTGTCCCTGTCTTACCAGCTAGATTGTAATCAGAATATGGCTTATAGTCAAAGTACGAAGTGGCAGTTCCGCCGTTCTCTTGAAAGACCTGTCTGAATCCTTCTTGAACTCTTTTGACATACTCATCCTTCATATCTACTCGGTTCAATATCACAGGTTCAAAGGAGTGCTGAATTTTCCCTAAAACACCATCCAAATTAGGTTCCCTTATTTCTTTAACCAATTGCAGCTTCACACGGTACCCATCGTTGGCAATCGTGGATACATATTGAGCTAGCTGCATTGGAGTATACGTATCATACTGCCCAATGGTAAAATCTAGTAGGAAACTAGGGTTATTCTGACCAGGTAGTCCTGCTGCTTCATTTGGAAGATCTATTCCAGTACTAATCCCTAAGCCGAACTGATTAAAATAATAGCGATAGGTGTCAAAGGCATCGTAATTAAGAGATAATTTCATTAAATGGTAATATTCAGAACCTAAGGAACGAATGGCAGTTTTAAACATATAAGCATTGGATGAACGTTTTAAAGCTTCTAAATCATTAATTCGCCCCAACGTACGCCAGGATTTCTTAACTGGAGTACCTGCCAGTTGAATAGGTTCATCCAATAAATAAGTGTTAGGCTGGATAACACCCGTTTGGAAGCCTGTTAATATGGTAGCCCCTTTTACAGCGGAACCCATTTCATAGGAGGATGTAAAGGTACCTAATGCATAATCGTCCACTTCATATTTACCATTCCTAAACGTTAATTTTTTACCAGACATCGATAGGACTTCCCCTGTTTTAGGATTGGTCATTACTACAAAAGCTCTATCTAAAAATGGTCCGCCGCCGTTTTGTTTACCTGTTACTAATTGTTTTTCAAGGATTTCTTCTACTTTTTTTTGTAATTCTAGGTCAATGGTCAGAACTAAATCCTTTCCTCTTTGACCTTCTGAAATCACTTTTGTTTGTTCTATCTTACCTGATTTACCTATTTCATATTGTGTCTTTTCTTTTAGACCACTTAATACTTCTTCATATTGGAACTCAATTTGGCTTTTGCCGACTCGATCATTGCGGCTGTAGTCTCTCGATAAATAATAATCTAAAAAATCAGCTGGTAAGCCTTCTTCATCGGTACTTAAATTGCCTAAAATAGAGCGGAATGTATCACCGTTTGGGTAGATCCTATTCCAGTCTGTAAATACATCTACACCTGGTAGATTTTCCAAATTCTCGCTAACACGAGCGATCTCTTCTATTTCCACATTATCATTTTTGACAATCATAGATGTCAATGCATATCCCTTTGCCATTTCTCGGTAAATAGCCGCAACTTGCTTCTCTTTATTTGATATTAAAGAAAGGTCAAGCATATCAATTCTTTTTAGCTGAAGTTGATAAAGATCACCGCTAGAAAGCTTCTTATTTGAAAGCTCGGCCTTTGTTAATTTAGACTCCGCCTCACCTGGTCTAGTCAGAATCCAAAAGTCCTTCAAGTCTCTTTCCGTTAGTTTATCTGTTTTTACTTTAATTAATTTTGACAGATTTTTTGCCACATCTAATATTTCCTCTTGTTCTGTATCTTGTGCCCTAGTATACGAAATCGCATTTTTCCCATCATTATCAACAACGATTCTCCCATATCGATCATATATTTTCCCTCTCGGTACAGGTTTACGAACAATATGATTTTCAGTTCTACTTATTTCTTTTCTAAAGTCTTCGCCTTTACCGATTTGAAGAATACCTAAATTTATGACTAAGGTGCTAAAACCAAAAAAAACGATTAAAAATAATATATTTAAGCGAAAGGGTAACGTTTTGGTAGTATTTTTCTGTGTTTCCAATTTAATCACCTAGCAATGCGTATTTAATGTTTATGTTAATATTTTTCTAGTAATTCTAACACCAATTCTATATCCACCAATATCAATTCATTTTTGTACAATGTCAATTATATATAAGCTACGAATAAATTACTTTTGGTAAATTAACCCACAATTTTTCTTCCTGCTCCGTTTGTTATACAAAAAAAGGAGGTTGCCGCTACAACCTCATTTGTTCCACTAACACACCCGTTAGCTTAATAAGAAAAAATCTTATTCGAATACAACCATTTCTCCGATATCTATAAAACCAAATCGTTTATAGATATTTTTTCCATCATCTGAAGCCTGTAATACAACTGGCTTTTCTTTATCCTTTGTTTGGTTTAGAAGGTAATGAAACATTTCACTACCATATCCTTTACCTCTATATGTTGCTTTTGTCATCACATCATATATACCATAACTATCTTTACTTTCGATTAATAAGCCAGTAGATACAGGCACTTCATCTATGCAGCCAATAAACATTTTTACTGCTGAACTTAATTGTTCATATGAAAATTGATTAAAGTAACTTTCTAACGCTAATTTTTCTTGTGTACCTTCAAATAGACTAAGAAAAACCTCCTCATACTTCAGGAGTTCTTCATTACTTCTCACTTGAGTAATCATCATCTGTTGAGAATATTGACCAACATTCAATGTAATATCAAGTTTCATCATAACATTACGTTCTGCTTCCACTAAATCATATTCTTGCATAAGCTTTTTCCAGTCATTACTGACATATTGAGCGTCCATCCAAACACAAAAGGGATGCTTTTTAACCGTTAGATTAGTCATTTCTTGTCTAATCTTCACAGCATTTTTGATAATTGGAGATTTCGATAGCAATACATTAAATGTACCAGTAGGGATTCCCGTATTCGCTATGACGAAATCTTCTTCACTTGCAAGTTCTCCACTAACTGCATTAGTAAATACTTTTAATTTTTCTTCAAAATTATTTATAACTACGATTAAAACAGAAATAATATTAACTAAACAGGCACTACTTGGAGCTCCAGTATAAGCTCTAGCCCAAGCATTGTTCAGGGCACCGACAGGATTTTTCCGAAGTTCTTTTGCCTTCAATCATTCTCTTTCTTCCTCAGACATAATCCCCATCCACCTTTGATAATCTCATTAAAATTTATTACGATTTAATGGGAATAAAGTTTCTATCCTTATTTGAATTAACCCTCTTCCTTAAATACATTTACACACGGAAAAAAGTCCAAATACACTCAGTTTTGTATAAACCTTGCATAATTTGGACTTCTACAAATGAATTGTAATAGAACAATTGCACTCTTTAGTTTAACATGAAAGACCTCCCCCCTATTGAAAACGAAAACAACCAAATTAATTATTAAATTCTTTAATTCATTCTATTTCCAATACCATTCTAACCATTTTCAAACTGTTATTCCCAATAAATTCCTCAAACTCTTTTATTTTTTTAAATCCTTTGGCTACATAATAATTTTTTCCGATTTCATTTTTATGTTCAACATTTATAAATATTCTTTTAGGTGTTACCAATCGATTGAGACCTTCTCTTAACAACTCTGTTCCTAATCCTTTTCCATGCCATTCAGGATAAATATAAATAGCACCTAATTCAGCATCTTTGTTTACATTTATAAAATAAAAATTGGCAAACCCAATGATTTTACCGTTTAATTCTCCTACTAATAAAATAGAATTTCTTATTCGTTGCTCCATAGATTTAATTGAATATGCAAAATTTAGAAATTGTTCTTGTATTTCATAAGGTATTATCCCTTCATATGTGTAATTCCAAGTAATCATAGCCACATTTTGTATTTCACTAATATCTTCAATTTTCGCATCTCTTATAAAATAATTCATGTCATTTACTCCCCCTTTTCACAAAAATAAATCGACCATTCAGTTTATAATATATTAATTTTCCTTCTTTCCTTTTGTCAACATTTAAAAATTATTATTGATAAACAATAAGGAAAAAATGGAACTTTTATATATATTTCAACCAAATATTTTTACTTTTCCTTCTTGAACTATCCTGCACAGTTAGTTGATCAACGAAAAAGAGAGCTGCCTGCCGGAATTCCATCTTCAACCCATGACCCATTACTTTATGTCCATTTATTCACAATTTTATTTTCTATGATTATTTTTTTAAAAGAGCAGTATATCATTTCACGATATACTGCTTTATACATTCAGTTAGTCTAATAGGTGTAGATTCATTGCATGTTCATAACATAAGCACCCTATTTGTTATCTGAAAAAATGCGTTCTTTTTGAAATTTTCCACAATCGTTCATCAATTAACCTCCCCTGTTACTTCAATAAGAAAGAAGCATTACCGTTGTTCGAGTAATGCATTCTGTTAGTTCAAGTAAAAAAAATAATAATTTTATTAATTGACTAAATTACCCTAATGTTATAATTTGTAATTAGATATACATTAAATTAGTTGATCATCTAATTAGATATTAAAGGAGAATATCATGGATAAGACTATTAAATTACTAATCGGTGAAAAAGTATTTTTAAGACCTTTGGAGTATGAGGACGTTGATTTCTTATTTGCGTTATTTAACAACCCAACAGTACGCTATTTTACAGGTACTGTAGAAATAATCGTTCGAAAACGAATTGAAGATTTCATTGAAAAATCAGCAAACATTCATTCCAGAGTGGATTTAATCATTTGCGACCAAGAAACTAATAAACCGATTGGAGATGTCAATTTAGTTTCTATTGACCGAAATAATCGAAGTGCTGAAGTAGGTATAAAAATAGGCGAAGAACAATACTTAGGAAAAGGTTATGGAACAGAAGCTATGAAACTATTGTTAGATTATTGCTTTTGTACATTAAATCTCCATCGGATATTCTTAACGGTTTATGACTATAATCCTAGAGCCATAAAATCTTACGAAAAAATTGGATTTAAACAAGAGGGTATTAAAAGAGATGGTTTATTTTTCAATAAGCAATATCATGACGTGATTGTTATGAGTATTCTTAGTCATGAATATAAAAAATCGGCTATTCTATTGTTTGAATAAATTGACAATTAAACATTAAAATTTAACATAGCTAATACTAAAAGGGTTGACTATAGATATTATCATTAGTTAGCCCCTTTATTTTTCTAACCTCCATGTTACTTTAAGTACAAAACTTCACAATCTTTTCTAAGACCTATCATCGTACACATCCAATTTTCTATAAAGTGTTTTTCAATTAAATTGCTCTTTAACATAAATAAAGAGCACAATTCTTGCTGCAGAATTGCGCCGGATTGCTGAATAAGGATTGTGTTTATTTTTCAGGTTCTATTTTCATCATAGCACCAAAATATTGTGAAGCAGTCGTAAATGTGATAAATGCACAAAATTCACTTATCTCCGCTTCAGTGAAATATTCTCTCAAAATATCAAAAGTTGAATCAGCTATATCACCCTTTTGTTTTAAAAAAACTTCTGCAAATCCTACTGCAATAGATGTTTTTTCATTAAACTTATCTGGATCTGGTCTTCCTTTGGCCTTACAATACTCACATCCGTTACCGTGAGCTAATGTTCTCCTCACCTGTTCCTTTAATTCAGATGATAATAATCCGCTATTTCCTAACACAGCCCCTAACTGATTCCATCCTTCCATTACATCATTATTATGCCCCAATAGTCGTTGAAAAGGTGTTTCTCCTAACATAGATTCCACAATTCTTGCCATATAAGTTCCTCCTTGTTATATTTATTAACGAATAAATTATATAAAATAAAATAGCTAAAACACATTAAATTGGAAACGATTATCAGATAAACTCTTTTTAAAATTAACATAATAGGAGGATATACTTTAAAAATGAAAATAGATGATATTGATAAATTAATTTTAGATGAACTACATAATAACAGCCGTTTATCAATGAGCGAGCTTGGGAGAAGAATAAATCTGTCCTCTCCATCGGTTACGGAAAGGGTAAGACAAATGGAATCATTTGGAGTTATAAAGAAGTATACTTTAGAAGTTGATTATGAAAAATTAGGTTTACCAATCCAATGCATAATTGAAGTAACTGTAAAAAATGGTGACTATAAATCTTTTAAAAATTACATTGAAAAACTACCAAACATAGAATTCTGTTACAGAATCGCAGGAAGTGCGTGCTATATGCTTAAATTGCAGTTTGATACATTCGCAAAAGCAGAAAGATTCATTGATGAATTAAATCCAATCGCAAACACTGTAACACATTTTATTTTTTCACAAATTCCGACGAAATTAAAAAATAATTTGATTGAATAGTTATTAGTTAAAGTCATTACTCTTTTTTCACCTTACAGGTAGTAGAAATAATAACCTAGCATTAATAATGATCGAAATTTATGAACAAATCCTGCTTTTTCCACAAAAAATGGCCCTTTAACGGAACAACTTATTTTTTTATATAGTTCCTTTAAACTACCTAAAAAACCCTTTTAAAAATATATTCAAGGGGTAAAACGGTGCAATTTCTTTCAGAACGGTATTTTTTTATTTTTATTTGGTTAATTAGCATTGTCTTACGATTAATTTCTATTTTTGGGTTATTTGGGTTATAAGGCTTCTGTTTGCCGTCTATTTTTCAATATATTAACAAGTAAAGTTGGTTAGTTTAGAACACTTTCTTTCCATTTAGACGCTTTTTGAAATAACTTATTAAAGTCAAACTAACTATGAAACTTATCATATTGGTAATCGACAAATAATCGAAACGATTATAAGGGGAGATTTTCATGAGAAAGTTATTTTCATTTTCAGTAATTATTTTACTTTTTTTAGTGGGTTGCCAAAACACTAAAAACGGAATCCTGGATACATCAAAGTTAAGTAAAGTCGAAATGCAAGATGTAGCAGAAGAACAAGAAAATCATATTCCCAGTTCCTATAAAGCACCGTCTGTTAAGGTTGGACTAGAAGCAATACCTTTTAAAATGACATTACCTAAGAATTTACCTTTTGATGCAAAACCTTTTCAACCGCCTACCATTACGACTAACTTTCAAGACAATAAAAAAGTAAGGATTGAATTCAGTACCAATTCAAAAAATAAAAAGGATAAGATTATTCTGGGAATATCCGCTTTTAATGGTGAATTTTTGGAAATGGGTGATGATGAAGCTGATAAAATTAGCTTAAATAACGAGATTCAAGGATATTACAACCAAAACTTGTTAAAATTCTACAGCAATGGTATTTCATATTTAATTCACTACAAGAATGATACTATTCCAAAAAATCAACATAAAAAAGATATGATTAAACTAGCTAATCAAATCCTTGAATGACGTTTAGCTATATTTAGACAATGAAGCTATTCGCTTAAGTTATAAAAGTCGGTATCATCCTCTTTTTTAAATTTTCAGTACGGGTTACTTTAGCTTAACGTATTACTTAAATCATTTTGAAAGTAATATTAATCCAAGCAAGGTATTTAACTCACAGACAACTAGCAAAGTCCTAACCTTGATACTTTGCTCGCTTCTGTGAATCGAATTTTTAAAAAATGGAATAATAACCATATAAATTTTATGGAGGTTTATTGATGGAAAATAAATTTGCTGTACTGATTTTCTTTTCTTTATTAAGTTTGATTGCAACTACTATATTTAGTTCAGTAATAATTTCTCAGAATAAAGCATTACAGCAAAACTTAAAAAGTTATTCTTAATTTAGCCAGGCAGATGTTTCCTGGCCTTTTTTTAATTCTTACTTACTATTTTGTGTATTAAGCCTTTTTAAATACCAATTCATGATTTCTTCCGTATTTCTTATGATAGCTTTAGGCACCTTTAGGACCTATCTATGTCCTGGACATTTTTCTTTGTGGCAGCTTCCTCTGGACTCATTTTTTTAACCTTTCACGAAAAGTGTGATAATTTATTCCGCTGTCAATATCTATCTTTAGCCAATCTTTCAGGATGACACGGTTACTATCCGATTCCCTCTCAGCAGCTAGTTTTCTGTTCTGCAAAGGCTTAGTGGCTGCCTCTTCCTCAGACATTCCATAAATATTTATCCGACTCAAGAATATCTGGTATTTAATTCCGTTTTCTGCTGCAATTGCCTTGCTTTGCGATCGGTTTTCTTTTTAACGGAGAGGAAATTGCTATTGCTTTCTTCCAGTCAAGAAGTCTGATCCGTCTTTCTAAATTGTGTGGGTCCACTCCATACATTTCTAACTTCTGCATATTCAATGGGTGTGATGTAAAAGTTATGACTCATATTAATCTCACCGCCTAGTAAACTTAATCAATCTTATGATTCATTAGGTCTTGTTCTGCGAATTTATTTTTTACATCTCCATTTACAAATTAGGCAATAATTTATCTAAATATATTAGACAATGGAAAGGATGATGATTTCTTTTTATGAATGAGAATTTAAAGACCGCTCTGAAGACTATAGACAATCATAATGAAATAGTTAAGCAAGATATTAAACATTGGCTTAATAATGAATTATTCACCTGGAACTGGTGGATATTAGTTGCATTCATCGTAATTCCATTCACTATCTGGCTATTAGTAGTTGACCGAAAAAGGATGTTAGAGTTTTTATTAGTATGGTGTTTAGTAATCATTCCAACTTCTACTTTAGATTCTATTGGTATAGATCTTAAATTTTGGGTATATCCAGTGCAATTCATACCCCTTACTCCTAGATCATTACCGTTTGATATTTTTATGGTAGGAGTAACATACATGCTTTTATATCAGTTTTTCTGGAACTGGAAACCATATATAATAGCATTAGTGATAATGGCTTTAGTCTTTTCCTTTATAGGAGAACCGATTAGTCATTTATTAAACTTGGTTTACTATATAAAATGGGAATATTATTACTCTTTCTTGTATTACATGGTTTTAGGAATAACTGTTAAAGGAGTTTTAAACAAATGTAAGAATATCTATTTCTCTTAACTTTTTTCCAAGGCAAAAACTTACTGATCTGATTATTTTGCATTTCGAGTTCCCTATGAGACCAAGTGATTCATCTGTTAATTCAGTTTAATAATTCGACAAATTTTCCTCTATTACAACAAAATGTGTGATAACATCTAATAAGGGCAAATTTTACGAAAGTAAAAGACGCAAAGCCACGGGCCTAAAACTATTTTTGTTATGGTAGCCGGGTTGCATAAATTTCAAAACTACATCTAGAATATTCCCTTTCCTAATTTGCCTTAATATTTAGTGAAAGGTGTTATAAATGAGCAAAACCGTTCTTATTGCCGATGACTCAAGGTTCCTAAGAAATTTGATAAAAAATATCTTATTTTACGAAGGCTACAAATTGTTCATTGAAGCCTCTGATGGCGCATATGCTGTTTCTTTATACAAAGAAAAATCACCAGACTTTGTTCTACTTGACTTAACAATGCCTAATTTAAATGGTATTGATGCCTTAAAAAGTATTATAGAATTTGATCCAGAAGCTAAAGTAATTATTTGTTCAGCAATGGGACAACAAAGGTTTATATTTGAAGCCTTACAATCTGGAGCAAAAGATTTTATCATTAAGCCAAATTTTAATGAATTGGTTCCAGCAATTAGAAAATTATTTAATTGATTAGCATTTCATTTAGAAATGCTTTTCTTATGGAAAAATAAAGCGATTTTTTATAATGTTCATCATAAATGACATAATTTTTCTAACTTCAACTACAATATAATTCTTAAAATAACTATCCCTTAAAGACCATCTTTTAAAAACCTTTATTCTGAGTTACTAGTAACTATGAATAAATTATATATGAGGTTTTTGATGGGGTAACCAAACTTGTCCATTCTTTTGAATTACACCATATTGACCATATCCATTTTCATCCACATACCAAACTAGGTGATTTCGAAAATCAGCAGATTGAATATGCACTGGCTCATTAGGAGGTGCTACACTTTTTATAACAAAGGGACTCCAACCAAATTCGATGTCATTATTGACAACTATTTCTTGAGAAGTCTGATTATAGATTCATACACCAAGTTTTTTATTTATCGGTAAACCATATTAATCCATCAATCATTGGTTCACAAGGAGAAATAGAAGGATAACCTACATAAAAGGAATGTTCTCGGAATTGATTTCTCCATTCCACTCCTAATATTTGCTCCATCTTATGGTGACTTAATACCCCATCCTACAGAAGGTACATCAGAATAAGTTTTCTTACACAATTCAAGAAATGCTAAAAGCAGTTCTGATTCTCTTTGAGCTAATCCCTTTACATTGGACATAAGATTCTCTTTGGTTATCCGCTTTAAACCATACTCATTTTTTAGAATAAGGATCTCGTTAATCCACTCTTCAACCGAATGGCTCTTCATTCCAGACATAAAAGAAGGCGAAGAAGTTCCCTATCTCTTAACGATTCAATTCCATTAACTAAATACCTATCTTGAGTTACTTTTATCAACATGCAATCCATTTATAATTTCTCCTAAATTGGTTATGTTGGTTAACCACTTGCTAAAACAACTCCTTGTTTTTTTTTCACAATGACAACTTCTAACAATCGTTATGCATTTCACGGATAGCTGGCGCCATCTCGCCAAAATACATAACTTCTCCTAATACAGCTGTTCCCATTGGCATTGTATTGCCACCTTAAAAGTAATAATGACAACAAAAAACCGCTATTTAAAAGCAGCCTGCTTATTGTCATATAAAATACTACCTATGTAGTGTAGGTACATATTATTAAATATGAATATCACTAAAAGAATATTGTGGTAATGTGATTTGAAACTTGGTACCTCTTTGACTGCTTTCCACAATATTAATATCTCCACGATGTTCAAAAATGACTTTCTTGACAAATGGTAATCCTAATCCTAACCCATCTTTTTTAGATGTAGTGAATGGGTCAAAAATACCTTCCCAATTTTCTGTTGGTATTCCCGTTCCTGTATCTATAATAGTAATGAAAATTTTATCTGCTAGGATATCAGTAGTAATCATGATACTTCTTGTAAGTACTTCTTCAGGAAATGCTTCAATACTATTTTTTATCAAGTTAACAAATGCTTGTTTTAAATTCGTTTGATTTACAAACGCTTTTAGTGTTCTATATTTTCGATCAAAGCTAATCTCCACTGATTTTTTTTTGGCCATTTCATTTGTAATTTTGATTGCTTGTTCGATAACTACATTTATATCTTCCATCATAAAATCAATCGGTTGATCATTTATATACTTTGAATAATTTTGGGTTAACTCAACTAATTGTTGCGAAGCGAGTTGGATCATCTCATTCATTTTTTGATCTTGTGAAGATATTGTGGTTGACTCATTTAATAATTTGGAATAGCCATTAATTATTTGTACATTATTTTTTACTTCATGAACTAAGCTTGCAGTAAGATTCCCTGAATAATCTAGTTTCTTCTGACGCTCCATTAAACGATTGTAGTTTACCGCCATGACTGTGTTCATTCTTACAAATGAAAAGATGATAATGACTGAAAAAATGATAACACCTAAGCTACTGAATAATGTCCCTGTTTTAGGAATGAAGTTTAATAACCCTGATAAGAAAAGTAAAAATGAACAAAATGAAAACGTACCTAGAAAATCTTTTAAGTATTGATTTTGGATATTCCTAGAAATCAAATATGTAAACAAAACAAATATGATAAAGCTGCTTGTATGATAGATGTACAAAAATTGAAGTTGCCCATATTCAGGGAAATAGGAATAGGTATCTGTGTTTATTATCTTGACTTCCCTTAAACCTGCAACTCCTAGATTGGTCATATTAATAAAATAGACAAAAGTGCTCCAAATGGTTAGTAATATCAATAATTTCCGATTAAAGATGGATAATAGAAATCGATTATAAAATTTATTTTTTATATTTATTGAATGTTTCTTAATAGATACATAAGATAAGTAAAAAACCAAAGGAATCATAAAGGTAGGTCCAGCCCTAAAAATCCTGAAAAACCATAGAATAACATTTTCAGGAAGTATTTCTTTTAAATATAATGAGGCAATATCTAGTTGCCAAAAGCCGATGGAAAGCATATAGAGAAGCAAGGCATAGCCTAATTCCGAACCTTTATATATTTTTAGTACTGAAATTGCTAATACGATCGGAATTATCCCAATAATAGCAATTAAAAATGCGATAATCACTCTTCTGATCCCCACTCTAATGATATCTTTTTATATATGCACATGCATTATTTCCTCCATGCCCATGATTGGTAACGGCGACTTCGTTCACCTCTTGGAAATTAGTTTCTTGAACAATATTCATCTCTTCAAAACCTGCTTTACTTGTTCGTATCGTTGGAGGAATAAATCCATAATTTATACTTAATAAAGAGGATATTACCTGTAATATTCCTATCGCTCCATAAGGGTTTCCGATCATACTTTTGATCGAAGAGTATGGAACCTCATGATTAAATAATTCTTTAGAACAGCGTTCCTCTATACGATCATTAGTATTAATCCCTAATGCCTGGCTATTTATATAGTCAGGTTTCCTACCTCTAATTACCTCATTTAAAGCATTTAGCATCTGTTCACCCGTATTATCTATTGTATAGATAGAAACCCCATCATTATTTGAAACAATATTTTCAATTTCACCTAAGATGGGCACATTTCTCTTCAAGGCACTTTCTTCTCTTTCGAGAATTACAACACCTGAACCTTCCGAAATAGCGAAACCAGAACTACGTTGACTAAATGGTATAGCACCATCTGTTAATGTTTGATTAAGTGCGATTGCTTTTGTTTTAGCAAATCCGTAGGTAGCCATTTTATCGACTAGACTATCTGTACCACCAACAATCGCCATATCAATCGCACCACATGTTAAATAAACCATGGCATCTTGAATTGCTTCTAAACTAGAAGTACAGCCCGTGGTTATGGTTTTTGTTATTCCTTTTGCTCCTAAAAAATGAGCAATTCCTGATGTAATACTATGATAATTGACAATATGAGAAAAATTAATAGGAATTTCTCTATATTTATCTTGATGGATCTGCATAATCGATTCCTGAAACGCCATTTCTCCCATTGCTCCTAATGAAGTTCCAATAAACACTCCAACTCTTTTATCAGAAATATTCGGTAAATAAGCTTTATCTAATGCTTCTTTTCCTGCAGTCATACCTAGAAGCGTAACCCTTGGATATCTCTTAAAACGCTTATCAGTCTCCAGCTCTTGTACACTTCCGTTTATACGTCCAATTATCGTTTCCTCACCATTTGGTGAAAGGTGGTTAACACTTTCTAAGCAGCAGACCCCTTTTCTTAAATTGGATAAAAATTGTTCAATATTATTTGTTTTTGGTGCTTTGACACCATACCCAGTAACTACAATTTTCCCCAAAGAACATACCACCTTTTTAATATAAAAAAATCTATATAAAAAATTATATAGAAAATAGGCTAGTTATCCTAGTTAATTTTAGAGTTACAAAAAGTAAATTGTGAAGATTTGGCTAATTATTTAACTGCTATTTTATCACTTGCTACCGACATATTTATTTTCCAATTTTTCCATCAAACATTTTTGATAAAGTAGCACTTTTTGATCTAATTGTTGGCTTACGTTTAATATCTCTCCTTGAGAGTAACTATCTGCATTTTTTGCTAACTCATATAAGTATAAACGCAAGGAATTTATTTCCTGCTCTAAAAAAAATAGGTTCATGAAAAAAACCCCCTTAGAATACTTCCATTTAATAGTAACATTTTCCCTCTCGGATTTTTACTTTTTTTACACTTTTCTACAAAAAATAGAAAAATTTGAATTATTCTTTTTGCCCTGAGGTGGTTTAGTCTTTTGACAATCTAGCACTAAAAATAAAAAAGCACTTATCCTTGACTCAAGATAGTGCGAGGTTTTCAATATTATTTTTAATTCTTTCGTGTATAACGCAGTGTAATAAATATTATTAACTTCTACGGAAACTACAGTTTTCAACATCTATAATTAAATACCTTTGTTCTTTCTATTAAATTAATTTTGAGTTAAGGAGTAATCTCTACATCCCTCCGTTCTATGTTTTTAGAACATGAAACGAATATTGTCAAAAGAATGATAGCAAGTACGATTTGAATAGAAGCAACAACTTTCTTTCTCCCCTGACTTGTTTAACTAAACCTTTTCGCATTAGTTTAAGTACCAAATTTCACATTCTATTCTACACTGGATCATAGGTATCCAATTTCCTCTAAAAGTCAAGCCCAATAACGTTGCCCGATTGTTGAACAGAATAATTCGCAAATTTTAAATAACTTTATCGTATTACAGCTTTTGTCACTTAACAGTGAAATCAGGCCTTCGAATGTCTCATAAGATATTTCTTAAGAGTCTTATCGTTGTAAAATTCTTTCGTTTTAAACGCCACAAGCTGCATTTGGGATCCTTATATAACTGATAGTACATCTATATATATGCGCAATATTGAAAAGCGTATTACTTGAGCCTTTTAAAGAAAAAACTGGACCCAAATAGTTAGAAGTTCCTAACCCCTGGATCCAGTTAATTTTTTATTTATCTATAAATACTTCTTCTCCATTTGCTTCAAGCGTGTATGAATGCGCTCTTGCTGCTTCTTCAATTTCCTTATATGCCCAATGGGAGGTTGGAACGTCTGTAAATGTGGATGTTTCAACTTCATTTAATGGACCACGTTTGAAGAGACGATTTAATACTTTTACTGCTTGGGCTCTTGTTAATTTATCTTCTGGTTTAAATGTGTTCCCTTCAAATCCTGTCATGATATTCGCAATCTTCATGAAGGAAATGGCTTCTTGCGCCCAGTATTCTGACAAAACGTCTTTATAGTCTGCATCTGCGATTTTATTTAAAGATGAACAACTGCTATAAGCATTTGAATCCTTGGAACATTCTTTTTGTATCCAACGATAAGCAATCACTGCCATTTGAGCACGTGTTACAGCACCATCTGGATTAAACTTTGTTTCGGTTGCACCCAACATAATTCCAGCATTCTTAGCTTTCATAATATCTGTGTAAGCCCAATTGTTTTTATTAATGTCTGTATAACCTTTGGTGTCTTCGTTAACTGTTTGCTCAGGTAAATTTCTCGCTAACATAGCAGCCATTTGCTTACGTGTGACAATTTCAGCTGGCTTGAATTGTTTTCCAAAGCCTTGGATGTATGGTGCATGTGTTTTTGTTCCAGTTTTATCAGTTACACTAATAATTGTAAATGTACTAAATTTAGTAATTTCAATCTCAATCCCTAAAGGCTTGCCATTAGCATCGTATTTCACTTTCCCTTTATTGACTACTTTTTCTCCGTCACTATGTTGGATAAACACGGCTAATGAATTTAAAAACATTTCCCTCTCTGTTGTATCAGTTGGAAGGGTAATATCCTTTAATGAGAAAGTTACCAATGTTTTTTGGTTCTGATAGTTGGTTTCAATGGTCATTGGTTTACCAAGAACTTGGACATCATTGTCTCCAGCGACTTCTTTTACAACGCTAGCATTTAACGTATTGGAGATGACTTCTTTTTTCTCCTCTTCTTTTCGGATTGGAATAACTCGGAAGAATAAGTCGTCTGCTTTTCTGTTTAATCCTTGTACAGATTCTTTTGGTAATTGAATACTAACGTCCTCTGTTTGAATATTTAGTGACACATTTGAGCCAGATAATTGACCTATAGATTGATTTGGTAATTTAACGAAAACCTCATCGGCTAAGTCATTAGGTAAATCTGAGATGGATATATTAACTGTATCTTTCTTTTGTTCTAATGCTTTTTTAAGCGTATCCTCAGTAGTTTTATTATCTAATACAACTTGATCAACTTTTTTATTATTTTCTGTTTGACGGACGATTTCAACTTTAGCTGCTGATTCTGTTTTGCTTCCATCGCTAACGCCCACATCAGCAGGGCGAATGTTTACACTAGGAGTTGTAGAAGACCCTCCAATGTTATTACCACCACCATGTGAAGGAGTGCTGCCCCTACTTTCGTCGTTATCGTTAGGATTGGGGCTTGGTGCTACATACTGTGGGATAACAACTTCTGTAATTTGACCAGCATTATAGCCCGATTTAGCTTTATAGCGTACTTCGTACGTTCCAGCTACTAATCCTATAATGGTTGTTCCCGTCACCTGAATCCAAGTTGAATCGTTTTTTAACTTATATTCCATTTCTGGCGAAGCACCTTTGATCTGACCGTCATTTCCTGCAAAAGTTGGTGCGAATCCTTGTAAGCTTGTAGGAGCTACTTGATCTAGGTTCGGACTTGGATTAGTCGTAAAGGTTAACGTTGTTACCGCTCCTGCAGGTGTCCCCGTATTAGTATCGGATTTTACTCGAACTTTCACCGTTATATCTCCACTTAAATCCGGCATGCTTCCCAGGTATTCCGTCCATACGCCACTGTCTATTTGATATTCCATGGTCATGTCGATGCCAATGATCGTATTATTGACATCATCTACACTGACGTTTGGAGCGAGTGGAGCACTTTGGTTCGTCGTAAACGTTAAAGTGGCCTCTTCCCCTGCGGGAGTACCTGAAGTGGAGTCAGCTTGGATTCGAACCTTGACGGTTTTATTGCCACTTAAATCCGGCATACTTCCCGTATATGCGGTCCATGCTCCACCGTCTATTTGATACTCCATTGTCGCGTCCATGCCAATAATCGTATTATTGACATCATCCGCACTGACGTTAGGTGCGGGTGGAGCACTTTGGTTCGTCGTAAACGTTAAAGTGGCCTCTTCCCCTGCGGGAGTACCTGAAGTGGAGTCAGCTTGGATTCGAACCTTGACGGTTTTATTGCCACTTAAATCTGGCATACTTCCCGTATATGCGGTCCATGCTCCACCGTCTATTTGATACTCCATTGTCGCGTCCATGCCAATAATCGTATTATTGACATCATCCGCACTGACGTAAGGTGCGGGTGGAGCACTTTGGTTCGTCGTAAACGTTAAAGTGGCCTCTTCCCCTGCGGGAGTACCTGAAGTGGAGTCAGCTTGGATTCGAACCTTGACGGTTTTATTGCCACTTAAATTCGGCATACTTCCCGTATATGCGGTCCATGCTCCACCGTCTATTTGATACTCCATTGTCGCGTCCATGCCAATAATCGTATTATTGACATCATCCGCACTGACGTTAGGTGCGGGTGGAGCACTTTGGTTCGTCGTAAACGTTAAAGTGGCCTCTTCCCCTGCGGGAGTACCTGAAGTGGAGTCAGCTTGGATTCGAACCTTGACGGTTTTATTGCCACTTAAATCTGGCATACTTCCCGTATATGCGGTCCATGCTCCAAAGTCTATTTGATACTCCATTGTCGCGTCCATGCCAATAATCGTATTATTGACATCATCCGCACTGACGTTAGGTGCGGGTGGAGCACTTTGGTTCGTCGTAAACGTTAAAGTGGCCTCTTCCCCTGCGGGAGTACCTGAAGTGGAGTCAGCTTGGATTCGAACCTTGACAGTTTTGTTGCCACTTAAATCTGGCATACTCCCCGTATACGCGGTCCATACTTCGCCGTCTATTTGATACTCCATTGTCGCGTCCATGCCAATAATCGTATTATTGATATCATCTGCACTGACGTTTGGAGCGGCCGGGGCAATTGGATTCGTCGTAAATGTTAAAGTCGCCTCTTTCCCTGCAGGAGTACCAGACGTGGAGTCAGCATGGATTCGAACCTTCACTGTTTTATTGCCACTTAAGTCTGGCATACTTCCCGTATACGCTGTCCATACCCCGCCGTCTATTTGATACTCCATTGTCATATCGATACCAAGAATCGTATTATTGATATCATCTGCACTGACGTTTGGAGCGGCCGGGGCAATTGGATTCGTCGTAAATGTTAAAGTCGCCTCTTCCCCTGCAGGAGTACCAGAAGTGGAGTCAGCTTGGACTCGAACCTTGACGGTTTTATTGCCACTTAAGTTTGGCATACTTCCCGTATACGCTGTCCATACCCCGCCGTCTATTTGATACTCCATTGTCATATCGATACCAAGAATCGTATTATTGATATCATCTGCACTGACGTTTGGAGCGGGTGGAGCACTTGGGTTCGTCGTAAATGTTAAAGTCGCCTCTTCCCCTGCAGGAGTACCGGAAGTGGAGTCAGCTTGGATTCGAACCTTGACAGTTTTATTGCCACTTAAATCTGGCATACTTCCCGTATACGCTGTCCATGCCCCACCGACTATTTGATACTCCATTGTCATATCGATACCAAGAATCGTATTATTGATATCATCTGCACTAACATTTGGAGCGGGTGGAGCACTTGGGTTCGTCGTAAATGTTAAAGTCGCCTCTTCCCCTGCAGGAGTACCAGAAGTGGAGTCAGCTTGGATTCGAACCTTGACGGTTTTATTGCCACTTAAGTCTGGCATACTTCCCGTATACGCGGTCCATGCGCCACCGTCTATTTGATATTCCATAATCATATCGATACCAAGAATCGTATTATTGATATCATCTGCACTGACATTTGGCGCTTGTGGGATGTTTGACACTAAGCCAAAAGCTGTTTTGGTACCTGATAAGCTACTAATTTTTCTAAGTGATTCATCTAACATAATAATCATATAACTCCCATCAGAGTTAATTATAAAGTCCAATTCTGATGTTGTAGAACTATTATCCGCGGGCAATACATTCTTTCCTGATATCCACTGGTTATTATTTTTAACCATCGCAAATAGATATTCATCCGTACCATCGTTTTTCCAAGAATCCATTAATAAATAAACTGATGACCCATAAACAAAGATATTTACGGGATATGTAGATCTGTTTTGATCAAAATAGACTTGCTCTGTCTGCCAATTTCCACTCTTATTTGTTTCAATATAAGAGTAGCCATTCTCTTTGAAATAAGTAAAATATAGATTATCTGACGAATCAATAAAAATAGAAGAAAAAATACTATTTAATGAGCCCCCATCTACTAGTTTACTAGCGATAGAAAAGTTTGAATCAGAGGCTGATTTGAATGTGTAATAAAAAGCATTGTTATCGGTATACGAAATGTGAATTTTTTTATTACTATCAATTGCAATACTAGCAAATAAATTCCCATCACTTGAACCTGTTTTAGTATATACGCCTTGTTTACTCCAAGTACCCGATACATTAGTTGCAAATCTTACTTCTGATTTCCTTGTACCGTTACCATCTATATGTTCATAAACAAGATAAACTTTACCATCAGAATCTACTTCAATTATAGGTGTTCTATAATCTTTCCATCCATTTGGATCACTCGCGACTTCTATTTGAGTAAAATTCCAACTTGAACCATTATAATAGCCATATCCTATTCCTCTTGTACTAGTAACTCCTGTACCTATGTCTAAATGGTATGCTAAATGAATGCCATTATTAGAATCTACAGTAATATCCAATGGCCCATTAATATAAGTAACGTTTGCATCACTATTTCTCACTGAAGTGATTGTTTCCCAGTTCGTTCCATTCCATTTTTTAATAACAATATCAGTTCCATCATTGATAACATGGGCTAGATAAACTTTTCCATTAGGACTGATGTCTAATTTACTATACGCATAAGTATTATTGGAAAATGTATGGGCATTAACTTCTACTATATTATTGGACGTTATTGGTGAATTTGCATAAGTTGGGACTACACAAAATATAAAATACATAAATAAAATCATTGAAATTATAAAAATGCCATAAAAGGAATTTTTTCTTAACACCATTTCATCAACCCTTCAACACGTTTTTTTATCACTTCTGAACTAAAGAAGAATGGAATACACTTTTCCTGACAAAATATTGATACTATTAATTATTTCTACTATATCTAATAGATTACAATTTACCCCCCATGATAAATAATATACTAATTAGTCTATTTAATAAATAACTAGATTTATCAGGATATAATCCTTTCGGACAATTTTTAATTAAAAGTCATTTGCTGATGTTAACCAATTAGAGAATGATTAGTTAGCTTATCATCTATGACTATATGATAAAGAGAACCAATAGCCTTATCAAATTTTAAAAAGCTTGATAAATTTCCTTTTTAAAGGGGAAAACTTTCAATTGCATGCTTAGAAAATGATGTTCATTAATTAACAAAGAAATTTAGTGCTCGTCTTTATAAGATGCTCCAATAATTAAAATTAACCGATTACTCATAGATGTTGCTTATGTAGTAGGATTTCATAAGCAATTCACTCATGCTTTCAATATTCGAAAGCCACATAAGGAAGAAACGATCATTATCATGGCTGCTCTTTTATAAATGGGAATGAATATCGGTTTAAGCAAGATGGTTGAAGCAACACCCGGACTTACATATAAGCAATTTGCCAATGTATTCTCTATGGCGCATTATGAAGTTGCAATTAATAAAGCCAATCCGTATGGTTGGGGAAAAAGGAGGAAGAACAAAATTTTACATTCTAAAAGATCAAAAATATAGATATATCCGTTGACACTTATACCTATCTAACCGGTAATAGAATTTAAAGTAGGCACTTTAAAATAATTTTAAATAAAATATAGGTTGTATTAGGAATATTTCAAACTTTACTTAAAAAGAACTTACTAGAATGTGGTACACATAATTTAAGTCCGCTACCGATTAGCAGCAGACCCACCCATTAATGATAAATTCTTGTTATCTATTTATTTACTCATTATGGTTCAAGGTTACTTAAATACCACTTGTTGTTTTATTTCAGAAGTTTCCCTACTCAATAAACTTAATTGTTCAGCAAGAATGACTGATTCACGTAAGTCAGGATAATGTCTAAAATGTTTATCTAAAATAGCGCTCCAGTTTCCGGGTAAATCTGTCTCGATCTCTCCCCAAAAATAGTGACTAAATTCAGTTGTAATAAACACGTGACTGTAAATGATATTGAAAAGTAGTCTTTTGTCTTGGGCATCATCAGAAGATTGTTGTTCATTAAATTGTTTTTCTGTCATATAAAGAGGTTTATTTTTTACTCTAGGAACATGGTGTATCTTCCTGCCAATAAAATTCTCGCAAAAGGAATCATACTCCTTAGTAAACATTAACATTTCGTGCCATACTGCATCTACCTTCATAGAGTACATAGATATACCATTCTTCACCAAGGCTGCTAACAAAAAAAATCTCTTTAATTCTTCTAATGCAAAGTCAAATTTTACAGAATTGAACTTGTGAACCTTTATCACCCTATCTTTTAGATTGAGTCTAAAAGATTCATCTAATGCACTTTCTAATGATTTATATAGGGGTAATAATAGTTCATTTCTCAACCCAGTTCCCTGATTGTAGATATCATTTTTTTTAATGTAATTATTAATAATTAAGTCATCGATAATATTAAGTAATGATTGCTTTAAATTCAACTCTCTAAAACTCCTTATTTAGTAATTTATGATAAAGAATTACCATTGTTCATATCCTGTTTATTTCTTATCTTTATGTATTCAGCATTCTACTTTAGTTATTCACTTATAAAAGAAAACAAAGCCTTACCTTTTAAGTAAGACTTTGTCATAATGTAATAATTACATTGGTTCGCAAACAGGTGCTACTTTCTTTGTTGAAATTGCCTTTTTGATTGATTTTAGAATTTTAACCATTTTATCACTCCTCTCCCATAATATAGAACAACTAGTCGTTTTATATTAAGAGCATAGCATAAAACGAAGCATAACAGATCGATGATTGATAGACAAATTTCAACAAATTAACCTATAATTCCCTAGATTAAGATAGGGTTGACAAAAACCTTCCTAAGAAAGTCATCTTGTTTGTTTTAGGTTTTCCAATATAAATTCTTAATACATGAGCAGATTTGCATCTATTCTTCTTCCTGTGCAGAACAAGACTCATAATGAAATACCACACAGGATCTCCCGAGTTGTTACAAGATCATTGTGAAAGGTGCAAAGATCAATGCTCTCCGAAGGAAACTCTACTTTCTCTCCAAATCGAGAATAAAGATTTGGCATTCTGTACAGTCAAATATTTCTACCACCATAAACTTGGGATTTCGGAGTTCAAACCTCCTACTAAGTTGGCTTCCGCCTCATTTCCAAACTGTCTACACTTAAGAACAGATTTAGCCCTCTTACTCCAAGATTCTCTACTTGAATGACTATTTCTTGTTAGGTGGGTTTCCACCTTATCCTGCAACCTGCTTGTTCACGCTGACTGGCAACCATTTGATTAGTCTGTAAATTTCATTACGTTACTTCTTAACTCCTCCTTAATAAAAGCCATCCGTGATAACGGCAACACCTTTCTCTCTTTCTAACAAGCTCATTTTCACCAACTATGATGGTATCCATAAATTCAATTATTAATAATCTTACTGTTTCGTTTTATCACTTACTAGCAAAGGAGAGCTGTAGTGATGTA
Source organism: Bacillus sp. CGMCC 1.16607 (assembly GCF_042683745.1). Classification (NCBI taxonomy): domain Bacteria; kingdom Bacillati; phylum Bacillota; class Bacilli; order Caryophanales; family Bacillaceae; genus Bacillus; species Bacillus sp. CGMCC 1.16607. The sequence continues at coordinate 40,589 of NZ_JBHUJX010000013.1, forward strand.
TTTGACTTTCTCCACTGAGTTAATCAAAAGGTATTACAGTTCACATTCCTGTGTTAATGACAATAAAATTATTTAATTTTAAATGCTCAACCAATGTTAGGTCGGGGTTGTAAATATAGTTGTTAAATTTTTGATGTAAAACACTTCACTATACTAAAGAAATATAACAATAAAGTGGTTTATAAATTTATGTTTTATTCAACAATCGCGCCAGATTGTTGAACAAGTTATTTCACTAATCAATAATAATTCTTCTGTTCTATCTAACCATTCATTTACTAAAGAACTAAATAGTTTGGGTTGCTCAATTTGCAAATTATGACCTGCGATATCCAAAATTGCAAATGACCCTCTTGGATAGTATTCCATTATGTTAAGTGCATCTTTGTATCCAACAGAAGAATCTTGTCTTCCTAAAAGAAATAAACTCGGTCTGGTAAAAATAGTTTGATTAGCTTTAAATGAAAATTCATAGTTGTTCTTAATCTTTTCTAAAAATTGTTCATCCGCAATTTTACATCCAGCTAAAATTTCTTTGTTATAACGTAACCAATTGTACTCATCAAGTACAACTTGATTACTACTAAATTCGGCTAATTCCTCCTTTGATAATTTTTCTACAAATTCATCGTCTCTTCTTAAAATTCTATGTTTCTCAACCGTTCTATAGTCTCGCTGAGGAATAATAACAGGGCAAATAAATGCAGCCCCTAGTATTCGTTCTTTATGCTTTTCAATAAGTCCTCTTGCTATATATCCACCATAAGATTCTCCTGCAACTATGTATTCTTTATTAGGAAGGACAGCTTCTATAAAATCTATAAGCGAATTTAACATATCATCCGAACTACTAATTCCGTTATAATTCTTTGTTAACCCCATTCCGGGTAGGTCCACATAAATCCTTCTCCATCCATCCCTTGAAGTAAATATTGGCTCCATACAACCACTCATTAATCTATGATCAGGTGTAAATCCGTGTATTAACAAAATTGGTCTACCTTCACCTATTTCTTCATAATAAATCTCAGCCTGACGAACTTTACAATATGGCACTTCTTCCCCCTCTTCCTAAGCAATCATTCTTATTTTTACATTTCTAAGATTCATTTTATCAAAAATTTCTACTCTTTTATTTTTTATTTCAAAATCTTGCCCTGTTGTTGAATATCTTTATTAAAGTAAAGCGTCCGATAACGGAAGACTTGAGCTCGAGGTTGCAATTGGTCCTATTTTAAACAGCTATACGGGTTAAAGACAGATGGAATGGTCCAAGCTTTTTTTAGCTTTTCTTGTGTCGGAATCAGCCATTGCACAACAAATCGTCAGAGCAAAGGAACACTTTCTGCTTCAAAGGTACCTTTTGAATATCCATGTGGGCTTGAGCTTTCACGCCGGATGTCAAAAGTTCTGGATGTGATTTATCTCATGGTTAATGAAGGATATGTTGCAACCGCGTTAGAGCGACTCGAGCTTCCCTTAAAAGTACCGGATGACACGTGGTGAATATGAGATGCAGAAGATCAATCGCCTATCGTTTGGCAACAGTTATGAGCCAGGCTCCCAGTATTCTGATATACCTGACTCCGGCCATTTTTCAAGCGCACTGACCAATACCTCTTGCAACAAATTTCCTGCAATTCTGACATTCCCAATATCCCTGTGGATCCGGCATCCGCATTGCCCACTCGACCCGCTTCTTCCCTCGACTTCACATCAATAAAATGAACCCGGCAATCACTTCTTTCGTTTCCGTAAATGTGCCATCCATAACCACTGGCTTTTCCCTAGTTTCGTAATCCAAATGCGAATCCCAATTGAACTTTGATATAGTCAATTAGCCGCAACCCTCACACCTGCCTTAACTAATTCCTCATTGTACTTACTTATGGCTTCATTGAGCTCTGATCTTGGGGGATTTCCACCTTATTTCTAAGTCAAGTTCCTTTTAGAAGACCATTCATACTCGTCCTCTGTATAGATACAACGAACATGAAAAATCAAAATCGACAAAGTAAATAAAAATCCAAAAAAAATTTTTCCAAATTATCTGTATAGAGATATGGGCAAGACAGTGTTATTTGATATTGAGATGGTTTCCTTTACCACTTTTTGTGGTATGGTACACTTCGATTAATCTCAAATAACTTTAAATCAAATACAATTAATTCACATGAATTTTACCTCGATGATTTGCCTGTTTGTTGCGCAGTATTTAGTCTACTTCGTATCTTCATCCATTTGTACTTTTATTAATACTAGAACAAGTATCTGTATTTTTTATCCATATATTTCTAAAGTCAATCAAATTTGATGTTTGGTTGTCGTTCCATAAGATAGAGGAATCCATCTTAGTATCTATTTGTTTTTTATATAGAGTTTTAATACAATAATTTTCCTTTAAAATCATAAAAATTTTATCATAACTTTTTTTTCTTAAATTTGGGTTATAGGAACTTTTCACCAGATCTAATTGTTTTTGAATGCTTTCTTGGACTTCTATTGTAAACAATCCGAAAAACTTAAATATTAATGTTAGGATGGATATCTCTTTAGAGTAATCAAAGGAAAAACCAGAAATAATAATATCAGCTTTTAAGTAAACATCAGCTCTGTATAATTCATCTGGGGAAATCTGTTCTAATTTAGCATTTATGCTTAATTTATTAAATTCAATCTTAATCCATTCCATTTCCCTTTCATTTGTCGTAGTGGTATATATACTTATCAATTCTCCATTGTAACCATCAATATTAGCACCCAAATCTTCTTTCTTCTTACTATTACCTAAATCTATTAATGTTTCTATGTTTAGAGAAGTAGAAATTATCTTTCTTATCGATTTATTAAGCAAAGGGCTATTAATTTTTGTAGAGTTGAAAATAAGCATTTTGCTGATTTGTGTTGAGAATGATTTCCAACTCCCGAGATTTCTTGTTATTTCTTCCGGTGGATTGAAAATAATATCAGAATTTGTTATAGCCATATTTTTATCGTTAGGAAAAGACCAAATTTCTAATTTGTCTATATGTGGCCTTTCTTTAAAATAATATTGAAAAGCGCCTAATATTAATACATTATTCTTATTGCTTAATAGTTGATAAGGACCAGTGCCAATAACTTCACTATCTTCTTCAGATATATGCTTACTAGGTAAGATACTAAATTCGGGTTGACTAAAAAAATGCAAGAGCAAGGAATTAGGTTTGTACAAATGGATTTTAAAACAATAGTTGTGAACACTCTCGAGCTGTTTGATCCCTAAAAATGAAGTATATTTAAGAGGATATTCAGAATTTATTATTCTATTAATAGAAACTATAACATCATCGGATGTAAGTTCTTTTCCATTATGAAAAAATACTCCTTTTCGAAGATATATCGTCCATGTTAAATCTTTGTTACTTACATCCCAATAATGGGCAATATGAGGTTCAGGGTTGTTTGTTTGATAATTAAATGTTACTAAATTATCAAATATGTTTGTTAGGATATGTTTCATTGGTCCATAAAAGACCTTTGATGGTTCTAACGATTGTATTTTTGTATAAATTGGAACTTTTATCACATCGATAGATTTTCCTTTTTCAACATAATGCTTAACCCCAAGTTGTTCATCTAGCCACTCTTTGTATTTCATCTTAACTTTCTGCGGTGTTGTTTGAAATGATAGATATCTGTAAGAGGTTGACAAGTTCCCTTTTGATGCAAGGTCAATGATTACATTAAAGACCAGATCCTCAGGGTAAGATAAAAATACTAAAGTCGATTTATTCCCTCTTCCTTTCCCAGGGTTCCATTTAAGTAGATTTAAATCGGATAATTTGTTTAAAACTAAACGAGAATTTCTCTTTGTACATAGAAGAATATTTGATACTTCATTTAAAGTTACTTCAATCTCGTCCCAACTCTTATATTCTCGGTAATATTCCCTTAATAGAATAAAATATTCTTCAACTTTCATTTTGCAACTCCCCAGCATTAATAGAGGAAAATAATAATTTTATTTTCCCTTTTTTATTCCTCTTTTCAGATTAATAATAGAATTGTTGCTATTGTCTTACAAGTTTTTTCAATGTCCAAACTTTAGGTAGTAAAACTGCCCACTTTTAGGAGGGGATACAAGTTAAACATTCTATTAGAAGTAACTTTTCAAAACTATGGTTAGGTCAATCGTTGTCAGTATTTGGTCATCAAATTTCTACGATGAGTATTCCTTTAATAGCAGTTGTTGTGATAAAAGGTAATCCATTGCAAATGGGCTTCCTCCAAGCTGTTAGCTATACTCCTATCCTTTTATTTAGTCTCGTTGTAGGTACTTTGGTAGATCGACATCGCAAAGTTCCTATTTTGGTAGTGTCAGATGTAGCTCGTTTTATTACACTTCTAATGATACCTTGTTTGTATATTTTCGATATGTTGACCATAATACATTTATATTTTGTTGCCTTTTTTTTAGGGATTTTTACAACCTTCTTTGATATCGCATACCTATCTCTTGTTACAAAAGTTGTTACAGAAAATGAAATTATAAAGGCTAATAGTAAATTGGAAGGTACAAGATCTGTATCAATGGCAGTAAGCCCGGGAATAGCAGGAATGTTAATACAACTATTATCTGCTCCTTTTGCCATAATTTTTAATATTGGTGCCTTTATGTTATCTAGTTTGGTGTTAGCAACTATAAAAGAAGAGAAGGATGTTAAAAGTATTGAGGAAGTTACAACTAAGAGAAAATCGCTTTTATTGGAAGCAAAGTCAGGATATCAAGTCATCATCAATAATGCAAAACTAAGAGTTCTTGCATTATCTACAGCTTTGTTAAATCTATTTTCAACCATGATGGCTCCTATTTTTCTCTTATTTTTAACACAAGAACTTAAATTGAATCCATTTTTCACTGGAATCGTCCTGGCTTCTACTGGTATTGGTGGAATTATAGGATCCGTACTAGCTAGCAAGATCGCAAATCTCGTCGGAAAGGAAAGATCTTTGGTGATTTCCCTTATCATGGGAGCATTTTCCGTGCTACTTCTTCCTGTGGTATCAGACAATTCTATTTATTCAATCTTATATCTTATCTTGACACAGCTATTATTGGGGGTAAGTATAACTATATTTAGAGTTAATCAGATTAGTATAAGAATGATGATTGTACCTATAAATACACAAGGTAGGGTAAATGCTTTATTACGATTGATAATGATGAGTCTAGTACCGATTGGATCATTGATCGGAGGTGTATTAGGAGAAATATTAGGTGAGAAAGGAACATTATTTATATCTGGAATAGGATTATTTTTCACCTTCTTTGTTACGAAATACTTCTTAGCCAAATCCAAGAGTTTTACCCCAAAAAATAATCAAACTGCATAAAAATTATGGGAGGACTAAAAGATGAAATTTACTATTAAAAAAAAAGGTGAATTAAAGATTGTAGGAAAGAAAGTAGAGGATATTGACATTTTTTCAAGGGATGAAATAGTAGTGAGATGGGATGAAATAGGGTTTGATGAGTACCCTATTCTTGAATGGAAAAACTGTTCCTTATATTTCGGTCTTATTAGTGATTTCCGAAAAAAATCAACCTACTTTTTCGCTAAGCCAATATCTGAAATACCTTTTACTTTAAAGGGTGATTTCGTAAGCGAAATCATCCCTTCAATCGAATATGCTGTATTCAAACATAAGGGTTCATCTATAAAGGTTATAGAAACTTATGAATTGATCGAAAACAAACTTATGGAAAATGGCTTAACAAAACATCCTAATCTCCCTTACATTGAATTATTTGATAAAAAGCAAAATCATACATGGAATCATGAATTGCTTGAATTTGAAATTTATGTTCCAGTATTAAATGACTATAATATTCAGAATAAAACTATTGATTGCTAGTAACAGTATTTAACATATTCTCATACCATTTAATTATATATTTATTTCGAACTGCGATATATTTTATTAGTCACCATTACATATTGCAAAAATGAAACTTTTGTCTATTTTTTGTAGTGATAATGACTAAGGAGAGATATAATGAACTCAATTCAATTAATCCTATTGAATTTACAGTAAGTTAAACGTAGGGATAAATTTAGGCCTTGGAATAAATTTTGATTAATAATCCCCCACAAGCCTATATTTCACGATAAATTAAAAGAATCCCTTTTAAAAAAAGATTGTTCAAAAGGGATTCTCTTTCAGCAGTTTTAAGTATGATTTTAATAAAAAAGTAAGATCATTTTCTACCTATATTTATCGACAATCAGGCGCCAGATTGCCGAATAACCTGTTCTATTTAACAGTATCCTTGTACTGCGTAGCATTAGTTCTTATAGATTAAAGTAATTCAAGAAAGTTTTTTACAGTGTTATTAAAACTAAGAGGATTATCATCGTGAATGGTATGTCCACAGCCTTCAAAAACTTTTATTGTAGTATTTTTTCTTACTTGTTTCATTTTTTTGATTTGACTAAGGTTAACCACATCGCTATTTTTACCATGTAATAGTAATGTTGGACAATCTGTGTTTGTCCACTCATTCCACCAACTACCGTTCAAATTTTGCTGTGAAATTATCATCCCTTTTGAATCAAATCTAAATCCCCATCCATGCTCGTCTTCAAAGGCACTTTCACCAAAGTATCTAAAACTTCCTTTCCATCTACTCTCTATTACGTCTTTAAGCTCTTTTAATGAAGCTACTCTATTAGGAAATTGTTCTGCATAGGATGCATCACCTTCAATTTCAGCCCCAATATCTTCTATAATCATTGCTTTTACAAGTTCGGGATATTTAGAAGCAAATTGATAAGCATTCGCTCCCCCTAACGAATGTCCTATTATAACTACAGATTTTTTATTTAGTACAGTCGTAATAAAATTTTTTATATCTTCAATGTATGCTTCGCGAGAGTAATCTCGATTTTCTGGATGCTCACTCCAACCATGCCCCCTCTGATCTAAAGCAATGACTTTCCAATCATCAAAATTGGATGCAAGACTAGAGAACATTCTAGCATTTCCAAAATGACCATGTAATGCAAGTAAAACCTTTTCACTTTCACCAATATTATAATCGATATATGACAAACATAAATTATTTGATTGAAAATAAACTCGTTTCATTCGAACCCCTCCATCTTTATAGGAACATATATTCTATCTTATTAAAAATATACTTACTTCGCAATACGCAATATAAGAGTTACTCCACACTATGGCCCTGTTCATGAAGAAAGACGCTTTCTTTATTTCAGAAAAGCGCCCCTTAATGGAATATGTATAACTAATATTTCACATGCAAATTATCTTGTAGTATTTTCTCTGCAAGTTTAATGTTTTCTTTTAGAAATATAGGTAGATCCGTATGAGCAAGAATCTCTGAAGTTGTCATCCAAATAACATCATCCACTTCTTCAGTACTTTTAGCGTAAGGTTCTCCAGATTTATGATGACATAGGAAAACTATATCGATTACATTTATCCCTGATTCAGTAACGAAGGAGGAGCTATTTACATATTTAATGCCTGTTATTTCGCTACCTACTTCTTCAAAAATTTCTCGTTTTAACGTTCTTTCCAGAATATCAGATGAATCACCTTCAATTTCACACTTTCCGCCTACTAATGAGAGACCCCCACCAGCATGCTCCTCCTTTTCACTTCTACGGATTAAAAGCCATTTCTCATTGCGACGAATTGCCCCTTCTACATTTACTACAAACATAAAAAAACCTCCTGAAATTTATACTTTATCTTCCACAATCTGGCCCGATTGTGGAAGAAGAAAAAATCCTGCATATCAACACAGGATTTTTAATCAAACCTTATTTTAAATAATTAGACTTTGTTTAAATGATCAATCTTTTTTATAAAACTACATTTTCTAAAATTATTTGCTAATGCCACAATCCCAAATTCTACATGGACTTTGGTACGACCCCGCAAGGACCATCTGAGGAACGACCAATTGCCCTTGATGTGACCAAAAACGCAATCTACCTCGCTTTTACGTTTTCCGTAGATAGAGGCTTTTTCTTAACATCCAAGGGCAGTTGAATCATTTGGACTGTTTTTTCTTAAAAAACTGGTTTGGTTATATCATTTATTAGATTACAATTAATTCACTCACTAAAGTGCATTACTTCTACTCCGTATTTTGTTCCTTTTTAGGGTACGCATCCAGGACCAAATAACGACTACAAATGGAATAGATGTTATAGTTAGATAAAAAATTCCATCAATGAAAAACCATAACTGAAATGGAAATTTAAACACTGAACGAAATGAATTACTATAAAATTCAATCAGCTGTGGAAACGTATAACTTAAGAAAAAAATAATTGCCCATGATATTCCTAGCACATAAACCCAAGAATACCACTTAATTACTTTCTTTTCTTTAAGAGATACTCCCTCCCATTCACTTTGCTGATGTAAAGTAAGCTTCTTCTTAACTTTCATCATTAAAAATAGCCTAGTATTAACGATTAAATTATTACACCTTAAAAATGTAGTTATGGTGTAATAAATATCTGTTTGCATAAAAAACATAAACTGGAAGGATAGTCCCATAAAAAAGATGTAACCTAATAGTTTGAATATAGATAATGTGGTGGGTAAAAGAGAAAATAAACCAATTTCATGAAGGTATTGAATCCAGAAGACAATACTTAAAAACATTCCGTCTAAAGCCATTCCTGCTAAAAATGCACGATACCGCTTCTTTGGTTCCACTAGAACGATATTCGACATATTTGTTTCTGCCACCATAAAAAATAGTCTATGGCTAAGTCGGATTCTGCTTCCAATCCCAAGAGACTTTGCTGAAATTAAATGGGCTATTTCATGAATACCTAAAAAAAACCAACTAATTGAAACTGTCAAAAGAATATTTATAGAGGAGTATGATGTTATAAAAATATCACTATAATGTGGGTAGACCATACCTTCAGAAAGAACAAGTGGAAATAAACATGAAAGTATGATTACTATGTATATCATATAACCCATTTTTCCAAACAAATAGTCCCCTACTTTACCAGGTATCCAAGCTAAATGGTCCTTTGTTTTATCTTGTTCATTGACAATGATACCATCTAACATGTATGCAAACTTATAATCCATAATTAAATCTTTTGCGAAATCTAGTACATCCACTTCTTCACAGTAACGCTCTTCGATTATATGTTTAACTTCACCAATTGATTTTCCCTCATCTAATAAATCAATAATTTCAATACCTATTTTTGGTAACAATATATATTCTCCTGTGTCAACACGGCCAATCACTACTTCATCATCATCTTCTATCCGACTTTTTAAACGATGCATTTTTATTTTACTTTGAAAGGTTATATTCATAGTTAATATTACCTATCTTTCTATAAAAGGTCTGTTCGCCCATTCTTCTTTATCCAAGCTATTAAAAATGTGTTGATAATGTTTTCCTTCACCACATGTAGGGCAGTTCTTTACTTCTCTTTCTTTCCAAGGAATCTCCTTTTTTGAAAATGTCATGATGTCAAAACGGATTGTTTTCCCAAGAGAAATCGGAGGTGATATACCTGTAAGTAATTTGCACAAGTCTTGGATAATCATAGATGTTATCATTAAAGTTCCAGGGGCGGTTGCGGTATTAGGTGGCATATAATTTGTATTAACGAATCTTTCCATTTCATTGATTAGAGTTAAGTTAGGCTCACCATTCTCAAATAGCATACAATCAAAACATGGAGTTTCGTCAGGAATAATAGTGGTAAATACTCCTCTATTTAAATAAATGCTTCCTGACATGAAAACTTTCTTTAGTTTCACACAAGCTGAGTTCACCCATCTTTGAATTTGCATTAAAGGTTGATCCGCTGCTAAAATGACACAATCATAGTCCTTTATTAATTCAATCACTACTTCCGTTGAATCAATTTTTTTATTGACAATATCTATTTCCATGTTCGAATTCAATCCAAGAATAGAATTCTTTGCGGCTTCGATTTTTGCTAAACCAATATCATTCTCTCTAAATAGAAACTGTCTATTTAGATTACTAAGTTCAATCGTATCAAAATCAACAATTCTAACATGTTCTACACCCAAACCAGCTAAATTCATCAATAACCCACAGCCAAAAGCACCCATACCTAATATGACTACTCTGGAATGATTTAGTTTAATTTGATGGGATATTGCTGAATTTTCAATTCCTGAATAATGAAGGAAAAAATTAAGATTTCCCTTATATCGATTCCTCTTCTCACTCGATAGCATACACTTTTCTTCTAGTTCAGCATTTGATATAAATCCCATTTGATTTAATTCTTCAATTGCGTTTAAAACTTCTTCGTTTGTTACATTCGGGTACTTTTTTATTAAAGTCTGACAAATTTCTTCAAGTCCTTTTATTCCGTTTAATTGCAAGATAAGATCAAGAAAAATTCCTGTTTCATCCTCGATTTCCATTCCCAAATCTGTTGATTGACCAATACGAATATAACCAGGTCTCACTAGATACGCCGAGTATATTGGTTTGAACAATGGTTTAAACACACATTCACCTCCAAGAATTAAGATAGTGGTCTCAAAAACTAGACCACTATCTCATCACTATTTACATAATAATCAAGTTAGCAAGCTCCTCCCATTGCATCGAATACACTACATGCAGCAGTTGTGCTAACTTGTTCAATCTTTTTCCCCTTAATTTTCATCTTTACACCTCCTATGTATGTATTTTAAATCCTAAGACTTTACTTATTACTTAGTTAGCAAGCTCCTCCCATTGCATCAAATACACTGCATGCAGCTGTTGTGCTAACTTGTTCAATCTTTTTCCCTTTTATTTTCATATTTTCACCCCCTTTGTTCTTGGATAGTAAAATATATGAACCTAGAACTTGAAAAATAACCATAAACCTACTAGTCAGTTTATTTTTTTAAAAAAAATCTTCTTGTAGTTTCCCCTAGAGCTAATATTTTGTTTAAAATAGCAAAGGTCTAGATTGTGAAGTGACCCCTAAAGTTAGACACGGTTATTTCGTCAAGCAGCTTGCTCCAAATGAGTTCGGTATTGTAACGGACTCATTTTTAATTTTGCCTTATTCCGTTTCGTATTATAGTATTCCATATATTTTTCAAGCTCTTGTTTAAAATGCTCTACACTTTCGAATTCCTTATGTAATTCATATAACTTCAACAATATTGGAATTATGCTTTGGTAACCCCCATTGTTTTGCATACTCTGTTTGAGAAATTGCTCTCGAGTTATAGTCTTGAATAATCATTAATTTTATATCACTTATAATTTACTCATAAAAAAACTGCACCCCAATTGTGTCTAACAATTGGGGTGCAGTTCATAATGATGATCGCTTAAAAGAAAAACTTTACTTTTAATTTTGTATGTTCTAGTATTTAGCCGACATTCCATCTATTATATTCTTTTTTATCTCAAAACATCCTTCAAATAAATGTGTATCAGGAAACCATGTATCAATATAAATCGTGTCAGGTTTATATGATAATGATAAAGCATGATTTATTATTTGCTCACATATTATCTCATCAAAAATTTTTGAAGTAATTTCATATGTTGGTTCTGTATTTTCGTAATCAAAAAAAATCCAGTTTTCTTTTTCATATCGATTTTATAACCACATACTTCACATTCCATAAGGAACACTCCTCTAATTCTATGTGATTATTATATATGAAGGGAGAAACAATCAGTGGATTTTTCCAATTCCTTTGTAAATCTGATAATATGAATCTGGAAACAAACCCAAAAACCGAACTACTTTTTTCTGAAGGTGCGTCCATATGTATAAAAAATCTAAAATATTATTAATTTTCGGGGCAGCATTATGGCTTCTAAGCTTAACCTTAGCTTATGTTTCCTTTATAACCTCAAAAGGTATTTTTTACCTAGTTCAACAGCTTCTCTCTCTGTATTTTGGTTTAGGTTGTACAGTGCTATTTTTAATTTACATCGTCATTGTTTTTTTCATTCATCGGAAGAAACGTAAATACAGAGATTAACATTCAAGATGTTATATCGCGGACTATCATCCGGATACGACAGAAAAAAGCCAACAGGTGCACTATTGACTTAATCATTCTAGATTAGGCAAACTTTTTAGAAAAACCAGTGCTTTTACCTTCATATCCCATATTGAAATAAAATTGATGTGCAATTTTTCGTTCTTCCCGGTTACCACTGTTTAACCCAATTTCAATAGCTCCTTGCTCAACCGCCCAGCTTTCTGCTTCTTGTAGTAACTTCCTTCCGACCCCTTTACCACGGTAAGCAGAATCCACTACAAAGGCAAAGTCGAACATAGATGCCATCATACTCATAAAATATTCCGGTATACAATCCAGCCATTCCAATAACCTTCCCATTCATTTCAACTACTAATGTGTGATAGTTTGAATTAGAATTAATAGATTTAAACCTAGTTCTCATTTTATCTTCCGTAGTGGGATAACCAAGTTGTCCCATTAAACCAACTAAGCCAGAATTATCATTTAATGTTGCTTCTCTAATCACAATCAAATTACCTCCCCATAAAAGCAATGCTTTAAACTCATTAATATATTCTTTTTTTTAGGATATTCCTTTAAATCTATTCGTATTTTAATAGAAGAACTGCATAGTTTGTTCCTACTAAGACAAAAGCCAGCATTATGCTGGCTTTTTCACTTTTCACTTATTTAAATAATCTTTCCTTTCACATCATTTTTTTTAAGTATGGAATCTTTCGCCATACAAAATGACTTAGCAAAAAACTTATGATGATTCCTAAAAATGCTGTTATAAGGAATTTATTCCAGACCGATATTGGTAGCGCATTCAATGTATATTGAAGGAAGACAACTACTGGGACATGAATGAAATAAACAACAAATACATTGTTTGATAACATCTTAGACCAACGATTAGTACCGTTAATTTTTTCTCTAAATAAAATAAGAAGTCCGATTACAAGCGAAAAACACAGTAACGTCTCAATAAATGATCGAGCCAAAGAACCAAAGTTTTGACCACCCTTTAAAAGAAAAGGATATACCGTATTCCCTCCAAAATACAAAATAGTTACTATTAATATACTAATAACAAGCCAGGTGTATCCTGCTCTCGCGCTCAAAGTTAAAAACCATTTATGATGATAAGCCATAATTCCTAAACAAAAGAAACTCACATACTGTGGTACATGTGCAAATTCTGTTTGAATAATCCCAGCGAACGCTGTCCAATGATCAATAGGAAACCATATCCTTATAATGAAAGTCACTAAACTAACGACCAACCACAGGGAGAGAATCTGATAAACCTTAAAGTTTCCATAAGATTTTTTTATGGATTTCTTAGATGTAAAGTAGGTCCAAACTGACAACACAACAGCATACACAAGTAAATGCTCTAAAAACCATAAATGGCCAAATTGCATATCAGGCCATGATGGCCCGGACCAATTCGAGGGTTCATTACCAAGCCCAAAAAAGATATTTACATAGTATGAAAAAAATGAGATGGGTTCATAATCTCTGAAATTAATGTAATATAAATACATCAAAATAGGAATTATCACGAGAAATCCAAGTAGTAATGGAATACCGATTCTAGTAAACCGTTCTTTTAAAAACCGTTTCGGTCCCTTTCTCGCGATTGATTGAGGGAGAAAATAGGCTGATAAAAAGAAAAACATACTCATAAAAAATGCTGCATTTACAGAGAAAAATCTGCCCAACCAATTGATAGACTCCTCATCCAAAAAATACCACCAACCACCTGGTCCATAGGCTTGTCCAGCATGGTGAACTACTACAAGCATAATTAAAGCTATTTTTATATTATCGATGAAATATAAATGATCACTCTCTTTTTTCACCCTTAAAACCCCTTTCCCATTAAATGTTACACTTAGATAAGTGTAGCGTATTTTTTACTACTATGGGGAAAGTGTTCCATTTATAGTAATAAATTCTAACCCCGAAATTAATCATTTTTTTCCATTATATTCCATGTGTGCAATAAAAAAACCAACAATTGTTGGTTTATTTTTTGTATTCGAGCACTTGTACTTTTCCAGTTGGGATACTTACTTTAAATGTAATATGGCTAATCTTTGTTATTTGTTCTTGACTAACAAAAATATTAGCAGTAACCACATACATATTTTTATTTGGTTCTGTTTCATATATGTATTCCGATTTAACAATTCCACTGGGTTTCCAACTCTCTGTTTTATCATATTATTGTTGTATTACCTTATCAAATTGTGGTGCAATTAGACCATAGAACATTTCACCAGAGGTTATATCCTCATATTGTATCTTTTTTGGTGGGTTTTCCGCATACCCTAAAAGGGTGAATGAACATGCAAGAAATAATGATATTGTGACTATTTTCAGTAACCTCTTTTTTTCACCTCCCATTTTTTATATTGTTTCTATAGGAGGGGGGAAAATACAAATAACCCTGTTTCACTATATATTCCTAATGCCATAAAAAAAAGAGTCACTATACGTTGACCCCTTCATAAATTTAATAACTATATCTCATTTGTAACCGGTTTTTCTAGTTTTAATTCCCATTTTCCTTCAACCATTTTAACATTCGAAAGGAAGGATTCTTTTGTTTTTACTTTAATAAATCCAAATTTCCCGTAAATATGGCGTGCGGATTTTAGATCATCATTAGTCCAAAGAATAATCTTTTTGAAGCTATTGGAGACACAAAAATCAACAGCAGTTTGGACTAGTTTTTTTCCCATGCCAGTCCCTCTTAATACCGGATCAACAAGGAATAATCCTAACTGCGCAGTATTTTCATCATATTTGCTTATAGAAATTGAACCAAAGAGATTTGAATCAATTTCTATCATCCAAATCCTTTCCTTTGGATCCTTTTTTATTATATATTCCTGAATCTTTTTTGCAACAAACTGTTTAAATGAAATATCATAACCATACTCTTCTTTATACATCGAGTAATGTGACTCAATAATGTAATCTTTGTCTTCTAAAGTAAATTCTCTAATCAATTCAAAACACACTCCTAAAATAAAACTACAAAATTAAGAGTTCGTTAGAATTATTAGAATCTCCTTTATTTAAGCGTAATACAAAAATAAAAATCCTACTCAGTGTACGCTTTGCCAGTGATTGTTTCATATTGATCCGCGGTAATCATGCCAGCTTAGATGAAATTCTTTAAGCTCTCATCTGTGTATGAAGGATGCCTGTTATCATAATAACGTTTGATTGTCATATTCCACATTAGATACTACTTCCCATTTTAAGCAATGTAATTTCCATGAGTAAGACACCCTGGGACATTTCGAGTTGTTCGATTCGTTCTCTGTCACAGAGGTCTTTCTTTAAAATCTTCCCATTTTTCTTTAGTTTGAATTTTGATTTTATGAATTGAGATTTACTATTTTTCAAGGGTTCTAGAATGAAGTTAACGAACAAGTCATTATCCCTCTGCCCCTTTTATATCCATGATTGGATTACATAGATCAAAAAAACTCTGTAATAATTGCGTTCTGCTCATCCACCAACTAGTACTTTAAGTTAATGCTCATTTTTATACTCCCTTTATTTGTTATCAATTCTTCAACAATATAGTGAATTAAACCATCGCTTGCGGATGGTGCTAGTAATCTACCTGTTGAGTCCTTAACTATACCAATTATCCAGGCTATCGGTTTCGATCATTCTATTTTAAATGATGGAGTCAATTTGGAAGGTTTTATTGACTATAGTTAGCTAGATATACTCTGCCCGCTTTATCAATAAATAGACATGACTGTTTAGCCTGATTGTATTTGTTCCAAGGACTTTACGAAGTGGTGGTACTGAGGCTCATGCTGTCATCGCTGAAATTACTACACCCTATCACAGAGTTCGGCTGGCAATGGACAAGAGTGCCGAAGTTTTGGGATGAAGAAGAGTATTTAATTCTTTTATCCCTTATTAAATGTCAGAACCTACCTTTGTTTACTTAATTCTGCATCTTTAGAAATTTCTCCATTCTAAATCTTAATGAAAACTTCTATTTACTTTGCAAACATATTCCGTATAATAAACTTGCATATTTTGTCTTTTTATAGGATGTTTTGTTGAATCACTTTAAATTTAAATTAACTTTGTTCATAATAACTTTCGTAAATAGTAATTTTAGATTACCGAATAATTTTGAGGTTATTAAATGAAAAACAAAGATGATCAAATTGAATTATTAAGACAAATTAATATATTAAGATTAAAAATGATTGAAATTGGTCTTGATAAGGGACTTGAAAACAATGAGACTATCATTATTAGTAGACAACTTGACATATTACTTTTGCAATATCAATTACTGGCGTTAAAAAAGAAATAAAAAACTTTTATATCAATGAATTTTAAGTTTTTGAAACATTTTCTTAATTCTATCGTCTAAGCCATAAGACCTATGCGAGGAATGCAGGAAGGGATATTTCTATGTTTTTTCCAACTTTCGAATGCTTTTTAACTAATATCACTCATGCAATAAGTGACAAAACAAATTGTGTGTGTGGATATTCTTACAATTATTCTCATATCATATCCAGAAAAGATTTAAGAAAAATAAGATTTATACATATCAAATATATTTCATGTAAAACATGTAAAAAATCTCTGAAAAATTTTCAGTAAACCTTTTGTTTGATGGATTGCACCTATACTTTTTGAATATTAATCCGAGCAAGGTATTTCCTCCAGCCAACTAGCGAAGTCCTAATTGATACCTTCCTCACTTGTATTGAATTTTTCAAGAACGTAATACTAAATTCATATATATTTTTGGGGTATTTGTATGGAACGAAAAAAGATAGAAAGATTTTTTTATTTCCCTTATGATGACTTCCCGGAATTCGATCCAGAAATATGGGTATATTTGAAAAACATTACTTATATGTTTGGTTATCTGATCGTTTTCACTGGTTGGGTAATGAAAAAGATCCTTACAGAAAAGAATATATTAGTTTTCAAGACTCCACCAAAGATGAAAACGTTGAAATACATGAAACCATGTGGATTGTTCATAGAGACTCCATAATTAAAATGAAATGGGATTATGAGTCCCCTATAATTAAATTTAATTCACTTTTATTGCACATTACAGATTTAATGCACAAAATGCTTAATGTATTGCATTGCCCTTTGTTAGTAATATTAAATAACGTGTGATTAATAATTATGAAAATGTTAAAGTTCATAGGATTATCGATAAGTTTTCTCATTGCAGTTTCTATGGTTATCAATACTTTATACGTAGACTTCTTATCAAAATGGTTTAAGAGAAAAAACAAATGCTAAACATTAATCTATATATAGACAACTCCCTTACTCTTCTATTTCATGTTCACCCCCCCTGCTTTACTATGCACAGATACAGCAACTAACTATAAAAAGTTCGCAAAAATAAAGGGATTACAACACGAAACTATTAACGGAAGACAAAAACAGCGTGTAAAGAAAGCAACTATCACATTTAAAATGTGAATAACTTCCATAGTCGCTTGAAGACTTTGATTAGGCGTTTTCAATGTGTTGCAACCCAATCCCTTGATAATTACTTATATTGGTTTAGATGGCTCGAAATAGACAAGCATTTGACCTTTGAAAAACAGGTGGAGCAAATGCTTATTTCAGATTGTAAAAAATCAAATGAGACAACGGTTCAGATGTATAGAAGTGCATAAAAAAGACCTCAATCGAGAGGTCAATGTTTTCAGCATTTTATTGATTATCTTCTAATAAATTTGTAAAAAATCCCTATCAGTAATCTTGCAAATGGTGTAGTGAGGGGAAGTAAAATAAAAGCATAAATTGTACCCCAGACTAATGTGCCATCAATGTTTAGTGTTTCCATGCCACCTCTAACGATAGTTTCGCCAAAAATAGCACCAATAGTTCCACTGTATAAGGTTACAAGAAACGCACATATAAGGCTTATAAGCCATAGTTTTTTGTTTGATAATCTTTTCTATTGCGGAAATATTCACCTAAAATTGCAAAAGTAATTGCAAAAGGAATTATTACTGAGAAATACAACCAACTTTCACCCCAAAACGAGGTTATTCCACCAGCCCACGTTGGTCCTATTAGCATAAATAACAGTGCAGTAACAAATGAAAATACAGCACCGAAAATAAGACCTTTTATCCAAGATAGATTTTTCATAATTTCACCACCTATTACTTATCCAACTGAGCTAGAAATAGAATTCGGAGATTAGTTTCTGACTTAAAAGACAGATTTATAATCTCCAAAAGAAGGTTAAGAGCGCCTAAGACTTATATTTGCTGAACCCAAGGGTCTACTACTTTACCTTCCGCAATTTCAACTTTTTGAGTGTGAGACTGCACTCCAGAGAAAGTCAGAGACAGGAACAAAATACAAGCTGAGAGTTTCTTCATTATTCTCACCTCCAATTACATGTTTGGCGGAAAGGACAGGATTCGAACCTGCGAGGGGTTGCCCCCTAACGGTTTTCAATACCGCCCCGTTGTGACCACTTCGGCACCTCTCCATCTTTTAAGAAACTCACAAGATTTTGATTTTCAAACATCCTGCAGTGTCACATATGTATTCATCGTTAGCAGTTTTTTCAACCTACTACCTACAAAAATAAAAGTAGCTTTTTCAATACGCCTTAATTATCACCATTCTTCGATTAGTTGTACTATCAAGGCTACCAACTAACCAGTGAGGTTAGAGTTTATAAATTGCTAAGTTGGAAGAGAAAAATATCTACCCTGTTATATCACTACTAGTCAATTTGATTTATAGCTTAGTTAAATCATCAGTGTAACACTATAAATCATCTAATTTATATTTGCATAGTAATAAATACATTTGTTTTCACGGCAAACTAACCAACCAAAGCAATAATATTTACAGTAAATTTAAAAATCACTCTCCCTTAAACAGATTATTACTTCAAAAGTTAAACAAACCCTTAACAAACTGAATGATCGGTTTACTAAGGGTTCTGAAAAATAATTACATTTTAATTCATTCATTTATGACAAATTCCATTGTCTACTCGGTCAAAATAAAACTACAATAAATTTTATCACAAGAATACGATGAATAGGTGAAATTTTATTAAATCCAATTTTCTCTCTATCCAAATTCAGTTCTAACTGTTATGGATTTCTTATTCAGTAATTGCATCTGATTGTTGAAAAGATTTAATTTAATTCTTTCGTATATACCGCCGTGTAATATATATTATTATATTTTACGGCAACAACAGTACTATCTACACCTCTAATACTAAATACCTTTGATCCTTCTGTTAAGTTAAATTTTGAGTTAATATTTTTACCTTCGGCATTTTTTGCGATTTCATCTACAATTTCTTCAATTTCCCCAATTTCTTTTTCTAATTTATCTTTAGGAGTTGTAGTGCCTTCGATAGAATAGATACTGTTTTTAAACGCAAATTGAGCTACTAAGTCACTGTAAGCATTAATCTCTACATTCTTCTGTTCTGTGTTTGTAGAACAAGAAACTAACAAGGTCAACAGAAGGATAACACGTACAGATTTGAATAGACGCAACAACAGTATTTCTCCCCTTCCTTGTTGATCTAAACTGCTTCATAGTTTAAGTACCAAATTTCTCAATATATACTTAAAGTGAAAAATGAGCTTTGATTCTTTTTTTCAGAAATAGCGTTAGTTTCCGAAAAAGCAAAAAAAATTAATACTTCACCAATATTTCATATTGTGCTAACGCCATCTTTAGTTGATCAAGAAAAGGAACGCTAATTTAACAATCGCGCTCATTAATTGAATAGTATGCATATATTATTCAGTCCCATGGGATAACTTCGAGTTCTGGCCAAAGTTCAGTCCATTTGGTGACTTTTCTTTCATAAATTCCACGTGTTACCTGCAATTTATTGGCCCTTACAATCATATTAAATAGGTCATTTAGACCATAGGGGGCGTACACCTTAAATTCACCATTACTTGCTCTCCTTACCCCTAATGAAGTTGCAGTGGTTGGCCAACTGTTAATAGCATCTTCTAAAGATTGGTACGGTTCTATACAGTATCCAAATTTCTCCTTATACCAAAGATGAACCCGTGCTTCATTCTTTACATCTATTTTGAATGGAAAATCCCCAAGTAACGACATAATCTTACGTTCTATGTATTCTTCCTTCTCTCGGCTTAAATCTTTATCATCATAATAAACAATATCAATGTCGCTAATTCCATATTCTAATGGATTTCCTGATAAGTAATTCCATACAGTTTGTACTAAAGCACCTGCCCCGATATAATAATTGATTAATTCTGAATCCGAAACTTTTAATATTTTGTCGATGTTCTCACTCAAATTTAAAATATACTTTAATATCTCTTTCTGGGTGTCTAAATCTTTGTTACGACCGTTCAATTTTTCTAGCTTATGAAACAATTTCCTTACCTCCTACCGATACACATCCTAAACCAAGAATGGCCCTAATTCTGTAAGATTGAGATGTTGCTAACTCTGAGAATAGTAACGTATTACTTTTTCTTTTCTTTTTGCATATTCGATTTCTTTTTTCGTACTGGTACCTATATAGCCATTAACATCGATTACAAATATTTCATCAGAAATATCAATCTTTCGATAATGCAAATCTTCGAATAATTTTTCTTGTTCCTTTGTAAGTTCTATTCCCTCACTCTGCTCAAAAAATCCAAGACTGATTACAATATTACCCTGTAAAGTGAGAGACGCTTCTGCTTCCCGAAACTGGTTCTTAAACTTAGTTGAACCACATAAGGTAATTACCTGCATTCTATACTCTCCTATTATATCAGACTAAATATTACACCTGTTCCTGATTTAAATTCTAACTAATTCAATTGACACACTTATACAAGATTTTTCTCAAAACGATTACATTCAAATTTTTATCTGTTCTTTTAATTAAATATAGTAAGCCCCTTTATAATTAAATTCTTTTTCTTCCTCAAAATACCTTTTTTACTCAATGAAATGGCCCTTTTCATGAAAAAAGACGCTTTCCTTATTTCAGAAAAGCGCCAGATTGTTGAAGATCATAGCTTAAAACTTATACAAGATAAGCTCCGTTCATTCGAAAAGTTAAATACCTATGTCAGAATACAATTTTTTTGTTAAATTCATTTATAGAAATTTCAAATTGAATTCTAAATAATACTCCGTGATACCAAGTCTTTGCGGCGATACACACTTAATACGATTCCCATTAAAAACGCATTAAACAGAGTTGGCATCAATCCATAGCTGATAAAAGGCAAGGATATAGAGGTGAGTGGGAATAAGCCAAGTATCATTCCAACATTATAAAAAAACTGGACTACATAGAGCGCCATTACACCAGCAAGAAGTAATTTTTCATAATGACCAGTTATTTTATGGGATATAATCACTATCCTTGCTATAAAAAAGGAAAGAATCATAACAAGGATAAGTGCAAACAAATACCCATAATAGTAAGTCAAACTGGCAAACACTAAATCAGTATGTGCAACCAGACTGAACCCTATATTTCCAGATGTACCAAGCCACCCTGCGGACGACATTACCTCTTTTAAACGTAAATACATATACCCCCAATCATCTGCGTAATTTTCTGGGTATAAAAACCCTAAAATTCTACCCAACTCGTATTCCTCTGCAGTGAACCAGAAAAATAATCCACCAATGATAGCTAAACAAATTGATACAACTGTAATCATCATTACCTTTTTCCTATTTAATTTACTCCACCAAAGCATAACGCATACCATCATCATATAGATAAAAATTGTTGTTGAGATATTTGGCATAGTTAAGAAAAGATAGAAAGAAAATAGGAACAAAATTCCAAGGTCCCGAGCCTTTAACCTACTGTTATTAAAAAAAGAAGCCCAAGCTAGAAGAAAAAAAGGTATAGACATTAAGCATTCAATTGTAATGGGTCCAATTATTATAGAAGGTTCTGCATTGATTGAAGTGTTTTGAAAATAGCTTATCATTAACAGGATAAGTACTCCGATTGTGTAAAACAGCCATCCAAGTCTCTCTAATTTCCGATAATCAATCTTCATCATCCCAAAAGCAGCCGTAACACCTAAAATAACAAATATCACCTTATTGATGAGAAAAAGATCCGTATATCCAAGAGCTATTATTGGCAAGAAACCTATCCCCATAGCAGTCACTATTAAAATAATAATCAACCATTCAACCTTTGGCTTATGGAGTTTGTTAAGTTCTTGACCAAGTCTAATTGGACTTCCCATTTGTTCGACTGCCTTGTCTTCAGCAACTACCTCGCTTAACCCTTTCTCGATCCACATGTTCTTAGTCTTCTTCAAGTGAAATCCCAATTCAGTTGCCACCAGATCTTTTGCTTCCTTTGATTTAATATGATTGGTGACTTCTTTTATAAAGTGATCCCCTCTTTTGTTCAATTTTATCTCACTCCTGTATCAATTCTTTTAAAATAAATCGTTTTACTGTGGAAGTTTTTTCTGCCTTTCGTAATATTTTTTTCCCTTTATTATTTAATAGATAATATTTAGCTCCTGAATGATCCCAACTTGATTGGATAAGATAACTCTGTTCTAGACGATGTAATACGGTGTATAAAAAGCCTTCATTTCCTTCAAATTTTTGAATTCCTCTCCCCCGTAATAGCTGGGCCAGTTCGTATCCTGTTTTTTCATAATTGAGAAGTTGTAAAACTGCTAAAAATATATCCTCTTCTTTTTCGTATGGTTTATTGCTTTTTTCGTAAATCTCGTTACGATGTTGATCAGAAAAACTCAAATGTTTAAAGGTTGTTTTCTCCATTGATTGTCTTAGCCCTTTTAACCGTTCTTCCATTTGATTATTCCTCCAGTCCCTTCTTCAAGAGTTCCTTGGCTCTCCTAAGTCTTGTTTTAATAGTGTTTTCCTTCACTTCTATTACCATAGCAATATCTTTGATTGGCAATTCTTCAAAATAAAAGAGATAAATCAATTCTCGATATTTAATTGGTAAATTCATTACTGCAGAAGCCAGCCTATGATCCTCATCATTTTGAACGACAGTCTGTTCAACACTTTCTTCTTGGATACCAATATAAGTAGAATTTTTTTCTGTAATGATTACCTTATTGTTATACCAACTTTTCATATAATCCTTACACTGATTAATAGCAATTCTCCACAACCATGTTTTTAACTTCGATTTTCCCTTGTATGTATGAATGGATTTGTAACATTTAATAAAAATATCTTGTGTTAAGTCCTCAGCAACCTCTTTATTATTTACATATGAATAAACAAGCTGTAAGATCTCCTGTCCATATCTGTTCATTATCTCATCTATAAGGGCTTCTTTATCCTCTATTTCAAATATTTCAGCCGTTAACTCATCCAAATCAGTTCCTCCTCCCGATTTATTAGACGAGGTAGTCCATTGAAAAGTTTTAAAAAAGCGGATGGAAGTGACCATACCGTATTGTTAAACCCATCTTAATTTCAAGATTAATTTTTATTATCTAAAAGTTAATCAGTTACTTTAAAAAAGGTATATCCCTTTTTGTTTTCTTAATAATTCTCACTCTTATTTCCTATTTACTCCATGGAATTCTTTATCCTGCCACCGTTCGTTTAATAAGACTTACTCAATTATTGGCCTGATTGCGAATGACTGAGCTAATGAAAATCATCAAATTTGTATAACAACTATGTCAAGATGGTACATTTCACTGGCTGTAATCAGTTTTTTATAGGATTGCTAGAATTAGGGACTGACCTAGTGATTATTAATAATTCTAGAAAAGTAGATGAACGATTTCTCCTGATGCAAAGTCTAATAGGTAGCAGGGGGGAGGAGGCGATGCTGTGGTTGGGTTAGATATTGTAGAAAAAGCAATCTTTTTTAAAAGTTCATTTTCTGCTTTTAATAAATTATTCTGAGCTTCTAATCTTGCATACTTCTCTTCTAATGTAAGTTCTCTTTCACTTGGCCACCCTGCGCTCTCAGACCTGATATCACATAGACCGACTACTCCATTTTCTCTATAGGCAGCACGCCATCTCTTACCAGCAGCTCTAACATGATCCATTCCCAAAACATCATTATCAAAACCACATTGTTCTAAAATCTCTCTAGGTAACTACATTTTAAAGTGAGAAGGGATTTATTATTTGCGAAACTTTTCCAAATCCATCTCGTCTAATAATAGAAAAATATAGTCTTTTACCCCCTTCAAATAACTATAAAAGAGGAAAAACTATGAAATATAAACTATTACTATTTATTTTTTTACTATTAATCTTTATACCAGGCTTGCTATTTATAAATAAGGACATAAGAAAACAGAAAAAGACTGACATTTCAGCGATATCCACCGAATTAGGAAAGGAAAATGAAATTGAAAACCAAAATGAGAAGCAGACTTTAATACAAGAACTTGAACAAAAACCGTTTGAGGAGTTTTCCAAGTATGTTTATGAGTTGACCCCTCCAAATAATTATTCTTCTGTACATAACCTTATTTACGGTACAAAAGTTAACTGGCAGGGGTCTGTAATTAGTAAGACTAATAATTCAATGTCAGTTCTAGGGGATAATAATACAATCGATTATAATAAACAAACTTTTTCTCAGCTTATTAATGATAAAGAATTTATACCTTATATCATAATTGTTGACTTACAGGATGGAATATCAACTCAAGATTTAAAACCAGGGACAAAAATTCAATTCAAAGGTACATTAACCAAGGAAGGAAGCTTAGAGAAGAAGGATTACTGGAGAATTATTGATTCAACTTATTTTACATTAAATTAATCCCTCCTTACGATTTTTTTACTTTTGGGATTTTTTCACTATAAATGTTTCATGGAACTGTAATCTCTTTAAACATAGCCCCTCTCGAGTTGAGAAGGGTTTTTTATTTTACATTACCTACAATCAATTTATTACTAAAGTAAAAAATATATTTATTGTTAACATTTTTCTATGTAAATCGTTTTAGCTATTGGAGGTATAAAATGGATGAAGTATATATTCAAAAAATCAATGAAGTTTCACAATTTATTCTAGGTCGTCTTATTAACATGGGCGCAAGTAAGGAGGATGCTGAGGACATAGTTCAAGAAACTATTTATAAATATTTTCTATTTGTAGACTCTATCCAACCAAATAATGCTAAAAGTTGGATGTTTAAAGTATCTTTAAATATGTTTTATGACTTAGTAAAAAAACGAAGAACAGAAAAAGGCTATTTTTTGAACTTTCATCTCGATGACCTAAATACGGAGCTAACACCAGAAGATATTATTGTGAAAAAAGCATTAGCGGAAAACGTGATAGACATACTTGAAAGATTAAACTCTACATACAAAAATCTTCTAATTTTAAAGTATAGTACAGGATTAAAGTATCAGGAAATAGCAGACCTATTGAATATGTCAGTCGGTAATGTAAAAATGAATCTCTTTCGAGCGAGGCAAAATTTTATCAAAGAATATGGGAGGATAAAAAATGAGTAAAAACAGTACGTTTTCTTCTCAAGACAATGACTTTACTAAATTAGCTAGGAAGGCAAGAAGAAAAACATACATTAGAACTTTTCTAATTTCGTTATTTGTTTCATTACTTGTGATATTTAGTTTATATACATTAACCCAGTATAGGTTAAGAATAGTCAATGATTATATGACACGAATTGAAGGTCGATGGGACTTGATTCAGGGAGCGAATATAAATGGAGCAGAATCTACAATATCTTTTAACCTTCTTTCTTATAATAAAAGTACTTCTTATAATAAGATTCTGAGCAATAAGCCTGTACCTTGGAAAAAGGTTACGAGGAGCTATAATGTTTTTGGGAAACAAAGAACAGTACCTGGTGGTGGAATAAGAGGATACGGACCAATTGTGTCTGGTAGAATGCAAATGTACTTAGATGGGAACAGAGTACTTGATTTTTACCATCCTTTTAATGAATATCATAGTTTAGCTAACGACTTTCAATTACTAGATAAGATAAGTGATGATAAAATACTAGAAATAGCCGTATCCTTCACTAAATCAATTTCAATAGATGAAGTTAAAAATATATTTAAAGATGACCGTTTAGCATGGTTATGGGTAAATACAGAGACAAAAGAAGAAGTCCAGCGCAAACAAAAAGAGCAATACGGAGATTTTGACTATGTCGTATCAGGTGAACAAGCTATAGGATTCCAAAAAGACGCTGAAGGGAATTTTATTAATGCTTTAAAATTTTTATCTGAAAAAGAATCTTCCCAATATGAAATAAGTAAAGTTATAAATAATATCACAAACAAGAATTCTGAGGAACTTTCGGTAGATAACTTAGAAATTAATGGTGTCGTTTTAACTGGAAGTCCATCTGAGTTAAAAGAATATATTGATATTCCTATTATTCGAGCTTCAACTTTAGGAGTTATAACAGAAAGGTATTAATCAATATACAAACATAAATGTAAATATTTAAAAAATGGTAATTACTGATAAGGCAAAAGCATTTGATGATTCCCGAATTCCTTGGTAACAAAAAAGCCCCTCAAATTTAAAGGGCACCCTTTGTAAAGGACATTTTTAAAAAAAGTCTAGGCGGTTTTAAGAAGATGATCACTGTATTGAACAGGGGTCATCCTTTTTAATTTCCATTGGTATCTATAATGATTGTAGTAAGTCAAATATTGCTTATTTCCTCTCTTTAATTCCTCTAGGTTTGTACATGCTTTTACAGAAACCTCCTCTTTAAATGGCCAAAAAATAATTCTTGTGGAGCATTATCCCAACAGTTTCCTCTTCTTGACATTGATTGGCGTAGGACAAGTTTCTTTACCGCTTTTTGAAAATATGGATGGGTATAATGGACTCCTTGATCTGAATGGATTAAGGTATCTTTTGCTTTCTTAAAGTGTTTTTTCTTCTTTAGTTTTTTAAGAGTGTTTGTGGCCAAATCAATGTTCATCCGTTCTGAAATATGATAGGCTAATAATTCACCTGTGGAGTCATCTTTTATGGCTTATAAATAAGCTCTTTGGCCTTTACCGTAATATAAATAAGTGATATCTGTTAGAAACCCCTTGCCAGTCTTAGAAGTGATTTGAGCAATCTTTTCATTTTGGTTATAATTCAATTTATATCCTCCTGGTTAATTGAGTTCGCACTTTTTGCTTGCCGGCTTCGGGACTCTCTCATTCTACCAAGAGGTAATTTTTTTATTCAAACCCCATTTTCATTCATTACAGGAATGCTGCCCCTTTACTCCCTGAAGGAATGAAAATAAGCCAAAATAAACAAGTTGTGTTTAAAAACTTGAATATTATTTGCTAAATGTGATCCTTTCTTAAGGAAGGATAACCTTCTTTAGTTGACCTAGATAATAAACGCTAAATCAACAATTGCGCCCGATTGTTGTAGATCATTATTGAACTAAAGCTCCTCGTTAGTTTAACAAGTTGTTTTTTTATTTTATGGGTTCAAAATTATTAACTGTACTCATTTTATGAGCTAATAAGTAAATAACAAAGTAAATAGGAAAGGAATAATACGTATGCCAATCATTCATAACATAAAAACCTAACCAAAGAAATAAGGGTTCACCAACAAAGGCACTAAAACCGGCGAAGAACAAACCTTTAATGAAAGGTGATATCGATGGTTTAAACTGAATCAAGGTCATAACAAAAACAGGGAAAATAGTCCAATCCCAAGGAAGATATGAAGGGATCGTTGGTAATGCTTTACCAGTGTAATACCACATTCCAAATTGAACTCCTAAAAAATCAAAGTAAGAAGCAATAATGAGTACAAAGAATCCAACAAATAAAAGCCGATTTGAACTTTCTTTTTTTCGAATTTTAATCCAAAAAATAACCGGAGCTATTATGAATATTAAAGCTACCCAAAAGTCCCAATGGAACAATGTGTGCTCCTTCCAAAACTCTATATAGTCTTGATTTGCTTTGGTATTCATTTCATAAAAACTTCCTACCTTTTTCATCTTTTCCTGGTCCTGTAATGTCTTCATACTAATATTCTCCTTAATGAGATATTGTACCCACACCTTCATCATCTTCATTAGAAATTATTCTTCCAAATTTTTGACTTTAAATTCCTTACTTATTCTTCTTAAACTAACCTGCCTTTCACTCACTGAAGGAATGAAAATAGCCAAAAATAAACAAGTTATGTATAAAAACTTGTTTATTTTTGGCTTAATGAGATCCTTATTTAAGGAAGGATAGCTACCCGTTTGTTTAAAAAGAAATTTATTTAATATTAAGTAGCCACTTCATAATATTTCAGGTTTCTCAGGTGACATCACCATAATGGTACAACCATTTTTGCTTATTGGTGCGTGTTCACTATGCGGAGGATAATAAATATAGGAACCTGCCCCATAATCTATTCCCATATCTGAATATGTTCCCTCAAGAACGAATACTTCTTCCCCAGAAGGATGATGATGTTTTGAATATCCTTTCCCAGCAGCAAACCTTAATAAAACTCTCACTTCCCCTGGTTCTAATCTTAAAACAAACATTTTTACACCATCACTTACTTTTATCCAATCTTTTTCGATAGTAGTATCAATTTTAGTTAGCATAGTAAACTCCTCTCAAACTATTCTTAACCACAATTATAACATCAACTATTGACACCTGGTACTAAATAGACAGAAAACTCTTCATATTCCATTGAATTATAAAAACCTTTGTTGGACTAAACTGACCCGTTAGTGAACAGTAGACTTAAATTTTACTTTTTAATAAATTTATTAAATAATACATGAGTGAAATCAAAAGTGATAAAAGTATAACGATTATTGTACCAAATGTATAAATTGCTGTTTCGGCATAATCCCCGCCATCAAACACACCAACAAATAGAAAAAATAAAATTGCACTAGCCAATAATGTTAAGAAAAATATACTAATATACTTGGACATATTCTACCCCTTTACAATTCAACTTTATTTACTATTTCGCTGCTCTGTGGAATATACCTCTTCTTCAACTAAACTGCCCCTTTTGTTCCTAAAAAAAATATAAAGCGATCTACAAATGCAAATCGCTGTCTTAGTAAACTAAAGCCCCCGTTAGTTGAATTAAGAGGATATAATCCTTTTTCTGTTTTAAGTCATTTTTCTTAATTTGAGTTAAGTTCACGTTCAAACTCTTTTATCCATTTATTATCTAAAGGAGCATTCACTAATTCGTAAATTCGGGTTGATACAACGGTATCTCGCTCGATGGTATAAATCTCAAAATCTCCGTTTTTGTACACAATGCGAAGGGTAAACTGTTCGCTTGGATAATCTGAAGTCCACCCCTTTTTATTTGTTAGTTTTACCTGATATTGATTTAGAAAATTTGCAAGTTGATTTATTTGTTCTTGGCTTACTCTTGGAATCTCTATTTTAACAACACCGTTGGTTTCTCTTTCTTCTGTTGTCAAGTGAATGCGTTCAACTTGATCAATATTTATTACATTACCTAAGTCTTGAGCACGATATTTATAGATGGTAAAAAAGAAAACAAAGAGCAGGATTAGTGCAGCAATCAGTAAATATTTCTTCAAAATGAATCCCCCTTCCTAAATTTTTAAAGTAACTTTAGTCGCCTTAATCATTCTTGCGTATTGACACTGGTAAATAAACTACCTAATTAAAATGATAAATTCTATGAACATTGCAATACCCACTTGTATCTTCTCATTTCGTTGTAACTATCTTTGAGACATATTCAATATTCCAATGGAAAATTCCTTCCATATTCACAAAGTGACGGAAATATAAGAAAAAAGCGACTGTTCTTATAGAACAATCGCCCCCTATAGTTGAAGAAGCTCATGATTCAACTCAAGACCAGATGAATAATATCATTTAATAAAACATCTAAATTCATTTGGAATTTTAGGATTGGAATCAAATAATTTTTTTCTATAATATTCAAAGTCACTATAATATATTTCGTGTTTAAAATTTGAAATAGACCAATCAATTTTGATTAACTCATTAGGCTTTACCATTCTATAATTTACAAAGTCTTCGTCATTTTCGATTACTTGAAAAATGTTCATTTTTACACCGTAGTCGACAATATCCTTAATAGTATTTAAGTCATACCCTAATTGATTAGTGAAAAAATTGATAATATTACCGATTTGGGCATCTTCCTCAGCAATAAATAATAAGAATTCCAACAAATCTTTTTCATTCATAAATTTATCCCCAGTGTATTGTTAATGGTAAACGTATATTTCATCTTCTTTCTTCAACTATCCTGCTTCGTAAGCACTATAAGGAAAGTGCGATACTCCTTTTGGAAGTTTCGCTCACCGTTAATTCTATAAACATATATCCTATTTATTTACGATTCCTCCAATTTTTTTATTCATCACATCAATTATTTCCATTACATTCGTAATCTCTTTTTTTGTATTTATACCTTCTACACCAACTTGTTCTTTGCCATAAAACATATCTGATAATTGCTTATTTTGTTTCTTTATTACATTACCAATTGAATGGATCTTTTTTTCATCGATGATTTTTCCTTCTATAATCTCACCCAATATTACTTCTATTTTCCATATAATCTTCATATATCAAAATCCCATCAAGTTTTTTAGAATTTAATAAATATGATAAACTCGTTCCAGTTCCATTAAGGGTTCTAATGTCTTTATTTAATGACTGTGTAAATAAGTCCAATTCTTTTTCGGTAACCTCATTTTCATAATCGCTTAATGTTTCTGCAATATCATTTAAATCGCTGGTTAAATTGGTGAAATTTCTAAAAACCATTTGCTCCATTACACTATTTAAATGATTAGATTGATTTTTTTCTTTATTCCACTGAAAAATAATAAATGAACATACTGCTATTAATATTACAGTTAAGAATAAGAGCATTTTTTGAGTTAGATACTTCATTAATAGCCTCCTCTCTTTTTGAAAATGCTACCATAAAAATCCAAATGTTTGTTAAACTAAACTGCTCGTTAGTACCATAAGGAAAATGCGATACTCCTTCTGGAAGTATCGCACTCGTTAGTCCATTAAAATAAAAAACTAAGAACCATATACCTTTTGATGAAGTTCCTTTAAGTTACCATTGATTAGATCTCTTACATTGCTTCTATTGTTTTTGTATCCAAGCCTGAAATACAGGGCTTTAAGGAAGTTAGTTGTGTTAAACTTAGTTTGGAAGTATTCATTTGAGAAACCTTCTTTAGTATAAATCAATTCAAGATCAGTAAAAATTTGTAAAACCCATAGTTCTAATTCCAGTTCATCCAAATTTCTTTCAATGAGAGCTTCAATAACAAAAATTAATCGTTCATCTTCATCATCTATATATGTCGCATCTTTAAACAGGCAAGTGTGTACGATATTGAGAATTTTGGTAAAGTTTTTCTCACTAATCTTTGGATGTCTAACGAGTGAAACCAATAAATCGGCTCCGTGTGCAATACTGTGAGCCCAGCCCTTTTCCTTTACATAGCCTCTTGTATCTAGTTCATTTTGTAGGTAATTTATACTTCTTTCAAATGCATTTTTTAAATTATCTTCAGATAACACACCTGTCTGTCTATCTTTAGACAATAGTCCAGTGATTACCAAAGATGAAAAAGAGCGTGTAAATACTGAATCTGTATTTCTCTCCCCAACCCCATAGAACAAATGATTTTCATCTAGGCAGGTTTCCAATATGTATTGATATTGCTTATCTAATAATAAACTTTCATTAATTAACCATATAAAAGTTGGATATATAAGCTTATCTCTTAATTCAGGGTCCACAGAACCAATATTTTCTAACATATCACCAATCAAAGATTCGAAATACTCAGCGCTTAATTGTTGTATATCTTTGTTTCTCAACTGCTTAAGTTGTAATTTCAGTTCCATATTTTTAATTGTCACTCCCTTTCCAAGAGTATTGATAATATGATTCGCCATAATAAAATAGATTCCTTCTTCTGCAACTATCCTGCCCCTTTTGTTCCTTAAAAAAATATAAAGCGATCTACAAATGCAAATCGCTGTCTTAGTAAACTAAAGCACCCGTTACTTCCTAAAGGAACACTTTATTTTTTCTTTCATTTGCCTATTCTTTTTCTTCAACGAGTTCTAAAAAATAATCTTGTAAATCACCGTTTAATTTAGTCGTCTGGTTTTTCAGGGTAAAATCAAACTCAATGTTAGAATCTAGTGTAGAAGTGCCATCAAGAATACCTAAAAAATATGATACTGTGTCAATCTGTGTTTGTTTTATGATTCTAAATAGCAACTGTTGTTGATCATTCGATAATCCCTGAAAAAATGGGATAGCTTCCCTATAGTAAGGATCTTTAACTTTTGCCGTTTCTGTTTTTAGATATATTTCTTTATAGTCGTTAAGGCTTTCATCAATCAAATGTTTATAAAACAACTCAACTATATCTTCATTATTCATTTATATAACACGCCCCTCTACTTAAAGAAACTTTTCCGTTACTGTACTCTTGCACCCGTTTCTTGAATAAGAAAAATGCCTTGCCCACTTGCTGAAACAAAACATTCGTAAATAAAGCTGTGTAGCCCTTCTTTTATTCCTCTTAAGAATTATTTAATAACTCAAATAAAAAATCTCCAAAGTTCTCTGCAATTATTTCAAATGGTTGTTCCTTTATCGGAAGTCCACTGATATACGAAACAACAGGTGCATTGTTATCATTGTTACTCTGCACTTTGGAACAATCTAGGCAGAAATACTCGCCATCATCAGCGAAATAAAAGCAAATTAGATTATTAGGCAAATTTTCTATTTCCCTTAATTCTTTGGTAATCCAAATCATATTCGGGATTCCCGCTTCATCTATTCCTAGACCATAAATTTCTTGTCCAAAAATATCTCCCAATCCATATTTCTTTAAAAACTCCCTATAACTTTTAGGAAATTTCACCTTTAATTTATATTCTGCATCAATAATTGTTTGTTCATTGATTTCACCAATAAAATAAGCTTCTTCTTGGTTAGTTTCTATAATTTCTAGTGCTTTATTTATCGACATTTATTCTCCTCCACACAATCCATTTTTACATTCATTTTACTACTATTTCTTGTTAAACTAACCTGGCCTGTTAGTCTCATAAGGAAAAGGCGATACTCCTTTTGGAAGTATCGCCCTCGTTATCGAAATAAGGATTATATATTAATTGCTTTTAAAAAGATATTCCAAAAAACCATTAAATGTATTTGAACAAGTTATTAAATCCTCTAAGTCCATCCCTATAAATGGAACTTTTAGATTAAAAAATTTTTAAGTTAATTCTTTTAACCAGCTTTGAACCATTCAATAGGGAGTTTTATTTTTGAAAAATCCAACTTTTGTAGTTCTTTAAGCGAGAATGTGTTAGTCAAATATAATTCCCACTGTGCAGAAATATCCTCTAATATGCCGTATAGCTTTTCATCACCTAGCTTATCCTCATTCATATATTTCATATAATGCTTATCACACCAATTACAAATCTGTTGATGAGTATATTGATTTGTTTTATATATCACACTCTTTAACAATTCAACAAGGGTTTCCTTACTAAAAAACAAATCGATTTCAATAAAATTTGATTCAGTCCAACTACCTATATATCGGTTTCTTCCCCCCAGTTCCACCTCGGTCAAAAATCTAATTTATATTTAATTCAACGTATATTGAAAGGATTCCTTCTTAAAGTAAACTGCCACGTTAATACAATAAGGAATACTTACCAATAATGCATATTTATTAGTCTCCATACAATAATTATCTAGGTTTTTAATCATTTTAATTTACATAATGCAAAAAACTTTTTCAGTTCAATTTTCAGAAACAGGATTATTTAAAATTTACAAATACTCGCCTTGAGATAGAGAGTTCAAAATAGAAAAAACCTCATGAGGGATTTGTCTGCAGATTTAAAGAAGAAGTGAATAGAGGAAGTTTGAAAAGATTTCTTACCATCATATTATTTGAATTGGAAATGTAATCCTAATATTTTGTAAATATAATTATTGTTAGCCAAATTCCTTCGTTGAGGAAAGCTATTCTTATACTGCCCATAGGAAAGGATTTTTTCTCTAAGTAACGATGCGTCAGCATTATAAAGTTGTTTTGAATCGGTGTTTTTATGGCACCAAATACAAGTGGGTTATCTCATCAATTCCCTTATCTGGTACTAGGGGATACACATAAAACACATAATCTTGTTCATTTGGCAAGTTACAATAAGAAGTAAAAACTCTTCTAATCTTGTCATAAAAGTTTTCATTAGTTATTACTCTTTCTCTGTACTCTTTTAAAGATATCGTCACCTGTCCTTCAGTTTCTGATTAATTCCACTTTAAATATTTTTTCTTTAATTTTAAATGTCAATTCAACTAATCCACTTCGTTTCTTTAGTTAGAAAAGAAGCTATTAATTCACTTTAGACTTACGTAATTGTTGATTTTTAGAAACCTTCCTGAAATTAGTACTATAATCACACCTAACAATGTTAAATATCAAAATCATTTCCCACACCCAAGCTTTGAAAATACTTATCCAAAGGTTAGAATATGCGTTCAATTACCAAAAGATACAAAGAAAATTACACAACTTTGAATTTATCCGAATGTTCTTAGAAAAACCATTTCACCATTTTTATATCTTAAAATATCTCGTATTAACCGGTGCCGAGTTTGGTGCCCATTTGAAAAAATTTAATGATACTAAAGAACACTCTATATCACAGAAACCTTATTCTATAGCACTTTATGGAACTTAGTGATACTAGAAATTACAGACTGTCTAGAACTTCAAAACCGCCTGTGTCCTGCGTGCCAGGATAGCTGGGTTCGATTCCCAGGCAGTCCCGCCAAAACCATTAAATTATAAGTACATCCGTCAGTCGATTATGATTGGCGGATTTCTCTTTTTCAAAAAACATTTCACTATCAAAATGTTATTAACGGCGAAGAAACGTGATTTGCATCACAACATTCTAACTAAATAAATGTGAGAATAGGGATATAAAAATCAAGGGGGAAAAACAATGTTTATTACTTATTTAATGACTATCGGTTTTTTCATCGGTTCCTATTATGTTACTCAAGTTATTTTTGATAGATTGAAAGAGATTGATGAACAACATTTAAAAGAATTAGGAATGTGACCGATCAGCAGACAATTTGTCTGCTTTTCTTTTTTTCCTTTTTATTTCAGATACCATGCGCTTGTCATCCAATAAATAGACAGTCTATAATAGAATAAAATGAATGATTAAGTGGTGAGAAAATGGGTCAACTAGAAGGCTGGTTTTTATGGTTTATACTTTTTTGGGTCTTTGTTCTCCTTTTCCTATTTGCAATTGGCGGATTTTTTATGTTTCGGAAATTTCTTAAAAAATTGCCAAAACAAGATGGAAAATCAATGATGGACTGGGAAGAACATTATGTAAATGAATCTAGGCACTTATGGAAGGATGACCAAAAAGCTTTGCTTGAGGATTTAGTAAGTCCTGTGCCTGAACTTTTTCGAGACGTTGCTAGACATAAAATAGCAGGAAAAATCGGTGAAATTGCCCTTAATGAAAATGCAAGTTGTATTACTCAAGAACTTGTTATTAGAGGGTATATCCTTGCTACTCCAAAAAGGGACCATAAATTCTTAATCAAAAAACTACGTGAAAAACAAATAGAAATATCACCGTACCAACATCTGTTCTAATAAACAATAAAAACGCACTTCTATGTGCGTTTTTATTGTTTATTCTCCATTTGTAATTGCAATTCCAATTTGCGAAAATTTCGATACATAGCCAATCTCCATGGTACAATCATTCCGAAAGCTAATATCCAAAACATTCCACTTAACTGACCAACATCAATCGTAGAACTTAAAACAGACTTCATCACAACACGTACGATTAAAAGACCTATTAAAATGAACATAAATGCCTTCGAACGCTTTAAATAAATATGATTTTCTCTAATTTCAAAATTGGACGTCTTTATTAATAAAATGGAAAATAGCATCCCAACAATGATCGCCTCGAGTATTTCTAAAGGTGTCACTCGGAAGTATGGAAAAATAAACATAAGTGCCCCAGTACTCATAAAAATAGGTGGGAGAATAATTTTTTTCGCAGAAGCTGGTTTATTAGCCGCTTTGATGCGAAGAAACATGACAAAAATAGCCATACCAATGGCACCGATTGAGGATGCAATCACTAAGTTCATTTCATTCATCCTTTATAATATAATATCTTTTCATTCTTTAAATATTTGTTCATGTGGTGAAGAAAAAAACCATTCAAGCAATACTACTTAAATGGTTCCTATTATTAACTTAATACACGATTAATTGCGTCCAAAACCCGACCTTCATCAAATGGCTTCACAATAAAATCTTTTGCACCTGCTTCAATTGCTTCTACCACCATTTTTTGTTGTCCCATTGCGGAACACATGATAATTCTAGCATTTGGATACTGTTCCTTAATTTCTTTAACAGCTTCAATACCGCTCTTTTCAGGCATTGTAATATCCATCGTAACTAGATCCGGATTTAGTTCTTGATATAGATTAACCGCTTGAATACCATTTTCCGCTTCACCAACGACTTCGTGGCTCGCTTTTAGTAGTATATTAGATAAGGTCATTCTCATAAATTTTGCATCATCAACGATTAAAATTCGTGCCATGCTGTTTCCCCCTAGCGCTGGAAGTACTAAATATTCAACCTATCAAACTGAAAGGGTTTTATTAGTACTTAAGAAATTATAAATAACAAAATGTAGATAACTCTGGAAAAGTTTTTGTAATCCAGCTCCAGTGCCTAGCCCTCAATGACAAATACCAATCAATCAGGAAGGTTAATGAACATCATTCCGACCGACTCGTCTTTTGCTTGAAGAGGCTGATCAAGGCACTTCCGCATTTTGATAGTATAACTAATTAAGAATATATCGGAAATAACAAGGAATATCAATCTTTTCGATTCTTATCCACTATATATGAACTTTAAAAACCTGTAAATCCTCCAAATATTGTTGAAAAAAGTGAAATGAGCTTTGTCATCCAATCGAAAAAAAGAACGATTCCCATAATAATCATGACATATCCGCCAATTTTAACAATTTTCACATTATGTTTACGAATCCACTGCATTTTGCCAATAAAAAATGACAGAATAAAGAATGGAATAGCAAAACCTAAGGAATACGCAATCATATAAAGAACGCCAGAACCTGGATTCGATGCAGCTAATGCAATAACAGACATCAATATCGGTCCTGTACAAGGTGTCCAGCCTGCCGCAAATGCCATCCCGATAATAATCGATCCAATAAATCCAGAAGGACGATTTTTAAATTCAAATCTCTTTTCCTTCATCAGAAATTCAGGATTAAATATCCCTACGACTACTAATCCGAATATAACAATGAAAATAGCTCCCAATTGTCGAATGAGATCTTGATATTGTAGGAAGAATTGGCCGACCATGGACGTACCAAATCCAATGGCAATAAAAATAATCGAAAATCCTATTAAGAAAAAGAGAGTATGCAATAAACTTCTCTTTTGCAGCATCGCATTTTCACTTTTCAACTCCCCTACTGACATACCTGTAATATATGATAAGAAAGCTGGATAAAGAGGTAGACAACAAGGCGAAATAAAGCTTAAAAAACCAGCACCTAGTGCGAGAAATAAATTTACATCAGTCATTTTATAACATCTCCTAAAATATAGTTCACTGACATTCTTCGAAAAAAATCCATTCTACCAACATATACATATTCAAATTTTTGAGTTTTCTTCATTTTCAATAAGACTTTTTTAACATTTTTATTCCCTTATTAATAACATTCTAACAAATGTTATATCAATTTGATATGTAACCAGTTGTGAACATTTTGTGTCATAAATCATTGTGCCTAAATACATTTTACTTATAAAACTTAATTAATACACGTTTTCCTAAAATATGATTGGATATTATTTTACAAATATGTTTTGAAGTTATTCCCAATATCCGTTATAATAATCTAGTATCATAAACTGATAGATTTTACAAAATTATGTAGCTATATATGAAACCAACTAGAAAGGAACATCCATTTTGCTAAAAAATGACTTACTTCATCTCATTGAAAAAAAGAGAGCAGAGTTAATTGAAGTGGTAAATCAAAATGGCTTTACCTCATCCATTGCCATAAGATATAGTCAAGAACTAGACCAACTCTTAAATGAATACAATCGAATGTATATTAAAAAAGTATCTGCATATTAAAAAATCAGCTCTCCAGTTTTATGGAATGAGCTGATTTTTTTATTTATTACATTACTGCATTCTCTGTTTTTTCATTTACCCCATTCTGTAATAAAAACATCTTATGATATAGTCCTTTCTGTGCCAGTAATTCTTGATGAGTTCCTCTTTCGACAATTTCCCCTTGATGCATAACGAGAATTAATTCTGCATCTTGAATGGTTGATAAACGATGGGCGATGGCGATCGTTGTCCGGCCTTTTCTCATTCTCTCTAATGCTGTTTGAATCGCTTCTTCTGTTTCCGTATCAATATTCGCCGTAGCTTCGTCAAGGACTAGAATCTTTGGATCAGCTGCAATCGTTCTTGCAAATGCGATAAGTTGTCTTTGCCCACTCGAGAAAGTAGATCCTCTCTCAACCACTTTATGCTCATATGAATCGTCTAATTTTTCAATAAATGTATGTGCTTGAACGAACCTAGCTGCTTCCTCTACTTCATTATTAGTAATTCCATTATTATAAAGACGAATATTATCAGATACAGTACCGAAGAAGAGGAATGGATCTTGGAGAACAAGCCCCATTTTATTTCTTAGCTCATCTTTCTTAAAAGATTTTATCGAATGTCCATCAATGATAATGTCCCCTTTTTCAAACTCATAGAATCTCATTAAAAGGTTTATAATTGAACTCTTCCCGCTACCTGTATGCCCAACCAATGCAACAGTTTGACCTGGCTCTGCAGTAAAAGAAATATTTTTTAATACATCTCTCTTTCCATCGTAAGAGAATGTAAGATTCTTCACTTCAATTCTACCTGATTGAATGGATAAATTTCCTTCTTGCTCTTGAATTGGCGCTACTTCATCTTCGTCCAATAATTTAAATACACGAGAACCAGCTACAATTGCTTGTTGAAACAATGATAATCGCATCATCATATTATTGATCGGTTCAAAAAACCGGTCTAAATAATTAATAAAAGCATATAAAACTCCAATTTCAATGGGTGATTCGAAAGAAGAAATCCCGAAAAAACTCAAAACAATTATTAAAGCGGCAACATACACGAGATCCACAGCTGGACGAAGCAATAGACCGTCAACTTTGATGTTTTTCATTCCTGATTGATAATGCATTTCATTAATTTCTTCAAACTCTTTACGTAATCTTTTTTCTTGACGGAACACTTGAATGATTGACATACCTTGTAAAGATTCGCTTAACTTCGCATTAAGCTGACTTAATCTTTCACGCATATCCTGGTAAAAACGAGAGCTGTATTTCCGATATGCACTCATAATGAAAAAAATGACAGGTAAGATCAACATACAGAACAAAGCTAGTTTAACATTGAGAAAAAACATAGCAATAAAGATTCCTGTAAGTAAAAAGGCACTTTGAATAAAAGTTGCGATGACAGTCACGAACATATCCTTGATCGCTTCTGTATCATTAGTGACACGTGAGACAATGCTACCTGCTGGCGTTTTATCAAAATATTTCAATCCTAATGAATGAACTTTCGAAAAAACGTCAATTCTCATCTGTTGAATAATTTTTAAAGCAACTTCTTGAAACTTAATTAGTTGTAAATAAGACACGATGACATTCGTTATTTGAAGGCCGATATAGGCTGCCGCTAAAATAAATAATGGTTTAAAAACCAAATTTCTTGGTCTTAAGTGATCGTCAATAAATATTTTCACTAGTATCGGACCTAAAATATCAACAACTGTTGTAATGAATAAGAGCAAAAATGCTATGATAATTGCTTTTATGTGTGGTCTAGTATAGGAAAGGAGGCGAAAAAGAACATTTCTTTGTTCCCTTCCATCTAGTTCTCGAATCTTTTCCATTATTTTACCCTCCATGCTCCACAAGCTCTTCTAGCTGTTGTCTTTCGAACATTTCTTTATACCAACCATCCTGCTGCATTAATTCCTCATGAGTACCCTGTTCTGAAATTCGTCCCTCATCAAGAACAAGTATGAGATCGGCATGCGCAATCGCACTTAAACGATGTGCCGTAATGATTGTCGTTTTTTCTTCTCTATTCTCCCTTAAAGCCTTAAGTATCTTTTCCTCTGTTTGAGCATCTACTGCCGAGAGTGAATCGTCTAATACTAGAACCTCTGCATCCATTAGAATAGCCCTAGCAATCGAAATTCTCTGTTTTTGCCCCCCTGATAAGGATACTCCTCTTTCTCCTACAACAGTTGAATATCCATCAGTGAATTGTTTAATATCTTCATGAATATATGCGGTTTTCGCTGCCTCTTCAATCTCCTGCAAAGTAGCAGTCGGATTTGTAAAGGCAATGTTTTCACCGATCGAAGCGGAAAATAGAAAATGATCCTGTGGTACATAACCAATCGCTTCTCTTAATGCTTCCATCTTATAATTTGGTATCGGATTCCCACCAAAATAGATTTCCCCTTCATATCCTTCAAACTCACGTATTAACAGCTTAAGTAAAGTGGTTTTACCTGCTCCTGTTTTTCCAACGATCCCTAAAGTTTCTCCTCTTCTCAGTTTAAAATGGATATCTTTTAAAACTGGTACTGTCTCATTTGGATAAGTAAACGAATCGAGTGAATATTCGATATCTCCACTTGGAACTGTTCCTAATGCATTGGGAACATCGGGCATGTCAATTTTCTCAGATAATAGGTTTTGAATCCGATCATAAGAAGCACGACCACGCTCCACAATATTAAATAACCAACCAAAGGCGAGCATTGGCCAAATTAATAGCCCTAAATACGAAGTAAAAGAGACGAGTTCACCAATCGATAATTGACCATTAATTACAAACTTTGCACCAAATGCTAGTGATAGAAAAAAAGAAATTCCAACAATAATGGAAATGGTAGGATCATATAATGAATCTATCTTTGCCACACGAATGTTCTTCTCAACTACTTCATGTGATAGTTGTTGGAAGTCTTCAATATCCTCTTTTTCTTGACCGAACGTTTTGATTACTTTTATTCCTGTTATACTTTCTTGAGTCTTATCATTCAACGATGAAAAAGCCTCTTGCGCTTTGTGAAAATGCTTATGCAGTAATGTTCCATACCAATTAGTTAATAAAGCCATAATTGGCATTGGAATTAATGCGATCAATGTCAGCTTCCAACTAATTGTAAATGCCATCGCAACAATGACAAAACCACCAGTTGCAATCGAATCAACTAAAGTTAATATCCCTGATCCAGCCGTTTGCTGAACCGCTGAAATATCATTTGTTGCATGAGCCATTAAATCTCCAACCCTTTTCTTTTGATAAAAAGACTGGGACATATTTGTAAAATGCTCATATAGCTTGTTTCGCAAAAGCTTAGATAATTTTACTGCCGATCCAAAAATCATAATTCTCCAATAATAACGAAGAACATACATGATAAGACCAGCTAAGATAATGATCCCAACAAATTTAAATAAAGACGATTTCGTTAGAGTGTCATTACTAATCTGGTCTACCACCATTCCTATGATTTTCGGTGGGATGATTTGCAAAAATGCAACAAATAATAAAATTCCTATTCCAATTAAATAAGCCTTTTTTTCCTGTTTGAAATACCACATTAAATCTAAAAACACTTTCATAACAAACTTCCCCCATACGTTAATAGCAATGTTAGACTTGATTAGTTTATCAAATATTCTTAAAATAAGGAAGATTTTAGATTTTTATTACTTGCCTATTTTTTGTAAACTTAACAAAAGCGCGCGGCGCCTTGATCATCCCCGACAAGCAAATGCCGTCCCAAAGAGAAGGCTGCTCTTTGGGACGGCATTTGACCTCGAGGTCTAGGCGCTGGACGTGGATTATACAAGTTAAGAAGTTATCCACATCCGAATATTATATAGTTTCCTAAAAGATAAAAAAACACCCGTTTGAAATGAGTGTTCTTGTTATTATTTAAATTGCTTATTCATTGCTTGCATCATTTGATTGATTTTCTTTTGGGAAGGCTTCTGACCCATTTGCATCAAAATGTTGATACATCAAGGTTTTCACCAGCTATTACTACCACTTTTTCTATTAAGAAAAATATACCCTATTTTAATAGTTTGTCTACTAAAACAGAGAAAATTTGGTTAAGTTATCTGAAATATTGAATATAATGGTAGATTAATCATCAAAATTAGTAATCCCTACTATGTCACTGAATTTTACTTTCATTATATATCCGTCATTTTTTTCTAAATAAATCACATTACCTACTTCTTCAAATCTTACAATTAACCCTTCATACTCCCAAAAGTATCCGTCTTCCCAAGTTTTGATTTTCACTATATTAGCAAAACCCCTAGCTTCAAGTATTATGTTTTCAATATCTACTATTTGGTGCTCAGATAAGTAAGACGAAGACACTACCTTATTTAATTCACTTTCACGAATCGTCATTATAAATCACTCCTTGAATATATTATACGAACAATTGTTCCGTTTTGAAACAAAAAAATACACCAATTATAAAATTGGTGCAATTCAGAAATACTTCATAGCCATTCTCACAAATTTCATTTTATTATAGCAAGAAGACAGATGAAGAGATTGAATAGTAGTTAGGGGGAGCGACTATTACAGGTTGCTCTTTTTTGTAATTAGTATTTATTATTTTGTATTGAAAGTAGATTAATATTGATTATTTTGTATTAAAATATTTTTCTAGATTATTGGTATAAAGATTACTTAAAGTTTCTAGACCCTCTAGGATACTTAGTAACTCCGTCAAGAGTATAAGAATCGTAATTTATGTAGTTACTAAGATGTGCTGTTGGGTCATTTTGCTTTTCATTATTTCCATTTTCATGGCGTTCAATAATTTCTTCAATGCCTATCTTTGTCATGTTAAAAGCTGCTCCGAGTATTTTAAGGTGCAAAAATTAACCATTTCTAAAATGTAATTCAAAAATACATAAGATATATTTGCTAATATATTTGCTGCTTAGTAAAGGATATTTGATACTGGTTGTCCATTATTCCATCTATCCAATAAAATTGTGAAAGGAATTATTATTATTTTTGGAGTATATTTTATAGAGGTATTTGCAATGCTTAAAAGTCGTATAGGCGAATTATTAAGGGTATCAAAATATAGACGAGAATATATCATAAAAGAATTGGATATCAGTCAAAACACGTTGTCAAATTGGGTGACTGGTAAAACTTACCCTACAATAGATAAAGCATTTTTATTAGCTGAGTTATTAGAGGTTAAAGTTGATGATTTTTATGAAAGAATAGAAGATGAAGAGTGAGTAAATAAATTTATTACTTTAGAGAGTACAAATAAATAACCATTTAATACAATCAGAGGTAAGACAATGAAGAAATACATGTTAAAAAATGAATTTAAAGATATTAAAAAAGGAACTCAATTTTACGTTATTGTTGAATCTGAGTTTATAGGTGTTAAAGAGTTTGTTTTACGAACTCATGATTTTGTTCATAGGATAACAATCACTGAAGATGAGCTCAAAGAGAATTTTATCTATTTAGATGATAAATAATGTTTCGGAATAAAAGAAAAATTTATTAATGGCAGGAGGAATAATCATGACAAAACAAAGAGGAAATAGAAATCAACGGATGTATTC
Organism: Bacillus sp. CGMCC 1.16607; assembly: GCF_042683745.1. NCBI lineage: Bacteria > Bacillati > Bacillota > Bacilli > Caryophanales > Bacillaceae > Bacillus > Bacillus sp. CGMCC 1.16607. The sequence goes on from NZ_JBHUJX010000013.1 coordinate 84,537, forward strand.
TTGCTGATCAAGGTGACGTTGACTAAGATGTATTCTTAGAGAAGTTTATAAGATTTGTAGAATCAAACGGTTGGTATTTTGGTGGGGTTTAACCTCGATAGATTAAGATGGTAAAATACTAGATAATCAAAATAAATACTACGGAAATTATCTTAAAATCTATAATTATTTTATGGAAAATAGAAATAAACATGATAATATGGTTCTTTGTTTTGAGGATATAGATAATATTCTCGAATTTAAACTACCTAAGTCAGCTTATCAATATCCTGCGTGGTGGGCTAATCAAGGTTATGGATCTCAAGCTAAAGTATGGATATACGCAGGATGGAGAACAATGGATGTAAAATTAGGTGAAAGTGTAACATTCCAACTAAGAAAATAAATAGTTATTTAATTTAATATAGGAGCAACTATTTTAGCTACTCCTTTAATATATTCAAATTTATTATTTATTTTTCACATGCAATATTATCTTTATCACGATCTAATCTAGTGTTTGCATCATACATTTCTGTTGAAACAGTTGGTGTATATTTTGTTTTTCCACCTTTGTTCTTCGCATCTTTTGTACGAGCGACTCCACCTTTATAAATCTTATTCAACTCGGTGCAATTCTTAAATTTAGTCGCTTCTAATGTAGTATTCGCATCTACATTAGATGAAAAAGTAAATCCTACTAGAATGACTGATGATAACAAGAAAAAACAAATTTTTTTCAAAAATTGATACACCCCTCCCACGAATACTAATATCCATATTATTACAAGTATATAAGCAATACTAGAATTTAAGAAATAAATAGTTTAATATTATTTTATGGAGTGATCATAATTATGAGAGTTGGAAGTTCTAGTATTTATACATACAAAGATTTAATAAAAAATGACAAAAATAAGGGATTACCAGAAGATTTGTTCCTAGAAAACAAAGAAAAAGGTAGTAAAAGTAAGGGTAAATTGGATGTTCGTAGAGAAGCTGGTTATATAAAACATTACATAATTAAACCTAATGGAGAGAAAATACTAATTTCAGAAGTGAAAGAAACAAAAGAAATGAAAGAAGCAAATGACCCGATATCAACAGAAAAAACACAAAACAATAATGATGTTAAAAATAAAAATTCAAATACAAAAGACCTAATGCAATTTCTTAACCTTTCTGCAGGAGTAGGATTACCGTTGAAGTTAAATTATGATCATGAAAAAAAGTAATTTGAACCATGTTAGGTATGAAAACAATCAATACAATTAATACAATAATTAAAATGTGAAAACCCCCTCTCGAATGAACTGCCCCCTGTCAAGTAGACAGTGGAAATAATAAAATGATTTAAGCGGCTTTAGCTCTATATTCCATAGGGCTAAGGCCGTTTAATCGTTTTTGATATCTATCATGATTATAAAAACGGATGTACTCATCTATCGCCAGAGAAAGTTCCTCAAATGTCATATATTTATGTAAATAATACTTCTCACATTTCAGTGTTCCCCAAAAAGATTCCATTGGTCCATTATCAACACACCGACCAACTCGTGACATACTTTGTGTCTGTTTTTGGCAAGTAGGAAATGCTTTAAATGGCAATTAAAAATGTAAGACTTGCCAACTCCCATAAATTATCTGTTTTGTAAAATTGAATCCTTCATTCGATGACTTGGCCCATTAAA
>NZ_JBHUJX010000014.1:0-22409 GCF_042683745.1 Bacillus sp. CGMCC 1.16607
ATAATGAAACTATTATTCATTTTACAGGGGGAGGGTAATATTCTTTGCTGGTATATTTGGGTAAATAAGTGTTTCATCAAATCAAGCAAAATCTGTATACTTTATTCTAGCAGTCACAGCAAGTTGTTCTTCCTTCCCTTTGTTCTTTACATACATATCTCTGTTTTCTATAATCTGCATACATTATTGAGCTGCAGTTTGGGCAATACAACACTTTAGATAATAAGTTAAACCTTGCCTCTTTTGTTTTAGAATTCTTATCAAGAATTGTTTGTGCTTTCATGAATTTTTCCATGTCTACTATTGCTTCATGACCAACTTCGGTTAAAAGCTCATCATCTATGTATATTCTTTTTTTTGAAAAAGGTTCCTCTAATCTTGATTTTCTATACTGATTTCCTGTATAGTTTTTATTTCTTAGGATATGCCTAATGTATTGGGCATCCCAAGGTAATCCATTGAGTTTCGTGTATCCCCTACTATTTAAATGTTTTGCAACTTTAACAGAAGATTGAAGATGTATATAACTATTAAAAATTTCTTTAACCATCTCTGCCTGGTCTTTCACAATAACTAGATACCCATCTTCATCCTTTGTATAACCATAAGAAAGTTGATACATGCATCTTCCTTTTTTCATCTCAACATGGATTGCTTCTGATAGTCTCTGTTTCCGAAGCATGTTTTCAAATTCTATCCTTACTGCTGTGAAACCAAGTTGAAGTGGGCTTAGTTCGGAGCCCTTTATTCTTTCTGAAACACTTATAAATTCAATTTCCTTTTTCTTAATGGTACTTAAAGATTGAATAAATTCAAATCCTTCTCGGCCCATTCTATCAGAGTATGCAACCAACACCATATCTATCTCATTATCACTAATATATTTTTTCAGATTTTGATATCCGTCTCTATTAGTAACTTTCGTCCCCGTTTTTGCCTCATCGATGAAAACTTTAACTAGGATGATATTTTGTCTATCACAGTATTCTTTGATAGTAGAAATTTGATTTTCTATACTATGTATCGGATTACTGGTACTCGAAGTTCTTGCATAGGCGACAGCAATACGAATACTTTTAAAATCACTCATAATATACCCTCCCTAATGATATTATTTGAGTGGTATGTAATTGTTATTTTCTTGATATCTAAGTCAATGAGAACAAGGTAAGGATAGGTTATTAAATACTGTCTCAATTCATTACTAATAGAAGAATTATGGTCAAATTTGGATAGGTATTCCAATACGTTCATTGCAACATTTACTTCATAACTAAATTTTTGAATTAAATTGGTGTTTGCTTCAATCATATTTTCCTTACTTTTTGAAGCTAGATTCATTGAGTTAATCATTGATTGACGCTGTGCAAGGTCATTTATTTTCACTGTTAAATTCTTAACCTTTACTTCATTTATTTTTGTTAATTCATCTTTTATTTTATTAGTATCTATTGTCTTCAATTTTTCGTTCAAAATAACTGAAGACTCTCTTTCAATGATATCTTTAATCTCTCCTTTATTACCTTCCAATCCACAACTAGTACAAATTAGATTATCTCCCTTAGTCTCTAAAGGATTCATGCAGTGACTACACTGGGTTAAAACTGAAGCAATCCCCATTGTTTTTGATTTTCTGCCTCTGTGTTCATTACTCAATTTTTGCTGAATAAGTTCAAAAGTAATAGGATCTACTAGGGGTTCTATATGTGCATCTTTTAAATAGTACTTTATATGTCCTTCGAGAACACCCTCTAAAACCCCTATATATACTTTATTTGTTAGAACGTAAGCTACCGATTTATATGTCCATGATTTTCCTCTTCTTGTTAAACCAAATAAGTCATTTAGCTTACTAGCAATTTCACGAAGTGACATATCATTTAGATAGGCATTAAATATATACTGTACAATCAAAATGCCTATTTGTTCCTCAGTATCATTAGTATTTTGATAATGTGCCGGAACTAAATATCCATTTTTATTTTTTGTGTAACCAATCGCATGATAATTACCATTAAACAATTTTCGCTGCATAACCTTTGATTTTCTACCGAACGAGAGTGTTTCTAATAACTTTTTGTGGTTTTCATCCGCCATTCCCGCATAGATAGTAAAGAATATTTTAAAGAACTTAGAATCACTTGAAAAATTCTCAACTAGAAAGGTAACTGTTTTAACATACTTAATAATTTCTAAGAACAACTCAATATTGCCCTCTAAATCCCGTGATAGTCTATCTACTGAATAGATTAATAAAGTGTCTGCAACGACTTTTCCGGTTTGTAAATTCCTCAACATTTCATCTAACTCTGGGCGTTTCAGCTCCTTCCCACTTACACCAATATCTGAATAGGTATGTACAAGTTTCATATTATTATTATCAATATAATCATTGATTGCTTTTAATTGATACCCTACAGATCGTTCCTCACTAAATCCTTTTATAATAATTGATTTTCTTGCATATCCTATAGCTTTTAGCAAGAATCCCCCTCCTTTCTAGGATAATAAAAATTCTCCACTGCCCATTTCAATTCTTCAACTTCATCAATTGCAGAAGTAGCTAAACCCATCGATATTAATCTGCAATTATTAATCAATAACTCTTTTTCTATAGCAATTTGTTCTAGTGGGTAACGGGATATATTGTTTAAATTTTTACAAATTACTGCATTTAGTTTTTTTGTTCTAACAAGATGCAACAGTCGCTTAATTTCTCTCCTCATGTATACGAGTTTATTATAGCTTCCTCCAACTTCAACAATAGGCTGGTCGGTTATGATAAATTCCTTACTTATCTGTTGTCTATTCATAAGAGCTAATTCTCCTTGGACTTTACTACTGTCCATTACTCTTAAGTAAAACACTGCTTTCGGTTTCAAAAGTATTACCCCCAAAAATGAGGCAAATACAGAATATTCCTAATTATTCCATATCCCTCCTGTTTTTATACCTACTTCAAAAGACTCGTTTTCAGATTACTGAAAATATGGAAATATTTTGTTTTTATTTCTTTTTTTCTTCTTTTTTCTGTTTTAACCATTCTTTAAAATCAGACTTGTCAACTCTCTTAGATATGCCAATTTCAAAATTTGGTATGCCACCATGCTCAGGATGAAGTTGTAATAATTCATAGACCCTTCTTCTTGAGATCTGGAGGTAATCGGCTATTAGTTGCGCTGTCAAAACCTCAGGTAATGAATCCCAAGTTTTGAACCTTATTTTGTCCATTCTGATACTCCTCCTAACAATGTAAGACTTCATTTATACCGTCTAATTTAATTGTAAAGGCTAAAAATGTATTCACTGCCGTAAGATAGTTTTGATTTGGTGTAAGTTCTCAAGCAATTGTTCTAGTTAAGTAGGAAATCACCGAATTTAACCAATAATTTAGTAATGAAACCTAAAAGAAACTCAATGGTGGAAAGAAAATTAAAAACAACAATTGTAACTAGAAAAAAATTGGTCTAAAAATATAGTTCCAAACTCACCTATCAAATTAGTAAAATAAAATTATTAAATTAATTTACTGTATGACGTAGGAGGTAAATAAATATGGCTCACGAAAAATTTTCAAATGTTCAATGGAGAAAGGAGTTTGAACAGTATAAATTAAATGTAAGGGTTAATAAAAATCTAATCAAAGTACTACAAGAAAGTATTAATTGTTCCCTAACGACAATATGTACAATAATAGGAGACGAAGGTAATTCTTATTTAACAAGAGGAAAAGAAACCGCAAACGCAAACTATTCAAAAGTTAGAGCTACAGCGGATTTCCTTGGGGTGCCACCCTGGTTAATTTTTTCTGAAGAAGGAAATGAAAATATTAAAGGATTATACGAGAATGCTGAAGCAAGCGTTTTTAAGACATATAATATTTCTAGTAACGGTGATAGCATACGAAAATTAAAAAATGGATTGTCCCGTGCAACAAATTTAAAACAGGAAATGATAAATAAATATAAAAAGGTCTTAGATGAAATTAATGAAGTTTTATCAATAAATGGGGAATACATGGAAGATTCATGGGAAGAAATACTTAAATTTCTTAAAAAGGAATTCAAGAAGGATAAGGTAGACTGGGGATGCCACATTTCACTAAATAACGGGTCTTTTAATGGAACACTTCGTATTACCAAGTGGATAGAATTAGATAAATACGATAAGACGAAGATTAAAGACCGATTCTCTAGTGCTTGGTTTTACTATAAAGAAACAGACAACAATCAACCATACGAAGAGGAGTTACTTATAATTTTAAATGATGTTTCAAAACTTATAGAAAAGCCATTTTGGCAGTTTTCAGTTTCATCAAACTTAAACACAAAAGCAAATCTCTTTTCATGGCATTCTAATAGAGTATTCGACAATGAACCATACAATAAAAGTAAAATAATGGAAAATTTACCACTTTCTCCGAATTTCATAGCTTCACCAGAACCCGTGATAAGTGTAATACATAAATTTAATTTGAAGGAAGCTGGATACATAAATGACGATGGTGATATAAATGAATTTATTAAATGGCTTGAAGACACCGAAATTTCCGAAGTTAGTTCTAATATTAGTACAAGTGATAACTACTTAAAGTTACTTTTAAATGAAAACTATTTAAAAGAAAATGATAGATTGATATTTAAATATGAAAATGATTTTAAAAAGGTCAATAATAAAGCTGTTTGCACATTAGTTATTCATAAAGGTGAACCAAGAGTCAAATGGGATTATGATGATAATATCTATTCAATTTCATCACTATCAAAACAATTGTTACTAGAGAGTGATAGAATATCTCCTTCAACCAATCCTGATGGCAATAAATATTGGAGATTAGAGGGCAGTAATGCAACATCACTATTTGACGTTGCAGTTAACATAAAGCGTGATATTGAATCAGGTCAATTAAAGTTATTTTAATGTATCCCTTTTGTTGCTAAATTTCATATTTCTTTAAAAGTTACTTTTCACTTCTGCTATCATGCACTTTTATTAACTAACGTATAATATATTTTATAATTGGCTGTTCCGCTTATAAGGAAATAGCCAATTTTATTTTTGCTTCTTAAATACACCCCTCTTTTTAAGTTACACCAAAAACTCTCTATCTTACACCAACTCTATACTAATCCATCAAATACACTTTATACAAAGCTTGTTTTTTAAAAATTAATTATGACCATCATCAAACATTGAAAAAATTTTTAATTGAAAGAGGTTATTGATATGAAAGGATCTTTTTACAGACGCGGGTGCAAATGCGGTAAAAAAAAATGCATTTGTGGCTCGAAATGGGCTTTCACAATAGATATTGGAACAGACCCAAAAACAGGGAAAAGAAAACAGAAAACAAAAAGTGGATTTAAGACCCTAAAAGAAGCAGAGGATGCAGTTACGGATTTACTTTACGATTTAAATCAAGGAAATTACACCGCAGATAATAACATTTTATTCAAAGATTTTGCACCACTGTGGTTATCGATGTACTGCGAAGAACGTGAAGTAAAACCCGGTACGATTCGTGTAAGGAAACATGAAATTGACAAGCTAATGCCTTACTTTGGATACTTAAAGCTGAAAGATATCAACTCAAACAAATATAAGCAAGTTTTAAATACTTTTAAGAAATGCTATTCTGATAAAACTGTAGATGGTATTCATCGTGCTGGAAGAATGATCTTTAAGAAAGCCATTGAAATGGAATACATCAAAAAGGACCCAACACAGTTCGTTGTATTACAAAAGAAAAAGAAATCTATCGAAGAATTAGCAAAACCACCCATTCCAAAGTATATGGAAAAGCGAGAGCTCGCTTTATTTCTAGAAACTGCCGCTAAATATGGATTAGAAATGGATTATTCTACTTTTCTAACTCTATCTTATACCGGCATCCGTGTTGGTGAGCTTGTAGCCCTCCAGTGGAAGGATATAGATTTTGAAAAAAAGTGCATTCGAATCATCAAAACATATTACAATCCAAAAAACAACACCGTTCAGTATATGTTAGTTACACCAAAAACAGCAGGATCAGTTCGCACAATTGTTGTTGAGGATGATGTTATTGAAGCTTTAAAAATTCATAAAAAGGAACAAGATAAAATTAAAAATCGAATTGGCGACTCTTACACTGATAATGATTTTGTATTCGCAAACACACAAAAAAAAGTCGGTTATCCCATCCTAATTAAAACGGTTGAAAACAGAATGAAACGCCTTTTGAAATTAGCAGGATTAAGTGATGAACTAACACCGCATTCCTTACGCCATACTCACACATCATTACTAGCAGAAGCAAAGGTTGTGTTAGAAGACATAATGGAAAGACTGGGACACTCAGATGACGATACAACAAGGAACATTTATCGCCACGTTACAGAAGTAATGAAAAAAGAGGCTTCTCAAAAATTTGGAAAATTAATGAGAAGTGTACAATGATATCTTCACATTAACAATTCCTTTATTGTAAATACCCCCTATAGATTAGGGGGTGTCCTATTTTACATTATTCAACTGCATAGTATATTTGTACTGTGCAGCAAATAAATATAGCATTTGTTCCGAACATGAACCATTATAAAAAAAGATGAACAACCTCTTACTAGGAAACCGTACATATTATTTTTCATAAAAGTTTTTTCTTTCCACGAATACAAGTCTATCATAGTTACGTCTATCAAAGTTTTTAGAAGACTTCCCAAAAATCAAAATACATATAATATAAATAAAGGTATATCCACCTACAAGAACCATATTGAATCCCTTAAAAGGCTCCGTTATTTCAAAATAAGAACTTACTGATTTAATGCAAAAAATCAACCAAATTCCAGATAAAAATAAACTAAGTAATTGATTGATTTTAGAAACCGAAAAAGGATATTCAGATGCTAAGTTCATTAGCTTTGCGTGCCTCATATTGACTGCTGTCTTATATAGGGGACCAACAACTTCATCCTCCAATAAGTCTACGTGTCTTTCCCAGTTATTCTGCCAGAATTTACTTCCTCTATTAACCAAATACCAACTGAAAGTAAACACAAATCCAAGACATGATACAAAGAATATAGCATCGGCAGAGACATTCTTCCCACTTGTTAAAGCAAAGTATCCTGCAAAGGCTACTCCGATAAAAGTCCAAAAGTAAGTTGCTCTTTTCCAATAGAGTTCAATTTCAAATTTCCTTATATCTAATGATAGTTCTAATGCTTTTTCCGGTTTTTTAAAAGCCGCTATGTACTTCTCTTTATCATAGTAAACTTTTTTATGCCCTCTAGAACGTTTACTCATATGTTATTATAAACCTCCACTATAGTTATAAATGAGAATTTTGTTCCGATTATAATTTTATTAATTTCCTCTTAATCGAGGTTATATGAACATCCAAATACATAATTCGACATTTATTGTAAAACTCCTTCAGAATTACCTTTAAATAGAAATATAAAATAGTGGTGATCACTGATTACCACTATTTTTCTGTGCATCTTTGATGTAATGCTTATTATTTTTTTATATTCCATTCCCTTCACAATCATGGCATTTCCATTTCACAATTCTGTCTTTTTCAATTTCTGAATTTCCTATTTTTTGAGTGAAATGTCTGGGTTCTCATAAATTAACCGACTCAGTAAGCCACCCCAAGTTGGTGAGTTGATGTATATTTAGAAAAAACTAGAACTAATATAAATTCTTGTTGAGCATTATGTGCCAAATACGAAGAAAAGACGATCACTTTAATGCAATCGTCTCTTCGGTTAAACTTTTACTATTATTTGGTACTATGCAAATAGTGATTGAAAAAATATTATAACATGACTATATCTCTTCAAGTTGGTTAATTGTATAAGAAAACTTTTTTCTATTATTCTTTAAATTTTATATTGATAACAGGTAAATCATAACTTATTAACTCTTCTGTTTTTAGTAAAATTGAACCTTCCGATAAGCTGCCTATGTTTTCTATAATTGCGTTTTCTTCATCCTTATTAAAGATTACGATTCTAAATTCATTTTGGTGCTTGAATCCATGATTTTTAAAGAAAAATAAACTAATATCTTGATTAGCGAAAGCTTCCAATCTTCTTTGTTGATTTATGTTAGTATCAATATATTCAACAAATCTACCGCTAAAATCATATCCATTTTGGTTGAATGATTTCTCCAGTTGTTCTGAAAAGTGAGGTGGAGAGATAACTAAAGCATAAGCGCCAAATTCAGAACGCATCTTATTAATTTGTTCATCTGTGAAGTTAATCTTTAATTTTACTTCTGTCTCTGATTCCTCATATATTTCTAGCATATCCGCAGTAACTGCAAATAAACAAAATACAGGTTTATATAAGGCATCTTCATATCTAAGATTTGCTTTTCTTGCTTTTGCTTTAGCAACTAACTGTTCTGTTCCTGGTATATAAAAGGATAATTCTACATCATTAATTACGTTTAAGGTTTCAAGTTTATCCCCCATATCGGGTATTCCTGTTTTCTCTTCTAAATCAACAAAAAACTTTAGATTATTCATATAAAGATTACCTTGTTGTAGTGATCTAAGGTTATCAATATTATCACTAAACTTAATAAACATTACCGGCTGATTACCGAGAAATTCTTTTATTCTATTATCCATATATTCTCCTTTTGTTATTACTGATTCCTTAATAGCACCTTTTTTTAGTTTATTTTAAACTAGTATAGTCAATTATTACACACTTCCAACATTTTCCGACTCAAAAAATTTAATTAAGTCATATAGCATAGGAAGATACTTTATCTAAGGCTATTCTATTTAGTTGCCTAAGCATAAATCTTTTCCTCTGGGATATCCTCTAACAGGTGTACCATCTTTTCTAGTATATGAAGAAACCTCATGCTTTACAGGTGATTTTCTAGTAAATTCCTCATTTATTTTGGATTGAGGAACATGGTCAGTTAGAGGAGTCTTAACATCTTTTTGTTCCATATCTGAAGTTTTACTAGATATAGAGTCTCTACGTGCGGAAATTAGCACCTCACTTGTAAATGCTATAATTGGTACAATTTTTTCAGGATTATCTTTAATATATTTTACTGGCTTAGAATTGGCGATTTTGGTTCTTATTTTTGTTAACCATTCCATAGTTTTTGATTTTTTATTTACAGGAGCTGACCTATTCCTATTCAAAACTTCTTCCAAAGGCTTTTGGGCTTCTAATTCCGCGTTTCTTCTTATTGTTTCTTGTTGTTTTTCAAATGAATATTTTAAATGAGCATCATAATTGAATGCTGTCCATTCTCTTTTCTTCGGGATAGTATCCCTTGCATTTTGTCGAGCTTTCTTAACCGCAGATGCAGTTGGTCCAGTCTGTTGATTTGCAACCCTGCGTAGGAATTTATTACTAAACTTTATTATTTCTTCTGAATTAAAATTTGGTGTTAGAATTACTTTTTGTGGATGTTTTTCTTTTAACTGATTTAGCTTAAAGATTTGCTTTTTAGTTAGTTTTTTTACATCAGATAAAATATTATAAAAATCATAAAAAGGAATACTTCCCTCATTACTCCAGACTTTTTCAAGTTGATTGATAAGGTATGCAGCTTGACCTGTTTTAATATCAGGACCGGCTATGCATTTGTATCTTTCCCCAACTTTTATTATGTGAAGTATGTCCGCTTTAGAACTTGAATCAGGATTTACAAAAGTGAATACTACATTTCCGTTATTCCTTATAGAGTTATATTCATAACATACAATCCACTCAGCAAGATGGCCTTTCCACTGGTTATAGTTAAATTGGAATTCTTTATTGGTTCCTAAGTATTTAAATGTATCCAAAGGTGAGGTAGCCTTATTAACCATCCGATTAAGTGTTTCTTCAGAATGTTTATACGGCTGAGCATAAAGATTAATTGTTGTCTTTACGATATCCCTAAACTCCTTTGGGATTGAATATGAAAAAGTAAATAAATCGTATATTTCATTTATATCCAAACAAGCACTTTTATCATTCACCAAAACCCCTCCTACCATTATTATACATTTGAATTGTTGACAATTCATTAATTAAAACATATGAATCTATTAAGCAGAAAAAAAGAATAAAGACGTTCTTATTGCGTAGTATAAAGTCTACTACGTAATATAAAAGTTACTCCTTTAAACCTTAAATTTTAAAATAGATATTTAATTTCTCCCTTTTTATTATAAAACTCTCCTTACCATTGTATTTTAAACTAATGACATGAATTTTTGATTTCATCTTTGGTAATAATGAGCTTTTAGCAACAAAATATTTCTAGGAAAGCGAGGATGCTAATGAAAGGACATTTTTACAGAAGAGGATGTAAGTGCAAAAAGAAAAAATGCACTTGTGGTTCAAAGTGGGCTTTCATCATTGATATTGGATTAGATCCAGTTACAGGCAAAAGAAAGCAAAAGGTTAAAAGTGGCTTTAAGACTAAGCAGGAAGCTGAAGAAGCTGTTGCAACTCTAATTCACGAATTAAACCAAGGAACATATTTAGAGGAAACAGACAAAACGTTTAGTGACTTTGCCATTGAGTGGCTTCCCATCTACAGTGATTCTAAAGATGTAAAGCCCGGAACGATTCGAGTTCGCCTCCATGAAATTGGAAAGTTGTTACCCTACTTTGCCAAATTAAAGTTAAAAGATATTACAAGAAAGATGTACCAAGATGCACTAAACGATTTGAAGAACCAGGGTTATTCTGATAGCACAAGGGAAGGAATTCATCGAACGGGCAGGATGATTTTTCGAAAAGCTTTGGAACTAGAGCTAATTAAGAAGGACCCGACTGAATTTGCTTATGTGAAAAAGGATAAGAAAACGATTGAACAGTTAGAAGAAGAGGAAGTTCCTAAGTATCTTGAAAAAGAAGAGCTTGCCTTACTTTTAGAAACAGCCAAAGCAAATGGCCTAGAGCATGATTACTTAGTTTTTATGATTTTAGCCTATACGGGAATTAGGGTAGGTGAACTAGTAGCTCTCAAGTGGAAGGATATTGATTTTAAAAATCACACGATCAGCATTACCAAAACATATTACAATCCAAATAATAATGCTCTTGAATATCAGTTGGTTACACCAAAGACGAGAAAATCAAAACGAAAAATCATTGTAGATGAAGAAGTGATTCATCAGTTGATGGAACATAAAAAAGTTCAAGAGAAATTCCTTGAGCAGCTTGGGGATGATTACCATAATAAAGACTTTATCTTTGCCAAAATGGAACGACAATTTGGTTATCCCATCGTCATTAAAAATGTGCGAGACCGAATGAAAAGACTGCTTAGAATCGCAGGATTAAATGAAGATTTAACACCACATAGTTTAAGACACACACACACGTCACTTCTTGCCGAAGCTGGAGTCTCACTTGAACAAATCATGGACAGGCTTGGTCATACCGATGATCAAGTAACGAAAAATGTGTATCTTCATGTTACGCAAGAAATGAAAAAAGAAGCCTCTCAAAAGTTCGCTGAACTCATGAGAAGCCTCCGTTAAATATCCTCAATGTTAGCAAAATGTTAGCAAACCACTCTCACCTGACCAACAAACCCAGTCATATCAAGGGTTGAGGGGCGTTATTACATCATGCCGCCCATTCCACCCATACCACTCATATCAGGCATTCCACCTGTACCAGCTGGTTCTGGCTTATCAGCTACAACTGCTTCAGTTGTTAAGAACATTGCAGCTACGGATGCAGCGTTTTGTAATGCAGAACGTGTTACTTTAGTTGGGTCAACGATACCAGCGTCGATCATGTTTACCCACTCGCCAGTTGCAGCGTTGAAGCCTGTTCCTACTGCTTCGCGCTTTAAGCGGTCAACGATAACAGATCCTTCTAAGCCTGCGTTGTGAGCGATTGTGCGAACTGGTTCTTCCATTGCACGTAATACGATGTTGATACCTGTTTGAACATCGCCTTCTGCTTGTAATTCAGCCACTTTGCTGTATACGTTTAGAAGGGCAACACCACCACCAGATACGATACCTTCTTCTACTGCAGCGCGAGTAGAGTTTAAAGCATCTTCAATGCGTAGTTTGCGCTCTTTTAATTCTGTTTCAGTTGCAGCACCAACTTTGATTACTGCTACTCCACCAGCTAATTTAGCAAGGCGCTCTTGTAATTTTTCACGGTCGAATTCAGAAGTTGTTTCTTCTAATTGAACACGGATTTGGTTTACACGAGCTGAAATGCTTGCAGGCTCGCCAGCACCTTCAACGATTGTTGTGTTTTCTTTTGTTACAACTACTTTAGATGCACGACCTAAAGAAGCAAGTGTTGCAGATTTAAGGTCACGGCCTAACTCTTCAGTGATGACTTCACCGCCAGTTAATGCAGCGATATCTTCAAGCATTGCTTTACGACGGTCACCGAATCCAGGAGCTTTAACTGCTACTGCATTGAATGTTCCACGAAGCTTGTTTACTACTAATGTAGATAATGCTTCACCTTCGATATCTTCAGCAACCAATAATAATGGTTTACCTTGTTGAACAACTTGCTCAAGCACTGGTAAAATTTCTTGGATGCTAGCGATCTTTTTGTCAGTGATTAAGATGTATGGATTGTCTAAAACAGCTTCCATTTTTTCTGTGTTAGATACCATGTAAGCTGATACATATCCACGGTCAAATTGCATACCTTCAACAACATCAAGTTCAGTTGTGAAGCCTTTAGATTCTTCGATAGTGATAACACCATCGTTACCAACGCGCTCCATTGCTTCAGCAATTAATTGACCTACTTCATCGTCAGCCGCAGAAATAGCTGCAACTTGAGCAATAGAAGTTTTTGTTTCGATTGGTTTAGAAATCGCTCTTAATTCTTCAACAGCTGTTGCAACTGCTTTTTCCATTCCTTTACGGATACCCATTGGGTTTGCACCAGCAGTAACGTTTTTCAAGCCTTCACGAATCATCGCTTGAGCTAAAACAGTTGCAGTAGTTGTTCCGTCACCAGCAACGTCATTTGTTTTGCTAGCTACTTCAGCAACTAATTTTGCACCCATGTTTTCGAATGCATCTTCTAATTCGATTTCTTTAGCAATCGTTACACCGTCATTTGTAATTAATGGTGAACCGTATTTCTTTTCAAGAACGACGTTACGTCCTTTAGGTCCTAAAGTTACTTTTACTGTATCTGCAAGAGTATCCACCCCGCGTAGCATTGCGCGACGTGCTTCTTCACTAAATTTAATCTCTTTAGCCATTGTAAATTACCTCCCAAAAAGTTTTTTTCGTCGTTTTATATAGCGTAGCTAAGCTGGCAATTACTCACCAACAACAGCAAGAATGTCGTTTTCACGAATGATCAAGTATTCAGTACCTTGATATTTCACTTCTGTACCTGCATATTTTGAGAAGATAATGCGGTCACCTGTAGAAACTTCTAATGCTACACGTTCTCCATTATCAAGCACACGGCCAGTACCTACAGCAACAACCTTTGCTTCTTGAGGCTTCTCTTTCGCAGAATCTGGTAAAAGAATACCGCTTGCAGTTTTTTCTTCTGATTCAACAAGCTCGATGACAATGCGATCTCCTAGTGGCTTTAACAATTAAAACAACCTCCTCAAATGATATGTAATTTTCTTATTTATTAGCACTCTCATCACTTGAGTGCTAACACATTTTATATATTAAAGAATCTTCTATTGATTTGCAAGTATCATGCATAAATTTTTTCTAGTTAAATGTCGACTTTTTTAGACAAGTATTTTGTCCAATGGCAAGTTTGCACAACTCTATTAGTATAAGTTTCTTACCTATCAAATATTCCATTAGATTCGATATCCCTGAGTGGTTCTAATTGATACAAACCATGTTTTATGAGTAGAATGTATATATAGAAGTATTTTTAAAGGAGAACAAACTGTTGAAGAAAGAATATTGGATCATTCTCATTGTTTATATTGGAATGCAGTTCTCAAGCTTTATCGGGATTCCGCTTCTTACTATTCTAGGAGAAATATTAGGAAAGAATCCTGAAAGTTGGGCGGTCGCCTCTGTGTCCTACTGGCTGCTATTTAGTTTTACTATTACAACGATCATCATTCTCTTCATTTTGCAAAAAGAAATGAAGCAAGACCGACTGGAACGAAATTCGCTTCCTTTTGGAATTTCCTTATTATGGGCAATTATCGGTATTTTTTTAGCCTTAATTTCTCAAACCATTGCTGCGAATATCGAAAATTTGCTCGGAATTGAGCCGGGGTCAGAAAATACAAAAGAAATTATGGAAATCATTAATCTATTCCCATTTGTCATCATTGTCAGTTCCATTTTAGGCCCTGTATTAGAGGAAATCGTGTTTCGAAAAATTCTATTCGGGTCTCTATACAAGCGATTTAATTTTTTCCTCTCTGGGTTAATCAGTTCGGTTATTTTTGCACTCGCTCATATGGAGCCGGAACATGTATTGCTTTATTCGGCTATGGGGTTCACCTTCGCTTTTCTTTATGTAAAAACAAAGCGAATCTGGGTTCCGATATTTGCTCATGTCTCGATGAATACATTTGTCGTACTTATTCAGTCCATTTTTAAAGAAGACATTGAGAAAATGATGCGTGATGCTGAAAAAATTCAAGGATTCATCTCACTTTTTATGTAAACAACCTAATACAAGAACTCCACTTTTTGAAGTTCTATTTTTTTGGAGGGACAAATGAGACAATCACCATTAGGATCTGGCATCCTCTATCTTTTGCTAGCAGCTTTATTTACTTATTTCGCCATACAAAACGTTCGAGAAGGCGGTTGGGATTTCTTTTCTTATCTATTAGTCATTTTAGCCACCTTTGATCTAGGTTCAGGTCTTAAAATGATCGCCTTTCATTTTAAACTAAAAAAAGCTCGACCAAAAAAATGAGTCCGAAAATGGACTCATTTTTTAATGTCTAGCGCAAGCGTTCTAAACCCAACGTACAGGATGTATTAGTGTCGATAATGCGAAAGAACCTCCGAGTTTTTTATTCCTCTTCACTCGAGTAATGTTTTAAAAAGTAAATCAAACTTTGTAACTCGACCGCTAAATCAATATGATGAACACGAATCGAACTTGGAACAGCTAGACGTGCAGGGGTGAAATTCAAGATTCCTTTCACATTTGCTCTTATTAGCTTATCCGTGATCGTTTGAGCAACGGGTGCAGGAACAGTCAGAATCGCTACCTGGACCCCCAATTCCACTAATTTTTCCTCAAGATCATCCATGTGGAGAACTTTCACATCACCAATGAAGGTACCTACCTTCCCTTCATCTACATCAAAAGCAACTTCGATCTTTGTGTTATTATTTTTCAAAAAATTATAATTTAAAAAGGCCGTTCCTAAATTCCCCACTCCAATTAAAGCAACCTTTGTTAGCTCATCTTGGTCTAGTGTTTTGCGAAAGAACGATAATAAATAATTAACATTATAGCCATAGCCTTTTTTCCCTAACGCCCCAAAATAGGAAAAGTCTCTACGAATTGTAGCGGAATCTACTTTCACCGCTTCACTTAATTCAGCCGATGAAACCCTCTGCTTCCCAGAGGAATGTAAATTTTTTAAAAATCGATAATATAACGGCAGCCGCTTTGCCGTTGCTTGCGGTATTTTCATCTGCTCATTACTCATGTACCATCCCATCCCCTACCTCATCAAATTTTGCTTATCTATTTTACATCATTCACTCTTTTAAAATCACCATTTTTTCCACCTGTTTTTTCTACAAGAAAGGTTGGCCCAATGACCATTCCTTTATCTATCGCCTTGCACATATCATAAACAGTCAATGCACATACGGATGCTGCTGTTAGTGCTTCCATTTCTACACCCGTGTTTCCTTTTGTTTTCACAGTGGAATATATATGTAAGAGATAATCAGTCTCTATTTTTTCCCATGAAAAGGATAAGTCTATCCCAGTAAGAGGGATCGGATGACACATCGGAATTATTTCCCACGTTTTTTTACATGCCATCACAGCCGCAACTTGAGCGACAGCCAGAACATCACCTTTTTTCATCGTTTGATTTGTGATTTTTTCATATATTTCTTGATTTAGTCGAATACTTGACTGAGCAATAGCGGTTCTAACTGTTTCGGGTTTATCACTCACATCCACCATTTTTGCTCTGCCGCTTTCGTTAAAATGTGTAAGCTCTGCCATGTAAATACTCCTCCCAACCTAATCATACACTATTTTTTTACATCTGTGTGTGATGTTTGTATACCCCTTCACATATTCAACATTATTGCCGATATGTGTAGATTACGATACACTTATCTTAAGTAATTGAGGTGAAAATTGATGATTTTATTACAAGTTAATCAGCTATTTAAACATTTTGGTGCTGAAACCATTTTATCGAATATAAAGCTTGAAATTCAAACCCGTGATCGTATTGCCCTTGTTGGCCGTAATGGTGCAGGTAAATCAACTCTATTAAAGATTATCTCTGGTCAAATGAGCTTTGATTCAGGCGAAATCATTAAACCGAAAGATGTGACCATCGGTTATCTTGCCCAAAATACAGGTCTTGAGTCTGCTTTATCCATCTGGGAAGAGATGCTGACTGTTTTCAAGCCATTACAGCAGATGGAAAGAGAATTACGTCTACTTGAGGAAAAAATGTCCGATCCAACTGTTTTGGAGGATCCGGCTTTATACGAGCGCGTTTTGAAAGATTATGACGTCCTACAAATTACATTTAAGGATTCAGGTGGATATCAATATGAAGCTGACATTCGTTCTGTGCTTCACGGGTTGAATTTCCAATCCTTTGATTATTCTACGAAAATTGCCACTTTAAGTGGCGGACAAAAGACACGGCTCGCTTTAGGTAAGCTTCTTTTAACAAAACCTGATATCTTAATTTTGGACGAGCCTACGAACCATTTAGACATCGAAACTCTTTCCTGGCTTGAACAATATTTACAAACCTATAATGGCGCGATCTTAATTGTTTCGCATGACCGTTATTTCTTAGATAAGGTCGTTACACAGGTTTATGAAATGTCACGTAACCTTATTCAAAAATTCCTTGGTAATTATAGTACGTATCTCGACCAAAAAGCAGAACAGTATGAACGGGATCTGAAGCTTTTTGAAAGGCAGCAAGACGAAATTGCTAAGCTGGAGGATTTTATTCAGCGAAATTTGGCGCGAGCAACGACAACAAAACGTGCGCAGTCGCGCAGGAAAAAGCTTGAAAAGATGGACCGATTGGACCGTCCATTAGGGGATGAAAAATCTGCTTCCTTCCGCTTTGAGATCGAAAGACAAAGTGGCAATGAAGTTCTCAATTTAGATCAATTGGACATTGGCTACAAGCAGGAAGCTATCTCCAAAGATCTGAGCTTTCGATTAACACGTGGGGAAAGTGTAGCTTTAGTGGGACCAAACGGGATTGGAAAATCAACCTTATTAAAGACACTTATCGAAAAACTCCCTCCTCTCTCAGGGGGAATACGACTTGGTTCAAATGTAACCATTGGCTACTACGACCAGGAGCAGGCAGAGCTCTCCTCAAATAAGAGAGTGTTAAATGAATTATGGGATGACTATCCATTAAAACCTGAAAAAGAGATCCGCACTATTTTAGGGAATTTCTTATTTTCTGGTGAAGATGTTCTTAAAATTGTCTCCACACTTTCAGGGGGAGAAAAAGCAAGATTAGCCTTGGCGAAACTAATGATGCAAAAATCGAATTTCCTTATCCTCGATGAGCCTACCAACCATTTAGATTTGGATAGTAAGGAAGTATTAGAGAATGCACTCATTGATTATCCTGGAACAATTCTCTTTGTCTCTCACGACCGTTACTTCATCAACCGAATCGCCACGAAAGTGATTGAACTAAGTGAGCAGGGATGTAAGGAATTTTTAGGGGATTATGATTATTTTGTTGAAAAGAAAGAAGAAATTATTGAATTAAAAGCACTTGAACAAAAAGAGAAATCAGCTTCCATTGGTGCAGTCGATAAAGCCGATAAAAATACTTTCCATCAAGATAAAGAGGCAAAAAAACTTGAGCGTCAACGAAAGCGAAAATTAGAAGAAATCGAATCAAGAATCTCACAGCTTGAAGAAGAAATTGAACAATATGAGCAGCAATTATGTGATCCAGAAGTATTTCAACACCATGAAAAAGTGCTCGAAATTAATATGAAAAATGAACAAGCAAAAGTAGAGCTAGAAAGCCTAATGGAAGAATGGGCGGAGCTTGCTGATTAAGAAAAGCGTAAGCGCCCGATAAGTGACGTATGGACTGGTTCGCTCCGCAATCTAGCTGCGGCTCCTAGCCCCTCGAGGTCATAAGCCACTCCTGACAAGAAGGTAAAAGGCAACCTTCTTGTCTGGACCGTCTTATGCTTGTCAGGGCTGGTCAGTCGCCTCACTTTTTGATGCATGAGATAAAGGAAACACGAAGAGCGATAGCGATTCGATGTTGACTTATCATAAGGAGGAGAGGGACAGTATACTAGTCGCTGGGCGCTGGAGCTGGACAACTTTAAAAGTCCAAATAGTTATACTCCCTAATATGATAAGAAGAAGAAGCACGTGCTAATGTGCTTCTTCTTTTTTATCATATATTCCCTTTATAAGGACAAATGTCATAGAAATATATTATTTATACAATAGTATTTAGAAACTAATCCACAATACTATGCACAATTGAACGTTTATTCCTAAGGCTATCAACAGACTTATGCACATTATCCACAAAAATAATACGTTTTTTCCACATTATCCACAAAGTTGTGAACAAAACCTTCAGATATCCACAAAAAAATCCTCCTTTATGAAAAAAGAGGATTTTTATCTATGATTAATTGTGGATTTCTAAATCTAATCCTGGATTTGCATTTAAAGCCATATCTGCTCTTTGGCCCTTTTCAAATAGTACTGTGCCCGCGGCTGCAATCATCGCTGCATTATCCGTACACAGGGATAAAGGAGGAAAAATTAGCTCAACATCTTCAAAATTCTTAAATGCTTCACTTAGGGCTGTACGCAATCCTTTATTTGCAGCCACACCACCTGCAAGCAGCACTTGTTTCACTTGATATTCCTTTGTAGCTCTTACGGTCTTTGTTACCAATACATCAATCACACTCTGTTGAAAACTCGCGGCTAAATTTTCTGGTAAAATGGTCTCACCGCGTTGCGTTAAATTATGGACTGTATTGATTACCGCAGATTTTAATCCACTAAAACTAAAATCATACGAGCCTTCCTCTAACCAAGCTCTAGGCAAATCAATCGAAGGTTTCCCTTCATGGGCTAAGCGATCAATATGCGGCCCACCAGGGTAAGGTAAATTCAATGTACGTGCCACTTTGTCATATGCTTCACCAGCAGCATCATCTCTCGTTTCCCCAATTACCTGAAAATGACCATGTTCCTTCATGTATACTAGTTCCGTATGTCCACCTGATACAACAAGTGATAATAACGGAAAGTTCATTTCCTTTACAAGCTGATTCGCATAAATATGTCCTGCGATGTGATGAACAGCTACTAGAGGAATATTATGTGCAAATGCTAATGCTTTTGCCGCATTTACTCCAATTAATAAGGCACCCACCAAACCCGGCCCTTCTGTAACTGCAATGGCATCTAGTTCACTGAAAGAGAGTTCAGCTTGCTTCATTGCTTCCTCAAATACGATTGTCATTTGCTCTACATGATGACGAGAAGCAATTTCAGGAACGACTCCACCAAACCTTTTATGACTTTCAATTTGAGATGCAACGACATTAGCAACAATTTCTCTTCCGTTTTTAATGATTGCCACAGCCGTTTCATCACAGCTTGTTTCAATACCCATTATGAAAAGATCCTTTTTCATTAAATATTCACCCACATTACTAAGGCATCTTCAAGATTATCACTATAATAATTTTTTCGAATACCACCATTTTTGAATCCATACTTACGATATAAATTTTGAGCAACCGTGTTGGAAACCCTAACCTCTAATGTTACTGTTTTAGCTCCCATTTCTTTGACTGTTTCCATTACTTTTGCTAATAGTGCATCACCTAAATTTCTACCACGATATTCGGGTAGAACAGCAATATTTGTGATATGCGCTTCATCCACAATCATCCATACACCACAGTATCCGATAATCTTCTCATTCTCTTCTAGTACCACATATTTAGCAAACTGATTATTATGTAACTCATTGTAGAAGGATTCCTTACTCCATGGTACAGCAAAAGATAACTTTTCTATATTTACGATTTGATCAATGTCCTCTTCTTGCATGAATCGAAATAATAATGAATCATTCATCGAACTCTTCCTAACCTATTTAGTCTTTTCTAAACCTTTTGCTTCTAGCCACTTCACTTCAGCTTCCGCCATTCGAATATAGTTTGGTACAAAGCTATGGATATCTTCAGCTAGCCGTTTACTTCCCAATAAGCCTAATTCAGCTGGACGTGGATTTTGCAAGGAGACATCTGCAAATATTGCCTTTTCTCCTAATCCTTTTTCTATCACTTCTCGATGAATAGGTAAATCATTACCTACAAATAAAATATCCTTGTCTAAGGTAATTAAATGGTCTACCCAGTCAGATGTCAGTACATTTTGATCTGAGATTATTGTTTTTATTTCACTTTTATCATATTGATATAATCCAGTATAAATTTGACCTCTCCTAGCATCAAATAAAGGAGACACGTATCCGGAAAAAAATCTGCCAGCCCCCGCAGCCAAAATCTCTAAACTAGAAACCCCCACAATAGGAAGATTTAGACTCCAAGCAAGCGTTTTAGCGATTGATACTCCAATTCTAACCCCAGTATAAGAGCCCGGACCTTTAGCGACCACAATTTTAGTTAATTGATTCGGTTGAATGCTGCAATCCTTCATTAATGATTGAATCGCGGGCATCGCACGAACAGAATGATTTACTTTTAGATTTGTAATATATTCTCCAATCACTTTTTCTTCGTTCAGTAAAGCAATACCTAACGTGTAATTAGAAGTATCTATAGCTAGTATCGTCATGAAAATATCTCCTTACAAAGCTGTTCATACCGATTACCGGTTGGTTTTAATGTAATATTTCTTGCATTGTTTTCATCATGTGTCAAATAAATAGTTAAAAGTTCAGATGGGAGTTGTTCTTTTATTAAATGTGCCCATTCTACAACTGTAACCCCTTCACCTTCGAAGTACTCGTCAAAACCTAAATCTTCATAAGAGTCCTCTAGTCGATAAACATCCATATGATAAAGAGGTAGATGCCCTCGATATTCTTTAATAATCGTAAAGGTTGGACTATTTACGTTTTTCGTAATTCCTAGACCTTCTGCTAATCCCTTTGTAAAGGTGGTCTTTCCAGCCCCTAAATCACCTTCGAGTGCAATGACATCCCCAGGTTTAAGCTTTGCTGCTAAATGTTTCGCAAAATCGGTTGTTTCATTTGAGCTATTTGATATGTATTGAAAGTTCATTTAACTAATCACCTAATTCATTATAATGCTAAATAAGATAAAAAATCCTTAGGATGTATCCTAAGGATATTGTTGACTATTTTAGTTTACATGATTTTTGATATTAGAGCAAAATACAGAACAAAAGCGCAGGGCGCCTTGATTAGCACTGGAGCTGGACGTGGACTATACAAGTTAATAAGTTATCTACATCCAAGTATTCTATAATTTTATAAACAATAAAAAAACGAAACACTGTTTCGCCAATTTTACTTCAATATTAAAAATGGCGGTCCCGACGGGAATCGAACCCGCGATCTCCTGCGTGACAGGCAGGCATGTTAACCGCTACACCACGGAACCAATTTAGATGGATTATTGCGGGGGCAGGATTTGAACCTGCGACCTTCGGGTTATGAGCCCGACGAGCTACCGGGCTGCTCCACCCCGCGTCGATAATAAAATATTTCCATCATTCAAATTTATTAAATACAGCCTGGCGACGTCCTACTCTCACAGGAGGAATCCTCCAACTACCATCGGCGCTGAGAAGCTTAACTTCCGTGTTCGGTATGGGAACGGGTGTGACCTTCTCGCCATCGCCACCAGACTGTATTCATTTGTGAGGTTTGTTCCCTCAAAACTAGATAATATAGAAGAAGAAGAAAAACAAGTTTGCCTTAAAATTGGTTAAGTCCTCGAACGATTAGTATCAGTCAGCTCCACACGTCACCGCGCTTCCACCTCTGACCTATCAACCTGATCATCTTTCAGGGTTCTTACTAGCTTGCGCTATGGGAAATCTCATCTTGAGGGGGGCTTCATGCTTAGATGCTTTCAGCACTTATCCCATCCGCACATAGCTACCCAGCGATGCCTTTGGCAAGACAACTGGTACACCAGCGGTGCGTCCATCCCGGTCCTCTCGTACTAAGGACAGCTCCTCTCAAATTTCCTGCGCCCACGACGG
>NZ_JBHUJX010000015.1:0-17017 GCF_042683745.1 Bacillus sp. CGMCC 1.16607
TTTTCACTGTGGCTGCTAAACTACCTGCTGCTTCTGTTGTTGCTGGTGTTAATGTATAGCCTTCTACAGTTACTGTGAAGTTTGTATTCGTTACAACTGCTTTTACTGCATTTTCAAGTTCCGTTTGTGTAGTTGCATTGGTTGGCGCAAATGTTCCTACCGCACCTTCCGCTGCTGTTTTTGCTTCAGCTAATGTTTGTGTTGCTTGATTCTGTGTAAAGATAGCGTACACTGTTGTATCTACTACGAATACTGTTGCCGCTGTTACCTTATCACCTGTTCCATCAGCTTTTGTATTCCACTCTTTAAATGTGTGTCCAGCTTTTGTTGGTGCAGCTGGTAAACTTACGTTACCACTTGCATCTGTTGTAGCTGTTGTTGTTGCACCCTCTACATCAAATGTTACTGTATATGTTACCTCAGTTTGGTCACTATTAATTTGACCGGCACTAAGCGTAATCAATTTGAACTTAACTACATTCCCATCGGCATTCCCAACTTCGTAAACTGCAACATATTTATTAATTTCAACATCTACACCATTAATATCTGTACCAGATTCATAATCTACAGCATCTGTTCCTTCAGTTATTTTGTCTCCAACATCAGGAGTAATAACCGGTATTGAAGATACTTTAATCATCAAGTGATTATTCGTTGCAGGTGTTGCTTCAATTTTTGTAGTTCCAGTTAAAGAGCCAGGTGATGCAGTTGCAGATAATTCTGGTGCATCAATTTGATCCTTAGCAGCTATAACACTAGCAATATTTGATATATCTGATCTATTACCCCTGGTATCTACAGCAAATACCGTGTAGTAATACGTGCCAGATATCGCTGTTACATCAGTAAATGTAGTAGATGTAGCTGGGATTTTATTACTTACAAAAGTTGCTTCTGTTTTACCGTCAGCATTTCTTGTACGATATACCTCATAATAAGCCAAATCTGACGCGCTACTTGCATTCCAAGTAATTACGTTCTGTACGCCGTCTTTACCAGTTTTATTAGTATCAACACTTGTTCCACTAACCCCTGTCACAGCCGCTGGAGCAGTTGTGTCCGCTGGTGGTGTTGTATTGTTATCACTTGATCCTCCACCAGTGCTTGGAGCAGGAGTAGGTGTTGGTGTCGGCGCAGGTGTTGCATCAGGATTCTTGCTGCCACCTACTTGCTCGATGTTTTGTTTAATTTGGTTATAGTTACTGATTAGGTCAGAAGCTTTTGCACCTTCAGGAAGAGTAAGGTTTCCAATTTTCGTTGCTGCATTTAATGTAAGTTTAGTATCTTTATTTTCAGCAAGTATTTGTTTAATTTCACCTGTTGTATTTAGGTTTACATTAGATGCTCCAGGAATATTCACACTTCCAATTGTTGCTGAACCCGTTACTGTAATAGCATTTGGATTTCCAATCGTTAATGCTCCTACATTGGCATTAAGGTCTACTTGGCTTGCACCAGCCATTAGACTGATTTGTGGAATGACAATACCTTGGTCAGCTGTAATCGTTGCGTTCGAATAGATATTAAGCTCAGGTACGGTTGTTGCACCTTTTGCTTCCACTTTAACATTAGCTTTTTTTACATCTACCGCACTAAGGTTTGAATTATTGAATGAAATATTTGTGAAAGTAACAGTTGCCATTTTGAAGGCAGCTATTGACACTTTTGCTTTTAATGATTGATAAAACTTATCACTTGCTGCAGAAACTGGTGTTTCACCATCAATCGTTGTTTTGCCAGTAACAGCTAATTTATCAGCAAAGAAACTGTTTATTACTTCTTTTCCGATTACAAAATCACCTTTAACCGTCAAGTTTTTAACAGAAACATTATCTGCAGAGATCTTAACATTTCCTTCAATCACACCATTTTTTCCATCAAAAACGAAAGCACTATTTGCGGTTCCACCTGTTTTAATCTCTAGATCTATCACACTCTTAATGACGCCATTCTCTGGAATAAATTTAACAATGGCATTCTTTAGAACCGCTGCATTTTCTACATTAAAGATCGCTTTTGTTGCATCTGTTAATGTATATGTAGTTCCACTTAACGTTACAGTACCATCAGCAATTTTCTCAACTGTAGATACTGAAACATTCGCAACAGTACCTTCTGCACGGTGTACAAACGCAGCCATTTGGCCTCTTGTAACTACTTTACCTGGTGCAAAAGTAGTGGCTGTTGTCCCTTGAGTAATTTTATTTTCTACTAATGTATTTACAAAGTTAGCAAACCATTTATCTTCTGGAACATCTGTGAATGATGATTTGCTTGTAGAAGCCTTTAAATTATAAGCAAGCGTCAGCATTTTCGCTAATTCTGCTCTTGTTACTGTGTTGTCTGGCTTAAAGGTTTCTTTATCAAAACCACTAATAATCCCTTTTTCAACTAAAGCAGCAACCGATTTATAGTACCATTTGTCTTCCTTTACATCTTTAAATCCTGGGTTTTTAACAGCTGCATCCTTTAATCCTAATGAAGTTGCAATGATGACAGCCGCTTGTGAACGAGTGACCTCAGCATCAGGCTTAAACGTACCGTCTGGAAAGCCATTAATAACACCTTTTCCTGATAAGCTTAATACCGCATCATAGTAATATTTGTCGCTACTCACATCGGAAAAATCTTTTCCAGCAGCCTTTGCTGATAGAACATTAAAAGGTACAACAGGTGCTACTGTACTTGCTACAACTGCCATTGAAACGGATGCAGCTAAAAATTTCTTGTAGGACTTACTCATCTTAAATTTTCCTCCTAATTATTATTAAAAACTATTAACATAGTTTTCTAGCGAGACATGGACAAAACCCCTTCTTTGAAAAAAGAAAAGGCGCATATGACTATTAACCTAATAGATACAACGAAAGAACTACATTTTCACTATAGCTATTATAATAAAATAGTTATTTGTGACTATTTCGATATCCAAAATTAAGTTTAGCAAAGATTGTCGTATTTTGGAATTTATATGATTCGACAAATTTCTTAACGATTACTAGAACAAACCTCTCCATTCCAGCGTTTTCTATCCGCAGGCATCAAATAAATCCCTATCGATTCACAAAATTGTAACAATATGCCAAAATTTACCCTGTCTTTTTCTACGTGTTTCCCCTATTTAATAGGTGAAAGGCGGTGCAAGAGGGTGAATCTTAAATCAAATTGCATTGATCAGTTTACTTCGTTTTCTTTATTTTCTTCTCTTCAGGAGTTTAATCATCATTTGGAGATGTGGCTTTCAGTTTGTAAGGAGAAATTTTCGAAAGGAGAATTAATTGGGTTGAAAAGGCTTGTTCGGTTTTCTGCGAAGGTTCCTGGGGTTTGTAATGCAAAAATTGGTACGTTATTAAAAGCGGTTCATGAGGATTACAATGCAAATGGAATTTCCCGCTCTACTTTTAAAAGAATGGTTTTAAAAGCAAAGTCACTTGGGATATTGACGGTTCATGAAACGGAAAGAAAAAATGGTTCCCAATCTAGTAATCTGTATATCTTTAATCGTTTTCTTCAGAATGAACCACCTAAAGCGGAAAAAATGAGCCACCATATTGAATCTAATAATCTTATTAAAACTATTAAACAAAAGATAACTAAACGTAATGAAACGGAGCTTGATAGCACATTTACTAGTGATAAAGTTCCTTCTCCATTTATAAATGTTGTGAAATACTATTTCCCTGAAGCAACAATCATTGAAGAGTATTGGAAAATGGCTTCTATCGCTGCCTATCGAAATAATCGTGAAAAGGACACCGAACAAGTTCTTGCCATCGCAATACAGTCCTTTAAGCAGCTGATCCGCAAATTGAAATTAACGAGTGCGGTTAAAAAGCCTATTGCCTATTTTTATGGAATCGTGAACCGTAAGTTTGAAGAGCTATATTTTGAGGAGATTCACGAAATGGGCTTTGATGGAGTGGGCAATCTCTATGAAGATTGGTTCCTTTTGAAAGGAACAACTGGAAGAAGCTTGAATGAACCATGTTCACAAACCTTTCCTTTTTCATTTTATCAACTGAATACAGAATAAATGTGAAATTCATCATTAGAGGGTCTAGCATTTAAGGAGGTGTGACAAATGTAAACTCGGGGGCGATTGGCCAAATCCAGAAGGTCATACTAAATATCAATGAGAAAAGGTGGAGAACGAATGCTAATAAAAAGTGATCACATTATTAATCAAAAGACCCTTCTAATCAAAGGGGAGTATGCATTACACGGTATGCTTTGTACTAGGGTCATGGTAGAAAACGGATCATTCTTAGTAAACAAGTCTCCTTCACAACTCTTGGAGGGAACCCTTAATTACATCGGGTTTAATTTAAAAGGAGCTGTTACGGGAGCAAGATTCATTCTGCGAAAAACAAAAAAATGTCCGATTATCCTAAACCCTTACCAAGGTGTTTGTATGTTTCCGATTACGTCACCCCATAAGATGGATAATATTTGGTTTAATCCAATGCAGATTAAACATACAAGAGCACTCGACCGAAAGACCGAAGTCCTATTTTATAATGGGCATTCCATCATCGTTGACTCCAGATTAAAAGCCTTTAACGACAAAATAACGTCAGCAAAGCAACTAATCGACATTTCATCACAGAACGGGAACAGTTCTAGTCCCAACCCTCATGAATCAAAAAAAGGATACCAACTTATCAAAGATTCCACTGGTCATTATAATTTTGA
Source organism: Bacillus sp. CGMCC 1.16607 (assembly GCF_042683745.1). Taxonomy (NCBI): domain Bacteria; kingdom Bacillati; phylum Bacillota; class Bacilli; order Caryophanales; family Bacillaceae; genus Bacillus; species Bacillus sp. CGMCC 1.16607. The sequence goes on from NZ_JBHUJX010000015.1 coordinate 4,696, forward strand.
TTTATTAACAACACCTTGATTAGTAGATGATTACGAGTTAAAGCTATTCTATTTTAATAAAAGCGATGGGAAATTCCCGAATGTCCGAAAAGCCTCCAAATTTGGTTTAATAATCGACATTTAAACGTTTTTATACATTAGTATGATCAAAACTGAATTTGAGATGAACAGATGATTCTTTCTATAGTTGGCATCCACGGGAACACATGGGTCAAGCGCTTTTAGAAAGGAAGCCCAATTGGATACTTTTGAACAACTATTACACAATTATACACGGATGATTCATCATATCATCGATCGACTACATATTTACAAAAATCATGACGCATTCTTCCAAGCAGGACGGATTGGCTTATGGAAAGCAAGCATTAGTTACGATCCTAACAAAGGATCTTTTGACTGCTATGCCTATGTATATATTATGGGTAAAATCAAAGATGAATTGCGAAAGGAGAGGGAGCTTGAAGATCGAAATATTTATGCAACCGAGGAGTTTTGGGAGTGTTTCCAAAGTCCTGTTACCTGCCATGCACCTGAGGATTCTCTCTTGCCCCTAATTCTACGTCGCTCCTTTACTCCTAACCAGAGAAAATGGTTACATTATACGTATGTAGATCATTTAGAGACAAAGGAAATAGCTGAAAAAGAACAAGTTTCCCTTTCAACAGTAAAGGAATGGAAAGCTGGGGTCAGAAAAAAGTTGCGGACCATGAAGTGTAGTTAAACAAGAATCGTTAAGAGTAATTAGAGTTAAATAACCTATAAAACAAACATCTACTAAAAGATAGCATATCTTTATTTTTTTCAAACAAACGTTTGATTGAACTAACTTTAGCCTTTGTGTGGCAAGGCTTTGCATAGTTTGATCAAACGTTTGATTAGATGATTTACAAGTACTCTTAAAGAACAAATCAGTCAAATCTAGAATAGTACCTAGAATACAAGGTTGATAAATATGTTGTTATACATAATGTTCCGTATGTGACATAAAGAAAGTCTACATTAAATTTTGGCTTTAACTGTCTATCCACTGTTTCAATGATTATTTACATAAAAAAACTCAAGTAATTTTTTCGATATAGATGTTTTTATTTTTAAATTCAATTTTTATTGTATCGCATTGAGGAATCATCATAATTTCATGAGAAATAACCTCATCATCTACTGGTAAGAATTCATTGTAACCCCATAACCCAAAATGAGAAACACCGTCCGTTGTAGGAATATTAAGTGAAACCCTAGTAATCTTTTTATATGTGATTTTCCACATCTGTTCCCCATCGCAAACTTTAATTATTACCTCTAGTGGATATTTCCCTTTATTTTGATGTTTTAATTCAATACTTAGTATTTCAGAGTCATGAAAACTTTTACTTAATATAAATTTAAATACTTTTTTAGAGAAACGATTTTCCATTGATTTAAGTACTCTTTTATATTCATTCATATTTTGAATCCATTCATCATCGTGTGAGTGATTAATGTAAAGCTCTTTCTTAAAGTATTGCAACCAATTACCCCTTTATTTAGATTCTAGCTTTAAATAAAAAATCTATGTTACCACATGCTTGGGTTTAAATGAGCAGTTTGTTCCAACCGCTACATAAAAAAAGCCAACTGGCTACTGATAAACTCCAAAGTTATTTATAAATTAAATATGTGTTTTACAAAAAATAACATGATGGCTTTTTGTCCAACTCCGTCATAAAAAGCCATCATAATAATGATGACCGCTTAAAAGAAAAACCTTACTTTTAATTTTGTATGTTCTAGTATTTTAGCCGACATTCCATCTATTATATTCTTCTTTATTTCAAAACATCCTTCACATAAATGTGTATCAGGAAACCATGTATCAATATAAATAGTGTCAGGTTTATATGATAATGATAAAGCATGATTTATTATTTGCTCACATATTATCTCATCAAAAATTTCTGAAGTAATTTCATATGTTGGTTCTGTTAGTTCGTAATCAAAAAAAATCCAGTTTTCTTTTTCGTAATCGATTTTATAACCACATACTCCACATTCCATATGGAACACTCCTTTAATTCTATGTGATTATTATATACGAAAGGAGAAACAATCAGTAGATTTTTCCAATTCCATTGTAAATCTGATAATATGAATCTGGAAACAAACCCAAAAACCGAACTACTATTTTCTGAAGGTGCATCCATATGTATAAAAAATCTAAAATATTATTAATTTTCGGGGCGGCATTATGGCTTCTAAGCTTAACCTTAGCTTATGTTTCCTTTATAACCTCAAAAGGTATCTTTTACCTAGTTCAGCAGCTTCTCTCTCTGTATTTTGGTTTAGGTTGTACAGTGCTATTTTTAATTTACATCGTCATTGTTTTTTTCATTCATCGGAAGAAACGTAAATACAGAGATTAACATTCAAGAAGTTATATTGCGCACTATCATCCAGATGCGACAAAAAAAGCCTTACAGGTGCACTGTTAACTTAATCATTCTAGACATGCTTTAAACTCAACTCATTAATATATTCTTTTTTTAGGGTATTCCTTTAAAACCATTAGTATTTTAATAGAAGAACTGCATAGTTTGATGTTCCTGATGTGATAAAAAAAGAGTCACTTTAGGTTGATCCCTTCATTAATTCCATACCTAATTCTCATTATCAACCGGATTTTCCAGTTGTAATTCCCATTTTTCTTCAATCATTTTAACATTCGAAAGGAAGGATTCTTTTGTTTCTACTTTAGTAAATCCAAATTTTTTGTAAATATGACGTGCAGATTTAAGATCAGCATTAGTCCAAAGAATAAGCTTATTAAATTTATTGGAGACACAAAAATCAATAGCTGTTTGGATTAGTTTCTTCCCCATGCCTGTTCCCCTTAATACCGGATCAACAAGGAATAATCCTAACTGTGCAGTAACTTCATCATATTTGCTTATAGAAATTGAGCCATATAATTTTTTGTCAATTTCTATTAACCAAATCCTTTCTCTCGGATCATTTTTAACTGTATATTCCTGAATCTTATTTGCTACAAACTGTTTAAATGAAATATCATAGCCATACTCATCTTTATATAACGAATAATGTGACTTAATAATGTAATCCTTGTCTTCTAAAGTAAATTCTCTAATCAATTCAAACACACTCCTAACATATACCTACATAATTAGAAGTTCGTTAAAATTAAAAGAATTTCCTTTGTTTAATCGCAATTATAAACTAAAAAAGCGTATTCCGTTTACGCTTTATCAGTAATTTTATTCCATAATAATTATTAGTTCTTCGTTCTCTATACTCCAAGTGGAATAATTTTCAATTCAATCCATATATCCGAAAGGTAAATACAAAAAGGACTAGTGCTCTATCTCCCCCTTAATCCAAATATTCCTATTATTAACATAAAAACCACCTCTTTAACAAAGAGATGGCTGCTTTTATTATTAGGTTTACGGATATAAGTAGGAAACAGTCGAATAAATGGAATTTTAGTCTATATGAAGGTTCCAAGAGAGAAAACAGAAGGAATCATCAACTCTCTTGTACTCCGCGTACAAACAACTGTACACAATAGGTGGTTTTAAAAACTCATTGTAATAATTCGATCAGAACAGTCAATCTATCGGACTCAAATGGGATTCTATCAGACAAAATCTGCAGGTCTATCGGACAAGTTCACACTTCTATCGGATTTTGTCAGTTTAAGTATGAATCAAATATTAATCAAATGATTGATTGTACTGGCTTTAGCCTATGTGTGGTAAGGCTTTAGCTTGGTTTTAACAAACGTTTGAAAAGATGGGAATGAATGATAGAGGTATTCCAAACTTCATTGTTTTTGATAACTACAATTTGAGCCACACCAATCATCAAATTTTGAGCCACCTGTCCTTTTGGAACTGGAAAATCTGGAATGTCACTACATGGAGTCTTCACTACAAATGCAAGAAAATAAAGTCTGCTTCCCGAAAACTTGGAAACAGACTTATAATATCATTATCTACCTAGTTTATTATCAATCTCAGTTGTATCTACATTCTCACCAAATAAATCTTTTAGTTTATTTTTGGCTTGCATTTTAATTTCATCATCAACATATAAAGCTACTTGAACTAAAGCGAATATTACAGCACTTAAGTCGTCAGCATATCCTACACCAACTGCTAAGTCAGGTATAATGTCTAGAGGTAAAATAAAATAACCTAAAGCCCCAACAATGGTTGCTTTAACTTTTAATGGTACATCTGGTTTTTGAAGTGTGTAATAAAGTAATAGAACGGCGTAGACTACAGAAGTTCCAGCTCTTTTAGAAAATTTTTGAACCTTAGTCCAAAACTTTTCCTCTGTGAAATGCTCTACGTGTTGGTTTATATCTTCAACATTTAGTTTTTCTGCTTCATCTTTTAAATCAGCAACTAGTTAGTTCTTCTTCAATTTCAATTTTGTCGACTTCATCAATATAAGATGAGGATAATTCATCAAGATCTGTTTTCTTTTTAAATAGATTTTTTAACATGAAATCACCCCAATCATTAGTAGATTACATTTACATTTTACACCATTATTATCCATTTACGATCTTTTGAAACACTAGTATTTCAAATAAATAAGTTTCTGTCGATTTCTACAATAAGTTGAATCGACAAACTTCTATGTCTCCCCCAGTTTATGACAGAACGGCCTGTCCCAAGAAATATGGGCAGGCCGTCCTATTAGTTAAACGTGACATTTACCGTATAACCAATATTCTTAAAAAATTCCTTTAGCACTTTTTCTGCGTTCTTCTCTGCAGTATTTAGTAAACCAATAGAGTTGGCCTCTTGACGAGCTTTTTTTTGTGCCTCAGCGACCTTGACAATCCCCTCATCCATTGTATAATCACTACGGAAAACCCCAACACTGTCAAGGCTTAGTATTTTATCCATCTGCACTGATGGTTCCTGGATGAGCTTTGCATGAGGAAGGGTAATATCTATTTCTTTTGTTTCTTCATTAATAATCATGTCCTCAGAAGTAATCCCTTTCAAATCAACACCAGCAATAACTGTCGCAGGTACAACTAATAGTAGTTCTCGCTTTGTTCCTGGCAGATTTTTGATCCAGAAAGACTTATTATCCTCTTGTTTTATAACCACTTTCATATGGGCTTCAGCTGTTGCCAATGTGGCTAGCTCCTGAACATGTTCAACAAACGTAACTGACTCTTGTTTGAAGGTACTGTTCGTAAATAGCCGAATTACTCCTAAAGCGATGACTAAAGCTAAAAAAATAACGATGACCATGATTAAAATATTCTTCAATCCACCAGCCTTTAAGAAAGACTTAAATATTCCTTTCGGTGGAGAAAAAGATCTTGAATTATGATCTATCGCAATAGTAGCAGCACTTTGCTGTTGTGCTTCCATAAATTCTATTAATTTTCTTTCTAGTTGTGCAATTTTTTCGTCCTTTTCTTCTATAATTTCTCTATTTGTATCCATTTTTTACACCTTCCATTTTTACCATTACAATGCCTATCCTTTTAAACCACTAATCTATTATGTGAGGAATTATTTAAATAAATGTTAGCTTCTTTACTACAGTCATATACCTTATGCATTTCTAGAAGATTTTCACCATTAAGAAGGATTCTTGTTGTAGTGCTGCTTTCGAAAGTAGAATCGATAAACGAGGCTAGAAGTGATATCTGAAAAAATAAATACAATTGTAATTTATTGATTTTCAGAATGGACACGCAATCCTCATGCCCTATCTTAACAAAACTATTATTAAAGAAAATCTCCAATGCCTCTAATATTGTTGATTTACCAATATCATTCTTTCCTACTAATGTTTAATATCATTAATATCTACAGTAACTCTTTGCTTGTAAGATCTAAAATTCCCTAGGATCACCTTGTCTAATCTCAAATAATTCCCCCTAATAAAATTTAAACACTGTTTAAATTTACCATCCACTTTAACATTCTTCAACATAATATTACAAAAAACTCGCTTCAATAATCCGATTGTAACGCAATCTTCCCGCCCCTACCAGAAGCGTCGCAAACGAAGGTCGGGAAGGCATTTTTTAAATAGTAAAATAACACTAAAAATGCTTACCAGGATAATCATTATAATCTTAATTTGAAGTATAATTAGGCGCAAAAATAACTGTGAAAGTTATCCCTATTTCATTGGGTTAGTAAAGATTCATCCTTTCTATTGCGCAGTATCGTTGTACTGCGCAGCAAATGACCTTCTTTTTAGTTGTTCTTCTTATACATATGTTACGTTATACTTCCCTTTAATAATGTATTCGTTAATCAAAACATGCTGTTTATTGCAGCATGTTTTATGAATGGAAAAGAGTCTGAATATATAAGAAATGCATAAATTCTTGCATATTATTTGCTCTGAAATTTTATTCCTTGTTGTATTAAAGCACCCGTTAGTTGAAGAAGAAAGTAATTTTATTTCGATATTTTGTAAATATATCTTTTTAGTCCTGGTTGAGAGAATCCCCCACACCAAGTGGCTTTAATAGAATCTACACCATCTATATCAATCAAAACTTCCTGATGGTTAAATGCATCATGAGGAATTTTAGTTATTAGTTCTATTGTATTTATTTCGTTATCCTCGTAATCATCATAATAGCTATCCATTTTAAATTTCAATATTTTTACTGATTGATTATTAACTTTTATTCCAAAATGCTTATCTATTTTTCTATGTTTGTCCATATGCCCCCCCAATAGTTATCTTATTACGCTATCCTGCCCGTTAGTACCTTAATTCGCAAACATAAATATTGTATGTTTATTCATGGATATACACGATGATTCAGAACTATTATCAAACATTATACCAGCACCCAGAAGAGTTTGTTTCTGTAAATTCCTTTGCAAAATCACCAAAGATATTTATTGCGTAGTATGAATCTACTACGTAATACAAGAGTTAACTTGGACTGTTTGCAGAAGGCTGACCTCGTTAAGAATAAATCAGTTTTTTTATCTTTGATAACCAAAATGATTGCAGTGGTAAACAGTCCATCATTCTTTGGTACACTTTTGTCATTTGGTGGTAAATGGTATGTTAGAGGTAGTACATTTCAATGGCTGTAATCAGAAATAGAGTAACTCACGTTTTCTTGATTAGAGTGACTCTATTATAATGAGCTAAAACCGTGAACCAGTTATAGTTGATAGTACTTTAAAGGTGATAAAAAGAATTTTTCTCTCGTACGATGTGGCTTTGTATCTAAGTATCGGTATTCGATTTAGTGTAATTATTAATAACACTTGCACGATAGGTCCAAAGAAATCACAACTGATGTTCATTAACCGCTTCGTCTTAATTAATATAATAGTATTTAGACTTTTTCCTTTTACTATTCTTTACGAAAAGTTTAACCCCCGAAACAATAAGAAGATAAATGGATAGAATAACCATAAATCCAGATAAACCAAAAATGATATCCATAAACTCCACATTTCCACTGTCTGTCCATTTTTGTTCCATTTCAATGACAAATGCGATGATCATTACTAATGTTAATGAAAAAGTAAAAGTAACAAAGGAAATACTCCATTTTGCTAGTTTTTTGAATAGCATGTCGGCCAATGCGAAGATCATCAACCCTACTATTCCCAAAATATAAAAATGTAAAACTTTATCACTTATCTTAAGCCCTACCGTTTCAGTAAATAGTATTATATAATCGTGAATGTTTGTAAGAGTAGTTGACATAAAGTTTATGAATTGTTCCATTTTATCTCTCCTCGCAATCTAAATACTCTCATTATTAACATAAAAACCAGCTCTTAAACAAAGAGATGGCTCCATTTTATTATTATCAATCATGACTATGAATAGTACCCTGCATCCAGTTCATTTATTTTTAAAAACGCATTTCCTGCAATTAGCCTATCCTTTGAAACTTTGGAATCATTAATTTCATTTTTTTCTTTTAATCTTTCAAAAATTCCACAAGTGTATTCATGCACTTCCTTACAAATAATTAATAGGCTCTCTTAAATGTTCAATGGATAGATGCTGATATCTTAGTGTTGAACGAAGATCGGAATGGCCAAGGATAGTTGCAATGGTTCTTTGATCGATTTTTTTTATCGTTAAATGTGTCGCGGTGCAATGACGAATAGCATGGGGAGTGACCTTCTTGTTAATCCCTACTACTTTAACAAGATTTGTGAGCTTCAGTCGAATATCTGCCGCACTAACTGGCTTTATTGGGAACTTTCTAGATGGAAAAACATAGCGATTATCAAGAATAAAAGGATCTTGATAATGCTGCTTAATTAAATTGACTAGATTATTATGTATCGGCAAGTAGAGATCTTTCCCGCCCTTTACCTTTGGAAAATAAAAGATTTTCTCTTCCAATAATACATTCTTCTTCTCCAATGTTCGAACAGGCGAAAGCCGAGAACCAGTATAGTAGATAATGCTAAAAAAGAGATGATAAAAAGAATCCTTTTCACTCGCTCGATGCAATAAAAGCTTCACCTCATTCTCCGTCAAAATATCCTTCAACGGAATATATACCTTTGGCAATCTAATCCTAGCTGCCACATCAATCGGATAATCCAACTCATTCACTAAAAATTTATAAAATGACTTTAAAGTCGAAATTCTTCTAGCAATCGTATTTGGCTTATGCTTCATCTCCCTACCGAAATCCATAAACAACAGCAAATCTTCCTTAGTAATACTTTTCATCAGGAAATAGTCTTCCTGTTTCTTTACCAACATAAACCTTTTAAAAAACTGCATATCCTTCTCATAAGCCTTCAACGTCTCCCACGAATAATCTAATCTTCTTAAATGATCAAAGAATTGCTCCTTACACCATTGAAACTCGTAATCTTCTAAATTCAACATTTTCCCCTCCATAAAATTTAATCCAATTATAAGTATGGAAAATTTATTGGCATATTAAACGTGGGTGGTGGATGTGGGGGTAAGTGCAACTAACCTTAAAGAAGTAGTTGTTGAGTTCGATGGAACAGTTGACGTGACTTCTGCTGAAGATGTATCTAAATACTCAGTAGATAGTTCTGTTCAACTTGATACTGCTACAGTACTTGCTGATGGTAAATCAGTACGTCTTACTGTTAAAGAAGTAAACAGTAATGTACTTCAAAACCAACACACTTACAAAGTAACAGTTAAAAATGTAAAAGCTGGAGACAAGACTGTAAGCGCATCTGGTGTTGCATTCACTCCAGTAGATAACACTTTACCAGCTGTTGAATCAGTAAGATCACTTGGAACAAAAGCAATTAAAGTTTCGTTCTCAGAGCCAATTAAAACAGCATCTGTAAACAACTTTAAACTAGATGGAAAATCATTCTTCGGTTCAGTAACTGAAGGAGGACGTTCATTAGTATTAAAACCTTATACTACTACTGATCTTTCTGTAGGAACACATAAATTAGAAGTGTCAGGTGTAGAAGACTATGCTAACTTTAAATCACTTTCATCAACATCTGAATTTGAAGTAGTAGAAGATACTACAGCTCCAACAATTAAAGAAGTAAAAGCAACTCTTGAATCAGTAACTGTAACATTCAGTGAAGAAGTAGATCCAGATACAGTAACTAAAGGTAATGTATATTGGATGTCTGGAACAGACAAGAAAGCTGCTGGAAGTGTAACTCAACTTACTTCAGATACTTTCAAGTTTGATTTCACTGCTAACGCTCTTCCAGGATATGAAACTACATTAAATGTAGAAGGAGTTAAAGATTACACTGGCAACAAAATCACTGAAACTCAAGTGAAAGTGAAAGCAGATGTAGATCAAACTCGTCCGGAAGTTACTGAAGTAGGCATCAACAAGTTAAATGACAAAAATATTACTGTTAAATTTAGCAAACAAGTTAAGATTGAAGATGTAAAATACTTTACACTAACTGATAGCGCTGGAGATATCGTACCTCTTAAACAAGTAACAGGTGCAGATGGAACATCATCTAAAGTATTTACCCTTGAAACTTATAATTCATTAGATGATAGTTATACTTTAAAAATTGTGGGTGTAAGAGATACAACTAAATTACAAAACACAATGAATGACTTTACAACTACACTAAATGGTGAAGATGTAACTCAACCAAGTTATACTTCAAACTCTGCAAACAATGCAACTCGTACTTTAATCATTAACTTTGATGAAAAAATGGATTTAGCTACTCTTGCAGATCACAAAAACTATTTGGTAACAATTAACAACAAATCACAACAATTACCAAGTGGAACAGAAGTAAGTCCAACACAAGATGGAAAAGCAGTACGTATTGTATTCCCACAATACATTGACAATGCATTAGTTGGAATTAACGATTCTGCTAAAGGTGCAAATGTAACTGCATTTAAATTATTAGCACTTAAAGATGTTGCAGGTAACATTATCTCTAACTTCGGAAGCGCTGATATTGCTGTTAATACTACACTGGCTAATATAATAACTGGTGCCTATGACTCAAATTCTAACAGCAAACCTGCTAAAATGACTGCTAAAGGTGTTGTGAAAGTTAAGTTTGATCAACCAATCGGTAAGGCTGTAGCTTCTGACTTTGTAGTTACTGGTGGAACTGGGGTATCAGTAAGTTCTGTAGACACTGACGGATCAAATGTTGTTACAATTAATCTTACAGGTAATCTTAATAAAACTGGTTTATTTGATACAACTGGTCCTACGGCAATTACATTGGCTGTAGCAGCAAATAACAAAATCACTACAACTTCCGGTAATGGTGTTGTTCAATCACAGACTGGATTCGCAATCCATGATGCTGTAAAACCAACTGTAGAACTTGGAAGTACACAAACACGCCTAAATATCAAAGCTACAACTACTGATACTATTGAGCTACCATTCAGTGAAAATTTAGCAACTGCACCTGCAGCTAACTATAAATATGACTTAATAGTTAAAAACGTAAGAACTGGTGCAATCTTATCAGTTGATAAGTATACTACAGCGGTTACTAACAATATACTTGAAATTAATCTAGATGAAACACAAGTTTCTACTAGTGATGAGTACTCAGTATATGTTAAGAAAGACGCTTCATTCATCCAAGACAATGATGGAAATAAAGCTTCTGAATCTGGAACTTATTTAAGTAAAGTTGGTGGAATTGATACATCATTACCGACATTTACTGCATCAACTGTACAAACAGCAGCTTCACTAAAGTTATTCTCAGGTGTAACAAATAAAGAAATCACTGTAACAGCAGCTGCAGAAAATGTAAGCTATCTTGGTGCTGTTGGTAATGCATTAACTGTTGAAATCGTAGCAAATGCAGACAACAATGCCGATACACTTTCAGCAGTACGTACAGGTGATACTATTGTTGTAACTCTTGCTGATGATAATACCGATGCACTTGTTGCTGCTTCAAACACTGCAACTTTAATTGCAGCAGCTATTGATGCTATTGATGGAGTAACTGCTTCAGTAACTAACGGTAACGGATCAGTTTCTGCAGCAGCTGCAGTAGCTCAAGCGTCACTTGCAGGTGGAACAGATGTACTTACATTAGATTTCTCTGAAGCATACTTGGCTTCTAGCATTGATACAACAAATGCAAATACAGATTTCGCAATCACTAGTGGAGGTGCAGTAACAGTTACTGCAACAACTGCAACAACTGATGCTGATACTCTTACTATCACTGTAACTGCAGCTAATAAGCAAGTTAAGAATGCGAAAATCAATGCAAAAGCAACTGAGGTAACTGACCTTGCTGGTAATGCAGCTGCAGCAGGTACTTTAGTAAATATCGACTAAATTAAAAAAAGTGGGGCCTGCCCATCATTCATTTAGAGTGATATAATGCTTTAGTTTGAAATGTCCTGTGGAGAGAAATCTTCACAGGGCTTTTCTATTAACAAGGGAATCCGAATCAAATAGAAAAATAAGCTTATATTATAAAAGTGAATAAGATAAATATCAGCCCTAATTCCATTTTTGGACTTAGGGCTATTTCTATTTGAGGAGGAGTTAGAATGAATCGCTATGAAACTAGAACTTAGGGTGCCAGGCACCATCCAAATATTGGTAAATGGAACAGAAGTTTAGGGTGCCAGCGTATAATGGGGAATAGGTCAAGTAATAATTTTTAAGAAAAATGGCCGACTTTAAGTAAAACCCCCGTCTTCCATTTTCAGGAAGGTTCAACTATCACAGATTATTATAATAGGGCCCCTCTAGGTCGTGAAAGGATCTTGCGTTTTCATCCTGCAGTGATACCACCTAGCAAATATAAACTCTAATTTTCACGTATTATCCGTATTTGCAGGACAAGATCCATAA
>NZ_JBHUJX010000016.1:0-55321 GCF_042683745.1 Bacillus sp. CGMCC 1.16607
TTATAATCATGATAGATATCAAAAACGATTAAACGGCCTTAGCCCTATGGAATATAGAGCTAAAGCCGCTTAAATCATTTTATTATTTCCACTGTCTACTTGACAGGGGGCAGTTCACTAATGGTGGGGATTTTTAATAAAAGGCTTGATAAGTATAAATGGACATTGTAAAATAGGAAATGGTCACTTTTTGTATTTAAAAGATGATGTTAATAAATATCCTATAATAACATTATCACAAAAAGAAATGAATGTCAAACATTTTATCTTAATTTTTCTGGGAGTGTGGTTAGATGAGTAAGAGCATAGAGTGGAAACAAGAGCAACAACAAGTGAATCAATTAATTGCGGTTGTTGAACAAAAAGCGAAAATACTCAAACAAAAAAATAGCCAAGTGAATTCTGATGTAATTGAAATTAAGTCCACTTTCTGGAATGATGTTACCATCAACCTAGACGAACCAGACGATATTATTGAAACCTACTATAGTATTAAGCAACAAGCTCAATTGCTATCAGAGCGAGAAAGAACAAGAGGGTTAATAGATAAACAATTAAAGACATTAGATAAATTGAAAAATTCTCCGTATTTTGGAAGGATTGATTTTCAAGAAGAAGGTGAAAAATCCGCTGAAAAAATTTATATAGGAATTTCTTCACTAATGGATGCAACAGACGAGAACTTTCTTATTTATGATTGGCGCACCCCAATTGCAAGTATGTATTACGATTTTTCACCAGGTCCGGCAAAGTACAATACACCGGGCGGAATCTACGAAGGCGAAATAACATTAAAACGTCAATATATAATTAGAAATTCAGAATTACAAGCGATGTTCGATACAGGAGTAACGATAGGGGACGAGATGCTTCAAGAAGTGCTTGGGAATCAAGCGGATACGCAAATGAAAAGTATTGTAGCAACGATACAGAAGGAACAAAATCAAATTATTCGTAATGAAAAAGCAAAATTACTTATTGTTCAAGGAGTTGCAGGGAGTGGGAAAACGTCTGCAGCATTGCAACGTGTAGCTTATTTATTGTATCGATACAAAGGAACACTCCATTCGGAAAATATTATGCTGTTTTCACCAAACACACTGTTCAATAGTTATGTAGCAACCGTATTACCTGAATTAGGCGAAGAGAATATGAAGCAAACAACATTCCAAGAATATTTAAATAGTCGGATTGATCGTGATTTCTTTCTTGAAGATTCTTATGACCAAATGGAATATTTATTGACAGCTATAGATCAAGAGGATTATGTAACAAGACTTGCAAGTATACGTTACAAAGGAAGTATCGAATTTAAAAACCTAATTGATTCTTATGCGGAATCCCTACAGGAGAATGGAATCATTTTTCATGATATCAAGTTTCAACGAAAAACACTTATTACAAAAGAAGATATTCATCGTTATTATTATAATTTAGATTCACATATTTCGATTCCGAACAAAGTAGAATTAGTGAAAGCTTGGCTTTTAAAAGAGTTAAAAAAATGCATGAAAGCTGAGCAGTCGGAGCCATGGGTCGAAGAAGAAATTCAGTTTTTAGATAAAGAAGATTATTTAGATGCATTCAAAAAATTACAAGAGAAACAACGATTTTCTGCTAATTCATTTGACGATTATGACCGGGAACAAGCATATTTAGTTGAAATGGTCGTCATGAAGCGTTTTAAAAGAATCTTTAATTCGTTGAAAAAACTAAAGTTTGTCAATATGATAAGAATCTATAAGGAACTCTTTAAGATCGAAAATCAATCGTACCAAAGTTGGCAAGATATTAGTTCTTATACAATCGGAAGATTGAATGAAAGGTTTATAAGTTATGAAGATGCAACACCTTTCGTTTATCTTCAGGATTTAATTTTAGGAAGAAAATCCGATACTTCCATTCGACATGTATTTATTGATGAGGCACAGGACTACTCACCTTTTCAATTTGCATTTATAAAACAGCTTTTTCCCTATAGCAAAGTAACATTGCTTGGAGATATCAATCAAGCGATTTATTCGGGAGTAACCCAATCGGAAACAGTTTTATCAAGTTCAGACGATGGGGAAGAGACAGAAACCATTGTCCTTACTAAAACTTACCGTTCAACAAAGGAAATCGTTGAATTTACAAAGGGATTAATTGAAAATGGCGAATTGATTGAGCCTTTTAATCGTGAAGGGAGTAAGCCGACTTTTAAAATCGTTCCGGACAACTTTGAATTAGAAAAGGAAATGATTAAAAAAGTTCATGAGCTCCAACAAATGGGTCATAAAACAATAGCCATCATATGTAAAACGGCGAAAGAAAGCAAAATGGCCTATGATTCATTGCAAAACGAGTTCTCTGTTCGTTTGATTGAAAAGGGGACTCTAAATTATGAAGAAGGCACGTTAATCATCCCTGCTTATTTAGCTAAAGGGATTGAATTTGATTCCGTGGTTATTTATGATGCAGCACAATATACAAGAGAAGAAGACAAAAAACTATTCTATACTTCTTGTACAAGGGCGATGCATGAATTACATTTATTTGCAATTGATAAGTCATGCCCATTGCTTGAACGTATTAAGAAGGGGACATATGAACTAATGTGAGGTAATGAATTATTCAAAGTCAAAAACCCCCAGGCGACCGTCACGATGAGCAGCGCCAAGAGGTTAAGTAGTTGGCATAATTACCAACTTATAAATAGTATACCTTTTTTCTCCAAAGGATTAAAGAGTAGAAAAGATAAAAACAGCTGCCAATGGTTAGCTGTTTTTATTTTGGCAGCACTATAGAAATTTACATTTAAATGTTAGGGCAATAGCGGACAACCATTTTGTTTTCAAGCATAGAATAATATAAAAGGGAATTGGAGGGTTAAAAGTGATCAATTGGAAAGTTCGTTTGAAAAATAAAGGCTGGGTAATGGCTTTTGCATCACAAATTATCATCATGGTGCAAATTATTTTGGCTACCTTAAATTCTTATGGAGTAGTAGATTTTCAAATAACGGATCAAATCAAAGGTGAAATTCTCACTTTAATTAATAGTGCATTCATTATTCTTTCGATGTTAGGTGTTGTGCAAGACCCTACAACAAAAGGTCTTGGAGACAGCAAGAGAGCTTTAGATTACGAAGAACCGCAATAAAAATTTATTTTGGCAATTTGCTGGAGGCAGGGGGCATTGTGGGAACCTCTGCTTATTTTTTTGTAATAGGAAAAATGTGAAATATGCGACTAGCCCCTTAAGGTACTGCCATTTATTTGGTTGTGAAAAGTTAATGTCTTATCCCAAAAGGAAGGAAAAAACTGAAGCAGTGCTTTTATGTTCTCTTAAGATTCGAGGGCACGTTTTATATTTATTAAACGATCACTTTCTTCTTGTATTATGATTTTGGTGATGAACGGTTTGGTGATGAACATGATGATCCCACTTGTTTTTATTTCGCATTGAAAATTAACTAAGGTCCCGTTAGGAATTTCGCTTAGGTGATAATGATAAGTTACTTTTAAACCATTTGCTTCACTTGTTGCGGAAAACGCTTTTAAAGAGGTATATTCTATAACTTCAATAGTCGCCTCTGTATTTCTGCCTCTTATGATTTTCGTTTCTTTAAATTTGGTACCTATCTCAATGGGACCTTCAGTAAGTTTCTCAACTGACAGGATATCCTCATTCATCTTAGACCCATTTCTTAAATCTGAAATAAATTCAAATACTTCTAGTTTCGGAACGTTTATCATAATTTTGTCTGTAAATGCTGGTTTCATAAAAATCTCCTCTAAGTAAATTTTAATTAAGCATCCATTTTGATTATAGCATTGCTAGGATTGATTGTAGATAGGTTCGATTCTTTGTAGAATTCGTAATGCTATAAAAATAATAAATGGCAACTTTCAATAAGAACTACTTTGCCTAATCCTATCGTTAAATCCTCATTCTTGTAACAAAAATTTAATTCGAAAATCAACTGTAATTATATGTTAATATAGAAAAATAGAGCAAATATAGCAAACTTAAACGAACAAGATTTATTCATAAAGAGGTGTAGCATGAACCAAATACCAAGTAATGTTCAAACAATTATAAATGATTATATTCGCCTTTTCGATGAACATCTACCAAATGCACTTGAAGGATTGTATCTTCACGGTTCGATTGCTTTAAATGCTTATGAGGGTGAGTCAAGTGATATTGACTTTATTGCGGTTACAAATAGACGACTAACTGAATATGATTTTGAAAACTTATCTATTATCCATAAAAAGATAGAAATTAAATATAAATCAGAGATGGATGGGGTCTATATCCTTTGGGATGATATAGGAAAATTACATTCTATAAACTCAGTTGAACATTTTCTATTTTATAACGATAACGAATTAAGCTATGGACCTTATTTTAATTTTAACCCAATCACTTGGTTTCTTTTGAAAAACAAAGGGATTAATGTGCTTGGGCCAATGCCTTCAACCTTTCAATACAGTGACAAATCACTGGATATCGTCTCTTATGTAAAAGAAAATATGAATACATATTGGGCAAGTAGAATCACATGGATAGAAAATTCGTATGAGGAACTAATTAAACTTCCTTCTTCCCAAATAGAGGTCGAAATTGAATGGTCTGTATTAGGGATATTACGACAATTTTACACACTTAAGGAAAATGAAATTATTTCTAAAATTAACGCAGGAGAATATGGTTTGCTTCATACGACTGCAGAATCACATAACATCATAAAAGAAGCAATACTAATCCGAAAAGGTGAAAAGAAAACTTTATTCCATTCAAATGAAGAACGCATTCAATCTTTTATAAGATTTTCAAAGAATCTCATAGAATATTGTAACAAGCATTTTTCAGTAAGATTAGAATAGATATGTCTATTAACTTATTATCAATACATAAGTACTATGATTTTAGCTGTCAAAAGGGGTAGCTTTTTATAATAGGGAGCTGAGGAATTTGGAAGATGAGATGCTTAGAATATACGATGAACAAGGAAATCCACTTGGCGAAGCTACACGTGAAGAAGTACATAAATTAGGGCATTGGCATAAAACCTTTCATTGTTGGTTGATAAGTAGGGAAGAAGGAATAGATTACATCTATTTTCAAAAACGGAGTTCATCAAAAAAGGATTATCCTAATCTACTAGACATAACAGCAGCTGGTCATATTTTGTCTCATGAAACCGTTGACGATGGAATAAGGGAAGTAAAGGAAGAATTAGGAATTGACCTATCAATGGAAGAACTTATTCCACTTGGTGTCATCAAGTACTCTGTTAGTCAAGGAGAACTAATTGATAAAGAATTAGCTCATAATTTTCTTCTTGATTATAAACTGGGGATGAATGATTTTAAACCGCAAAAAGAAGAAGTGTCTGGGATTGTAAAAGCACAGTTTACTCATTTTTCTGATCTTTATCTAAACGGTGTTTCTGAAATAAAAGTTGTTGGTTTTGAAATAAATGAAGAAGGAGAAAATATCCAAATTAATAAATATGTAACTAAAAGTGAATTTGTTGCTCATGAACATTCTTATTACGAGGAAGTAATTAAATTAATTGATTCGTATATAAAATGATACATAAAAGATGGCTACTCACGGTGGGAGAGTAGCCATTTTCTCCTACGATAATTGTTTAACCACTTTTGGATGACGCTGCATCGAAACAAATAATACTAATGCACTTAATAACAAGATCGAACTAGTCGTAAAAAATACGGAAGATATTCCGAAATAACCAGCAATCATTCCGCCCATCATAGGACCAATGACATTCCCTAAAAAAGTTAAGCTTGTATTGTAACCTAAAACTTCACCCTGCATCGTGATAGGAGCAGCTTGGCGAATATAAGCAACACGAAGAGGAATGAGTCCACCTAATGAAATGCCAAGTGCAAAACGGATGAACATTAATTGCCAAATATTATTAACAAATGCTCCAGGAAGATAGACGATCCCTCCTACAAGGAGAAGAATGATGAGTACTTTAATATAGCCAAATCGGTCTGCAATGTCTCCCCATTTTCTAGTCATCATTAAGTTTCCAGCCCCAGCAGCCGAAAAAACGATACCTGAAAACAATGCAATATTTTCTGGTCCATGTAACTCTTTCACATAAAGTGAAAGAATCGGTTGAATACTGAAGTGGGCAATTTGAATAAATGTTGAAATGATTAAAACCGTCAACAAAATTGGATTTTTGAAAATATGAAGTAAAACTTCTTTTCGCGAATACATTAACTTTGTATCTTTTTTCATATCAATTCTGAATTCCTTCGTCGTCATGACAAGGATAGCTGATATAAAAATCGTGACAGATGTCCATTGGAAAGTAGTTGAATACCCAAAATGATCAGCAAGAACCCCGCCAAGTAATGGTCCTAGCAACGAACCGGTTATATTTCCTGTTTGTAAAGTACCTAGTACGCGTCCGGCGATTTCTTTCGGTGTTTGGGTGGAAATATAGGCTTGTGACATGGAAATAAATCCAGCGAATATACCCATAAACAATCGTAGGGTAAATAACTGAGGAACAGATGTTACAAATCCCATTAAAAAGATGGAGAAAGCCATTCCTAAACCAGAAAAGATAAGGATTTTTTTCCTACCGATTCGATCACCTAGTCTTCCCCATATCGGAGAGAATAGAAATGCTGTCACAAATGTAATTCCGAATGTTAATCCTGACCAATGTTGTACATAACTTTCTGTATAATTTCCTAGTGTTCCAATGTACAAAGAAATAAAGGGCAGAACCATCGTCATACTTCCGGCAATGAAGAAATTAGCGAACCACATAATCAGTAGGTTTCTCTTTGCCATTTGATGTGAATTCATTTTGATAACACTTCTTTCGCTTTTTTAATATTTCGATTACCTAAATATAATATTACCGAAATTTCACTCTGAAATAAATACTTATTTCCAAAGTGTTGTAATAAAATTCTGAATCCTTGAAAAATTTTCCTTACAAGCCTATAATCCTATTATATTTAAAGAGAAAAGGAGAGCATCTATGATTCGACGTTTTTTTACTTATTATTTACCTCATAAAAAGTTATTCATGCTTGATTTCAGTAGTGCTGTTGTGGTTGCAGTATTGGAATTAGCCTTTCCACTAGCGGTTTCATGGTTTATTGATTCTTTATTGCCTAGCGGAAATTGGTCGATGATTGTTTCAGTAAGTATTGGTTTATTGCTTTTATATGTGATGAGCATGTTTCTTCAATTTATAGTCAATTATTTAGGGCATAAATTAGGGATTAACATTGAAACAGATATGAGGCAGCAGCTTTTCCAACATGTCCAGAAACAATCATTTAGATTTTTTGATAATACAAAAACAGGACATATTATGAGTCGTATCACCAATGACTTGTTTGATCTTGGAGAGTTAGCTCATCATGGTCCAGAAGATTTGTTTATATCTGTCATGACTTTTGTTGGAGCATTTTGGATTATGTTAACGATTAACGTGAAACTAGCATTCGTCACGATAATAATCGTTCCATTTTTAATTTGGTTAATTACCGTTTGCAATTTTAAAATGAACAAAGCTTGGGATCGGATGTATGGGAATATTGCTGATGTAAATGCACGTGTCGAAGACAGTGTTTCGGGCATAAGAGTAGTACAATCCTTTACGAATGAAGAATTTGAGATTTCTAGATTTAAAACAAATAATCAAAAATTTCGTCAGGCAAAGCTTTCAGCCTATAAAGTGATGTCATTTAGTTTGTCAGGAATTTTTATGATGACAAGACTGATGATTTTGGTTGTTCTAGTTTATGGTGCTTGGTTAAGCTTTACCAATCAAATGTCATACGGAGAATTAGTCGGATTTATACTGTACACCAATGTTTTATTTAAACCGATAGATAAAATTAGTGCACTAATGGAGCTTTATCCGAAAGGAATGGCTGGATTTAAAAGATTTACAGAACTAATTGATACGGAACCTGAAGTGGAGGATGTAAAGGATGCTGTTGAAATATCTTCTTTAAAAGGGGATATTATTTTTAAAGATGTAAGCTTCAGTTATGATGATACAAAGCCTGTTTTAAAAGGAATTGATTTGCATATCCCTGCTGGGGAAACAGTTGCTTTTGTAGGACCATCAGGTGCAGGGAAAACAACGATTTGCTCGCTGATTCCGAGATTTTATGATGTAAATGAAGGGTTTATTTCCATTGATGGCATTGATATTCGGCAAATGACGAAAAACTCTCTCCGTTCGCAAATTGGGATTGTCCAGCAAGATGTATTCTTATTTACAGGGACTTTACGAGAAAATATTGCCTATGGAATGTTAAGTGCAACGAATGAACAAATTTTCAAAGCGGCCAAAAGGGCTCATTTGGAAGATTTCATAGCCTCCTTACCAGAAGGCTATGAAACACAAATAGGGGAGAGGGGATTGAAGCTATCTGGTGGTCAGAAGCAACGACTTGCTATTGCTAGAATGTTTTTAAAGAATCCTCCAATCTTAATTTTGGATGAAGCTACTTCGGCATTGGATACAGAAACTGAATCGATTATTCAAGCTGCATTAACAGAGCTTGCAAAAAATCGGACTACACTTGTCATTGCCCATCGTTTAGCAACGATTCGCAATGCTGATCGTATTGTTGTTGTCACCGAGGATGGGATCGCAGAAGAAGGTCGTCATGACGAACTCATTGAGCAAGGTGGAATTTTTGCCAACCTACACAGGGTACAGTATCAGAAGTAAAGGTAAAAAAGAAAACGCTTATAAGCGTTTTCTTTTTTACTTTATGAACATGAAGTTGATATCGAAACGATTACTTTTTTACAGACAGAGAAGCTAAAGCAGATTCGTTAAATCCTTTAACAATAAGCCATACGGCTAAAATCATTTCATTAGCTGCAATTGGAAGTGCAAAAATAGCACCCAAACCAGAAATTTGTTGAACAACATCGAACATAACTAATAAGGCACAAATAAATACGAGAATTGCTCCTGACATTCCCAGAATGGATATAAACCTCGGTACGAGCTTGGATTTATAAAATATATAACTGTACATTATCGTATTAATACCCAACATAAATAGGGGGCCAAGCATAAATGTCCAGTCGTGTATAGCTATTAATATTATACCCGAAGTATGATATGAGGCGATATCTGGGGCTCCTGCTGCTACAAATTCTCGGCTTAAAGTCAGAAGGGACAGTACGCTGATCACACCAACCGTAATGATAATCGCTTCAAGAAACCTGAAGCAAACATGCCAAAGAGCTATGGTTTCATTATATTTTCTTAAAATTGGAAACATGGTAGTTGCTGTACCTACTGCTGAAACAACTAGAATTAACTCCATAAGTGCTCCTAATATCACTTGATTGGCGTGTTCGGAACCTTTGATCAGGTAATTAGGATCCTTTAGGATGGGATCGTATAAAAGAAGTCCGATTATCGCAGTAACGGCTGCAAGAATAAACAGTACTCCCACAATTTTTTCTGCTTTTTTGTTTGAATTCATTTTCATCTCCGCCTTTTAATAAATTCATAAACGGTAAAGCGTAAACAATCCTAGTACTCAGAGTTGGGTATTGTCTCCATAAAAGAATACCTCTTCCAATGGTAAGTTAAAGGCGTGTGCAATGCGAAAAGCCAGTTCTAGAGATGGGGAGTAGTTTCCCTTTTCAAGAGCCACGATTGTTTGTCTTGTTACACCCACCTTGTCAGCTAATTGCTGCTGGGTCATTTCATCATGGTTGAATCGTAATTTACGGATGTGATTGCCGACAAGATTTTTACCCACTCTTACACTCCTCTCCGATAGTGATAAAATTTCGTAATAGAACCAGTCACATCGGAAATGAATCCTGAAGTGATCAGAACAATGAACATCATCTGTGAAGGCTGATAGATTATTAGTGATCCCATTGCTAGGATAAAGCCGATAATAAACACGAAAAATGAATTTCGGAATGCCTTCAATTCAATTAGTTTATCTAGTTCATCCGCAAATTTAGGTTCTTTTTCTCTAGTCATGATTCTAAAGATGATGTTAAAAATAATGCTGATAATAATGTGAGAAACAATTGAAACCAAAGTCAAGATGAGGACGAAGGTACCCCAAAAACGAAAGGTTTCCATTGATTCTAGACCCCCTTCAGGGAACCTTGGGTACATATACAACCAATAAGATCCAAAAATAACTATGGCGCTAATCAACGAAACAATGCTCTTCTTTTCTTGATAAGTCATTGTTTACACCCCCTGTATATTTTGTTTTACACTAGGTAAAGTTTTATATACTTAATGTAATATAAATTTTACATTAAGTCAACTATAGATTACGTAAAAAAGACCGGACATCACCTATAAAGGAAGAGTTCCGGTCAATCATTAGCAATAATTATTCATTGTCAATACAGTATTACTGAAATAGAAAAGGTAAATACTATTGTAAAAGGAAAAGAATAAATACTATTATTTCATGAGGAGATATTATGATAATAACTTTTTATTTATTGAATAGTTGGATCATGGTAGCCCTCATTTTATTTTATCAAAAAAGATCAAAAACATTAGTACGTGATACCTTCTTTCTATTGCTTTTAAGTGTACTTATCAATTCGCATTTCTATCTTGGGATACTCGAAACATTGGAATTGATTAAGACAACTACAAACGCTAAATTGTACGTTTCTTTTCTGTTATATCGGAGTTTAATTGTACCTTTTTTCATTACCTATTGTTTGAACATATTTTATGAGACACAATGGAAAATAGTTGCCCTTGCAGTTTTCATCGCTATTACTCTTTCTTTAGAGAAATTAGGATCACATTTAAAGTTGTATCAATTTATCAAATGGAATATTTTTTATTCGGGGATTTATTATCTTTTTATTTTTATCTTATTGGCTATTTTACTTAAATGGTTTAAGAAGCTTGAAAATATTAGTTGATGGTGGTAAATCAATGAAATTTGTTGAAAATAGTTTCGGATTAAATGATTATTTTATCCTTATTTTAATAGTCGTATTATGGGCAATCTATTTTCTATTGCCTATTAAATTTTCGAAACAAGTATCAATTCTAATTGGACTATATTGTATAACCGTTTCAAGTGTTTTAGATAATACGTTCGGGGCACTTGCATTCGACTATTATGACATCATGGATGGTCCTGACTATACTATTATGGATATAGCAGTCTATCTCATTTATCCACCATTCGGATTGTTCTTTATTTACTTATTTGAAAAATTACGTATTTCACGAAAAACCTATCTTCCCTTTATTTTTGTTTGTTCATTATTTTCGCTTGGGTTTGAATGGTTTTCCCACTTAATGAATGTGTTTGAGTATAAAAATGGATATGGTATTCGATATTCCTTGTTTATCTATATCATTGTTCAATCCTTATTTATTGCATTTTATAAAAAAATACGAAAATTACCAATATAATTGAAATTTTTAAGATAACAAAAAATGCCAAGATATTCGTCTATGGCATTTTTACTTTAATTATGATGTTTTTTTGGTAATTCAATATGAACCGTTGTACCTTTATTTGGCTCGCTATCGAAATGGATCAATCCATTATGTGCTTGGACGATTTTAAAGCTTACTGTTAAACCTAAACCTGTTCCTTTTTCTTTTGAGGAGTAGAAGGGTTCTCCCATTTTTTCTAAACGCTCTTTTGATATTCCACAACCATTGTCGTGGATTGTGATGGAAATATCATTATTTATATTCAGTTCTAAACGAATAGAAACCGTACCACCTTTATCATAAGCTTCAATCGAATTTTTGATGATATTGATAAACAATTGCTTTAATTGATTAGCCTCACATTCCATCCAAATTTCCTTTTCTGAAGAGATGAAATCAATTTGCACATTGTGTAAACTTGCCTCTGTATTTAATAATGAAATCACATCAAATAAAAGTTTATGGATGTCAGCTTTTGAAAATGTCATTTCTTGTGGTTTAGCTAACATGAGTAGTTCTCCAACAATATGATTAATTCGATTCAATTCATCTAACATGATTTGATAATAGAATTGATGTTTCTTATCCTCCATTTGTAAAAGCTGGACAAAGCCTTTAAGTGATGTTAGAGGATTTCTAATTTCATGGGCGACACTGGCAGATAGCTCGCCCACTACAGAGAGTTTTTCTGTTCTTCTTAATCGCTCTTCCGCTTGCCTTAAACTTGACACATCCTTCCCATAGCCGATGACACCAGTAACATTTCCATCGACAATGATAGGGAGAGCATTGCAATAAAGGGTTATCAAGTTCCCGTTTTTATGTTTTATCTCAACTTCATATATTTGCGGTAATTGACTCTCAATTACATTGTCAATATAATCTTTTAGGGGTTCACGATATTTTTCTTCTACGATGTTCAGAACAGAACATCCGATGAAATCATTAATTTTGTGACCAGTAAGTACTTCAAATTGTGGATTTAAGTTAGTGATTTTTCCGTTTAAATCAAAAATATAAACGATATCAGGACTATATTCAAAAAGTGAATTATATTGCTGTCTACTTTCCTCTAATAGTTTTTCAACGATTTTTCTTTCGGTTATATCTCTTCCGATGATCACTAATCCTTGACGACTCCCATCAGGATTGAAGAGGGGAACTTTAATGGTATCGAACGTTTTTTTTGTACCATCTGGTAAAGGAATGACCTCTTCCACTCGACTAATTCCCCTTTGATTCCATGCTTCCTCATCTGAAACCTCACAATATCGAAGAGCATCTGAATAAAAGGATGTATACTCTGCTAGTTCAGAATCCTTTTTCCCTCTATAGTCAACATGATCGATTTGAAAAAGCTTTAAGCCAAATTCATTGGCTTCAATCCATCTTCCTTCGCCATCCTTAAAGTTGACAAAGTCTACCATCGAATTAATCAAGGTAGATAGTCTTTTTTCATCCTCTTTAGTGGCGTTCAATTCGTCAGTTTTGATGATGAAAAAATAAAAAAAGCCACCTGACACAAAAACGTAGACAATTTCTTTAAAACGCTCGACAAAATGAATATAATCATTGGAGATTAATTCCTCAAGTAAATAATTTGTACCATAAATCCAAATGAAACTTGCGATAAAATAAAAGAATAAAAGCTTTTTTTTCCTCATATTTAAAGTAAACTCCTGTTCTGAAGGGAGGATAATATGTAAATATTATACTACATGAGTAATGCTATTTTTGGAACGTTTGAACCGAAAATAGAGAACATGTATTTTAAGGAAGAAAATTTAACAGCAAAGAAACATCCCATTATAAATGAAGGGATGTTTCAAAAGCTATTCGATCTCTTTATTCGGCTTTTTCACCTTTTGAATGAGCTCATCGATCGTTTTACCTAAATCATACATCATTTTATCGAAGGATTCTTTCCATTTAGGTGATTCTTCTTTGATTTTATCCTCTAAAATGCTTGTGTTTTTTTTCAGTTCTTTTTTAAATTTGGCAACCTGATCTTCTAAGGCTTTTTGAGATTTGTCCATCTGCTCATCATCATTAAGTCTCTCTTTTATGGAAGCCACTTCAAACTTTTCAGTTTTCAGAAAGGGCTTTGATTGTTCCATGATTGCCCTAAATATAGGCACAACATTTTCTGAGCTACTATTTGGAAGGTAATGTTCCTGATCCGTTTTATCATAGCCAAGCCAAATCGCACCGACTAAGTTTGGTGTATACCCGACAAACCATTGATCCTTTGTTCCGTTTATATTCTCGTAAGGGAGCTGAGTCGAGCCAGTTTTTCCAGCTATTTGCAAACCAGAAATCCGAGTACCTTTTCCAGTTCCAGATTCAACAACATTTAATAGCATGGAAGTCATTTCCTTTGTGACTGCTTTTGAAGTTACTTTAACGGTCTTTGTCTTATGCTCTGCAATAACGTCACCAGTTGGACCAATGATTTTAGTAATAAGATGGCTATCACGACGTTTTCCACCGTTTGGAAATGTGGAGTAGCTTTCAGCTAATTGAAGTGGTGAGATACCATGATGCATCCCACCTAGAGCTAGCGCCAGATTTTCATCTTCTTTTTCTATCGGAATACCAAAACGTTTAGCTGAATCGATTCCTTTTTTTAAACCAATTTGGTCAAGAAGCCACACAGTTGGAATATTAAGCGATTTTTCAAGTGCTGCATACATTGTGACTTCACCCTCGTACTGTTTTGAAAAATTTTCAGGTTTGTATTCTCCAAACGTGGTAGGTTCATCGACAAGCAAAGAAGTTGGATCGTAGCCTTCTTCTAAAGCAGGTGTATATACGGCGAGTGGCTTCATCGTCGAACCAGGCTGAGCCTTTAAATGGGTTGCTCGGTTAAATCCACGAAATACGTTATCGCCTCGACCGCCAATAAGAGCAAGAACTCCACCAGTTTCAGGATTTAATAATACAGAACCACTTTGGACTATTTCTCCTGATCTTCCTCTTGGGAAAAGGGAGTCTCGCTTATAAACTTTTTCAAGAGAAGTTTGCAAATTTTGGTCCATTTCCGTATAAATCCGATAGCCCCTTGTTAATATGTCTTCTTGTGTTAAGCCGTAAGTGTGAATCGCTTCATCTAGGACGGCATCAACATAATATGGATATTTTCTATCGATAAAGCTGCCGCCTCCATCCTCCAATTTGATTTTTTCAGCTTTGGCTTTCTTATAATCTTCAGTTGTAATCATATGATGTTCCTTCATTTTATCTAATACCATATTTCTGCGGTTCATTGCTCGATCATAGTGTTTGTAAGGGTCAAGAGCACTAGGAGCTTGCAAAAGAGCGGCAAGAGTTGCTGCCTCACTGATCGATATATCGTTAATATCTTTATTAAAGTATTTTTTTGAAGCTTGACTGATTCCCCATGATCCACTACCAAAATACACTTGGTTCAAATACATTTGTAATATTTCATCTTTTTTGTAGACCTTTTCAATTTTAATAGCTAAAAATAGTTCCTCTACTTTACGTGTATACGTTTTTTCGCGTGAAAGGAGGGCATTTTTCGTTAGCTGTTGGGTAATCGTGCTCCCACCACCTGTAATACTTCCCGAAAGTAGATTATGAAAAAATGCTCGGGCAATTCCTTTTATATCAAATCCACGATGCTCACGAAAACGTTCATCTTCAATAGCAATAACAGCATCTGAAACATGTTTAGGTAACTTTTCAATTGTTACACCTTCCGTTCGATTTGTTAAAACATTGCTAGCAATCTTACCATTTTTATCATAAATAACTGTTGGTTGACTAAGTCCTTCCTTCAATGAAGAAATATTGACTCGACTAGCAGTCCAAACAAAATAGAGTAAGATGAGTAAAAATATCGTTAAAAATAATAACATGATGAACTGTGTAATATGTTTCTTTTTCCAAAAACGTCCAATCGCTTCCCAAACTGGCTGCAATCGTTCCATACTATCTCCTAGCTTTCTTTAAGGATTATCGTCCTACTTATTATAGATGATTTAAAGACAAGAGGGGAAATGGAATGAGTTAATTATTGAAGGAATCAGGAGGTTTTTGTCGAAATATAAAAGAGAAATGATAGCAAATTGGAGGATTCATGTGGAAAAAGGTAAAATTGTATTCTTAAATGGAGTGTCTAGTTCTGGAAAATCAACTTTGTCAAAGGAATTGCTAAAGAAGCTTCCAAATTATTTTCATTATAGTATAGATGATTTTGATATGGTGATTGAAAGAATGGAAGATCGAGAAAACGAACGTCTAATACCTGTACCTACAGAGTATTTCTTTCATCGAACAATAGCGATGTTTTCCGAAAAAGGGGTTAATTTGATTATTGATCAAATTCTTCATGATGAAGTTACCATAAACGATTGTTATGAAATCTTATCAGATTACCCGATTCTTTTTATTGGGGTTCATTGCCCCGAAGAAGAATTAGAACGTAGAGAAATATTAAGAGGTGATCGGACAATTGGGCAAGCAAAAAGACAGCTTAGTTTTGTCCACCAACAAAATGAGCAGTATGATTTAGAAATAAACACTTTCCTTGATAGGTCAGAGATGTCTGTTGAAAAAATTATTCAAAAACTAAATAGCAAAGATGAATTTACTGGTTGGAAAAGAACGATTGAAAATAAAAAAAGTAATGAAAGAGTTAACTAATATAATTTTTATTCGTTAAAGCAAAAGTCTGGACAATCCGGACTTTTTTAATTGGAAATAATTAGTTTCTACTTCAAAAATATAAACTACATGACGATATAAAAATAAGACATATTTCGACAACATCTTAGGGAGAGAGCGCAATGTCACTTAAAATGAAAATCATGAGTTTCTTTGGTGTATTCTCATTATTAATTATCATAACTATTTCGACAGTTTTATTTTTTACTAAAACAAACGTAAATAATGATATTCAAGAAGAATCAATCTCGATGAATGAAAGAGCTGAGGAAGAAGTTACCGAAAGCTTGGAAGGTTTATCGTTAAGTATTTCGAATGAAGTTGTGAAGTTAGAAGATTCATATGATCAAAGTATGCTAAATGCATCTTTTGCCATACAGGAGCTTGTACAAAATAAAGATATTACAAATAAAGATTTAATACAATTACTATCTAAATTCAATATGGATAATTTTTATATAACAGATAAGACTGGTAAATTTACTGTTTCGACAGATCCGAAAAGTCTTAATCAAAATTTATTTACTATTGGAGAATATTACAAGAAATTGCTTACTGGTGAAGAAAATGTTATGCAGTCTCCTTTAATTGTGGCTGTAGGTTCAAGTGATATATTCAAGTTTACTGCGATTCCGAAAGCGGATAAATCAGGGATTATTGAAACAGCTTTAAATGCAAATAGTTTTGAAGAGGTGCTTCAAACTTACATTACAAAAGGAAATGGTGTAAAAGTTATCCATTTAATTGATCCTCAAAATATTGTATTGTCTGAATCCACCGGTAAAGGTATTGAACCGAAATGGAAGAAATCTGACAAAGTTAATAATGATAACATAAATGAGGTCGTTAAAAAAACAGAACCAAAAATGATATTGAAAGATCATACCGCGACTATGTATTATCCAGTTATGGCGGGTGGAACACTACGTTATGTATTGTATATGGAAATTGACACGACACCTTATTTTGCAGCTTCAAAACAAGTAGAAAAGTCATTCGATAGTATTGCCGACCACTTTTCGAGAACATCATTATTAGTCATTTTAATTACAATCGGTGTCACGATAATAACACTTGCCTTAATACTTTGGATTCTTCAAAGAAGTATGATGCCATTAACGGAGCTTACCGAAACGGCTAAAGTTCTTTCAACAGGTGATTTAACTGTAAAATTAGTTGAGACAAAGAAAAATGATGAAATTGGAAAGCTTACGAATTCTTTTTATCAAATGGTTACAAATATTAAGGAATTAGTAAGAGACTCAAGTCAGATTTCTTCTACTGTCGAAGAAACAACTAGTATTTTAAAAGAAATGCTGAATCAAACAACCGCTTCAATCGAACAGGTTTCACATGCTGTCAGTGAAATTGCTTCAGGGACCACAGACCAAGCCCATCAAGCGAATGAAGGTGTTGCAAAATCTGAAGAGTTAAAAATGAGTATAGAAACCGTGAAACAAAATGCCGATAAAATGCTTAACATGACAGTGGAAATGCAAGAAAATAATCAAAATGGGAAGTTAAGTATTGACTCATTATTAGTACATCAGCAAACAAGTAAGAAATCTGTAGATGAAATCTATCAGATGGTTCAAAATCTAGGTGAAAAAATACAAAATGTACGAGAATTTACGACTATTATTTCAGGAATAGCAGATCAAACGAATCTATTAGCTTTAAATGCTTCTATTGAAGCAGCACGCGCAGGGGAATCGGGTAAGGGGTTTGCGGTTGTTGCTAGTCAGGTTAGAAAACTTGCTGAGGAATCACAGAAATCATCATTAAATATTCAAGAGATCATTGAAGCAATTGCAAATGTTGCTCAATTAACGATATCGGTAGCGAAAGAATTAACAGGTAACTTTATCGTTCAAAATCAGTCAGTTGAAACAACAAGTGAAGTCTTTAGCAAAATTGGCGATTCTATCAATAGTTCAGTAGAACGAATAAATGAGGTTCATAAACATATTCAAGTACTAGATCATTCTAAAGGTCAGGTATTGAGTGCCTTAACTGAAATAAGTTCTGTTACAGAAGAAACAGCTGCCTCGACTGAAGAGGTGTCTGCTTCTATTGAAGAGCAAACAGCCTCAATGTTAGAAATTAATAATCGGATGATGGAACTATCTAAAGCAACAGAAGAACTTAAAAACAATATTGCTCGTTTTAAATTGTCATAAATAAAAATGATTGTTAATGTATAAAGGTAAAATAAGCTTCCAGGATAACTTGGATGCTTATTTTTTTGAATTTGAAGATTGTTAGTGTTAAATTATTTCGGATAGAATGTAAATATATTATATTAGGGAAAGAGGCCTATGGATGAAAGAGCATATCCTTGAAATCCTAAAACAAATTGAAGTAGATTATCAGGTGAAAATATTATATGCATGTGAATCTGGAAGTAGAGCATGGGGGTTTCCTTCAAAAGACAGCGATTATGATGTAAGATTTATTTATGTTCATCAAAGAGATTGGTATTTGTCAATTGATGACAATCAAAGGGATGTCCTTGAAATTCCTAAACATGATTCTATTTCCATTCCAATTCATGAACTTTTAGATGTTAGCGGGTGGGAGTTAACAAAGACGTTAAAGCTATTTAGAAAATCTAATCCACCTTTATTAGAGTGGCTTAACTCTAGTATTATTTACTATCAAGAGTTTTCAACCGTAGATAAAATGCGAACGATCGCATCGAATATTTTTACACCTAATTCTTGTTTACATCACTACTTTAATATGGCCAAAAGGAATTACCGAGATTATATCCAAGGATATGAGGTAAAAATAAAAAAATATTTTTATGTATTGCGCCCCATTCTAGCTGCAAAATGGATTGAAAAATATGAATCAATTCCTCCTATTGAATTCCATAAGTTGCTTGAAAATATTATCACAGATGATATTCTGAAAGAATCTATTCAAAATTTACTGAGTCGGAAAATGGCAGGGGAGGAATTAGAATTAGAACCAAAAATAGTGGAAATTAATGAATATTTGAATAACGAGATCGAACATTTGGAGTTATACGCTAAAAATCTAACTATTAACATAAACAATCCAACTGAACTACTAAATCAACTATTTAGAGCGACTTTAGAAGAAGTTTGGACTTAGATTAAATAGTTTATTGCACAAATTTTCTTGTCGTTTAGGAATCTGGTTTATGTTTAGATTTTTGAAAATTGAAAGTGAGTAGATAAAATGGGGAAAGTGATTGCCATTGGTGGTGGCTATAATGGTGGAGACTTTGATATAGAGTTAGAGAAGAAGATTAGGCATTTCGTATTAAAAGACAAGCCAAAAGTGGTTTTTATACCGTATGCCTCGGACGAGTTTTATGACAACTATCATGATTTTAAAGATATTTATGAATCTTTAAGCTGTGAGGTAGATTTGCTCCAACAAGGAAATGAAAAGATCATGCTTCATGCGGATTTAATCTATATCGGTAGAGGTCAGACAATACCATTAATGGAAAAGCTAAATGAGACATATACTCGTTCAATATTATTACAAGCACTCGAAACTGGTGCGATTGTAGCTGGATTTAGTGCAGGGGCACATAGCTTATTTACTATTGCGGGAAGTAACGAAGAGGAGATTGGTTATACACTGGTTGAAGGTTTGGGTCTTATTAATGAATGCATGATTTCTCATTATAATTATGAAGATAGAGCTGAGGCCTTCCATCAACTACTGCTTAAAAGAAACTTGGCGGGTATTGGCTTAGAGGATCATACGATGTTAGTCTACAATAATGGTCAAGCTACTGTTTACTCGTCAAAGGTAGATTCCCATGCTTATTTGATCAAACCAGGTGCATCTAGTCATTACATTCAGCCTTTTGAAAATAATGTGGAATTCCCACTTTCTTTAGGAAAGTGAAAGAATCGTTTATAATGATTCGATATGTTACAATAGTAAGGTTCTTTTCCTGATATTTAGATGGTAAATTGGACAATAATGTAATATGGATTATTAATTAGAAATAGGATGTGTATGTTTATGATAAAAATTGAAATACCATCTCCCGATTTAGAGATTACTAAAAGTAATCAAGTTGGAGACGAAAGTGAAGGCGATTTAAGTAGTGTATATGGTTTTACGAATTACCGTGAAATTCCAAGGGATAAAGGCGGTATATTCTTATTTTTTGACAGGAATGAACAATTGCTATATGTAGGCAAGGCGAGGAAGCTTAGACAAAGAATCAAGAAAAGTTTTGAGGATAATTTGTCTCCGATCAGAAAATATCGTGACGAAGTTTATAAGATTACAGTATTCGTTGTCGATAATCCGATGGATAGAGAAATTTATGAAACATACATCATTAATACTCTTGAAGCTAAATACAATATTGACAAAGTATTTTATAAGTAAAATTCATTAAACATCAACACGGCAGTCTTTCATAAGATTGCCGTGTTTTAGTGAAGAATCATTATTTGGGTAATCCATCATGATCAACTAATTGATCATACCAAGCTTTTACTACTTCAGAATCTTTGGAGTTTATAAAAATTTTCTTTTTCTCCATTTCAATATATAAAATAGGAGAATATCCTCTTCGAACAAATAGTAAACTACTGCCATATCCCTTTACTTTGAAAGCACCTTTAGCCATTGTCGATGTACCAAACCCATTTTGTTTGCTTGTCACTTCGGGCATTTTCTCAAGCAATTTAATCTCTTTAATGTCTTCAAGCTTCCATTTATCTCCGTACATTCCCGTAATTTCAAAACGATTGTCAGTAATTTTCAAATCATAATTTCCATACCCAAGAAATGTTGTATATCCGATAATTCCAATTAAGACAACAAAGATACTGATTGAAATTGTATAGCTACGTTTTCGTTTTTGTGGGATTTCATATTTAGACAAATAAATTAAACCTGACATTAAAAAGACAAGCATAAACGCGAATTGAATCTCGACTGCATATTGGAAAGGTGTAAACACCAATGGTAAAAGTAGCAGCATACCAATAGCAGTGGCAATAAATAAAGCACCCGTTTTTTGTGGAGACCCGTTTTTGATTAACTCTTCTTGTTCCACCTTCGGTCTTGTCATGAACCCAGAGATTAGCCAGTATGCCTGCTTTTTCCGGATGGCCCAGCCAAAAATAAGAAGAATAATCGCGATAATTATTTGTGTAAAGATAATGATTGACATAAATACCCCCTGTTTAAAAAAACTTTCACTATTTTTCTAAATGACTAGTTTTCAATAATACTATTATAGCCTAAATATTCCTATTTCTGAAAGTTTGTGAACATTTCGTGAACAAAATCTGTCAATTCTGAAAAGTATACAGTATAATAGAAAATACATCAGAGTGATCGGAGGGATTGATGTTGGGTAAATGGCTTATGTATCTTTACTTAGCAATCGCCACTTATTGTATTGTGTTTGTTTTTATATCGTTGAAGGAGGAAGCCTACCAACTTTCGGTATTATTACTCTTTTTAGCCTTATTCAATTTAGCGCTTTTTACAATATTCCGAAAAGAAGTGAAGCGTCGAAAAATGAAATCGATAATGGGATAACGTTAAAATAGCAAGAAAAGCGGTCAACTTAGTTGACCGCTTCAGATTGTCGACAAAAGACATCGAGAGGACTCCCTCTCGATGTCTTTTGTCATTTTGAATGGAATGGTGGCTAATAAACGTTGATTTCCGCTCCAGGTGCTTGCTTTCCGGGGGGCGTGCGCCGAGCCTCCTCCTCGCTAATCGCTCGTGCGGGGTCTCGCCTGTCACGCTACTCCCCCAGGAGTCAAACACCTTCCGCTCCAATCAACTAGATTGGCTCATTCAAGCAGACTTCCACGTCCAAGTTGCCATTTGATTTATATTGCCGAAATCCTTCCTTCGATGTCGTCACGTACTTTAAGACCTGTCCTTGCGGGCAGAGATAACAATCATAATCCTCATCATACACATAATCATGCTTTTTGAAGAAACCATCTTTCGTTTTTTGGACGCGTGTAAGGAGGACAGGTAACATTTGATTCTCTAGTCGAAATTTTGCGATCGCTGGTTTTTTATAAGCTGCATCTGCAGCGATGGCAAGTGGCCTCTTTACTTTTTCGACAATCTTCTCGACAAGAGGTTGTAACATATGACTATCATGTACATTTCCCGGAGTCACTAGCGTGCCTAATACAAATCCTTTTTCATCTGTAGTTGCATGGAATGAATAGGCAAACTGCTTGGTTCGTTCATCCTTCACATAGTAGCCACTTTCAGGGTCTGTCGTACTTTCCTTAATTTCTTTCCACTCATCTTTCTCGAATTTCTCAGGAGGAAATAGCTTTTTCCCATGTTCTTCTCGGTCTAAATTGAGTTCCAGTTGAAGTTTCTCTTCATAGGCACGAGTTTCCTTACGAACAACTTTCTTATCATACTTGCGTTTATTAGCACTGGCTTTTACATGTGTGGAATCTAAGAATAAATGGTCAGCAGACAACAACCCTTTATCCATAATTTCTTTCAAAATATGATAGAAGATGTCCTCAAACACATCGGTATCGTGAAAGTGGCGCACATAATTTTTACCGAAGGTAGAGAAGTGAGGAACTTCTGTGTAGAAACCAAACCCTAGAAACCACCGATAGGCCATGTTTGTTTCAATTTCTTTAATGGTTTGGCGCATGGAACGGATGCCAAATATGTATTGTATGAATACCATCTTAAACAAAACGACTGGATCGATACTTGGACGACCGATCCCTGAGTAAAGGTTTTCAACCAAGGGATAAATGAATGAAAAATCAATGGCAGACTCTAGTTTACGTACTAGGTGATCTTTAGGAACTAATTGATCGATAGTCAACATTTCTAATTGTTCACGTTCTATGGATTGATTTTTCGTCATCATGGTAGGACACCTCTTAATTATTTCTGGTTACTTAGTTGATTGGAGCGGAGGGCGACGACTCCTGCGGGAAATAGTGTGAGTCTTAAGACCCCGCAAGGAGCAAAGCGACTGAGGAGGCTAAAAGCTCACACCCCGCGGAAAGCGCTCGCCCGTAGCGGAAATCAACGGTTATTTAGTATAAACTAATTTTAATAGTAAAAAGACTGTAGGCATACTCGAAATTCTTCGAGTATGTCTACAGTCTGAAGCGGTCAACTTAGTTGACCGCTTTTCTTATAAATGAGAATGCCCCGAAGACATTACCCATATAGATCCTGCCACAATCACGACGGCAGTAAAGATCGCATAGATGATATTGATTGATTGTATCTTACCGTCTTTGCCTTCATTCATATGCATGAACATATAAAGTTGAAGACTAGCTTGAATGATGGCCAATCCACCGATAATGATGAGAATCGTGTTAAAAGTAAGATTAGTCTTTAATGCGACCCAAACTGCGAAGAATGTTAAGGCCAAGGATGAAAGAAACCCGATAACATGACTAATAGGAAACTTATTTGTATTTGTATGATTCGCCATTTATGACACCATCCCTGCTAAATACACAAAGGTAAATACAAAGATCCAAACGACATCTAAGAAATGCCAGTATAGACCTATGATAAATGTTTTGCGAGCTGTTACAGGTGTTAAGCCACGTGTAAGGAGCTGAATAATGATCAAGGTCGCCCAACCAATTCCCATTGTAACGTGGAGCCCGTGAGTACCAACTAGGACAAAAAAGCTAGAGAGAAAGGCGCTTGTCTGAAGTGTGGCTCCTTCATGAACATAATGGGTAAATTCATTTATTTCTAAGAAAAGAAAGCTAGCACCAAGTAAGAGAGTAACCACGAGCCAGGTGAGAAGACCTTTTAAATTTTGACGACGCATTTCAAAGATAGCCAACCCGCAAGTAAAGCTACTCGATAATAAAATGACGGTCATAATCATTGCATCTTTAAAAACAAACAAATCTTGTTGCGTTGGTCCACCTGCATGACGATGACCTAAAACACCATAAACGGCAAACAAGGTAGCAAATAAAATCACTTCCGCCCCAAGGAAAATCCAGAAACCAAGAATGTTTAATCGGTTTTGTTCTGTCTGATATTCTAATGGTAAAGTGGTATCTACATTAGCTGACATGATTATTCACTCCTTTCTTTGAGGTTCTCCATTTATTTTCCGTTTCTCTAATTTCATCGATTTTCACATGATAGCCGTCATTGTAATCAAAGGAGCGAACAATTAGACCGGCAATAATTCCGATTGTTGCAACGAGAGCTGCGCTTTTCCATTCAAACACAAGGAAGAATCCAGCCACGCCAAAGACGATTGCCATTATAAAAGGAAGTCCAGAATTACTTGGCATATGAATTTCTTCCAATTCATTTTCTTTCAAACTTAAATCTTTATTTTGCTTCTTTAAATTCCAAAATGCATCAAGCGACTTGATTTCAGGCACTTTGGCAAAGTTATAATGTTGTACTGGTGTAGCTGTCATCCATTCTAGAGTTCTAGCATCCCATGGATCATGAGAAACTTTACGATCAGCATAGCGTGCACTCCAATATATGTTATAGCAAAATAATGCAAAACCGATTGCTAGGATGACTGACCCGATTGCTGAAAGCATGAACAAAGGCGCAAATCCTGACTCGGCTGAATAGGTATAGGCACGTCGAACCGCTCCTTTTAAGCCTAAGAAGAACATCGGCATAAATGTTAAGTTAAAACCAATGACAAAGAACCAGAAATGTAGTTTACCAATTTTTTCGTTTAATAGATGTCCAAACATCTTAGGCCACCAATAATAGAGTCCAGCAAAAACTGCGAATACAACCGCAGGAATTAATACATAGTGGAAATGGGCTACAAGGAAAAGGGTGTTATGGTATTGAAAATCTGCTGCCCCCATCGCAAGCATTACACCTGTTACGCCACCAATTACAAAGCATGGTACGAAGGCTAAAGCCCACAACATTGCAGTCGTAAACTTGATTCGGCCTTTACGCATAGTAAACAACCAGTTAAATATTTTTATACCTGTAGGAACAGCAATCATCATGGTAGTAATAGAAAATACTGAATTCACTGCTGGTCCAGAGCCCATCGTATAGAAATGGTGAACCCAAACGAGCATACTTAAAAAGGCAATACCAACAATCGACACAACCATTGATTTATATCCGTAAAGCGTTTTACGAGAAAAGGTTGAAATGACCTCGGAAAATATTCCAAATGCAGGCAAGGCAACGATATATACCTCAGGGTGTCCCCAAAGCCAGAACAAATTCGCCCAGAGCATATCCATTCCGCCACCAGCTACAGTAAAGAAATGACTTCCGAAAATTCGATCAAATGTCATTAATGCTAAAGCTACTGTAAAAATAGGGAAGGCAGCCACAATGATAATAGAGGTAATGAATACCGTCCATGTGAACATTGGCATTCTCATTAATGTCATGCCTTTCGTACGCATTTTCAAAATCGTTACGATAAAATTAATCCCAGTCATCAATGTACCAATTCCGGCAATCTGTAAGGCTACCGCATAATAATTATTACCGATTCCCGGAGTAAATTCTTTCCCAGCAAGAGGGAAGTAAGAAGTCCAACCAGCATCAGGTGATCCACCAATGACAAATGAAATATTAAATAACATCGCACCACTAAAGAATAACCAAAAACTTAAAGCATTTAATTGTGGGAAAGCTACATCCCTTGCACCAATTTGCAGCGGAATTATTACGTTCATTAATCCAATTAACATCGGCATTGCCATGAATAGGATCATAATTACGCCGTGTGTGGTGAAAATTTCGTTATAATGCTGGGCATTCAGAAATTCCATTTCTGGTCGAGATGTTTGAGCTTTCATTAAGAGCCCATCCATGCCACCACGGAAAAACATAAGAACAGCTGCAAGGATGTACATGATGCCAATTTTTTTATGGTCAACGGTCGTGATCCATTCTGTCCATAACCATTTCCATTTTTTAAAATAAGTGAGTCCGGCGACTATTCCTAACATCGTCATGAGAATCGCTATTTGTGAACCAAGAATAAGAGGGTCACCAGTAATAAAGAATTCATCCCATTTAATGCCCACTATGTCCACCTCCATTTGAATCTTCGTCGTTCATACTGTGACCATCATGATTGCTATTGTTATCTTCTATTTGAGCTGGTTCGTCAAAAATTTCTCCCTGATAGCCATGTCCTCGATAGCTCTCTGGACTTGTATAATTCTTCGAGTTTAATTCTGCATGGTTGACCCAGTCCAGATGTGTATTTGAAAATGTCATACGCCCGAGATGGGTCGGTTTTAACAGTTTTTCATATTCTTTTTCTGTTAGTTTAGGAGAGGTTTTCTTTACGTCTTTTACCCATTGATCAAAATCTTCTTGCGTTTGGGCTAGGACTTCAAATTCCATTTCGGTATAACCTTTTCCGTTAAAATTAGAGTTTCGTCCAAGGTAAGAACCTGGATTGTCAGCAACTAAAATTAATTCTGTTTCCATTTTGTTCATCGCATATTTTTGTCCACCGAGGGCTGGAACCCAAAAGGACTGCATAGTACCGGCAGATGTTAGCTTGAAATGAACAGGTCGATCTTCAGGAATATTCACGTAATTAATCGTTTCAACATTTTGTTCAGGATAGCTGAAAATCCATTTCCAATCTGCCGCAGTAACATTAATAGTGATTGGTTCTTTCTTTTCATATCCTTTAGGTACTTCTTCTAATGCATATAAGGTTTTAACAGTTGGAATGGTTAAAGCAATTAAAATTAATATCGGGATAGCTGTCCAAATAATCTCTAAAACAATACTTCCATGTTCTTCGGGAGGCTCGTAATCTTTATTTTCTGGTTTTTCACGATATTTCCAAACGATAAAACCAAACATGACAAACACAACGACAACGACAAGAAGCATCCAAATTAGAGACCAATTAATTAAGTCCATAATACTTCTTGCAGCTGGACCTTGTGGTTCAAATACAACCATATTGGTTTCACAACCACTAAGCAGCACGAGAGAAAAGATTCCCACAAGTGAAGCAATCATACCTTTAAACTTCATGTTGACAACTCCTTTCAATGGAACAAAAACATTTTAATAGATTTGCATATTTGTTCAAAAAATGTTCAAAAACAAATTTTGTTTGTTCATTTCTTCACAATCTTGAACAAAATATAAGAGTGAAAACCGCGGTATATTGAGTTATCACTACACCTATGATGATAACACACCTATTCAATTTTATTTGTGACAATATTAGCAAGGAAATAAATGGAAGTTTACTCAAGAGGTTATTTTATGTTAGGGGGGAATTTCATGCGAAATATATATTTAAATAAACGAAACCGTCATGAATTTTTCAAAAAAATAATGTAAAATAAGCTGAAGCATTGATCGTAATAGAAGGGGTGTTGTAGATGGATCTGGAACACGTATTTTCTAAATTGCAAAATCATACTCCCATTATTCTTGGCAGTGAGAATTTTT
Source organism: Bacillus sp. CGMCC 1.16607 (assembly GCF_042683745.1). NCBI lineage: Bacteria > Bacillati > Bacillota > Bacilli > Caryophanales > Bacillaceae > Bacillus > Bacillus sp. CGMCC 1.16607. Next base: position 27,605 of record NZ_JBHUJX010000016.1, read on the forward strand.
CTAAATATGCCGTATTATTACCGCTCATTCATAAAGATAATGAAATTCATGTCCTATTTGAAGTTCGCTCACATCAATTAAGAAGACAGCCTGGAGAAATTTGTTTTCCCGGTGGAAGAATAGATGCAATGGATGCAGATGGGCAAAGTGCAGCTATACGTGAGACGAATGAGGAATTAGGGATTGAAAAAGAAGATATATCAAATGTACATCCGTTGAATTTTTTATTTTCTCCATTTGGAATGATTGTTTATCCATATGTTGGTTACATTACTAGACCCGATAAGATAAATCCAAATGGTGACGAGGTGGAAGAGACTTTTTCTGTTCCACTTACTTTTTTTATTAACACAAAGCCAAAAATCTATCGAGTGAATTTCAAAGCAGATCCTGAGGAAGACTTTCCGATTGAGAATTATAATTGGCGAGCAAGACAAATCGAAGAGTACTTTTATCATTATGAAAATAGGGTGATTTGGGGGCTAACAGCTAGAATTCTCGCTCACTTTATTGATTTCTTATATTAAACGAATTCCTTCAATAAAAGGGATTCTTTTTTTTGACAATATATGATAGATTAAGAATAATAGATTTAAAAAATTACAAAAAATCTGAAAATGTGATAAGAATTGATAAAAGGGGTAATGTGAATGAAAAATAGCACCTTTTCGGTTAGAAAAAAATTATATTTTGGTTTTCTAGCTGTTCTAGTACTCATGGGGATTCTGGGGGGAGTATCCAACTGGAGTATGAGTCAAATGGACAAAAAAACAGATCAAATTACGGAAAAATGGTTACCGAGTGTGGGATCTATTAACCAAGTTAGTACATTAATGGAACATGTCAACACGCTAGAATACTCTTATATTTTACAATCCAGTGACCAAAAACTGAATTCTATTGAAAAAGAAATAAATGCTACAATGAAAGAAATTGACAAAACATTTAAGGAATATGAAAAGACGATCAATTCTAAAGAGGAAAAGAAATCTTTTCAACAACTTCAAGACAGATGGAAATCATACCAATCCCTTCACCAAATTTTTATGGATGAAGGAAGAAAAATGGGTATTTTAAATGGAGCTGGAGAAGGAGATGGAATTACCCTTCTGGAAAATTTAGATTATGCCGAAATGGCATACGCTGAAATGCAAACTGATATTGATGCTCTTATAAAACTAAACAATAATGGTGCAAAGAAAGCTAGTAATGACGTTCAATCTTTTTTTAGTATTGGCAGAATTTTGAATATATCTCTTCTTATCGTGGCAATCGTTTTAGGTCTTGGCATTGCTTTTATTATTGGGCAAACAATTTCACGACCACTTTCGTGGGTAACGAAGAACATCAAACAAGCAGCAGAAGGCGATCTTTCAATGGATCGTATTTCTATTAAAAACAAGGACGAAATTGGGGTTCTGGCAGATAGTTTTAATATAATGGGTACAAATTTAGCTAACTTGATTCGACAAATTCGTTCTAGTACAGGAATGGTAGCATCATCTACAGAACAATTACTTGCAAGTTCGGAACAAAATAGTCGAGCAACTGAACAAATTTCTTTAGCCATTCAAGAAGTAGCAATTGGTTCTGAAAAACAAGCTCAACATTCATCTCAAGCGAACCAAGTGGTTGTAGAAATATCAAAAGGGATGGAATTAGTTGCCTCCTCAATACAAAAAGTTGTCGATTTAAGCTTGTCTGCTAATCAAAAAGCTGAATCTGGAACGGTCATTGCAAAAGAGACAGTTAGACAAATTAATCAGGTACAAGAGTATGTTGGGAATACTTCTGAAATTGTAAATGAATTAGGTGAAAGATCGAAAGAAATTGGACAAATCGTAGATGTTATTTCGCAAATTTCCTCTCAAACCAACTTATTAGCTCTCAATGCAGCAATTGAAGCTGCTAGAGCAGGTGAACATGGAAAAGGCTTTGCGGTTGTTGCTGATGAAGTTCGAAAGTTAGCAGAACAGTCAAACGCGGCATCAAATTCGATTAGAGAAATCATTATACAAATTCAAAATGAAATTAAACATGTCGTGGAATCAATGAATGACGGAAAGGAATCTGTGAAAACGGGTATCCAGAACGTTTATGAAACGGAAAAAGCCTTTACTGAAATTCTAGCCATGATTACAGGGATTTCCGCTCAGACTGAAGAAGTTTCTTCAGTTGTAGAAGAAGTAAATGCAGGAGCAGAAGATATGGTTACGGTGATGGGTGAAATATCGACTATTTCCATTCAATCTTTAGGAAATACCCAAAATGTAGCAGCAGCGGCGGAAGAACAGGATGCATCAATGGTAGAAATCGCTGCATCGATTCAGTCTTTAAGAGAACTTACAAAATCATTACAAAAAGAAATTGAAAACTTTAAGGTTTCCTAATAGGTATAAAAGTTTTGAATAGCAGAAAGGACTTCCAAAAGCGGAGGTCCTTTTCTTATAGCTTACTCTTTAAGTTGTTTCATAAATCGTTTAAAATGTTATAATCATAGTACATTTGATTTAAAATTTTCGTAGAAGGAAGATTTTTAAAAAGGAGTGAGGAAGTGCGACTTATTAAATCCATCCCCAATATGCTAACACTTGGGAACTTATATTGCGGCTTTTTATCTATCGGCTTTGCTGCAAATGGTCAATTCAAGAACGCTGCTATCCTTGTATTAATTGGAATGATGTTGGATAGTATGGATGGTCGGGCAGCTCGAATGTTAAAGGTTGATAGTACTTTAGGAAAAGAGCTAGATTCACTTGCTGATGTTGTAACATTTGGCGTTGCACCATCGTTTTTAGTTTACTATACATATTTTTATCAATTTGGTCTTTTAGGTTTAGCTGTAGCTGGTTTATTCCCATTATTTGGTGCTTATCGCTTAGCCAGGTTTAATATAAGCACGGATAAATCTTCATTAAATTATTTTATTGGTGTTCCAATCACAGCTGCAGGTGGGATATTAGCTTTATTAACGCTTTTTGGTGATAAGATTCCAAATATCATTACTACTGTAGTCTTCACAGGCTTATGTTTCTTAATGGTAAGTAGAATACGAATTCCTAGTTTTAAAGAAATACCTTTGCCGAAATATGGAACGATTGTCACTCTATTTCTTGGTTCGTTATTATTTGTCATATATAAAAAAGGAACACATGGACAATTCCCGTATTTAATTTATATCGCAACTCCATTGTATATAGCCTATTTGCTTTATCGATTTGTAAAAGGCAAAAATAAGAAACAAATTGATTAAAGTTTTTTTTGAATCGATTTGCTTATTCTAACTATTACTGTTATGATAAGAAAGAATTATTTTTGTTCAGTTTGTAAGGAAAGAACAAGTTTCCAAACTTTTCACCTGAAATAACATTGAGCAAGGATAGTAATAACAATGTGCAAGTAGCACTAGGAGGCAACACAAATGGAACAAGGTAAAGTAAAATGGTTTAATGCAGAAAAAGGTTTCGGATTCATCGAGCGCGAAGGTGGAGAAGATGTATTCGTACATTTCTCAGCTATCCAATCTGAAGGATTCAAAACTTTAGATGAAGGTCAAGCAGTGACTTTCGAAGTTGAACAAGGCCAACGTGGACCACAAGCAACTAACGTGCGTAAAGCATAATTAATATAGCATTAAACGGCAGACCCTCTTGTAGGGTCTGTTTTTTTTGTGGTAAATAAATTATAATTAGAATATTAAAAAATTTAGAGGTAGTAATAAATATGAAAATTCAATTTAATGAAATCTTAAGAGAAGAACTGACTATAAATGAAATTCAAGTGGCAATGGAGAAAGGTGAAATAACTTCAAGGGAATTGGTTTTATACTATCTTTCAAGAATAGCTAACATTGATCAAGATAGTCCAAAAATTAATTCCATTTTAGAAATAAACCCTCATGCGATTTTTATTGCAGAAGGATTAGATCAAGAAAGAAAGACAAAGGGTGTGAGGGGGCCGCTTCATGGTATACCCGTCCTTCTTAAAGACAATATTGAAACATGTGATTCCATGCATACAAGTGCAGGAACGATATTCTTGGAAAACTATTTAAGCAGTAAAGACGCTTTTCTCGTGAAGAAACTACGAGCTGCAGGAGCCATTATATTAGGAAAAACAAATATGACAGAATTAGCGAATGGGATGTCATCGGAAATGTGGGCTGGTTATAGTTCTAGAGGAGGACAAACATTAAACCCTTATGGCCCTGGTGAATTTTTTGTCGGAGGATCAAGCTCTGGTTCAGCAACATCTGTAGCAGCGAACTTGACAGTATTATCTATTGGAACAGAGACCGACGCGTCCATTTTAAGCCCTGCTGTACAAAATTCAGTGGTAGGGATTAAGCCTACTGTAGGTTTAATAAGTCGTTCGGGGATCATACCATTTACCTACTCACAAGATACTGCAGGACCTATTGCAAGAAGCGTTACAGATGCAGCCATCTTATTGGGAGCTCTAACAGGTGTGGATCCGCAAGATCCAGCCACTTTTAAAAGTGAAGGTATTGCAGAAATGGATTATACAAAATATTTACAAAAAGATGGATTAAAAGGCGCTCGAATTGGTGTGTTCAAAGATGTACCAGAGAGTTATTTTATGCCTGGAGAGTATGATAAGCGTCTCTTCAATGAGGTCATACAAACCTTCCGAAAAGAAGGGGCAGAAGTCATCGAAGAAATTGAAATCCCTTCGTTTCATAGAGAATGGAGCTGGGGAGTGAACTTTTATGAATTGAAACATAGCTTTGAAAACTTTTTAACAGGCTTACCATCCCATTATCCGATACATAGCTTTTCTGAGTTGATTCAATTTAACCAAATGCATGAAGAAAAAGCATTAAAATATGGACAGGATAAACTTGAACATCGAGACGGGCTTTCAAATACTTTAAGAGATTCTGATTATTTAATAGCAAAAATAGAAGATTTATATTTTTCACAGGAACAGGGGCTCGATTTTGCATTAAAGAAATATAATCTTGATGCCATTCTTTTCCCAGCTTATATCGGGTCTACAATTAGTGCAAAAGCAGGGTATCCAACAATCGCTCTTCCCGCAGGGTATATGGAAAATGGTAGACCTTTTGGAATAACTCTTGCATCTGGAGCTTTTAGTGAAGGGGTATTAATCAAACTAGGTTTCTCGTTTGAACAAGCCACAAAGCATAGAAAACGTCCTAAGCTAACTTAATTGAAAGTACGAATTGAAAAATTAAAAAACTAATAGAAATAGACCTATTCATGTTTCAAGGATAGGTCTATTTCTCGTTTCAAATAAAGACACCTATTTTCAAAGAAAATTACATTCTCAGTATGTTTGCCTTCATGAATAATCTCAAACACTATTTAGAATAATAAAGAATATCTGGTATTTAAAGGTAGCTTTTGCAATAGGAGGATATAGGATTGGCTCGCCAAATAAAAAGTTTGATGAAAAACAGCATAGTTAAAAACCATAAGACGAAATTTACAGAACAGTGTTCAGATTCACCAATACCTCTTTCGAAACAGCTTCATGAAAATATAGATTTTTTTAAATCCATATATGAAAATTGTTCAGATGTTGTATTTCATTCGATGGTAATGGACTCCAAAATTCAAACTTATTTTATTTATATAGAAGGGCTAACAAACGTTGAAGAAGCTAATTTACAAGTTATCACAAAAATGTGTGAAGAAAGGTTTGAATCACCGTGTGAAATAATAAATTATTTTGATAACAAACCTCCAGTTTCGAATATAAAAAAATTAATGAATTTTAAGGATTGTGTTGAGTCTATAGCTAATGGTAAACCTATTTTGATATGTGCCGGGCTAAATATAGGATTTTCTTTCAGTTTAGCCAAATGGGAGAAGCGTGGGATTGAAGAACCTACAGCTGAAGTAGGAATAAAAGGGCCAAGAGAAGGCTTTACGGAATCGATTGGAGTTAATACATCTCAAATACGACGTATTATCAAAAGCACAGCACTAAAAATGATGTCAATGAATATAGGAGAATATACGAAAACAAAGGTCATTATTTCCTATATTGAAGGTCTTGCGAATAAGTCATTAATTGATGAAGTTATGAATCGACTAAATCGAATAGAAATTGATGGTATTTTAGAGAGTGGCTATATCGAGGAATTAATTGAGGACAATCCCTATTCACCCTTTCCGCAAATATTAAGTACAGAACGCCCAGATGTAGTTTGTTCTAACTTACTTGAAGGTAGAGTGGCTATTTTAGTGGATGGGTCCCCTTTTGTTATTGTTATTCCAGCCACTTTTTTTTCATTGCTACAGTCTCATGAAGATTACTACCAGCGTTTTCTAATTAGTACTATGATTCGCTGGTTAAGGTATTTATTTTTTTTACTTTCTCTATTATTGCCGTCTTTATATGTGGCGGTTTTAACGTTTCATCAAGAAATGGTGCCAACTGATCTTCTTCTTAGTATGGCAGCTTCTCGAGAATCTGTCCCATTTCCTGCATTAATTGAGGCATTAATGATGGAAATTACTTTTGAAGCATTAAGGGAGGCTGGAGTTCGTTTACCTAAACAGGTAGGTGCAGCAGTTAGTATTGTAGGGGCATTAGTAATAGGACAAGCAGCTGTTTCGGCAGGTTTAGTTTCTGCACCTATGGTAATTGTTGTAGCCATAACAGGTATTGCTTCATTTATGATACCTAGATACGCAATGGGAATGGGGATTCGATTACTGCGCTTCCCGATTATTTTTTTAGCAGGTGCATTGGGATTATTAGGCATTATGTTAGGGATTATTGCGATGGTTATTCACTTGTCTTCACTTCGTACCTTCGGTGTTCCTTATTTAACTCCATTAGCTCCACTAAAGGGAAATGAATTAAAGGATACTTTATATAGAGCCCCTTGGTGGAAACTGAACACTCGTCCCCATCTAACTGGACATAATGAACCGTTTCGTCAGTCACCGGGAATGAAGCCTAGTCCTGAAAACGATAGTGGTGGAGGATGATGATAAATCCCTACTTAAGTATTTAAACTGATTAACCATGGAGTTGAGAAAAGTATGCTTGAAAAAGGGAGAATTTCCTCATTTCAAATGGCAATGATGTTATTTCCAGCAATCTCCGCTACTGCTGTTTTAATTGTCCCAGGTGTTACGGGAAGATATGCTGAAAATGATATGTGGCTTTCACCAATTATCGCCTCAATTCTTGGCTTTATTACAGTTTATATCGCTTGGAAGCTACATAATCTTTATCCAAACCAAACAGTTATACAATATAGTGAGAAGATTTTTGGGAAAATATGTGGAAAAATGGTGGGTTTTCTATATGTATTATTCTGTATACAAATTAGTGGGATAATTGTTCGAGAGTATTCCGAATTTATTAAATTCAATATTCTCTTCAATACACCAACTTTAGTTGTAAGTTCTTCGATTATTTTTTTAGGTGCATTTGCAGTCCGCGGGGGAATTGAAGTCATTGCAAGAATCGCTACTGTTTTTACACCTTTATTTATCTTTCCTTTTATTTTATTATTGCTTTTAATCCCAGATTTAGATATGAAAAATTTCCTCCCTTTTTTAGAAAATGGGATGTTACCTGTAATAAAAGGAGCAGTTGTTCCACAATCATGGTTTAGTGAATTTTTTCTTATGTCTTTTATTATTCCCTTTGTATCAAACAAAGGAAAGTTACTAAAAACAGGAATGGTCACAACAATCATGGTTTTACTTTGTTTTGTGTATATGAATTTTATTATTTTAACATTATTGGGAGGATCACGTATTACGAATATTTATCCTGTATTAACGGCTTTTCGTTATATCGAAGTAGTGGAATTTTTCGAAAATTTCGAAGCGGCTATAATTGCAATTTGGGTACTTGGTAATTTTGTGAAACTTTCTGTTTTTTTATATGTCTCTTCGTTAGCATTTAGTCAATGGATAAACCTCTCTACTTATAGACCAATGGTATTCGTGATTAGCATTTTAATTATATTATTCAGTTATTGGGGAATACCAAATTACTCTGAATTGGAACACTTTATTATCTTTGCTGATTCGTTTTTTCTTACATTGGTTCAAACATTTATTCCTCTTATCTTACTAATAATTGCACTTATTCGAAAATCAAAAGGAGAAAATACATAATGAAGAAAATTTTTCTAGTTATTATTTTATGTATTTTAACCTTACTTTTAAGTAGTTGCTGGGACCGATTCGAAATTAATGATATGGCAATTGTGACAGCTGCTGCAATCGATCTTACAGAGGATAATCGAGTAAAACTATCTGTCCAAGTGTTTATCCCACGAACAATTGGTGGGGGTGGTGAAGTGAGTGGGGGTGGGGAATCCTCTACTTTAGTTCGAACGGGTACAGGTATGAACTTAGCAGATGCTGTTTCTAAGCTTCAAATGAAATTGCCTAGAAAAATCTTTTGGGGGCAATGCAAAGTATTTATTTTCGGTATGGATATGGCAAAAATGGGAATACAAAAACAGCTCGATTTTCTACTCAGACACCCACAGCCAAGAGAAAGGGCCAATATGTTTGTTAGTAGGGATGATGCAGAAAAAGTGATTCAATTACTTCCCCCTTTAGAAAAGTATTCAGGAGAAGTACTTAGAAAATTAGCTGATTTGAAAATTGGATTAAAGGTATCGATGAAAGATTTGGATATTATGCTTACCAATGAAGCGCAAGCAACAGGCCTACCCTTGATTGAGATTTTACCACCTGAAAAAGGAAATAAGGAGACAGAAACTATTCCATATATTAAAGGCTCAGCGGTATTCAAGGAAGATAAAATGATTGGCATTATTGATGAAAGAATAACACGTGGAATATTATGGCTGAAAAACGAGATGAAAGAATATACGGTTTCCTTTAAACCTAAGAATGAAAATGGGGAGATATCGCTGAATCCGGTTAAAGCTGATGTGAAATTAGTCCCTACAATTGAAAAAGGACAGTGGAATATGTTTGTTAAGGTAAGAACCGAAGGCGATATCGTCCAAAATGAGACAAAGCTTATTGTAATGGATGTAAAGGTTATTAAGAGACTTGAGGCTGATTTTGAAAAAAATATCCAATCTAGAATTGAAGAAACGGTAAAACTCCTTCAAGAAAAATTCAATGCTGATATAATCGGCTTTGCAACAGAATACCACCGGCACTTTCCAAAGGAATGGCAAAAAGCCAAAGATAATTGGGATGTATTGTTTCCGAAAATAAATGTAAAGGTAGATGTGGAAGCTATAATAAAACGACCTGGATATATTAATGAGCCAAGTGGTTTGCCTGAGGGAAAGGTGGAAAAGGATTGAAATGGTCAGTATTTTTAAGTGTATTGCTAATTAGCGTAGTGATTGTATTATTCGAGTGGAAAAAATTAAAAAGCTATCCAAAAAAAGATAAGATATCTTTCTTTACATTATTAACGATAGCATGTGTACTTTCAATTTTTGATCTTCAAAATATGTCTGGACCAGTAACATTGCTTGAATATATTTTTAAACCACTTGGTAAGTTCATGGAAAAATAAAATTTATTTGTTTGGATATATTTCATATTCTCAAATAAGAGGAGGGGGAAATTGTGGAGAAGGGAAAAATTTCTGCATTGCAAATGAGCATGATGATGTTTCCAACCATTATGGCTACCGCTATTCTAACAGTTCCAGGATTTACAGCTAAATACGCTAAGCAAGATTTATGGATTTCTCCACTATGGGCTTCTTTAGTAGGATTTATGACCGTATACATCTCAGTAAGATTAAACAATTTATATCCAAATTACTCTTTCTTTCAAAAATGTGAAAAAATACTTGGCAAATTACTTGGCAAATTATTAGGCAGTATTTATGTTCTATTGTTTATTTTAGTCTCTGGCCAAATAACTAGATCTTATGCTGAATTTATTACCGGTGTCTTTTTTCCAAGAACCCCAATTAGTGTTATCATTATTTCAATGATTATACTCTCGGCTTTCACGGTAATCGGAGGAATTGAAGTAGTAGGCAGGGTTTCCCAGATTTTTTTCCCCATTTTTTTTATTTCTGTCTTATTTATTTTCATGATGTTGATACCACAATTAAAACCAGAAAATATCTTTCCCATCATGGAATTCGGTGTACTTCCATCTATCAAGGGTGCTATTGTTTCCCAAGCATGGTTTGGTGAGTTTTTTTTAATCTCATTTTTGCTACCTTTACTTTCAGATGTCAAAAAGGGAATGAAATGGGGGATGATCACCGTTTTTTTGGTACTGCTAACATTCATAACCTCTAATCTCTTGGTACTCTTCATCTTAGGACATCAAACACAAGTGAAAATATATCCTTTTCTAGTAGCTGCAAGATTTGCTAATATTGGAAACTTTATTGAAAACTTGGATCCCTTGATCATAGCTTTTTGGATATTGGGAGCGTTTGTAAAAATTACTGTATTTTTATATGTTACGGTATTTGGAACTGCACAATGGCTAAATCTATCTGATTATAGGCCAATCGTTTGGCCATTAGGAATATTAATTATAGAATTTAGTTTTTGGTCGTTCCCAAATTTAATGGCAGCCAGTCGTTTTGATACAACCATTTGGCCTTTTTGGGGAATTCTTATGCAGACTCTCATTCCATTCGTATTATTAATTTTAATAAGCTTAAAAAATAAGTTTAAAAAACCATAACAACTATTCCAATTTGTCATTTCATATTTGGTAGTTGATATATAGATAAGAAATTCAAATAGAGGATTTTTTTACCTTTTTAGAATATAATGAAGTTTACTATTGTTCGATAAACAAACAAGGAGTAAACCTCAATGTATCAGACATTTACATTAAAGGAAAAAATTAAGCAATTATTATTTTTATTAGTACCAATCCTAATTACTCAACTTGGAATGTTTTCTATGGTGCTTTTTAACACGATTATGTCCGGTAAATACAATGCATCCGAGTTAGCAGGTGTGGCAATTGGTTCAGCTATTTGGAATCCGATTTTTACAGGTTTAAGCGGGATTCTCCTAGCTGTATCTCCAATTGCAGCCCAGCGGATAGGAGAGAAGAAGAATAGGGAAGTTTCATCTGTTTTGACTCATGGTGTTTATATTGGATTCCTTATTGCCATATTAATTATTTTTCTCGGCTTTTTCTTGTTGGATCCTTTACTTGTTCAAATGAATCTACCAATTCATGTTCAAAAAACAGCCCATGATTATTTAGTTGGCTTGAGCTTTGGTATCATTCCGTTATTTATTTATAATGTTTTAAGATCTTTTATTTATGCTCTAGGAAAAACAAGAATTGTGATGGTCATTTTACTTTGCTCGCTACCGTTTAATTTCTTTTTAAATTATGTTCTCATCTATGGAAAAGTAGGTTTTCCAGAACTAGGTGGAGCAGGGGCAGGATATGCAACGTCTATTACTTATTGGGTTATCGCATTGATTACAGCCATAATTATTAAAAAACAACAGCCTTTTTCCTCCTATGTGAAATTTTCTTATTTTAAAGAGTTTTCGCTCGATGAAAGTAAAGAAATATTAAAAATTGGAGTTCCGATGGGATTGTCGATATTTTTTGAGACGAGTATGTTTGCTGTAGTAACGATATTAATTAGTAAATTTAATATCACTACGATAGCTGCATATCAATCTGCTCTTAATATTGTGTCTTTTTTGTACATGATTCCAATTAGTATTTCGATGGCCCAGACTGTCTTGGTTGGATTTGAAGTCGGTGCGGGAAGATACAAAGACGCAAAAGCCTATAGTTGGTTAGGAATATACTTATCAATTCTGATTGCTCTCTTTACCGGTTTGTTAGTTGTTCTATTCAGATATGAAGTAGCTGGATTTTATTCTAATGAAACAGCTGTCATAAATCTAACTGCTCACTTTTTAATTTATGCTCTGTTCTTCCAAATATCTGATGCGATTCAGGCAACTGCACAGGCGGCATTAAGGGGATATAAAGATGTGAACATTGCCTTTATTATGACTTTGATCGCTTATTGGCTCATTTGTTTACCAGTCGGCTATTTATTAGCACACTTTACAAAACTCGGAGCACCAGGATATTGGATTGGTTTAACCGTCGGCTTGCTCGCTGCAGGAGTCTGTTTAGCTGGAAGACTTATTTTTATTCAAAAACGAAGATTTGTAAGTGAAGCATCTTAAGAGTAGAACACCTTCTTGACAGAAGGTGTTCTTATTTTCCTTTTAAAGGTCATTTAAGTTAATCTGAAGGTTACGTAATAAAACATCTGTGTTTCCACCTTTAAAAGTAAAAAAAAGCGGATGGTTCTTATCGTCAAATACCATTAAATAAGGCTTTTCATCTTTGGTGAAAACTAAAATGATTTGGTCTGAATTGGTATTTATCCATTGATTTTGAATATGAACTTTTGGATTTAATGGAATTTTAATCATATATCCTTTTTTGGGAATTGGGTTAATTTTTACATAGATATGATCTATTCCAGCAATGTATTTTTTTACTTCTGCTTGAAACTCGTCTTGCAGTGGAACTGCTTTAATAACTTTCCCTTTTTGAATGTCAAACACTTCAATATTTTTATCTATCTCAGCAAAGCCAACGGGTGAATGAATTAGCAGTATAGATATAACTAATAGGATAATTTTTCGAAACTTCATTAATACACCCCTTTATTATTGTGCATAAAAGAAGGGTGAAAATGAGCACCAGATTATTCAATATATGGTTATTTTAAGATTAAAGAGGGATCAAGAATTTTTGGATCCGAACGAGTTAACATCTCTGAAACGGTTACACATCTATAGCCATCTTTATATAAAGTTTCTAAAATATTTTCGAGTGCTTTAACGGTTTGTGAGCGATCTCCGCCAGCATCATGAAAGATAATTATATCTCCTGGTCGTTTATCTGAAACCATATTCCTAACAATTGTTTGAATTCCTGGCTTTTTCCAATCTTTAGTATCTTGATGCCAGGACCACAATATAACCTTATACCCACTCTCTACAGCAGTATTAACAATTTGTTCATCATAATATCCCGCTATAGGGCGAAAAGTTGCTGGGCTATATCCAGATATTTTTTTTAATACATTTGATGTGTGTTTTAATTCATTTTTAAGCTTTGTCTTATTAAAATTATCTTTGAAATAATGACGATATGTATGATACCCTAACTCATGTCCTTCTAACACTTCTCTTTTAATAATATCTGGGAATCTTTCGGCCTCAGCGCCTATAACATAAAAAGTTGCTTTTGCGTCATATTTTTTCAAAGTATTTAATATTTGAGGTGTATAAATAGGATCTGGTCCATCATCAAATGTAATTGCAATTAGTTTCTCTTTCGTTTTAACATCCCATATGACATTTCCAGTTTTTTCAAACTTCCCACGTTTATATGTATTCGCATGTACGGAATGTAAATGAAAAATACAAGAAAATAGGGTAATGAAAATAATAAGTAAGTTTTTTTTCATAAATAGTAACTCCCTAATATTTATCAATGTTTTTTATTAATAAGTAATAATTTGTTATGCCATTTTGACAAAAGCAGAAGGGAAATTATTGAACCAAGTAGTAAAAAGGACATATCCCACTGAGCATCCCATTTATCTCCTTGAGCCCCTAAAAAATCTTTCACCGCATGTCCACTCTTAAATATTTTGGTACTAGACCATTCAATTAGTTCATAAAAAGCCCCAATGGCAAGTGTGATGCTTAAAACAATAAAAGTTAATAATTTTCCAATAATTAATGGAGATTTTCTAATTAGCAATTCTCTTATTACAATAACAATCAGACCTTTAAGAAAATGCCCAAATCGATCATAATGATTTCGTGATAGATCAAAATAGTCCTTTATCCAATTAAAAAGTGGCACTTTAGAATAGGAGTAATGACCACCAATAAAGGTTAAGATCGTAAGTAGAGCAATAATGAAATAGGATAAAGTTGTGAGTTGGAATTTTCGATAAATAGCAATGAAAAATATCAAAACAACGACAGATGGAGCAACTTCCATCATCCAAACTAAATATCCTTCTTTTGTATGAATAAAAGACCAAACAAATACTGCCAATATAACTAAAAATAATAGAATATGTACGATTGTCTTCTTATCATTAGACAATGAGTTCACTCCTAAAAAATTCTGTTTTGAATAGTATTTGTATTATTCAATTCATCATTCAAAGATCAAGTTATCAAAATGTAAAAAAGCCTTCAAGCTTGAGCTTGAAGACTTTTCGCAAAAAATAATGATAATCAATCACCATCGAATAAATTGAATAAACCTTTAGTAATACTTCCTTCATCTTTGGCTCCACCAGCCGAAGGCATAGCAGCGAATACACGGCTAGCCAAACGGCTAAATGGAAGGGATTGAATCCAAACCGTTCCTGGTCCACTTAATGTAGCGAAAAATAAACCTTCTCCTCCAAATAATGCCGTTTTAATTCCTTTAACCATTTCGATATTATAGTTTACACTGCTTGTCATTGCCACTAAACAACCAGTATCAACTCTTAATAAATCACCAGGGGCAAGGTCTTTTTGAATAATTGTTCCCCCAGCATGAACAAATGCCATACCGTCTCCTTCTAGCTTTTGCATGATAAAGCCTTCGCCACCGAAGAACCCAGCGCCAATTTTTCTTTGGAATTCGATCCCAACATTTACCCCCTTGGCAGCAGCGAGAAAGGCATCTTTTTGACAAATAATTTTTCCTCCATGCTCACTTAAATCCATTGGAATTATTTTTCCAGGATAAGGGGAGGCGAAGGAAACTTGTTTTTTTCCAACTGCTTGATTTGTAAAGGTAGTCATAAATAAACTTTCACCAGTGAGAACCCGTTTACCTGCACTAAATAATTTACCCATAAATCCAGTACTCTCGGAACCATCTCCAAAGATGGTTTCCATGTGAATGCCATCTGCCATCATCATTAAACTGCCAGCTTCGGCAACGACAGTTTCACCAGGATCTAACTCGACCTCAACAAACTGCATATCATCACCATAAATTTTGTAATCAATTTCATGATTTTTCATGCTTTTCCTCCATATGTAAGACTTGTACGATTTAATTTTAAGGGAAACGAGAATTTGCTTCAAATTTTATATTTGAAGAACGAATGATTTTCTATTATGTGTATTACCTAAGTAAGAGTCGCTCATTTTGAAGCTTTATCTATGAGACTTTAATCGCTTAAATAAAAAGATAGAGGGGAAGTATTTTCCTCTCTATCCCTGTGACCATTTATTTGCAGTACAATTCAACCATATGTGCAGGGTTTAGTTTTTCCCCTGTTACACGACGTATTTTTTCGTTCCAATCATAAAGTGCAGCAGGTTTGAAAAATTCATTGAGAAGCATTTCCCCAGCCTCTTTTGTGAAAAATTCAGGTGAAATTGTGGTTTCGATATAGCGAAGAAGTTGGGCTGCCATCAATTCGCCAAGTAAATAATTTTGATAATAAACTGGTGCAAGTGTAAAATGAATTTTCGCTGCCCAATCTGGATTGTCAGTTGAATCAGGTGGGGTTACTAACTGAATTTCATTGACTGTTTTCCACCATAATGCATTTAGATCTTGGTCAGGATTTTCATATAGTTCTTTTTCAAAGAAGACAAAAGTAATAATCCATCTAGCAGAAATCAACATTTGAAGCTGTTGGTATTTTTGTAATTCAGGAGTCAGTTCGTTTACAATTTCTTCGTCCACTTTTAAAAATCTCTTCAGCCAGCGAGGATCTTTCCCCATTTTTCCAAACAACATAGCGATGGCTTCCGTTGTTAATGTATGACTAACTGTTCGTAGGCTAAATGGTAAATCGGAATCTACAAATTTAAAATAGGCAGCATGGCCAAATTCATGTAGATTTGTTTCCATCCAGTAAGCACTATCAGTGATATTACAAAGAACACGAACGTCACCTTCGCGATCTATATCAGTGCAAAACGCAGTTGGATTTTTCTTTTCCCGAGGGAAAAGGTCGCTCTTTTCATATAGGTCAGAAATTTCAATTCCCATCGAATCAAACGTGTCCGTTGTAAGCTGAACGATATCTTTTCCTTTATAAAAAGGATCTAAATTTGTAGCATCAGATGGTGGCGCCTCTTGGAAAAAAGGATCAACATAATGCCATGGACGAATTTCACTTGCTTCAATACCAAATTTTTTAGCTAAACGCTCATCTAACTCTTGTTTCATGGAGCGATAAGTTTCTTCTGACTGGATTAATAAATCTTTAAAGATCGTAAATACTTCGTCACGATTTAGTTCTTGCAAAGCAAAGCTCATTTGATGATGGTTTTCATAGCCTAGAAGCTTAGCTGCCTCATTACGTTTTTTGACTAGCTCAAGTAATCCTTTTTCGACTACTTTACCAACCTCTTTACTTGCAAACCAAACTTTTTTACGTAATTCTTGGTCATCGCTATTGATAAGAATCTCACGAATTTCATTTGCAGAGTAATGCTTCCCGTCAACCTCTGGTGAAAAAGTATTAAATAATAAATTTAATTCTGAAGAACGTTTGGCTAAATCAGCTAGAACCTCTTCAGGAAGTTGATTTTCTTTCATACTATCAAGCAAAATTTTAAGCTGGCGTTTCTGAACATCTGTTAAAGATTCACTTTCCAAATACTGTTGTGTTTTTTCGTATGTATCTTTATGCGAGAATAGTAGGTTTAATTTTGTTTGTGCATCACTAAGTTTTTCAGACCAAAGTGGATCGCCCGTTGTTTGTGCCATCCAGCTAGATTCTGTTACATCTTTAGCAAGTTTCTGTGTTTGATCATTCATTTCTTGCAGAAATTTCTCAACTGTTTCCAATATCATCACTACTTTCTATTGTTATATTCCTAATAGTAACACTTTTGTGAATTTGATGTCTATTTACAACTACCTTAAGCAGGACCATATAATTAAATTTTTGAATTTGAAACTAAGTCCAATATTTAACGTAAAAATATTAGATTATTTCAGCTGGAATCTATTATAATGTTAATAATGTTGCTACTTGAAGGGAAGACAAATGATGTTGAAGAAAAAGAATAAGATTGTTAGCGAATTAATGAGCTGGGGAAGGGCAATTGTATTTGGAATTTCCATTACCTTGTTTATTAGTATTTTTATCTTTCAACCATTCAAAGTTGAAGGAAGTTCGATGGAACCTACTTTCAATGGGGCTGATCCTTTTGATAAGAACAAGGTTGGGGACCATGTAATGGTGTATAAAAGCTCATATTTGCTAGGAAGTGAACCAAAATTTGGTGATTTAGTCATTATCGATAGTCGCGTTAATAGAAATCGAACATTTAAGGATGAATTGCTAGAAAATCCGATTGTTGAGCTATTTAGAAACGGTGAAAAGGGAAATAAATGGATCAAACGAGTCATTGGTGAAGCGGGGGATACATTAGAGATTAAAAATGGTAAAGTATATCGAAACGGAAAATTATTGACTGAAGATTATATTAAAGAAGAAATGAATGTGTATGATGATGTTACATTTGTAGTTCCTAATGATCATGTTTTTGTCATGGGAGATAATCGTAACCATAGCGGTGATAGTCGTGAAATCGGACCTGTTCCATTTGATAATGTCATTGGAAAAGTAGTTGCTCGTTTTTATCCTTTTAGTAAAATGAGTCATTTTGAATAGGTAGGTCATATTGATGAAAATAGGATTAGCTCAAACTAGATTTCCTAATTCCGCAAATGAAGGTAAAGAGATTGTAAAGAATATGATGAGGACAGCCAAAAGTAATGGATGTGAACTGATTTGCTTCCCTGAATCCATTATTCCTGGTTTACGAGGTGTTGGTTATCTTGTCGAAGATTACGATCATCGTACCCAAATAGCGGCTTTGGATGAAATAAGTGCTTTAGCAAATGAACTTCAGATATCAGTCATTTTACCAATGGAGTGGGAAGATGAATTAGGGCTACATTTAGTTGCTTTTGTCATTGATGAAAAGGGACTACTTGTAGGGTACCAGACAAAAAATCAAATAGACCCTGATGAAGATGGGTTTGGTTACCAACCAGGAGAAGGACGTCAGATTTTCGAAATAAATGGTGTGAAATTTGGTATTGTCATTTGTCATGAAGGCTGGAGATATCCAGAGACAGTGAGATGGGCTGCATTACACGAAGCTAGTATTGTTTTTCATCCGCAGTTTACAGGTGAGGTCAATAATCCTGATTTCTTTCATCATGCGATGGTATGTCGAAGTTTAGAAAACAATATTTATTTTGCGAGTGTTAATTACGCTCTTCTAAATCAGGGAACAGCAACAACATTAATCTCACCAACTGGTGAACGATTAATTGAAGCAGATAAAAATGTGGAGGAGTTAATTGCCTACGAAATTGATCCGCAAAAATCTACAAGATTACTTGCGAATCGGTTTAACCCTAAGCTTTTAAAATAAAACAAATGGCTATCCAACCTCGTTGGATAGCCATTCATTTAGGTGTACTATTTTATAAAAGGTTGTATTTTCGGGAAAACCTTTAAGGCGGTTTCGTAAAAGACTTGTTGATGAAATTCGTCAGGTATTAAATCTTTAATAAATTCAATGTAAGGTCCGATTGGGATCAATGGCCAGTCGGTTCCAAAAATTAATTTATCATAGGAATCTGCAAAAACTAATGCGTGACGTAAATGATCTAAAAAACGTCCTTCACTGCGTTTGTCTAATTCTTCTTTCGTTCCCACAATTAAACCAGACAGATCTGCATAAACATTGGAATTCTTATAAATGATTTCCGCACCAGTGATCGTCCAGGGATCACCAAAATGCGCCATCATAAAATTAATCTTTCGATGCTTGACGGCAACCTCGTCTATGGCAAGTGGGTGGGAGTATTTTAAAAATCCACGTTCCGAATAAGTGTCCCCAGTATGAAAAACGACAGGAAGCTCGTATTTTTCCGCTAACTGATAAACGGGTTCATATACATCATCATAGGCATAGAAAGGATAATATCCAAGATAGATCTTGATCCCGACGACATGAGGCTCTTGTAGTTCAGTTTCTAAACGTAAGAGAGCATCATCTCCAAGATCGTAAGGATTTACTCCTACACAGTAAACAATATTAGCAGGAAGATCTATATCCAAATCTAGTCCCATTGGCGTTTTAGCTTCATAATCTGGAAAGCCCATCTGTTCCGTTTCGGTAAGACCCATTCCGATACCGAGAACAACATTAGCTTCTTTGAATTCTTTTATAATTCCTGCTTTTGAATAATCAACAAATGACAAAGTTTCTGCTGTTTCATGAAATGATTTAATGTTTGAGAAATGGATATGTGCGTCAATGATTTTCATAACAATCTCCTGTTGATTAAAATTGAATTCTTCTTAGTTTTTCAAGAAGTTGCGCTGAAAGGTTTCTTTCGTCAAACAACATAAATAATGGAGCTGTTTGATGACCATCTTTGCCAGGCTTAGCTGTTTGACTATAAAGAACGTGTAATGCGTCTTTATTTGTGTAGCTTTCTGCGTTTGCGGTATAGAGACTTGGGACAATATAAAGCTTTTCTTTTTTTGACACGGATGTAAAATAGTGATCTTGATCTAAATGAATTGGAAACTCTTGTATTCCAGCTTTATATTGCTTTGTTTGATTGTAGTTATTCGTTTCTACCGAAAGATTGGATAAATCCTCTCCACCTAAAAAGAAATCTGTATTCCAATTGACCGATTTAAGATTTTTTCCACCGGTATTTTCTACTTCAAGAATTGTTGCGATAACTGGAATCCCAGGCAACATTAAATAATATTGAACATATTGAACACCTTTCCATTCAGGATGTTCGTTAATTTCAGTTCGAATAGCGACGCCACTCCATTTATTACCTTGAAGATCTAATTTATCAACTGGGCTAGCTGTATGTTTTTCCTTCATGAGTGAGAAGGTATTTAAATCGTTAGGAGCTGTTTTCATTCCACCAGCCCAAGGATTCCACCAGCCTTTTGCTGTTACTTCAGGGAATGAATAATCAAGCCACTCATAACCATTCACTTTGATGGAATATAGACCTGGATAGAAATCTGGTGCTGTTTGAATCGTGATACAGCCATTATTTACTTCAAAAGAAGTGAGTGAATGTATTGTTTCCGAATGCTGGTAAACAAGCTGTTTGGTTGGTAACAAAATCAATTCTTCGAGCTGAGTCGTCATACTATTTGTTTTAAATTCACCCTGTATAATAGAGACATTTGTCAATTTGTCAGATTGGAAATCGAAAGAATGTGAGGTTTTCTCCTCATCTTTATCCAATTGGCCTTGATATTCATTCGAATCATTTACAGTTACTTGTATTTTCCCATCTAAGTAACTATTACGGTATGTGTTTAATGTAATAGAAAGCTTCGAGTCTTGAATAATGAAGTTATTAACTTCAAAATCGGTTTCATGAAATACTTCGAATTTTTCAGTATATTGGGATTGTGAAACAAAGGCTCTAAAATCTTCCCATTTTCCAAATGCACCAACAGAAACAATCACTTTTTCTGTTGACGCTTTGCAGCCAGGTTCTATGATTCCGAGGTCATCCTCAATAACAAATTGCCAACCTTCTGGACTAGCTTTACATCTATTTGACCAAGCAACTCCAATCGGTTCAGGATTATTTTCAGAAAAATACCAATTTCCAGTGATGCTAGATGGTTTTAAATCGCCATATTCCAATATTCTATTTTCCGAAAAGTAGATGACTTTCTCCTCGATAGGGAAATATGTTTTGTCCATTTCGTGATAAAGAGAAGAACTAATCGCAACGTGTTGTCTTGATTTCTTTCCTTTATTTTCAATCTCTATCCATTTGTAGACAATTCCATCACCAAATAATTGTAGGTTTTGAGATAAGTGAACATCTTCCATATCATCTGACTCAAGAGCTATTTTTAAAATAATTGAACTCGCATTTAATTCCCAAGTAACAGCATTAGGTTTTTTCTTCGTAAATTCATTTGTATAAGGTTTTCCTAGTTTAGGTGGTAAGAATGCAAACGGCTGTTTTTTATCACTGTTTTTCGCAACCGTGATAAGCAAATCTCTCTTTCTGACATTTATTTGGCTTAGTCCATTATAAATATGCCAATAATCCTTCGATTCGCCGCCAAATTTCTCTCCTAATCCTTTTAAAGCAACATTTATCTCTTGCTCGAATTGGAATTCAGTACTATTCATCATTTTAGCTATGACCGAAATATTTGGTTTGTAAAAGCCATAGTTTTTGACAATGAAAGGAATAGAAATCGTATTTCGACTATTTTTAGGTAAAATAACCTTAAAAGAAGAATTTTCTAATTCGACTAGTTCACTTTCAGGGAAGTGAAGAGTATACTCGATCTCTTCTTGCAAATTATTTTTGATCTCTAAGTCAAAAAAGTTCTCTTTGTTTAAGTAACAAAGATTTCCTTGGAATGTAGTAGAAAGTTTCGCTGGTGGCTTAGGGAAAACCCCAAGCTTCAGTTCGCATTCATGACCATTAATGGTTACGTTTACTGATAAAGTAGGATGTGTCCTCCATGGACTAGGTTCATCACCTTGTTTGGCGGTTACTAATCCTAATAGAATGGCTTCATCTTGAACAATCATTTCGGATTTGATTTGATATTTAAGTCGGTCATTACCAGATCCATTTACTTGTAAAGTAGCAGGTGTAGTTGATTTATTAATAAAAGTAATCTGGAATTTTTGTTCCTGCTGCTCAATGATTTCATGTTCTGCTAGCTGAATTTTTAATAAGAATTCATTTGTTTCAATAAGATTCATTCCGCGACTTGTTCTTTCAAATTGTACACGTACAAATTGGCTGTTATTTTTCCAACTATATTCATAAAAAGTAAAACCATTTTCCTTTGTTCCATCTGGTTTTACCTCGATGAGCCTCTCACTTGATTCGTACCAATCTAATTCCTGAAAGACTGGTTTTAATAGTGATGTTTGTAGAACTTGTGGGATAAAGTTCATTAAATGAGTTGTATCATCACGGTCCTCCCAAAAGAATCCACATTTTTTATATAGTGGTACCGCTTTTGTATTACCTGGCCATGTATATAAGTCTAAACGTGGCCAACCTAGTTCGATTGTTTTTTCTAATGCTTTTAAAAGTAGCTTCTTGCCAATTTTTTGGCTTTGATAGTCTGGTCGGACGTTAAGTAGCGGGATATACAATGAACCTGTATCTTCTTTGTATTCAGATAATCCACAATAACCAACGACTTCTTCTCCATCAATCGCGAGATAAAGCTCAATATTATCCGAGTTTGCTTCCTTCTGTTTCACTTGATCTTCAGTCATGACACGAGTATCTCCACCCCAACCATCACGACTTAAATTCCACATTTTTGCAACTTCCTTTGCCCATCCTTCATGGTATTGGACAATTTCAATTCCTTTTTTAACAATTGCCATTTCTGATTTCCTCCAATTACGTTTCTATTTTCCTTTTAATAAAAGTGATTCGATTTTTCATAGTTTCCATTCTGCACTACCTCCTTTATTATTTTAGGAATGTTTTACCAATCCATTTATAATGGTAAATGCTACTGGATTCGTTGTAAAGAATATTGCGAATTTTAGTGTAATTTTGGGAATAAAAAAATACTTTACACAATGAAAACATGGGAGTATGATAATTTTCAGTTCATATTTCTAAATCGCTTAATCCGGTAGGAACGGGGAAACCAAATTTCGTGATGGCTATGGCGGCATCACTTGGGGTGAATCCTTATGAAAAGACTGGCATTTGCTAAGACCTTTTCATAAAAGGTAGGGCAACTCAACTGTCCGAACCCGACAGCTAACCTCGTCAGCGTTCATTGGGAGGAAGGTGCAGCTAAAATAGACGTGTGCATACATGTCCATAAGGCTTATTAACTTTGCCTTGTGGGCATTTTTGTTTTTAAAAAGGGGAATATAAAGTTAACATACAAATTGAATGAGGTGCGACCCTTCATGTTATCATCGTTTAAGAGGCTTTTAATTGGCAGACCGCTAAAGTCAACCGAATTAGGGGAGCATAAATTAACGAAATTGAAAGCATTAGCTATTCTTTCTTCAGATGCATTATCATCTGTTGCTTATGGACCCGAACAAATTTTACTTGTATTAATAACTGTAAGTACTATTGCCTATTGGTATTCGATTCCGATTGCAATGGGAGTGTTAATTTTATTAGCGGCACTTATTTTATCCTATAGACAGATCATATTTTCTTATCCACACGGTGGTGGTGCCTATGTCGTTTCAAAGGAAAATCTTGGGGTAAACTCTGGATTAATTGCTGGTGGTTCTTTATTGGTCGATTACATTTTAACGGTTGCTGTAAGTGTTTCAGCAGGAACCGATGCCATTACGTCAGCGATTCCAAGTTTACATCATCATAATGTGATGATTGCGATTATTTTTATCATCTTTATAACGATTTTAAACTTAAGAGGAGTTACCGAGTCTGCCTCCTTTTTAGCCTATCCAGTATATTTATTTGTTTTGGCATTATTTATTTTAATCGGAGTGGGGATATTTAAAATCTTTACTGGGGATATACCATCTGATTTACATGCGCCACTTGGCACTCCTGTAGCTGGAATCTCATTGTTCCTTTTATTAAAAGCTTTCGCATCAGGAAGTTCTGCATTAACGGGTGTGGAGGCTATATCAAATGCGATTCCTAATTTTAAAGATCCTGCTCCGAAAAATGCAGCGAAAACGCTGCTCGCAATGGGGTCCTTGCTGGCACTGTTATTTACTGGGATTATTTTTTTAGCTTATTATTATGGGGTTTCACCAAAAGTAGAGGAAACGGTTGTCTCACAAATTGCATCACAAACATTTGGGCGAAATTTCTTATATTTCTTTATTCAAGGGACTACTGCTCTCATTTTAATTCTTGCAGCGAATACTGGTTATTCTGCTTTTCCAATGTTAGCGTTCAGCTTAGCAAAGGATAAGTATATTCCACGTATGTATACAATGAGGGGAGATCGATTAGGGTATTCGAACGGAATTATTACACTTGGAATTGCGTCCATATTATTGATTATTATTTTTAGAGGACATACAGAACAGCTGATTCCTCTTTATGCAGTAGGGGTATTTATTCCGTTTACCCTTTCACAAACAGGGATGTCACTCAAATGGATGCGTGAAAAACCAAAAGGCTGGGTAACAAAGCTAATCATCAACTCAGTTGGAGCCATTATAAGCTTTGTTGTTGCGATGATGTTCTTTTTAACAAAATTCGCGCAAGTATGGTCCATTTTGATTTTCGTTCCGTTTATGGTTTATGTCTTTCATCGGATAAGAAAGCATTATGAGTTAGTTGGAGAACAATTACGGATTTGTACAGATGAGCCGATAAAGCCAATTGAAGGAAATGTGATTATTGTTCCTGTTGCAGGAATCACACAAGTGGTTGAACACTCAATCAATTACGCTAAATCTTTAACAGATCAAGTCATCGCTGTATATGTTGCTTTTGAAAGAGAAGATGAGAAAATATTTGAAGAGAAATGGAATAAGTTTCACCCAGATGTTCGGCTGGTAACTTTACATTCTCGTTACCGAAGTATCATACATCCATTAACTAAATTCATTGATACGGTGGAACATAAAGCAGCAGAATCCAATTATTGGGTGACGGTCTTGATCCCTCAATTTATTCCTAAGAAAAGCTGGCATAACACACTCCATAATCAATCTAGTCTAATGATTCGTACCTATTTGCTATTTAAACGAAATGTCGTTGTAGCTACTGTGCCGTTTCATTTTAAAAAATAAAGACAAGGACTAAAAGGGTCAAATAGTTGCAATTAAAAGAAAGACTCCATGGGTAATTTAATTCATCATGGGAGTCTTTTTTTTGCAAGTATATTAAAATTACTTATTGATCTTAGTTAATCCCATGGCAGTATGATTCCATAAAATATTTTGAACTGAATCCCATTGATCGTCATTGCATCGAACCATAAGGATGATTTCTGAAGAAATTTTTTTGTTTCCCTTTTTATTTTTTTTAATTAACCATAATTTCAGGCTTACCCCGAGGGAAATTCCAAATACCGCCCCAATGATTCCCCAAATGATTGGTCCCCAATTTAGAATGTAGCCATAAATGGATCCTAGCAGCATGAAACAAGTTCCTAAAATAGCACCAAGATCGAATAAACTAAAGCCATCTGCATGATGAATCGTGTCAAATATTTGCCTGGGTTCGGTTCGTTTATCGAGCGGGGCTGCAAATATCTTTTCCTTTGGTATTCCATTATGCTCAAGTGATGAAATGGCTAATTCAATAAAGAGGGAATTTTCAAATGTTGCAATAACTAGCATGGTACATCACTCCTTGTATTAAACAGGGAACTTATAATCAGTGTTTTGATAGTTTAGACGAAGATATTTTGACATTTCTTTCTCGAATAATTTATTGTACTCAACTGAAGAAGAATACGCATCATAGAGGATGAACAAATAGATGGATGGAAGGTATAACAACCATTGTTTATCCATTACATCCTTCGCCATTTCAAATTCACCTAACATCGTATGTTTAATTCCTAACGGGATATGACCGAAATACAAAATAGCAATGGTATACCCAAAAATAAAAAAGCCTGTAATGACTTTATGTAGATAAAGATGTCCAAGTCCAGGAACTAATGCGGACCAGGCAACAGCAACCCAAGGATGACGTTTATCCAAATAATTAATTCCCCATGCTCCTATTTTTATTGGTAAAATCGGCGCATCTTCTCTATCCGCCAATATATATTGTTTATTCATATCCACAGTTGATCGATAACTATCCCAAATACCTAGCATATAAATTCCAACATACAAAATTAACCATCTTTCTTTAAGTACCTCTTTCGCTGTATCGAACTCACCTATTAAAGAATAAAAAATCCCTAGATTCACATTTGCCATATTATTGATAAACAGTTCCCATATAATAAGAACAAATGCGGGTAAAAATCGATGTTGCATTAAATGACCAAACCCAGGGTATGAAAAAGAAAAAAAAGCTACAACATAGGGATTTCTTAAGTGAAGCTGAGATGTTGAAAATGTAGACATATAGGCTCTACATCTGCGATAAGTTGGAGGCTCGTTCATTTTAAATACAACTCCTAAAACACTTAACATTTCTGAAAAATAATTCCATAAATAATTCCCTCTTATTATTTTCCATATTTCCATTTTCATACATGTTATTGGTATAAGTGATTATGTTAGCTAATTATTTATAGAATGAAATCAATATTGTAAAATATATATAAGTCAATAAAAGGAAAGGGTTGATTCACTTGTTAAAGAAGTTGATAAAAGCACTTCTCAAAGGGAAAGTACACTCTAAGCATCATTATTCGAGTAGCGATTATAAAAAAAGACATTATGGGCACAAGTCATCTAAATATGGACACCAATTTTATAAAAAGAAGCACCGATCAAGTGGTTTTTTCAAATCATACAGCAGTAGTTAACTGAGCATGTTTAACTTATTTTATGATTTAATCGAAAGACCGTTGAAGGAGGGGCATATTCTTCAAAATCGATATCAAATTATTCAATTTATTGGAAAAGGCGGCTACGGAATTGCATATAAAGCAGAAGATCAATTGACAGGTCAATTTGTAGTTGTAAAACAATTAAGAAAACGGAAACGTAAATCAAGGAATGGTCAGCTTGAGCGAGAGGCAAAAATACTAACAATTTTTAGTCATTCTTCGATACCTAGTTTTATTGATTTTTTTCAAGAAGACAATAAAATCTTCCTTATTATGGAGCATATGAACGGTAAAAATGTCGAGGACCTAATCTTTTTATATGGCCATAAATATAATGAAGAGAATAGTTTTCGCTTTTTATTAAAAGTGTTACAGGTAGTAAAGTATTTGCATGATAATGAGATTATTCATCGGGATTTGCGCCTCCCTAATATTTTGATTGATGATCAACACATTTCCATTATTGATTTTGGCCTCGCGGCTTGGATTCATGAGAAGGATTTAGATCATCTTTCCTCTATGCCAATGGAAAAAAGATTGTTGCGGGAAGTTTCCTTTCAAAGTGACTTCTATGCTTTAGGACATTTTGTTCTTTTCTTATTGTATTCAACGTATGAAACGTTCTCTAAGCAAGAGAATAGTTGGGAAGAAGAGTTAGTGATTAAAGATGGTTCTAGAAGAGTGATTCGTAAACTGCTCAATTTGGAAACTGGTTATGAAAATGTAACTGAAATTATTAATGATGTTGAAAAGGAACTTCTGGATTTTAAAAATGAATTAGTGTTTTAATAGGAGGCAAGTAAAAGTTATGGAAGCATCAGTAATCATCTATACCACAAATGATTGTATTGAATGTACAATGGTCAAACAGGTGCTGACACAAGAAGGTATACCATTTGAAATTAGAGACATTTCTGTCAACCCAGAATATCAAAGGGAAGTAGAAAAGTATGGTTTTTTAGGAGTGCCTGTCACAGTCGTAGGTGATATGGCAGTAAAAGGGTTTAACAATGAATTGCAGAAAGTATTAGAAAAGTTAAAAGAAGACAAATAGAAAACACCCTTCCATTCGAATTTCTTTCGTGAACTGCCCCCTGTCAAGTAGACAGTGGAAATAATAAAATGATTTAAGCGGCTTTAGCTCTATATTCCATAGGGCTAAGGCCGTTTAATCGTTTTTGATATCTATCATGATTATAA
>NZ_JBHUJX010000017.1:0-55345 GCF_042683745.1 Bacillus sp. CGMCC 1.16607
AGCTAATGCGCCGCGGGCCCATCTGTAAGTGATAGCTTGCGCCATCTTTCAGCTTTCCCTCATGTGAGGAAAAGGATTATCCGGTATTAGCTCCGGTTTCCCGAAGTTATCCCAGTCTCACAGGCAGGTTGCCCACGTGTTACTCACCCGTCCGCCGCTAACCAATGGGTGCAAGCACCCAAAGATTCGCTCGACTTGCATGTATTAGGCACGCCGCCAGCGTTCGTCCTGAGCCAGGATCAAACTCTCCAATAAAGTGTTTGATTAGCTCATAAAGTTTACTCTGGCTTACTTCTATAATAGAAGTTTTTTATTTGTTAATGTTTGGTTGTTTAGTTTTCAAAGAGCAATTTTTTCTTTCGCTCGTAAGCGACTTTTTAATATTAACAGAATCATTTTTCACAGTCAAGAACTTTTTTTAAATTCTTTTTTGTTAATTCTGTTTCAATTGCCTATCAGCAACAGAAGTTAATAATATCACCATTATATCTTTATTGCAATAACTTTTTTGGTTTTAATTTATATTTTTTTCGTTCCCCTTTCGTATGTTTTCTTCATTCATATATATCTAGCTTTTTGAAAAAGTGTTTTCAATATAATTTTAAAAAGGCAAAAACCCTTTATGATTGGTTTTTGCCTTTTATCTATTAACGGTGGCGCATATGCGGGAATAAAAGAACATCTCTTATAGAAGGAGAATTAGTTAGCAACATAACTAGTCGGTCAATACCAATTCCTAAACCACCTGTAGGAGGCATTCCATACTCTAATGCTTCAACAAAGTCGTCATCCATCATATGTGCTTCGTCATTTCCTTGTTCACGCTCTTGTAACTGAGCTTCAAATCGCTCGCGTTGGTCAATTGGATCATTTAATTCTGTAAATGCATTCGCATGTTCACGTGCAACAATAAACAATTCAAAACGATCAGTGAAACGTGGATCCTCATCATTTTTCTTAGCTAAAGGTGAAATTTCAACTGGGTGTCCGAAAATAAAGGTCGGTTGGATAAGGTGCTCTTCTACCTTTTGTTCAAAGAATTCATTCACCACATGGCCGTATAGCATCGTATCTTTTACCTCAACACCATGCTCCTTTGCTAATTGGAGAGCTTCTTCCGCTGACATCTCTTTCCAGAAGTCCACACCTGTGTATTCTTTAATTGCATCTACCATATGAAGCCTTGTCCATTCAGGTTTCAGGTCAATTGTATTTTCTCCGTACTGAACAGTAGTCGTGCCCAAAACTTCTTGTGCAATATGTGCAATTAAGTTTTCTGTTAAGCTCATAATATCACGGTAGTCCGCATACGCTTCATAAAGTTCAATCATTGTAAATTCCGGGTTATGTCTTGTAGACACGCCTTCATTTCGGAACACTCGACCGATTTCATATACTTTTTCTAAACCGCCGACAATTAAACGTTTTAGATGTAGCTCAATAGCAATTCTCATAAATAATTGCATATCAAGAGCATTATGATGAGTAATAAACGGACGTGCTGATGCTCCTCCTGCAATCGAATGCATCATTGGCGTCTCTACCTCTAAATAACCATGTGCATCTAAATAACGACGCATTGATTGGATAATTCTAGAGCGACTAATAAAAGTTTCCTTACTTTCTTGACTCATGATTAGATCTAGATAACGTTGGCGATAGCGTTGCTCAACATCCTTCAAACCATGGAACTTTTCAGGGAGTGGACGAAGTGATTTTGTTAATAACTCAAATGTTTGAGCTTTAACAGATAGTTCGCCTACTTGCGTCTTAAATAATACACCTGTTATACCAACTATATCTCCTAGATCAGCTGAATCAAACAGATCGTACTGCTCATCGCCTACTGCATCTTTACGGACATAGATTTGAATTTGACCAGATAAATCTTGAATATGGGCAAATCCCGCTTTCCCTTTTCCACGCTTTGTCATGATTCGGCCAGCAAGTGTAACAGAGATATTTCTTTCCTCTATCTCCTCTTTTTCTAACTCTCCATATTCGTGAACAAGCTCTTGAGATTGATGAGAACGGTCAAATCTCTTTCCGAACGGATCCATTCCTTTTTCACGGATCGCGTTCATTTTATCTCTTCTAACTCTTAACTGGTCATTTAATTCTTCATGACTCATTTCGTTCATCTCCAATACCATTATCATTTAATATGTAACACGCAAAATATTCTGCGACAACGATTTATTCAAATACTGTTTAAGCGCTCCCGCTTCTTGTTGCTTATTCTATTATTTTACACAATCTTAATCAAACAGACATCAAATTTCATTTAAATAGAATAAAAACTGCCAGTAATCTACTGGCAGCCATAACTAATAATAAAAATATTATAGAAAAAGAATAAAGGAGTGTCAAACATCTACACAGCATTTAGTGTTTCTTGTTCTTTCGCTTCTATATCTTCTACTAAGCTATACAATAAAGAAACTAAATGCTCTCTAGTGTTGCATTCATTTACAGCATTACGGACACGCCCATTGCCAGGAACTCCTTTTAAATACCAAGCGGCATGTTTGCGCATTTCCCGAACCGCCACATATTCGCTCTTCAAATCGATTAAACGATCTAAATGAAGAATACAAACATCTATTTTCTCTCTTGCTGACGGTTCAGCAATTAGCTCTCCAGTTTGCAAATATTTAACGGTTTGGTAGATCATCCAAGGATTTCCTAGTGCAGCTCGTCCAATCATGACTCCGTCCGCATCTGTTTCATCTAACATCCGCTTTGCGTCTTGTGGAGTTTGAACATCCCCGTTTCCGATAATTGGAATATTAACAGACTGTTTTACTTCGCGAATAATATCCCAGTTCGCTTTCCCTTCATACATTTGAACGCGAGTTCGCCCGTGAAGAGAGACTGCTTTTCCACCTGCACGTTCTACGGCTTGAGCATTTCGAACCGCATAAATATGCTCTTCATCCCAACCCATTCGCATTTTTACCGTTACCGGCTTCTCAACTGCATCAACTACAGCAGAAACCATTTCATAAATTTTATTAGGATCTAACAACCATTTCGCTCCAGCTTCACATTTTGTGATTTTTGGAACTGGGCAACCCATGTTGATATCAATAATATCAGCATTTGTATTTTGATCCACAAACTTTGCCGCTTCAACTAGAGTTTCTCTTTCCCCTCCGAAAATTTGCAGGCTCAACGGCTTTTCACGTTCATCTATATACAACATATTCATAGTCTTTTCATTTTTAAAAATAATCCCTTTATCACTAACCATTTCGGCACACACTAATCCTGCTCCAAATTCTTTCACTGTCAAACGGAAGGCAGAATTACATACACCTGCCATTGGGGCAAGAACTACAGGGTTCTTCATTTCAATATCGCCAATTTTCAACATGTTTCTACCTCCTTTCTTGCTGTTTATTCAGGATCACCATCCGGTGGAGTTAATTCACTTACACTTATCTTCAAGAGATTAGATATTTTATTTAGCAATTCATTATTCGGCAATCGAGTGCCTCTTTCAATTTCTCCTACAATGGAAACAGATATTCCGAGTTCCTTTGCAAAGCCTTCTTGGGTAAAGCCTTTCAGTTTTCGATAGGCGCGAATACGTCTTCCCCACTTTTCCGCTTCCATAATCGAACACCCTCTTTTTCTTGAAGTTCATTAATATTTATATCACTAAACGGCGAAGCATATAAGTCAGAAGCTATTTCCAGAAATGGAACTAATACAAAGGCACGCTCATGCATTCGCGGATGTGGAATAACAAGCTTCTCTGTTTCCATATTTTCTTGGTTATATAAGAGAATGTCAAGGTCTATTGTTCTTGGACCCCATCTTATTTCCCTTTTTCTTCCTAGTTCCCACTCGATTTTCTGACACTCTGATAATAATTCTTCTGGGGTTAGTTTGGTAACAACAGATATAACCATATTTAAAAATAAATCTTGGTCTGTGTACCCAACAGGATCCGTTTCATATATGGATGATATCTTTACCACTTCAATTTGCTCATGATTGCCTATTTCATTTACAGCACTTTCAAGATAATGTAATCGGTCTTCAATGTTGGAGCCGAGGGAAATAAAAGCTTGATTTTGCATGTCTATCTCCCCCTTGTTATTTCAACAGATACAGACTGATAATGTCCTGGAATGGGAGGATCCGGCTTGATTACTTTCACACGTACTTCTATAACTCTAGAGAATGTTTCAAGAACCTTGCTTGCAATACTTTCAGCCACCGCTTCGATTACTTGATAGGGTTCCCCCTCTACAACTTCCTTTGACAGTGTATAAAGCTCAGCATAGTTGATGGAGTAGTTTAAATCGTCTGACATACCCGCTTCCTGCAAATCGCAAAAAACATCTAAATCGACAATAAATCGCTGTCCAAGTTTTGTCTCTTCAGGAAATACCCCGTGATATCCGAAAAATTGCATTTGATTCACACTGATTTTATCCATTGTTTCCACCCTTTCCAAGTAGGGCGTCCATCATTTTGGCCATTCTACTTATTTCTTTCACATCATGAACACGAACGATTTGACAACCTTTTTGAATGCCATAACACACGGTTGCCCCTGTTCCTTCCACTCTTTCTGAAACAGGGAGATCGAGAACCTGTCCGATCATCGACTTTCTTGAGGTTCCTAGTAAAACAGGATAACCAATAGACACTAGTTTATCGAGATCCTTCATCATCTGAATGTTTTCATTCAAGTTCTTTGCAAAACCAATACCAGGATCTAATATGATATTCTCATCTTTCACTCCAGCAGCTTTCATCATCGTTATGCTTTCAAAAAGATCATTTACCACATCCAAGTAAAAGTGTTGATACTCACGATTGCCTCGGTTATGCATGAGGATTACTGGAACTTCAAATTTAGCCGCAACTTCTGCCATTTGCGGATCCGCTTTCCCTCCCCATACATCATTGATTATATGCGCGCCCGCTTCAATGGCCTGTCTTGCCACTTCTGCCTTGTACGTATCAATCGAGATGGGGACGTTTACCTCTTCAGAAATTGCTTTAATGACTGGTATAACCCGCTCTAACTCTTCTTCTAATGAAACAAGAGCAGAACCTGGTCGTGTAGATTCCCCACCGACATCAATCATATCGGCACCATCAGCAACCAACCTCCGTGCATGTTCGACTGCATACTCCACTTGATTAAAACGACCTCCGTCAGAAAATGAGTCCGGAGTAGCATTAAGAATTCCCATGATTAATGTTTTTTGTTGATAGTCAAGCTGATAAGATCCGCACTTAATCATACTAATAGTCTCCTAACCAATGTCATTTCTACTATACATATTGAAGCAATAGTGGCGATAATGGTTATGCAATAATCTAGTCACTTCGCCTTCTTTACCTGGGAAATTACGATGATTCCATTGACAGATCCCAACCAATTCTTGAATTGAATTTGTAATAAAAATCTCATCCGCATCATTTAATTCTTCAGGTCTATAGAAACCTTCATCTACCTCGAAGCCGATCTGTTCTCCTAATTTCATCACAAACTGTCTAGTGATCCCATTTAATATTCCAGTTTCAAGCGATGGTGTATATATTTTTCCTTTTTTTATCCAAAACAGATTAGAAACAACACCTTCAGCCAGTTCCCCATTAGCAGTAAGGAAAATCCCTTCAATATCCAACGCACTTCCTATTTCTCGTTTCGCTAATATGTTATTAAGAAAATGATGTGATTTGAGGCGATAATTTCCTTCAGGGGTATTACGCCTTATCGCTAAAAGCTGGGCCTTTTTTTCTTGAATATCTTTACCCGCTTTCGGCAGCGGCTTCGAATACATAATGATATTAGGTTCTTGGTAAGGTTCCGCAGATAATCCCAACTCACCGATTCCAGCCGATACATTTAAACGAATATACGCATCCTTATATCCATTTTCCCCCAACAAGAGCGACAGGACCTTCTCCACTTCTTCTTTCGAAAAATTCCTCTCGATACAAAGTTCATTTAACCCTTGATTCAATCGTTGAAGATGATCTTCCAATAAAAATGGGTGTCCATCATAAACTCGAAAGGTTTCAAATAAACCGACTCCATACAAAAAACCGTGGTCAAAAGCCGATACAAATGCTTCCTCCTTTGAAACGATCTTTCCATTCATATAGATAAACATTTATTTAAGGCTCTCTTTTATTTGCAAAGGTTGGTAATTCTCATAAAATGAAAGGAAATTGCTTAATAGTTTCTTCCCATCCTCTGTCATAATCGATTCTGGATGAAATTGTACACCTTCAATCGGAAGCGTTTTATGGCGTAACCCCATAATTTCTCCTTCTTCTGTCCAAGCAGAAATCTCAAGACACGCGGGAAACGTTTCCCTTTTAACAATCAGTGAATGATATCTTGTTGCAGAGAACGGTTGACTCATACCGGAATAAATGGTCTTTCCATCATGATGTACAGGTGACGTTTTTCCGTGCATTAGCCTTTCTGCTTGAACAACGTCCCCTTTAAATACTTGGGCAATTGACTGGTGACCTAAGCATACTCCGAATATTGGAATCTTCCCTGCAAAATGTTCGATTGCTTTTAAACTAATACCCGCCTCATTCGGACTGCACGGGCCAGGAGAAATCATTAAATACTTTGGCTGCAGCCTTTCTATTTCTTCCAAAGATATTTGGTCATTTCTCTTTACGACTAATTCTTGACCTAATTCTCCTAAATATTGCACTAAGTTATATGTAAATGAATCATAATTATCAATCATTAAAATCATAAGAGGACACCTACTTTCATTAGTAATCTGGCACAAGTTGCTTTTTAGTTCTCTGCTTGTTCTTTTGCCTTCCAGAGAGCAAGTGCCTTTTTTAAAGACTCTTTGTATTCGTTTTTAGGACTGGAATCGATAACGATCCCTGCTCCTGCTTGTACATGTGCTTGCCCTTCTTTCACAAGCATCGTACGGATAACAATATTCAACTCTGTATCGCCATCAAACCCAATCCATCCAAGTGAACCAGTATAAATCCCTCGTTGGACAGGTTCTAACTCTTCAATGATTTCCATCGTTCGGACCTTTGGTGCTCCTGTAATCGTTCCACCAGGAAAAACAGCATCAATTAAATCATATTCATCTTTATCCGCGGCAAGTTCCCCTTTAACATTCGAAACAATATGCATTACATGGGAATATTTTTCAATGACCATGAATTCATCGACCTGTACCGTACCGAACTGACACACTCTACCTAAGTCATTTCTTTCTAAATCAACGAGCATCACATGTTCTGCCCGTTCTTTTTCATTTTCGATGAGCTCGTTTGCTAGTTGTAAATCTTCTGCCTCATCTTTACCTCTTGATCTCGTACCCGCTATTGGCCTTGTACTTACTTCTTTCCCCTTCTTTTTAATTAGTAATTCAGGGGATGCACTTACAAGTTGAAATTCCGGGCTATGGAAATAACCCATATATGGTGACGGGTTTAATTGGCGAAGCTGCTCATAAACGTCCATCGCTTCGACAGCTAGATTTTTTGATTGACGAACAGATAAGTTTACTTGAAATACATCTCCAGCTGAAATATATTTCTGAACCTTTTCAACCGCGTCAATAAATTGCTGTTCATCCATCGATACATGAAATACTTCTTCCATATCTATTTTTTTTATCGATCTGTCCTCTTTAACTGATTGTTGCCATTTATGTAGCCAATGTTCCACTTTCTCATTGATATCTTCATGCTCTTCGTGTAAAAATAATAGCCACAATTCAGAAGTTTTATGATCATAAATAAACCATTCTTTGTAGGCAAAAAAGCAAATATCCGGTAATTGCAAATCATCCTCTGCCCATGCTGGTAGTTTTTCTATATATCTCGCATAGTCATAGCTAATAAAACCGATGGCTCCACCTTTAAAGTCTGGAATATCTTCCTTACTCTCTATTTGAAAATCTTTCATCCAATCCCGCATTAAACGAAGGGGATTTCCCAAAAACTCTTGCTGTTCATTGTTATTGTCGATGATTAGTCTCCCACTTTTTCCAACTAATTTTGCAAAAGGTTGGAAGGCGGCAATACTGTAGTGACCTCCTCTACCACTTTCAAGAAATACATGATGGGTATAGGTTTTAGAAATATGGCGGTATTGCCCGAAAAAGGATTCAAGCGAAAAAGGGATCTTTGCTGTTTTAAGTTTAAAGGTTGTCAACAAAAGTTCCTCCTAATTATTTTCTCTTTTCATCATACATGAAGAACGAAATTGTTTCATTTTTTTGAGGGTTTTTTTCAATAAAAAAAGGCAAAAGGCTTTAGACCTTTTACCCCATCCTATTATTCCGTTTCAAATTGATAAAGTGGTGTGCTTAAGTATCTTTCTCCGTTGCTTGGAATAATTGCCAGAACCTTTTTCCCTTTTCCTAGTTCCTTCGCAACTTGTAATGCTGCAAAAATGGCAGCCCCTGAAGAAATCCCACCAAGAATTCCTTCCTCTCTAGCCGCAAGACGTGCATATTCAAAGGCCTCTTCATTTTTCACTTGAATAATATGATCATAGATGGTTGTATCAAGCGTATCAGGTATAAAACCCGCTCCAATTCCTTGAATCTTATGCGGACCAGGCTTGCCACCTGATAGTACAGGTGAATCTGTCGGCTCTACCGCATAAATTTGAATTTCTGGATATGTCTCGCGTAGAACAGATCCTGCGCCTGTCACAGTTCCACCCGTACCAATACCAGAAATAAATGCATCCAATTCCGTTCCCATTTGCTCGACAATCTCTTTTCCTGTTGTACGTCGATGCACTTCAGGATTGGCTTCGTTTTTAAATTGCTGCGGCATAAAATATCCATTTTCTTTTGCCAATTCCTCTGCCTTACGGATTGCTCCACCCATTCCATCAGGTCCAGGAGTCAAAACAAGCTCAGCTCCATAAGCACGTAACAAATTACGGCGCTCTAAGCTCATTGTTTCTGGCATAACAATAACTGTTTTATAACCTTTAGCAGCTGCGATCATCGCTAGACCAATCCCAGTGTTTCCACTCGTTGGTTCGATAATCGTGTCGCCTTGTTTAAGAGCACCCTTCTCCTCTGCCGCTTCAATCATTGCTAAGGCAATTCGATCTTTTACACTGCTACCTGGGTTCATATATTCTAACTTTAAATAAACATCTGCACTATTTTCATCAACTAGTCTATTCAGTTTAACAATTGGCGTTTGCCCCACTAATTCAGCAATCGAATTTGCTACACGAACCATTCTCTCCACCTCATTCTTAATTTTTTATAATATTCCAGCGCAAGCCTCCTGCCCCAACGTGCAAGAAGTACTAGTGTCGACAATGTAACAGGACGTCGCGTTTTTGTCGACCTCGAGGTCAAATGTTCACCACTCAAAAAGTCAAAGAACAACTTTCTGAGTGGTGAAGCATTTGGGGCTGATCTAACCGTTTGTGCTTTTTTACATTTCCGACTAATTTCATTGGTTTAATAATAATTTACCAATCTGTAAAGATTCTGTCAATGAATATACACTTGTTTAATATCTATAAAAAAGACCATATAAAGGGACTCTACTCCTCGTATATGGTCTTAATCCGCCATTTATTCATTCTTTTTTCCATAAAACCAATCTACTTTTAACTCGTTCCAGAACGCACTAGCAGATACTGGTGTATCCATTTGCTCTAAAGCAATTTGTCTTCGAATTTGTCCCTTTACTTGGTTAAAATTATATTTTTTTCCCTCTAGTCTTTTTTGAAGCATGATAATAGCGTACCCATTTTCAACCTCAAGTGGCTGACTCCATTCACCTTCTTCTAGCTTTTTTGCTTGATTTAAGTAGGCGTTCGGGTAACGATCCTCTTCTTCACTTATAAAACCGATATCTCCACCTTGGTTTGCAGAAAACTCTTCCATCGACCGTTCCATTGCAAGGGCGGAAAAACTTGAACCTTGTTCAAGCTCCTTTAACGTGTCTGTTGCCTCTTTTTTTGTTTTAACAATGATATGAGATAAATGGTAGGAGGTTGGAACATCGAATAAGTTTTTATTTTCTTTAAAATAATTCTTCATTTCTACTTCTGTTACAATGGCATCTTTCGTTAATAATTCTTCTAGAAGCAAGCTGTAACGTATTTGTTCCTTCCATTTTTCATCATTTGAACCTTTCATTTGATCGTTCGTTCCATACATAGTTTGAATGAGTCTTAATTCGTGATCAATGGCTTCATCGGAAATTTTTATTTTATATTTTTTCGCTAATTGTTCAATTACCTTTTGGTCAATCATATCCTTCAAGACAATTTGTCCATAACGCTCTTCCATCTCATTTAACCAATGTTGGCGAGTAATACGCTCCTCTCCAATGTTCGCGACTACTTCTTCACTTCCCGATAATATCCCTGTCTTATTCACCCATCCATCTTTATTTAAAAAGAAGGCAACGGTAAGACAGTTTATAAGAAAGAGACCAGCAATGATCATCCAAAGCTGATTATTTTTCATAGCTCCCCCTCATTTGCTCTACTTAGCTTCTCTTTGTAGCTCCTCTAATTCCGTTTTCGTGAATTGATATTTTTCATTACAGAAGTGGCAGTGCGCTTCCGCTTGGCCATCTTCTTCAATCATTTGCTTAATTTCTTCCGTACCTAAACTTATGATGGCATCGCCAAATCTCTCTTTTGAACACGTACATTGAAACGTTACAGGCATTTTTTCTAAAATTTTTACATTTTCTTTACCGAGGATTTCGAATAATAATTCCTCTGGTGATAATCCTCTTTCAATCAATTTCGATACTGGTGGAATCGATTGAAGGCTATGCTCAATTTTTGTAATGGTTTCTTCTTCTGTGCCTGGCATTAATTGAATAATAAAGCCACCTGCAGCTAGAATCGTGTTATCCGGATTCACAAGAACGCCTACGCCTACAGAGGAAGGTACTTGCTCAGATGTAGCAAAATAATAAGTAAAGTCTTCACCAAGCTCTCCTGAAACAATGGGAACTTGACCAGTGAAATTATCACGCATTCCAATATCCTTTACAACCACCAACAGCCCATCCGTTCCAACCGCACGTCTGACATCAAGCTTACCGTGTTCATTTAAATCAAAATGGGTTTGCGGATTCTGCACATATCCTCGAACCTCACCTTTCGCATTACTATCCACTAGAATGCCACCTAAAGGTCCACCACCATTGATTTTTATTGTTAATTTATTATCACCTTTCAACATTGCTCCCATCATCACACCAGCTGACATCGATCTGCCTAATGCTGCTGAAGCCGTTGGCCAAGTGTAATGTCTACGTTGTGCCTCTGCAACTGTACTTGTACTATTAACAGCATAGGCTCGGATTTGGCCTCCGTAGGCAATGGCTTTTACTAAATAATCATTCATTCAGATGCTCCTTCCTTGTTGTAAACCTAATAATTTTTTATAGGATCCATATTTCTTTTATATATAAGATGTAATCCCTTTAATGTTAGAAATGGATCAATGACATCAAATATATTTGATTCTTGGGAAATAAGTTGGGCTAATCCACCGGTAGCAATGACAGTGGGCTCTGTTTTACTTTGTTCTTTCATTCGTTTTACAATACCCTCAACTTGTCCCACATAGCCATATACAATTCCTGCTTGCATGGCCGAAACGGTATTTTTCCCGATTACTCCATTAGGACGAGTGATTTCAATTCTAGGCAATTTTGCTGCTTTTGAATACAAAGCCTCCGTTGAAATATTGACACCAGGTGCAATTGCCCCACCCATGTATTGCTTTTGTTCGTTTACATAGCAAAAAGTCGTGGCTGTACCAAAGTCTACAATAATTAATGGACTACCGTACTCTTTAATGGCTGCAACAGCATTAACAATTCGATCAGCCCCCACTTCACGCGGGTTTTCATATTTTATATTAAGTCCTGTTTTAGTACCAGGACCGACAATAATCGGTTTTTGTTGAAAATACTTTTCACACATTCTTTCAAGGGCAAACATTATAGGCGGAACAACAGAAGAAATAACAATTCCTTTTATTTGTGAAAACGATAGACCTACATGATCAAATAGAGATTTGATAACCATCCCATATTCATCATCTGTTCGGTTACGGTTCGTTTCAATTCGCCAATGATGCTTTAACTGATCATCATTATATACCCCAAGAACTGTATTTGTATTTCCCACATCAAATACAAAAATCATGATACTTTCACCACTTTTTCTTTTTTTCTCACACTGTCAACATCATAACATTTTTTATCTTCTATGCAAAAACAAAAGGCAGAAGCGCTCTTGTAAGCCCCTATAAAGAAGACTGGTCGATTGGCGAGTGTAGCGAAGCCAGAGACCTAGTCGCACTTATGCAAACCGTTCTTTGGTTTGCCGAGCAAAGCTTGCCCACCCAGAAAGTCGCTCTTTGACTTTTTGGTGGCGAACATTTGACCTCGAGGTCGACAACAATACGACGTCCTGTCGCATTGTCGACACTAGTTCTTCCTGCACGTCGGGGTAGGCGCTGGAGCTGGATTCAAAAACAAAGAGCGCCTATTAGGGCGCCCTCATACTAATTATTTATCTTCTTCTGTTGGTGAAGTAGAAGTTTCTTGTTCTTCTTCTTTCTTCGTATGGATGTTTACTTTAACGTCATCTGATTTTTTCTCATCAAGAACCAATGGTTCACCAGTTGGCGCACGATCAGGTAGAACTCCATTATCAACAAGGCCTTTAATTTGTTCAGCATCAAGTGTTTCAACTTCTAATAATGTATTAGCAATAAGATCTAGCTTGCTACGATTTTCAGTAATAATCTTCGTAGCTCGTGCGTAGCTCTCTTTAATAATCCGTTGAACCTCTAAGTCAATTTCATACGCGATCGTATCAGAATAATTTTGCTCATTATTAATATCACGACCTAAGAATACTTGACCTTGACTTTGTCCGAATTGAAGTGGTCCCAGCTTATCGCTCATACCATACTCCGTAACCATCTTACGCGCAATATTCGTTGCTCTTTGGAAGTCATTATGAGCACCTGTACTTACCTCGTTAAAGACAACCTCTTCAGCAACGCGACCACCTAAAAGACCCGCAATTTTATCAAGAAGCTCTTGTTTCGTCATGAGGAAGCGGTCTTCTCTCGGTAACATCACCGCATATCCACCGGCCTGACCTCGAGGAACAATCGTCACTTTATGGACCATATCTGCCTCGTCTAAAACGACACCGATGATCGTATGACCAGCCTCATGGAAGGCAACAATTTTGCGTTCTTTTTGGGAAATGACACGACTCTTCTTCGCTGGTCCAGCAATTACACGGTCCGTAGCTTCGTCAATATCGTCCATTTCAATTTTCTTTTTATTTTGACGTGCGGCAACAAGTGCTGCTTCGTTTAATAAATTTTCTAAATCTGCCCCAGAGAACCCAGGAGTTCTTTGAGCGATACTTTTCAAGTTTACGGAACTGTCAAGCGGCTTATTTCGAGCATGTACTTTTAGTACCGCTTCACGACCTTTTACATCTGGTCGATCTACAGTAATTTGACGGTCAAAACGACCTGGACGTAATAATGCAGGGTCTAATATATCCGCACGGTTTGTTGCAGCAATAATGATGATACCTTCATTCGCACCAAAACCATCCATTTCTACTAATAATTGATTCAGTGTTTGCTCACGTTCATCATGGCCCCCACCTAATCCAGCCCCACGCTGACGACCTACAGCATCAATTTCATCGATGAAAATGATACATGGTGCGTTTTTCTTAGCATTTTCAAATAAATCACGAACACGTGAAGCTCCGACTCCGACAAACATTTCAACAAAGTCTGAACCACTAATAGAGAAGAACGGAACACCCGCTTCACCTGCAACAGCACGAGCAAGTAATGTTTTACCTGTACCTGGAGGTCCGACTAATAAAACACCTTTAGGAATTCGTGCGCCTAATTCAGCAAATTTACGTGGATCCTTTAAAAATTCAACTACTTCCACAAGTTCTTGTTTCTCTTCGTCTGCACCCGCTACATCTTTGAAACGGGCTTTCTTCTTATCATCATTATAAAGCTTAGCTTTACTTTTCCCAAAATTCATCACCCGGCTTCCGCCACCTTGGGCTTGATTTAAAA
This sequence comes from Bacillus sp. CGMCC 1.16607, assembly GCF_042683745.1. Lineage (NCBI taxonomy): Bacteria > Bacillati > Bacillota > Bacilli > Caryophanales > Bacillaceae > Bacillus > Bacillus sp. CGMCC 1.16607. Next base: position 14,115 of record NZ_JBHUJX010000017.1, read on the forward strand.
GGAAGAAGAATAAAATGAAGATAATGACAAACGGAATGATCGATGTAAAGAATGTCACCCAACCACTTGTTTCTTTTGCAGGCTCCACGAATGTTTCAACTTTACCACTCGCAGCGGCTTTGTGAATCTCATTCAAGATTGGATCGCTATTCGTAATATAAGTAATGAAAAATTTCTTCTCATCCTTATAGCTTTTTAGCTGTCCTCGAACCTCATACACACCTCGTTCAGGCTGCTGAGAAATGTTTTTTACGTCACCCTTTTCTAAGTGACTAACAAACTTATCATAGCTCATCTTTTCAGTTGGCTCATTATTACCATTAAAAAAGCTGACGACCCCGATAATAACTAAAAAAATTAATAAATAAAAAATCGTATTACGGAAGATCCGATTCATTCCTTACCTCCTCCCACGGCAAACAAACTATACTAAATAGTATCATAGAAAATCATGGTAATTCAAGAAATTAACCTATCGAACTTGATTATTCATATCCATCCGTTATTTGCTATATACCTCTGGTTTTAATACACCAATGTATGGCAGATTACGATACTTTTCACAATAATCAAGTCCATACCCTACTACAAACTCGTCTGGAACAATAAAACCTACATAGTCAGCCTCAATATCTGCTTTACGTCCTGTTGGTTTATCCAATAAGGTAACGATTTTGATCGACTTTGCTTTCCGATAACGGAATAATTCTGCTAAATAACTTAAAGTTAACCCACTGTCGATAATGTCTTCTATTATTAGTATGTCTCTTCCTTCTACTGAAGTATCCAAATCCTTAACGATCTTTACTTCACCAGAAGAAACAGTCGAATGACCATAACTTGAGACATCCATAAAATCCATTTCTAAATATGTATCCATTCTTTTTAAGAGATCACCCATAAAAGGCATAGCCCCTTTTAATACCCCAATTGCTAAAGGAAATCGATCATGATAATCCTCTGTTAATTGTTTTGCAAGCTCTCTCGTCTTTGCCTGAATTTCATCTTCAGAAATCAATATTTTTTCAATATCTTTTTCCATCATTGCAAATGCCCCCTAGAAGATTCAATGCTTTTTTTTATAAGTTATTAATAAATAGGAATCCAATACTTCATCGCTTGCTTCATCATATGACTTTTTCAACTCAGGTATCCATAGGATAGTACCCCTTCCATCTGTAAAAATGGGCCATCCTGCTCGTTCTGATTGCGGCACTTTTTGATCAATAAATATATCTTTTATCTTTTTCGTACCACTCATACCTTTAGGTTGAATTCGGTCACCGTTTTTTCTTGTTCGAACAATAATCGGAAAAACAGTCTTTTGTGTATTTAACAAAAGCTGATTCTGTCCCTGATGATCATTCTTTTCTTTCACATATTCTAACGTAACCATTCCACCATTAGGCAAAATCATTTGGCTTGGCACTTCTAATTCAAAACAATATGGTTGAATAACCATCCGTTCGAAAAGGAAATGGCATTTTTGATAGGATCGGATGATTTGAAGACCTTCTGGGAAATCAAGCTTTCCAGAAGGGGATTGATTAGTCAGTAATGAAAAAATTAAATCGATATGTAAAGCTGATAAGGACGAAGGTCTTACCTTATAAAGATAGTTTAATATTAGTTGAATCCCTCTTCTTTGTAAAGGCATTGGCATTTCGAGAAATTTTTCAATACTTATAGTTATTTCATTGTCATTTCTACTTTCAATTACTGTATTCATTTTCTCGAAAGTTAATTCCTCAAGATAGATTTCATCCTGATAAAGTTCCTCACTCATTCGTTGAAAATGGGCATCAACTATTGGGTTTTCTGTTTTTAAAAATGGAACGACCTTTAATCGAAATCGATTTCGACTATACGTTGGTTTTGAATTACTAGGATCTCTCCTCGGATTCAAATCGTATTTTAGGCAATACTCTTCAATGTCCCCCTTGTTTACAGCCAAAAACGGACGAATGATTTCACCATCACCAAATGGACGTTTGATAGGAATCCCTGCCCTAGCTTTTCCTGAACTGCCTCTTGTCATTCGCATCAGCATTGTTTCAACTTGGTCATCACCATGATGTCCTAGGACTAAATAGGATGCCCTATATTTACTCATCATTTCTGCGAAAAATTTATACCGACACTCCCTAGCCCCTACTTGTGTACTTAAATGTGCTGATTTAATATAATCTTCAACATTTATTTGGACCCATTCAAAAGGAATATTTAATTCTTTGCAGTACTCCTTCACATAAATTGCTTCCAAATAAGACTGCCTGCCACGAAACATATGATCGACATGTGCAGCTATAATCGATATGTTCCATTGTTTTTGTCTTCGCCATAAATAATGAAGTAGGCTAAGAGAATCAGGTCCACCTGAAACACCGACTATCATCCTTTTTCCGAAGAATGATAGTGAATGTCGGTTAATAAACGCTTCCACCTTTTGTTCGAGCATGAGATTTCTTCCTAACTATTTTATTTAGGCTCTTTTCACAAGGAAATTGTTTATGACTATAATAATTTGTCCGTTGCTTTCCGCGGGGAGGGATAGAAGCCTCCTCGGCGTTCCGCCTGTGGGGTCTCCCATTTCCCTCTATTTCCCGCAGGAATCAAGTGCCCTCCGCTACAATCAACTCAGAGTGTATAGTTAAATTGTACTAAAAAACAACAAATTTTACGAAAACAGCCTTTATTAATGAATAAGCACCTAAAATTTCTCCACTATAAGGATATCACTATTCTTTCCTTACTCAAAAAATTTTGCGAATGTATATACGATTAAAGAAAACAAAAGGTTTCATTTTTCTTACACATATTGCTCTAATATATAAAAAACATACAATAACGTAACAATAAAAATAATTAGTAGTGTTTCGAGCCATCTATGGTTCTTCTTTTTTTGTTTAGTCAGTTGCCGAGTTTGTGGTGAATGTGATATTTTTTGTTTTTGAGTACGACTTGATCGCGTTTGTTTCGTTTTAGTAGATGTGATAGGGGAATCCCCTATTATATTTAGTAAATAATTGCGCATTTCATTGGCACTATTAAAATGCCCCTTTAAAGCATTAAGAATGAAACCTTCATACTTGGAAAGTTCCTTTTTTTCTGAAATCATCTTTGAAAGTTGCTGTAAACCACCCGTTGTTTTATTAAATCTTTTTGGGTAAGCTGAATTAACAAAAATCATTCCGACGGCAAATAGATCATATTTAGAGTCCGCTTTTCTCGATCCAAGCCCCCAATAACCACGATCGAAAAATTCCGTGAATTCCTTTATTGCTCTCCCTTGAATAGTGGTCCCACCTACGTCAATACATCTTATCTTTGCTGGCGGTCCTGTTACAATTAAATTATCTGGTTTTAAATCTCCAAATACCCAACCGCTTTCATGAAGTTTTTCTAAATCTGATAATAGCTGAAGAATTAAAATCGGAACCCAAGATTTCCCTTTTTCTTCAATGAATCGGAGGAAATTTAATCCATGAACATATTCCATCACATAAAACGAAATATTTCCTGTTCTTTTGACCCAATCATCCACATCAAGTAAAGAAGGTCCTAGGGCAGACCCCTGGACCTTTGCAAAGGATTTTAAGACATTAACCTCTGAGGTAATGGACATACCGTTATCACTTAACTTTAAAGCTACATACTGATTTTTATGCTTGGCTAAATAAACAATCCCATTTGCCCCAAAGCCAAGCTCTTTTATAATGGTATATTGATTTCGATGCCATTTTCCAATAATGACGGTACCAATTTCTACTTTACACTGATTCTTCAAAGAATGGTTCATCATCACGAGATAACAAACTCCTTAATGAACGTTTTTTCTTAAAGGACGAGACAGCTTCTCGAATAGCTGGACCTGTGGGCGTTAATCCACCCGTTGTCAGTTTAGGGAAAATACTAGTTAACGATTCTAGTTTTGGCGTCCAATCTAGCAATTTTTCGACATCATTCCTTTTCCCGGGAAATACATATACTGAGAACCTATTTTCCCCGGAACGAGCATTTAAACTAAGGGATAGGTCTAATAATGCATCTTTAACGGTCGGCAGCTTATGTTTCATACTTGCACTTGTATCGACAAGAATCAACACGTCTAATTCGACAGTTTCTCCTATTTCATCAACAACCTCCATTACTTCCCCTCTTTTATCAGGAGGTAAATCTTCCACTGATTTTGCAGTACCTAATATTTGCTGAAGCTCGCGGTTCACAACACCATGGATTGTTTGTGTCATTGCCTTTCTGGTCACCATTTGGACGGTTTGCGAGAGTTGCTGTGTATAGACAACTTGGCTCACACCTCCACCTGATAAGGCGATATTTTCTATTTCCCTTTTTCCTTGTTCATCAATCGTATCTTGATCAAATACACCAATCACATTTACGGTAATTCCTTGCTCTTTAGCTAGAGCTGACATCGCAATGGGATCTTCGCCTGAATTCGAACATCCATCCGTAATCAGCAATATCTGTTTGATTTTTCCTGTATTCATAATTATCTCCCCTCCATGGTTGAATTATTACCATTTTCGACGAGACAAATAGGAAATATACATAGAATACGATTTGATGGGTAAAATAATTACTTATGCTCTTTTTCGCTGTTTTTGAATGGGTATCGTTGCCCACTTAGGTGTATTATGCTTAATTTTTGAAACGACTACTGTCATATCATCTTCAATCGAACCAGCGCGGGATCGAATCACTTCCTCCATAATAAGATCTGCCACTTCTTGTGGATCATTTGTCTGCAACTCTTTAATTTTCCGTTTCATCCAAAGATCGAAATTTTCCACATGCTTTGGCCCTTCAAACACGCCATCACTCATCATAATGAGTAAGTCACCAGCCTTTAATTGTTCACTTACTACATCCACTTCGAACTCTTCGATAATGCCCATTGGCAAATTACTAGCTTGAATTTTACTTACTTTCCCCCCTCTTTTAATAAAGCTAGGTGTAGAACCAATTTTCAAAAATTTTGCAGAAGCATTTTGCAAATCAATCATTGCCAGATCTAATGTTGAAAATATTTCATCTGTTGTACGTAAAGATAGAACAGAATTAACAGATTTAATGGCTACTTTTTCTTCGATTCCTGATTGTAAAATCTTTTGCAACAGCTGCAGGGTTTCTTGACTTTCATAATGAGCGCGCTCCCCATTCCCCATTCCATCACTAATGGCAATGGCATATTTCCCACAACCAATTTCATTCATTGAATAGCTATCACCTGATACTAAGCCTCCATCCTTAGCTGCATGGGCCACACCTGTATCAACGGCATATGCTTTAGCTGACCGGAACGTAACATGGCAAAAGCCATTTGGGTAAGTGGAACACTCTTCAGCTTTGACGACAATCGTCTCTCCTAAAATATCAGACAACATCGGTGCAATTAACTTTTCACACTCCCCATGTCCTTGACAGTATGGAATCGTCATATCAATATCAACATTTCCTTGGTCCAAGCTATAGATTTCTACCTGTTCAATATGAACACCAAATTCCTGTATGGCTTCTAAAATTTGTTCTTCTTGTTTATGATGATTCTCTCTTTCTCTTTGAATCTCTTTTGCAAAATCCCCCATCACCTCGGAAACTCCTAATAATTGGTCAGCAACAAGACGTCTACTTTCTTGGACCTGCTTTTTAAGCTTTTGATTTGCCTGGTAAAGAGTAAGCTCCTGATGCATAGTCGCTAAAACTTTCTTCGAATGTGCACAATGCTTTTCCCAGCTTCTTGTTAGTTTTGGAGAAACAACCCCAAAATTTTCATCCATTTCATACATAATATCTTTCATTTGTTCATAGGTTGTATTAAAGTTCTTTGTCCAACATTGTTCTTTCTTAAAGCATGTTTGACATGTCTTCTCTGTCACATTGCTAAGGAAATAATCTAATTCCTTTTCCGAATCAAAGTCTTCTCCTTTGCCGTCAATATTAGAAAAACTATTTGATAATGCCTCAAAAACAGAGGAAAACTTTGCTACCCTTTGAGCTGTTACATCGCGCATTTTCCTCATATATTGCTGTTGTTCAGCTGCGTATTCAGTTGTCCCAGGTATATATTTCGCTACTTTCGTTGTAAAAAGCTGTGGAGTAAGAAGGAATAGAATAATAGCAGCCGCTGTCTCTAGTAAAGAAATGGACAAAGATCCCGTTCCTTCGCCATACATCCCAATTAATAGAGTAGCAATAAATAATCCGAGGGACACTCCTATTTTCCTACCCTCTTTTAACAACCCACCTAGCACACCGGAAAATGCTAGTAAACTCATATGATAAAAACTAGTAATATTGGCAAGACTGAAAATCAATCCTGTTACTACGCCAACAGTTGAGCCCATCGTTGCTCCAGCAACAAAAGAGAAAACAAGAACTAAATATCTTGATAAAATATGTTCGACTGTCAGATCTTGAATTTTCCAGCCAATGGTCCCCGTCATCACAGAGGCTAACATAATAATTAGGCAGACAATTTCTTCTGTTTTTAATGCTTGCTTTCGCTTGCTTGGGGTTAAAAGTGGAATGCTCTGGAGGAAGATTAACGTAAGGATAAAACCAAGACTTGCCTCCACACCTGCCATTAATCCATCATATAAAGTTACTTGTTTGGTTAATATATAGCTAGTAGCTATTTTACCTACTAATAAAATGGAAAAGACAAAAAACGGTAAAGCCTTTATTTCACTATTTACCCATTTCTTTACTAAACGAAAGAGAACTAGAAATATAGAAATGGTAAAAAAAGTATGAGACGCCTGAACGATGGATATTGTGGCGGCCCCCCCAATCAACCCTATTAATGCAATCGGGGCTTTGTCCCTTCTTATAAAATAAACAGCAGCGAAGAATGGTAGGCTAAAAGGAGTAAGCTTCGCGAGTATTAAGGCTCGTCCTAATAAAAAGCCTATGAATAGGAGCAGATACCCCTTTTTGATAAAGAAAGTTTCCAACTTGAGCTGGAACTTTCTTAAACCTTTCGATAAAGCGAAAGTAGAACGGTCAAAACTAACATCACCAATCGGTTCGATTAAATTCCTTTCCACCTTTTCCATTACATACACTCCCCATACAAATATTGTTGCCTAATTATAAAAGTCAGAAAATTAAAAGTTTGTCAAAATGGCAGACAAGCTTTTATTTTTCTTTCGACCGATTTCTAGTTAATTATCAAAAAGAAAACAAATTCCCTTACATTCCACTTTGTGATAACGGGACGACCTCTTGGAAAATCAATAATTTCCCCCTTTTGTTAATCCTTTTCTTTTGTATGATCTTGACGAAGCAATCTTGCTAATCGACAATATCTTCGAAAATATATTGACATAAACTCATTCCAACGGTATTATATTTCTTGTGTCTCATTTACGGCGGTGTAGCTCAGCTGGCTAGAGCGTACGGTTCATACCCGTAAGGTCGGGGGTTCGATCCCCTCCGCCGCTATACAGAAATGCGGAAGGCGCCTGATTATCGGCGACAAGCAAAAGAGTACTGGTGAAAACCAGTACTCTTTTTTTGTTGCACAAAAAAACAGGCCTGCAATAGACCTGTTTTATTATATTCTTTAGAAGCAGCAAGTTAACCGCGTCTAGCCCCTCTTCCGCCACGTTTTGATTCTGTAGCACGTTTTAAGGAGGATAAACGATCTTCACTATCCTTTAAGAAGCGAGCCATTTTTGATTCAAAGTTTTCCCTTTGTCCGCCTTGACCGCGGTCATTTGATCTACCGCCTTGACGAGGACGTCCTCCACCGCCACCATATGAAGGTCTGTCTGGTCTGTCTGGTCTGTCTGGTCTTTCTGATCTTTCTGGTTGTGGTCTATCTTTTGCCTTCTTAATAGATAATCCAATCTTGCCATCTTTCTCAACATTAATTACTTTCACTTCTACTTGATCGCCAACTTTTAAATGCTCGTTAATATCCTTAACATAATTGTCAGCAACCTCACTGATGTGAACTAAACCTGTTGAACCTTCTGGCAATTCTACAAACGCTCCGAAATTAGTGATTCCTGTTACTTTCCCTTGTAACTTGCTGCCTACTTCAATTGACATAAAAAGAAACTTCCTCCTTAGAGATATAAAAAATCAATATTACTATATATTATACAGAATGTAAAAAATAAGTGTCAACATTACAACTAATGGGAAGAATTTTCTTCTTGTTTTTCTGGTAAATTAAAGATAATTTCATCTTTTTCAGATAAAAAATACTCTTTTCTTGCTAATTTTGCAATATACTCGTCATCATTTAGTTTAATGACTTCTTCTTCTAGAATCTGTTGTTTCTTTTCCAATCCTGATAACTGTTTCTCTAGCTGCTTCTTTACCTTTTCTTTTTCTTCGATTGCCGTTAATTGTGATAGGTGGGTTGAGATCATGAAAAATGAAATCAATCCTGCCATCAAGAAAAATACGGTAAGCCTACGATAAAGAAGTTTGCGCTTTTTCGTTGATGTTAATTCCAGACTTTCTTGCTGAAGAGCATAATTGGTTTGTAGTTTGGTTATTTTGCGTGATCTGACAGCGCTCATCCTTTACCTCCTTACTCTTTTGGTTTTTTCCATTTTTGAATCCAACTACTAAAATAATTCTTGATAAAGGAAAAATTTCCTGCCCATTTATTATATATCTTCTCGACGATTTTTTTAATCTTTTTCGGCATAAGTTTCCAAAAAATTAGCAAAATCCAGACAATAGGCCTAGAAAGGATGAAAATAATAAATTTTAAGAGCTTATAAATAAGACGAAAGACCGATAAAGACCCACGTCCTAATGCCAAAAGAATGGTAATCGTTAGCCCCACTAGCCATACAATCGGTTTCCAAAAAAGCGTAATCACTGTTTTCTTACCGAATCGATAGGTAGCTATACAGATTTGTATGCCCGTTTCTAATAAACTTAAATACAATCGTTTAAATAAACTTTGATAAGCGGCAAAGCCACATAGCAAAGCTAGAAATATATAAAACCTTATTTCCCCCTGATTAACCAGAAATAAGGTGTAGAAAATGGATAAACCTTGAGTTAACCAAAATAATATATCATTGAGGAAGACAAACCATCTTTTTCGATTAGGCCGATTTAAAAACCTTTGATAAGTATCCAAGGAGGTACCAAATAGCACCCCCATACCTACCATGGAAAGCATGGTAATAAACTGGGTGGATAATGTCATCGGAATAACTTGCTAAAGAAGCCTTTAGCCTTCTCCCCATGGTGTTCATCTAAATAAACAAGGTCAAAGATTTTTCCTTTAATGGACACAATCCCTTTATCCACATCCAGGTTTTTCATTTGCAGGTTTTGACCTCTAATGGCTAGAATCCCCATAACGGTTTCTAATAGAAATTCCTCATTATCGAAGCTTTCTACTTGCTTTACACCCGTAATGTCGAGCAGCCGCCTGCTTCTCATTATCACATCATGCTCTGGAACAGTACTTTTTTGATTATTCGCGTCATAATATTGACTCATTTGAATCCCCCACATTCCTCACATAGTAAGACCTTTTTGTACAAGTCTATGTAGGGGTGGGATAAATTAGAACAAGCTTCCTACTCCGTCTCTAATTCAACTCGTTCTTCTTTAATAACGGTGTACATATCAGCGGCTTCTTCTTTTTTGCTCGTATCTTGAATACGATCAATTTTTACAACTACTTGTTTATTTCCAAATTTCACAGTTAACTCATCACCTACTTTTACCGTGGAGCTTGCCTTTGCTTGAATACCATTAATGGATATTCTCCCTTGATCGGAAACCTCCTTAGCTAAGGTTCTACGTTTAATTAATCTTGATACTTTTAGAAATTTATCCAGTCTCATTTGAATCTCTCCTTTTCTTTTATAATCCTTGTTGTTTAGCCTCATTCCAAAATTGGTCTAATTCATCTAATGTGTAATGTTGGAACGACTTCCCACTTTCCTTCACTTGTTTTTCAATAAATTGAAAGCGACGTTTGAATTTTTCATTAGCATGAAATAAAGCTTCTTCCGGCTGTATTTTTAAAAATCTAGACACATTAACAAGCGCGAATAAAATATCACCAAATTCGTCTTCCAATTTAATATGATTCTTTGGATCTTTGAGCATTTCCTCTTCTAATTCTTTTATTTCTTCATAAACTTTCGCAAACGCCGGACGAATATCATCCCAATCAAAGCCAACCTTTGCTGCCCTTTTCTGAAGCTCATAAGCCCGAATTAAATTTGGCCATTCAAATCCTACACCATCAAGTAGGGAATGTTCTTCGTTCTCTTTTTCTTTACCTTTTATCTCTTCCCATAACGCAGTAACCTCATCAGCATTTTGAGCTTTTGCATCTCCAAATACATGTGGATGTCTGCGTACCATTTTATTCGCTAGATTTTCAATTACGTCGTCGATGGAAAAGAAGCCTTCATCCTCACCGATTTGCGCGTGAAGCATAACTTGAAGAAGCACATCGCCTAATTCTTCTATTAATAAATCAATTTCTCCTTTATTTATGGCATCTATGACTTCAAAGGTTTCTTCAATTAAATATTTTTTTAGTGATTCATGTGTCTGCTTTTTATCCCATGGACATCCATTAGGCCCCCTGAGATCTGAAATAATTTCTCTTAATTTAGAAAATTGCTTTCTGAGTAGGATGTCTTCTTTTACAGGTGGGACATAGAGCGATGTTAAATTGTTCAAAGTCATTTCTCTATCTAATTCGTATAGTTTTACTTTTTTAAGAATTTCATCAGCACTACCTGCTGCTGTGACAATGAAAACAGGGTATTCATCTGGCAGTTTCTCCATTAAGGTAAGCTTGACCTCTGAAGCTACAAAGGCATCATACACTTGAGAAATAATGATATGCTGCTGAATCTGCAGCTGCTCCCCATTTAAAGCCGTCCCATCTAGTAGTTGAAATCCTTCTACTGGGTCAATTTTTAGAGACTGAAATAAGGAATCGATGAAGCTTTGTCCACCGCTTATTTCAACTTCCACTTCTCCCTTATCGTGTTTTTCTAATAATAGTTGTACGGTCTTTTCCGCAACTAATGGATGTCCCGGTACAGCATATACGATGGTACTTTCTTTTGATTCAATCAATAGCTGTTGACATATTTTTTCATAGACCACATCAAACTGATCATTTTCCTCATAAATATAATCAAAAGATGTATAGACGACCCCTTCTCTTTCTAAATCCTTTACGACTGGATGTTCCTTCGTTCTTAAAAATAAACGGTTTTGTCCAAGTAGCTTTTTGTAAACACCTAGTGGGATCTGATTGAGATCCCCTGCACCTAAACCAATGATTTCTATTTTATTTTTCATGGTTACGACTCCCTTTCTCTTTCGGGAGTAAATAGATTAATTTACTCCCAAATGGTAATAATGCTAAATCCTCTATCCTGAATATATTCATACGCATCATCACCAGTAAATAAATAAATCCTCCAATGGTAACGCCACTCATTGCTTGGAAAGCCGCTACCAATCGATGAGATTCCACCAACCCATAAATAGGATTAGTAGCGAATAGATAAGCTTTTAAAAATAGAAACATTATGAAAGAAGCCATGGCAACCTTGATGATGAATGAACTAGATAAGAGTGGATTATTCATTACTCTTTTCAATTTCCACCATAATAAAACCAATCCTACAGCTATAGAGATATTAGTCGCTATAGCTGCACCCACAGGTCCTAACTTTGGAATAAAGACGATATTTAAACCCAATTTCAATCCAAAAGAAAATAAAATAACCCAAGCAGGAAAAAACATTACTTCGAGTCCTTGTAATATGGAAATCACTGTAAGAGTAACAGAACTTACCATAATAACGACTGTTAATACAGCAAGTACAGTAGAACCCTCTTGGTTTTTAAATAACATTTCATTCGTAGGATGAACGATGGCTAATAATCCTACTGTTGCGGCTGTTCCAATAACCAAACTTATTTGCAAAGCAAAGCGGATTTTTTCTAGTAATATCTCCTTATTTTCCTTTACTCGCTCACTTGAGATAAGAGGCACTAATGACAGTGACATAGAGGTTGCAACTACCGAACCAAGCTGAATTAACGGTTGACCACGATCATAAATTCCTTTTAATTCCTTTGCTAGATCTAGTTCAATATTTCCATTTACCATTAAAGAAAGCATATTGAGCGAATCCGCTAATTGCATAAAAATCAAAAACATACCACTTATACAAACGGCAAAGCCTTGTAACAACAAGAGCTTCGTTACCTTACCTAAATCGGAAAGAAGCTTATGATCAAATAAACAAAATGATTTCGATGTTTGTCTAACTTCCTTTAGAAAAAATATGATTAAGATGAATATTGCTGTTAAACCACCAATAATGGAACCTGAGGAAGCCCCGCCACCCACAACATAAAGGGAAAGTCCTTCCTTTGTCATTAGAACCGCAACCGTTAAAATAGTAACTACTCTAAAAAGCTGTTCTCCAACTTGAGATACGGCTGTAGGAATCATATTTCCCATCCCTTGAAAATATCCTCTTAAAACCGATATAGTCGGGAAAATAAGAAAAACAACTGAGATCACTTTTAAAAGGATGGATAAATTAGGATCCTTCATTTGAAGTGCAAGCCAAGTAGAGCCATAGTATAAACATAAAAAGGCAAAAATACCTAAAACATTTAAAACAAATAAAGAAAGAGTCAAAAATCGAAAAATCTTTTCAGATTGTTGCTTCACCTTAAATTCCATTAACTGCTTGGAAATAATCACTGGAAATCCATATGTAGATAAGATTAATGCTAAACCCAAAAAAGGATACACTTGCTGATAAATATAAAAACCGATATCCCCGACAATATTTTGAAAGGGAACACGATAAATCGCACTTAAAATTTTTGTCATTAACGCCCCTAACGTTAAAATAAATGCTCCTTTAAACCATTCGTTCGATCCTCTCGTGAAGCCCAACTCCTTTCTATAATGAAATTCGAGTGTATTATAGCATAACATTTAATCAGGCATAGAAAAAAGGCAGCAAATTAAGCTACCTTTTTTTAAGATATAAGAATGTTTTAATTCTCCATTTGTCTTGCTAGAAAACCAGCAGCTGTTTCCACTGCCTTTTGTTCTACTTCACCAAGAGCCCCTTCTTTAGCAAAAATGACTACTGCACCGATTGGATCACCATTGGCGATGATAGGCCCTATTGTATAGGAAGAAACGGATTCTACATTTCCATCAATAATAGAAATATCTCCTTGCGCAGTTATTAATACAGAGTTTCGATCATCCATTGCTTTCTCAACTAGTTCACCAATATTTTTATTTAAATAATCTTTTTTCGAGCTACCTGCTACTGCAATATAGGTATCCCGATCACATATTAATACTGGGTTACCTAAACTGTCATATAATGCTTCAGCGTATTCTTTGGCAAAATCACTTAATTCACTGATAGGTGAATATTTCTTTAATATGACTTCTCCATCACGATCAACGAAAATTTCTAGTGGATCCCCTTCTCGGATACGCAAAGTTCTGCGTATCTCCTTCGGTATTACGACACGACCTAAATCATCAATTCGACGAACTATTCCAGTTGCTTTCATCCAACGTTGCCTCACTTTCATCTGATGATGGATATTGGAAATGATCTCAAAACTTTTTTGTTTTTGAAATCATCACCAGGTTTGAACTTAGTATCTTTCATATGGAAAGTTCTATACACATACAAATAATTTTTCGTAATTGTGCAAAATTCCCCAATTAAGAATACTTGGATTAGATGAAGTGATTGGCTGATGATCAAGGTGCTAATGCTTTTTTTATGAAACACTTTTATTATGCTCAAGCTTTGATTCAAATTGAACTTTTAGCATCTCAAAAGCGATTTGCAGCCATTTAGCAGGTTCAATTCCTTTTGTTTTCAATGTAATTTTTAACTTTTTCCCGTCCATTCCTAGGCCAACCACTCTAGGATACTGATTGCTTTTTTGAAAAATAGGACCGCCATCAATATCGGCACTTCCTTTTTCAGAGGTTAAAATCATGACTTCATCCTTCGATTGTTTAATAAGTTCAACACCCGAAAGAATGGCATATACCTTCATTTCAGCGATTTGGAATAAATAAGCCACTTCTTCTGGATATTCACCAAAACGATCAACCATCTCATCTTGAAGCTCCTCTACATCCTCCAATGTCGAGATAGCTCTAAAGCGTTTATACATTTCGATCTTTTGATGTCCATCTGAAATATAAGTGTCAGGAATATAAGCATCTATCTCTAAATCAATTTCCACATTCGTTTTGGCCTTTAGATTGATATCACCTTTTCGCTCATCAATTGCTTCTTTTAGCATTTGCGAATAAAGGTCAAATCCAACCGAATCAATAAAGCCATGTTGTTGGGCACCCAACAAGTTTCCTGCACCTCGAATGGACAAATCACGCATCGCAATTTTAAAACCTGAACCTAGCTCTGTAAATTCCTTAATTGCTTGTAGTCGCTTTTCAGCTACTTCAGTCAACACCTTATCTTTTCGATAAGTGAAGTAGGAATAGGCCACACGGTTGGAACGTCCAACACGGCCTCGGAGCTGATACAGCTGGGATAACCCCATTCGGTCTGCATCAAAAACGATCAATGTATTTACATTCGGAATATCAACGCCTGTTTCGATGATAGTTGTAGACACTAGAACATCAAACTCACCTGATAGAAAGGATAGCATCGTCGATTCTAGCTCATTTTCTGTCATTTTTCCATGTGCATAGGCTACCCGCGCATCTGGAACAAGCATCCGAATCTCTTCGGCTTTTCGCTCGATATCCTCGACGCGATTATAAAGAAAATAAACTTGTCCATCCCTTGCCAACTCCCGCTCGATTGCCTCTCTGACAAGCGCTCCATTATACTCCATCACATAGGTTTGGACAGGGAAACGATTTTCTGGTGGAGTCTCAATGACCGATAAGTCTCTTACTCCTAACATTGACATATGTAAGGTTCTTGGGATAGGCGTTGCGGTCAATGTTAACACATCAATATTCGTCTTTAATTGCTTAATTTTTTCCTTGTGAGTAACACCAAAGCGTTGTTCTTCATCAATAATAAGCAATCCAATATCGCGATAAATAACATCTTTTGATAACAAACGATGAGTACCTATCACCACATCGACTGTTCCTTCTTTTAAGCCTTTTATTGTCTCCGTTTGCTGCTTTTTCGTTCGGAACCTGCTTAATAGGCCAATATTAATTGGATAATCCTGAAATCTTTCGCGCATCGTTTCAAAATGTTGTTGCGCAAGGATGGTTGTTGGGACTAATAAAGCCACTTGTTTCCCATCTGCAATTGCTTTAAATGCAGCACGTATAGCTACTTCCGTTTTCCCATATCCTACATCCCCACATAATAAGCGGTCCATCGGGCGTGCTCGTTCCATATCTTTCTTAATTTCATGAATCGATCGCAACTGATCCTCTGTTTCTTGATATGGGAAGGCTGTCTCAAATTCCCTTTGCATGTCACCATCTGGTAAAAAGGCATAACCCACAGCCGCTTCCCGTTCCGCATATAGCTTGATTAAATCTTCTGCAATATCTTGAACAGAAGATTGAACCTTTTTCTTAACTCGTTTCCAGTCATTCCCGCCTAATTTATAAATCTTCGGTTCTTTTCCTTCTGAGCCCACATATTTCTGAACTAAATCAATTTGATCAACAGGCACATACAACTTATCCGAACCTTGGTAACGGATGTGCAAATAATCTTTATGAATCCCGTTAATAGTTAACGTTTCAATTCCTAAATACTTACCAATTCCATGGTTGACGTGAACTACATGGTCTCCAACTTTTAGTTCCGAATAGCTTTTAATTCTTTCCGCATTCGAAAGCTTTTGTCTGCGTGTGGACTTTTTAATTTTTTTATTAAAAAGCTCTTCCTCAGTAATGACAACTACTTTTTGAAGTGGCAACTCAAACCCCGTTTGTAATCCACCTTTAGCAATTTGGACAACTCCAGCAACAAGTTTTTTATCCTCATCCACTGTCGCTGCCTGAATATCATAGTCTTCCATTACTCTTTGTAGCTTGTTAACTCTTTCGTCATCAGAACCTAGAAGCAAGATGGAAAACTTCCCCTTTTTCCACCGCTCAATTTCTGTTTTTAATACATTCATCTGTCCGTGAAAGCTTTGCATTTGTTTACAGGAAACATTTAAAATATTTTGAGGGTTCGTATTTGGAACATGTCTTAAAAATAAAGATAGGTAGACAATTGGATGGCTTTGTTTTTGTATCACCCCTGTTAACTGGTGGGATATTTTCACATCCTGAATCATCATTCCTTCACTAAGTAAAGATGTATACCACTCCGCCTCTTCTTTTTCCAAAGAATCATTCATTTCCTGAACTCTACTAATTTCATCTATAAAAATAAGTCCATTTTTCGGCAAATAATCTACTAAACTATTTTGTTTTTCGTATGCAAACGATAGATATTTAAATAATTGTTCTGGTTTTTGATTATTTCTTAATTGTTCTAATTCATAGCCTATATTTTGACTTAATAGATTCTTTAATTTAGCTTCTTTCACTTTTGTAACGCTTGAAGCGAGTCCCATTTCTACTTTTTGAATAATAGAATGAAACTGCTCTTCCTCTAAAGGTAACTCGGTTGCTGGCCCAATAATCATTTCATTTACTTTATTTATTGAACGTTGGTCCTCTAACGAAAAGAAACGAATGGAGTCAATTTCCGTATCAAATAATTCAATACGTACAGGGTTTACTTCTGTTAGGGGGTAGATATCTAGAATTCCTCCACGAACACAGAATTCACCAGGAGTTGATACCATCCCTGTTCTGACGTAACCCATCTTAACCAATTGGATCAGCAAAGCCTCGACATCGATATCTTCACCCATTTTTAGGTGGATTTGATATTTTGACCATTGAGCTTTCGAAGGGAGGATTTTTCTTAAACCTGCCATCGGTGCAATAACTATACCATTCTCGTTAAAACTCCAATGATTTAAAGCTTCGATTCTTTGAGCTTTTAACTCTGGGCTAGCAATGCTCATTTCTGCCGCAATTAATTCATTTGCGGGGTACAAATATACTTCTTTCTCTCCCATCATACTGACTAAATCATCATATAATTTTTGAGCTTGAAGTAGGTTATGAGTGACTACTAAAATGGATTTTTTGGTTTCTTCGTAAATGGATGCTAAAAACAATGTCCGTGCTGAACCAGATAGACCAGCTACTAATTGCTCCTTTAACCCTTCACGCATTCCATTAATAATCGTCTTTACATCTTCCTGTTGCCGAAATAAAGTGGTTAGTCCTCTCATCTAATAGCTCCTCCTCTCAAAAACATAATGCGTAAGCGCTCTTGTAAGCCCCGACAAGCAAAAGACAAACTGGCAGGAAGGTTGTCTTTTACCTTCATGACAGATTGGCTTTTGACCTCTTGGTCGACAAAAACTCGGACGTCCCGTCGCATTGTCGACACTTGTACGTCCTGTACATCGGTGCTAGGCGCTGAAGCTGGACTAAAAAAGTCAAACTCTTTATTATGAAAATGGAAAAATGCTTTGGATTCCTCCAAAGCCGTTAATGTATCAAATAATCGTATTGATGAAAGTCAGGATTACGTTCTAATGACTCTTGGCAATCTTCACAGATAGCCTGAATATGGATATCACCCGATGAATGATATTGGATCATATCATTTCGTTCCTCTGGATTCAATTTGTGTAATCCGAGCTGTTCGGAATGAATCGATAAATCATTTAATGACCCTAGTTTCTGACCACAATGACGACAATGATAATGAATAGCCAATTTCGTCCCTCCTGTTCGTATCCCAATATTGCTATTATTTACTGAAAAGGAGGATCTTATTCATTTCTAATATTGTATGTATATAGCTCTTCTACTATGTATAGTCTAATTGAACGCATTCATTACTTGGAGAAATGGCTGATTCATCCAGCTTTTACATGCATCAGCACTTCTCTTTACTACTTCTTCTATAATCGGTTGTTCTTCAGAAGTAAATCTTCCTAATACATAATTTGACACACTCATCCCATTCCTGGGACGATCTACACCAATGCGAATGCGATTAAATTCTTGCGTTCCTATATGTGCGATTGTTGACTTTATTCCATTATGTCCACCTGCGCTACCCTTTTGGCGTAAACGCATTTTCCCCACTGGAATGTCTAAATCGTCATATATAACAAGCAAATCCTCTGTATCAATGTCAAAGTAGTCCATCACTGCTCTGATCGATTCTCCAGATAGGTTCATATAAGTTAATGGTTTAAGTAAAAGGACTTTTTCCGTCCCCACATAGCCCATTCCAAAAACACCTTTAAATTTCAATTGATCTAACCCAATATTTAGTTGCTTGGACAACTCGTCTATGACGTCAAACCCAACATTATGTCTTGTGTGATCATATTGCTTTCCTGGATTCCCCAACCCTACGATTAACTTCATGCAAATCTCCCCCAAATCTAACTAACTTAAAAAGCCTTACCAACTTGGGTTGTGATAAGGCTTATATTTTACTTAATATACTTATTCTTCAGCCGCTGTCTCTCTTCCTTCTTGATTATCTGGAATTCCAGGTTCCTGTTGTTCTCCTGTGCTTATCTCTTCTTCTTGCTTAGGAGGAAGGATGGAGGCGATAACTAGGTCATCTTCATGATTAATTTCATACTTTCCTTGTGTAAAGATATCGGCCACCGAAACTGTTTCACCTACTTGTAGATTGGTTATATCTAACTCGATTGCTTGCGGAATATTGTCTGGAGTTGATGTGATTGATAGCTCGTGGAATGATTGCTGCAATACTCCACCATCCTTAACCCCTGCCGCTTCACCAGTTAATACGACGCGAACCTCCACTGAAAGTTTGGAAGACTTATCGATCGCAAGGAAATCCGCATGAACAATATCATTTTTAATATAATCCTGCTGGTATTCGGTCAAAATAACATCTTGTTTATTCCCACCAATATCTAATGAAATGACACCATTACGGCCGACTGTTTTAATTGTTTTTATTAATTCCAAACCATTTACATATACTGGTTTACTTTCGACCTTCGATCCATAAACAATGGCTGGAATATTTCCTTCTAATCTTAGTTTCCGAAGTGCTGAATTACGGAATTCATTTCTTTCAGTTGCTTGAAGTACACTACTCATGATTTTAACCCCTTCCTTATTTTGAAGTGCCTATATTTAAGAAAAGCGCAAGGCGCCTGCCTATCGGCGACAAGCAAATGCTTCTCCACCCAGAAAGTCGTTCTTTGACTTTTTGGGTGGAGAACATTTGACCTCGAGCCGATGGCGCCTGGAGCTGGACAACTTTCGAAGTCCATAATAGTTTTCTTATCTATATAAAAAAATGCCCCAAAACAAGAAGGTCTAAACACAAAAGATTTTATTTAGAAAAGTCAAAAAGTGAAGAAGTGAAGAAAGGCTTGCTGTAAAAGCAAGCCATCAATCATATTTTTAGTCAAATAATGTACTTACTGATTGTTCTTCGTGGACACGAATAATCGCTTCCCCGATTAGTGGAGCTACAGATAGCTCACGAATTTTTCCAATTTTCTTTTCTTCTGAAAGAGCAATCGAATTGGTTACAACCAGTTCTTTAATATTAGAGTTTTCAATTCTACTAATTGCTGGACCTGATAAAACTGGATGCGTACAACATGCATATACTTCAGCCGCTCCATTTTCAACTAAAGCATTCGCTGCTAAAGTAATGGTACCAGCTGTATCAATGATATCATCAATAAGAATTGCCACTTTCCCGTCAATATTACCGACAATATTCATCACTTCAGCCACATTTGGCTTTGGACGGCGTTTATCAATAATCGCAATTGGTGCCTTTAATCTTTCTGCCATTTTACGAGCACGTGTTACGCCCCCGTGGTCTGGAGAAACAATTACGATGTCTTTATTAAATTCTTTTGTCTTAAAGTACTCAGATAAAATGGGAACACCCATTAAGTGATCGATAGGAATATCGAAAAATCCTTGAATTTGTGGTGCATGCAGATCTAGAGTAATGACCCGGGTAGCCCCAGCCGTTTCAAGCAGATTCGCAACCAATTTAGCGGTAATTGGTTCACGAGCTCGAGCTTTACGATCCTGACGTGCATAACCATAGTAAGGCATAACAATATTGATTGTTTTCGCAGACGCCCTTTTAAGAGCATCAATCATAATTAACAATTCCATTAAATGCTCATTAACAGGCCCACTTGTTGACTGAATGACGAAAACATCACAACCACGAATACTCTCTTCAATATTAATTTGAATTTCTCCATCACTGAATCGAGTAACCGTATTTTTACCAAGCTCTACCCCAATCACCTTTGCAATTTCTTCTGCTAAGGCACGGTTGGAATTCATACTAAATAGTTTCATTTTCGGATCTAAGTACTTGTTAGACATTTGAAACCTCCAAGTTTATTTCTTTAGGTTTAACTTTTGAACATAGTTTTCTTTATTTACTTGTCGTGCTCTAGCAATAGATAATGCTTCTCCTGGTACATCTTCTGTAATGGTGGAACCGGCAGCAATGTAAGCACCTTTTCCTATTGTTACAGGAGCGACTAGATTCGAATTACAACCGACGAAAACGTCATCTTCAATTTTTGTTAAAAATTTATTTTTGCCATCATAATTTACAGTGATGGAACCACAACCTAAATTCACATTAGATCCTACTTCAGCATCCCCAATATAACTTAGATGAGATGCTTTGCTGCTTTTGCCCATTTGCGATTTCTTCACTTCAACAAAGTTTCCGATTTTTACATCATCTGCAATGGTGGATTCAGGACGAATATGAGCAAATGGACCAATATTTACTTGCGAACCAATTAAACTACTATGTGCAACCGATTGACGGATAACTGTTTCATTTCCAATTTGGCAATTATAGATTTCCGTATTCGGCCCAAGATGACAATCTTCACCAATAACCGTCTGTCCCTTAATAGTAGTCCCAGGATAGATAATCGTATCACGACCAATTTCAACATCCGAATCAATATACGTCTGAAGTGGATCAATGATCGTTACACCATTTCGCATGTGACTTTCATTAATGCGTTTTCGCATAATGGATTCAGCTTCAGCTAGGGCAATTCGATCGTTTACGCCCAATGTTTCATTAAAGTCATTTGTTTGGAAGGCAATGACCTTTTCTCCTTGCCTTTTCAATATTTCAATCACATCAGGTAAATAATACTCACCTTGCACATTATCATTTGAAACACTTTTTAAAGCGCTAAATAATGCTTGGTTATCAAAACAATACGTTCCTGTATTTATTTCATTGATGAGACGTTCATCATCAGTAGCATCTTTATGTTCCACAATTTTCTCTACATGGCCTGATTCATTTCTTATAATCCTACCATAGCCTGTAGGGACTTCTGCTTTCGCTGTTAAAACTGATGCCTTTGCGCCATGCTGTAAATGTTGTTGGAACAGGCTTTCCATCGTTTCTGCTTTAATTAAAGGTGTATCTCCACAAACGACAATGGTAGTTCCTTCTTTATCTTCTAAGGCATCTTTCGCTTGGATGACCGCATGAGCAGTTCCTAATTGCTCCGCTTGTAATGCGTAGGAACTATTCATACCCAATTGCGACTTTACCTTTTCAGCACCGTGTCCAATAACGGTAACCATTTGCTCTATTTGAAGATGGGAAATTTGATCTACTACATGTTGAACCATTGGTTTACCACATACAGGGTGAAGTACTTTATATAGTTTGGACTTCATTCTCGTCCCCTGTCCTGCTGCTAAAATAATGGCATATCGTTTAGACATAATCGTCCTCCAATTCACCTTTTTATCCATATAAAAATATATCCTAAAAAAGGGTTTATTTCAAGGAAGTTAGAATATATGTCATGATTAATTCATAGAGGCATAAAAAACTTGAGGTGTATTGGAGAAACTAAATGAATCAGAGGATGGTTAGTCAAAAATAAAAGAGCCATACTTATGAAGTAGGCCCTTGCTGTATGATCTTAGGAAGCTCCGGCTTCTTCAAATTCCACTTCTAATTCCCCTAGTCGGTGGTATTCTGCCAAAACAGCTTCTTGGATTTTGCCACGTGTACCAGAATTAATAGGATGAGCGATATCGCGGAATTCCCCATCAGGAGTTCTTTTGCTCGGCATTGCCACGAATAAACCGTTATTCCCATCAATAACACGAATATCATGAACAACAAACTCGTTGTCTAGTGTAATTGATGCGATTGCTCTCATACGGCCTTCTGTGTTTACACGGCGTAATCTAACGTCAGTTACTTCCATCTTGTTCACACCCTTTTCTTCGAAGTTAAAACCTAGTTATCTAAATTCTACAAAAATTCCAATATTCCTGCCTGAATTGTAAATTTTTTTGAAGAATAGGGCAAATAAGTGAACATTTTATACTTACCTTTATAAAAACAGGAAAATATCCTCTTTTTATTTTACTTTACCAGTGCAATAACCTCAATTTCAATGAGAGCATCCTTTGGAAGTCTTGCTACTTCAACAGTGGAACGTGCTGGTTTATGAATAGAGAAGTATTGTCCGTAAACTTCATTTACATCTCCAAATTGGTCCATATTTTTAATAAAAACAGTTGTTTTTACTACTGTTTCTAAAGATGCTCCCGCACTTTCTAAAACAGCCTTAAGATTTTTAAATACTTGGTGTGTCTGTTCTTTAATATCACCATTGACCATTTGTCCTTCTCGGGTTAATGGAATTTGCCCAGAACTATAGAAGACATTATTGACAACAATTCCTTGTGAGTATGGTCCAATTGCTGCTGGTGCTTCTTGTGTTTGAATAATTTTCATTATGTACCCTCCCTTTATTTTCCCTTAAAAAAATTTCCCTCTTTTACATTAATTGTCCGTTCCCTCTCATCCACATTAGCTAATTGGACTAATGAGAGGTAATTATCAACGAGACGTTCTTCAATCTCTTCTGATTCCACCAACACAGCAATCCCGGTCACAATGGCTTGAAATTCCTCAAGCATACTAATCATGCCATTGATTGTTCCTCCTGCTTTCATAAAATCATCAACAATTAAAACTCTTGAACCTTCTGAAAGACTTCTTTTCGATAGAACCATCGTCTGGATTCTTTTTGTTGAACCTGAAACGTAATTAATACTGACCGTTGACCCTTCTGTCACTTTATTATCCCTACGGACAATGACTACTGGGACATTTAATTGACTAGCAACGGCATAAGCTAATGGAATTCCCTTTGTTGCAACCGTCATAACGACATCGATATTTGTTTCGGCATAAGCAGAGGCAATGATTTTTCCAGCTCTTTGAACGATAGACGGGTCACCAAGGATGTCGGTCATATACAAATAACCGCCTGGCAGTAATCGATCTGGCTTGGCAATCATTTGGCAGAGCTCCGTTACAAATGGTCTTGCTTCCTCTTCACTTATTTTAACAGAGTACTTTACCCCTCCGGCTGCACCAGCTATCGTTTGCAAGGTACCAATCCCTCTATTTTCAAAGGTTTCTTTAATAATAGCAAGGTCCTCACTAATAGACGATTTAGCTGAGCTATACTTTTCCGCAAAATAAGTAAGTGGTACGAGTTGACGAGGATGATCTAACAAATAGTTAGTCATATCGATTAATCGTTCACTTCGACGAAACTTCATTAACGTTCCCTCCCTAAACACGAATGTTTTGAGGTAAATATATCACCAATGTACGCAATTAATCAATAGTATGTCGTTCTCCGATTAATCGGACAGCAAATACTTGATCACAAAACCCTCTTAAACCATTATAAATTCGATTCATTCGAGAATCATGTCGAACTAGACCAAAGACAGTTGGACCACTTCCACTCATTAAAACAGCATCCGCGCCAAAGCGTTTCATCTGTTCTTTAATTTGAGCAACTTCTGGATGAAGATTTAAAGTAACACTTTCTAATACATTACCCATATTTTGACAAACCTTTTGATATTCGCCATTATAAATACTATTAATCATTTCTTTTGTGTTTGGATGGTTAATATTATTAACGTCTAATCTACGATAAACATCAGCAGTGGAAACACCAATAAACGGCTTTGCCAAAATGACCCAACACGTCGGTGGTGCAGGAAGTTCAGTAATTTCCTCTCCTCGACCTCTTGCTAATGCCGTTCCCCCATAAACACAAAACGAAACATCCGAACCTATTTCTGCTCCGATCGTTGCCAGTTCATCCAAAGATAATCCAAGTTCCCATAATTGGTTTAACCCTCTTAGTGTAGCTGCTGCATCACTGCTCCCTCCAGCAAGACCAGCTGCAACAGGAATCGTTTTATCTATGGTTATGGCAACACCTTTTTTGATTTGAAATCTATCTTTTAAAAGACTGGCAGCTTGAAAGGCTAGATTTCTTTGGTCGTCAGGGACAAAACGATTATGCGAATGGATAACAATCTGATCCTTTTCTAGCAGAGTTAACTCTATTCGATCCGCTAAATCAATCGTTGTCATGATCATTTCTACCTCGTGATACCCGTCCGGTCGTTTATTTAATACATCAAGTGATAAGTTAATCTTTGCCGGAGCTTTTACTAAAAGCTTCACTACGTCCACCTCTTTACTGATTTTGGAGCGGTCTGCACATTTTGTCCTATTTTACCACAAAATGAGCAAACTAAGACGTTCATTCTTTACATATTAGAAATTTTGTCATAAAAGAGCGTAGGCGTCCTGTCGCATTGTCGCACTAGTACATCCTTTACATCAGAACTAGGACGCTTACTCTAGATACAAAAAGGACCAAGGGTGAGCCCTTGATCCTTACCGTGGGTACTAATTATAAAGCTTTCGTTAGATAAAGAGTTATTGTCTTGATTTAAGAAGCTGTTGCTGAGCAAGTTCTACAGCACGTTTAACCATATTCCCAGCATCACGGGCTCGGATACCGCCCCAACCGTCTTTTTGGACGACATCATAAAACCCTAGTTCCTTAGCAAGCTCTTCTTTAAAATGCTCTGACATCATCCCTCTTCGTCTTCCCAAACGAAACCCCCCTTTTCGTCACTCACGGTATGTATAGTATGTGAAGTTTAAGCACAAATCATAAACGCCTAAACATGAAATAATATTCCATATATCATTCGATTATAAATATGGAATATAAAAAAACAGCGACATAAGATGGCCACTGTTTTCTTATAAATCGTATTAAATTAATCCAATATTTTCTGTTGTATCATCATAGAAGGTAATTTGAACTGTTTCTGTTAGCACATCTGCATAGCTATAAGAGACACGTTCAAATGCATTTTCATCCTGATTTAATTCAATTACAAATACAGATGGGTATGTTTCAGCTAAAACACCATAACGCTCAATTGTCTTTCTGCGTCCACCGTTCGCCTTAAGCAAAAGTTTTTTCCCTAAATTTGAATCCAAAGCCTTTTTGATATCGGCTAAAGTTTTTGGCATTCGGTCCACCTCACTGTGTTAAGTATATCACGTTGACATATTTTAGTCAAATAAAAACTATAAATTATATCAGTCAAACAAAATAATTGTCAACGGTTTTTCTTCTACTTTTCCTGCCTTTTTTCAACAATTTTATCGTATCCCTTAAATTAAGCAATTATGTACTGTTTTAAAAAGTAGGACTATTGCAAATACTTGAGCGCTAATTATAGAAAATTCGCACACAAAAAAGGAGCACACAATTGTGTCACTCCTTAAATTATTCCGTTTCTGATATTTCTATCTTAAAGGGCATACCTGTTCGAAGGACCCCTCTTGTATCTATACCACCAAGACCCTTTTCACCAGTTAAAGTATTACGTAATACATCCCATACATTGATTCTTTCCATAAACGGAGTAAAACTTATTTTTGCAACAATGTATACCGGATCAAGTGCGTGAATATTTATTCTTGAAGGGGAACTTGCAAAGTTTGCCCCCGCATGGATTAATGACTCAAAATGGGATTGACAGGCACCTGCAAAAATAACTAATTGGTCTAAATGCGGAACTTTTCTCCTAGCCTCTCTAACCGTCTGTACAAAATCCTTTGAATGGCGATAGGCATTAATATCTGAAATCGTACCTTTTGACTTAGAATAGGCATCATGTCCTGTTATAACAAGAATATCAGGCCGATAATAATCAATTAATTGCCCCACTTTACTCGCCATTTCCTTTTCATTGCAATGAACACCGAAAACAGGAATCCCTATTTTTTCATACACATCTGTGCACTTCTTCAAATAAGTAGGATCTCCATCCAAATGAAGAACCTTTCCAGGTATTTGAAAATAATTTAATTCTTTACTATACCCTCTTGTCACTTCATATTCTTGTCTCTCTTTTATTAACGTCACATCCTGACGGAATAATTGAAGTGACTGTTCCTCTAACGATCGAAATTCCTTTGACCGTTTCTTCCTTTCTTGTGGATCAATTATTACTAAGTCATCAAAGGGGGCATCTGCAATGATACGGAAATCTTCTCCGTAAAGGATGGCTATTTTTTCACCATTTTCCACCTTAGTGTCAATAATTCGAAACATAATATCACATTGATATGAAAGCCTTCCGACAATATCCATTTTATGATCACGCTCCAAACGAGCTAAACACAAGAATAGCCTAATTAATACCGTTTCTTTCATAACCTATGCAGAAAGTTGTGAGATTGTTACGCAAAAAAAAGACCTACCAACGAAGTTGATAGGCCGTTCTCTTTACTTAAAATACTCAAATAATCCATCACTAAGCCGTCCAAATTCTTCAATCGAAAGTGTTTCTCCTCTTCTTGTCGGCTCAATTTGAACCTCTTCCAAGACAGAGAGAATTGTTTCCTTTTTTTCTTTTCCGTTCGGAAGCTGGCTTACTAAGTTATTTAATAATGTTTTCCTTCTTTGAGCAAAACTAGCTCTTGTTACTTGAAAAAAGAAATTTTCGTCTTTCACTTCTACAACAGGCGTCATTCTTTTTGTTAAACGAATCACGGCTGAGTCTACATTAGGTTGTGGTACAAATACGGTTTTAGGTACAATCATCACTGTTTCCGCTTCCGTATAATACTGAATAGCAATCGATAATGAACCGTACTCCTTCGTTCCTGGTTTGGCAGAAATCCGATCCGCTACTTCCTTTTGGAGCATACACACAATTCCCCTAATTGGCAATTGGTCCTCAAGAAGTTTCATGATAATAGGTGTGGTCACATAATAAGGTAAATTAGCAACGACCATTACATCTTTCATTTCAGAAAATTCTTCTTCCATTACAGACCTAACATCCGCTTTTAGAATATCCTGATGTATAACCTTTACATTTGGATATGGAGATAATGTATCTTTTAATATTGGCAATAATCGTTGGTCAATTTCAAAAGCTACTACCTTTTTACTTCTCTTCGCTAATTGTTCGGTGAGAGCTCCAATTCCAGGGCCAATTTCAATTGCCCCTGAATCACTTGATAGTTCAGCATGGTCAACAATTCTATTTAAAATATTCGTATCAATTAAAAAGTTTTGACCTAGACTCTTCTTAAATGAAAACCCATACTTTTCTAAAATAGCCTTCGTACGTAATGGGGTGGCGATATCTTTATTCATTTTGCTCCTCCTGACGGATCATCCATAGTGCATGATGGAAATCTTGTTTGCTAATTTGAAACATCATTAAACGTTTATGTAATTGCTTCCCATTCGTATAACCTATTTTTAGTATTTCCCCTATCCGCTCTCTTTTTTCCTTAGACCCGGCTCCACCGATTAAACCTGCGGTAACAAGTTCATCTTTGGTTATTTGTTCAGGAATTTCATGTTGCATTAATTGAGCATCTTGTAAAGCTTTCCTTATAGATTCTGATGAAGCATGCTCGACGCCGACTCCTTTACCATACTTATGAATGGCTTCCCCTTTAGGTAAAAAAGCATGTTTACAGCCTGGAACACGCTGTGATATGGTTTGTCTAATTTTCTCCCCCGGGTAATCAGGGTCGGTAAACACGATGACCCCTCTCGTCTCTTGGGCTAGTTTAATTTTTGAAATCGTTTGTTCATTAATAGCCGAGCCATTTGTCTCAATTGTATCTGCATCTAAAGCCCTTTTAATAGCAACTGTATCATCTTTTCCTTCGACAACAATAATTTCTTTTATTTTCATAAATCCTCCGAATAGAAAAACAGTAAAATAAGTTCTCTTTTTTTATAAAAATTGAAACTTATTGGTGATGTTAAACGTCTAAATAGATATAATATATCAAAAAGAGATTTTAAAAGGAAATTAAAAATGCAGAGGAACGAGTCCCCTGCATCCTGTTCTACTTTAAAATTTTGATTTTCACTGTACGTCTTCCCCAGCGATATGCTTCAGATACTGATGAGAAAAACACATCAATTTTATGGCCTTTTACAGCTGAGCCTGTATCAGCAGCAACTGCGTAACCATACCCTTCTACATACAATTTTGTGCCAAGTGGAATGACTCTAGGATCAACAGCAACCACTTTAATATTAGGGTTATTATGGAGATTAATTCCTGTTGCAGTATGGCCAGAACATCCATTACAATTAGCCGTGTAAGCAGTTGAATTCACATAGAATTCTAAACCTGATTCAACCCCACGAGAAACTTGTTTAGCCATTACTTTTGTTCCTACGGCAACAACTTTATCTTTTTTATCCCTAACCTTCTTTTCACTTTTTAATATTCTTGATACAACCTTACCGTTTTTTAGGATTACTTCAAATTCTTTAGATACTAACCCTCTTTGTCCATTAGAAACGATTTTCTCTTTTCCCTTTGGTAATTTTGCATCCTTTTTGGTTACAACAGCATAACTAATCGGTTCTTCCACTACATCGGTGACTTTTTCAATACGTACAACATTTATGACTGTATTTTCTTTGACAGACGTGTCTGATTTAGGTTCAACCTTATCAAACTGCCCTAGAGTAATACCCTGCCCTGCTAAAAAGTCAGCGACCGTAGTCGAAGTAGTCCAAACCTTTTCTATTTTGCCACCATCGTTAAGCGTTAGCTGGAAAGCTTTCTGAATGGTAATGTTCATGTTGCTCTTGATTGATTTTTCCGGTTTAGGATCAACTTCATCATTTTCTTTTAAAGCAATTCCCTGCTCCTTTAAAACTTCCTCAACTGTATTAGCTGTTGTCCAAATCGTTTTCTTCTCGTTGTCTACTACCATTTGAACCTGTTTAGCAGGTTTCCAAACAACCCTTAAATTGTCTTTCACCTTTGTGTTACCCGAGGGAAACACATAGTCTTCTGAGCGAATTGAGATATTTAGATCATCAAATACTTCTTGGATGGTATCTGCATGTGTTTTAATGACTTTCTTTTCTCCATCAAGCGTTAATGCAACGGTTTCTTTCGTTCCCTGATACATAAGAACCCCAAAAGTAGATGCAAAAACTACCAAACTAGCAGAAATAACTGCCCACTTCTTCTTTCCCAAAGACTTAGAAAACAGGTTTTTCATGTTTTGAATGACGATGAAAAACGCCTCCTTTTCTCGGAGTGATTATATAGAACTCTGCTGCCCATTGTCAACCCTTACACATTTTAAGAAGGTATTTCCTATTATGCATATAGGTGGCATAAATGTGAAGGGAAACTTATCGACACGTTTATCCTATGAGGAAAAGGAGACATGTAGAACTTTTTAGAATCAGAAAAAATTGGGACAAACTACCTTTTATTCCGACAAATTCCCTTGTCATTTTATGCCGAATAATCTTTTCGCATTGTCGGAAGTTGCTTGGGCAATTTCTTCTAATGTTAAACCTTTAATTTCTGCAATTTGTTCGGCAACAAGTTTGACATAACTTGGTTCATTTCTTTGTCCACGATAAGGATGTGGGGTTAAATATGGGCAATCTGTTTCAATTAGTAGTTTATCTAGTGGAACCTCAAGAGCAACTTCCTTCGGTTTTTTTGCATTCTTAAAGGTTACAGGCCCACCTAAGGAAATATAAAAATTCATATCTAGGCATTTCTTTGCAATCTCCACGCTTCCACTAAAGCAATGCATGATTCCCCCTACTTCTGCCGCTCCCTCTTCACTTAAAATCTCAACAATATCAGATGTGGCATCACGGTTATGAATGACAATAGGCAGTTTGACCTTTTTTGCAAGTCTTATTTGCTTTCGGAAGACTTCCTTTTGAATATCATGCGGCGATTTATCCCAATGATAGTCTAAGCCCATTTCACCAAGAGCTACTACTTTTGGATGACTTGCTAACTCTTCAATCCATTTTAAATCATTTTCTGTCATATCAATCGCATCTACAGGATGCCAACCTACACATGCGTAAATAAAATCATGTTCTTCCGCAAGTTCAATAGCTCGTTTAATCGTTATTTGATCAAATCCAACAACCACAATATTGGACACTCCCGCTTCACGTGCCCTTTCTATTACCTCTGTTAAATCCTCATTATATTGATCCGCATTAAGATGTGCGTGTGTGTCGAATAACATAAAATGTCTCCCTCAATTTATATTTTACGATTTATTTTAAACTTATATATCCGTAATATGACTAATTTTTATGAAATGTGGAAGCGCCTTGTTCAGCCCCGATAAGCAAATGCTTCGACACCCGGAAAGTCGCCTTTTGACTTTTTGGTGTCGAACATTTGACCTCGAGGTCGACAAAAGCGCGACGTCCTGTCGCATTGTCGACACTAGTACATCCTGTACGTCGGGGCTAGGCGCTGGAACTGGACATTTAAATGAACAAAAAAATGTCTCACAAAATGTTTCATGTGGAACAATTTGTGAGACATTTTGACAATTTATCCCGCATTAACGGGCAGTAGATCCCCACCTCGAGGTTTATGAGTGTAAATGAGATATCCTAGGTGGGTGATAACTGCCCGTAAAAGCCCGATTAGTGAGATACAGTGAAACTTACCGATGCGGCAGCAGAGGTTTAGTTGAACCAATCGGGTTCATAGTGTCGCTTTATCAATAAGTTAGCGATGTAATTAGCGACACTAGAACGGGACTAACAATCAGTGGGGATGATAAAACCCCCACTGATTGAGTTTCACTTTATTTTACTTTTGCTCCCAAAGGCAGGGATTCAGCAATGGTTGCAAGGGATAAACTGCCGTCCTTTGAACCTGCTAAAATCATTCCTTCAGAAAGTTCTCCCCTAAGTGTCACAGGCTTTAAGTTTGTGACACAGATGACTTTTCGTCCAATCAAATCCTCTGGCTTATAAAATTCAGCAATTCCTGAAATAACCTGTCTTTTTTCATAACCTAAATCGAGTTGTAATTTTAATAGCTTGTTTGCCTTTTTCACGGGTTCCGCATGAATAACCTGTGCTACGCGTAAGTCAACTTTCATAAAATCATCAATCGTAATTTCTTCGGATTCAGGTTTTTCCTCCACTGTTTCTTTTACTACAGCGGGACCTTGCATCTGCCCTTTAATATATTCAACCTCTTCCTGTAACTCTAATCTTGGGAAAATCGGATCTCCTTTTTCAACTTTCGTACCTTCAAGAATCATTCCGAATTCTTCAAGACTATCCCAAGTTTGATATTTTTCATCCGTTACATTCAATTGGCAAAAGATTTTTTCAGGAGTACGTGTTAAAAACGGTTTTAATAACACAGCTGTCCGTCTTAATGACTCAGCCAAGTGAGCCATTACACTACTTAAATGCTCACGATTCGATTCATCCTTTGCTAAAGCCCACGGCTGTGTTTCATCAATATACTTGTTTGTACGACTAATTAGCTGCCACACGTTAGATAAAGCCACGGAGAACTCCATTTTTTCCATTGCTTCTTCGTATTTTTCTACTGTTTCCTTATTAACTTGAAGTAGCAAGTCATCAAACTCCGTAACTGATCCTTTATAAACAGGAATTTCTCCATTAAAATACTTATCAATCATGGCAACCGTTCGGTTTAATAGATTTCCAAGATCGTTAGCTAAATCAAAATTAATTCGCTCCACAAACCCTTCTGGCGTGAAAACACCGTCAGAACCAAAGGGAACTTCTCGTAATAAATAATAACGAAGGGCATCTAATCCGTAACGGTCGATTAGCATAACAGGGTCAACAACATTCCCCTTTGATTTTGACATCTTACCTTCCTTCATCAATAACCAACCATGGGCAAAAACTTTTTTAGGAAGTGGAATATCAAGTGCCATTAGCATAATTGGCCAGTAAATCGTATGAAAACGAACAATTTCTTTTCCAACTAGATGTACATCTGCAGGCCAGTAATTTAAATACTTCGAATCATTTTCCGTTCCGTATCCTAAAGCAGTAATATAATTGGATAAAGCGTCAATCCAGACATAAATGACATGCTTTGGATCACCAGGAACTTTAACACCCCAATCAAAAGTGGTCCGGGAAACGGCTAAATCTTCTAAACCCGGCTTAATAAAATTATTGATCATCTCGTTTTTACGGGACTCAGGTTGAATGAACCCAGGATTTTCTTCATAGAACTGAAGTAATCGTTCGGCATAATTACTCATTCTAAAAAAGTACGATTCTTCCTTCACCTTTTCAACAGGGCGATTACAGTCTGGGCAATTCCCATCTACTAATTGGCGGTCTGTATAATAAGATTCGCATGGTGTACAATACCAACCTTCATAGTGGTCAAAATAAATGTCCCCTTGTTCCATTAATCGAGCAAAAATCTGTTCGACAATTTTTTTATGTCGATCTTCCGTCGTTCGAATGAAATCATCATAAGAAATATCAAGTTTATTCCATAACTCCTTAATACCTTCTACAATTTCATCAACATATTGTTGCGGGGTAACCCCCTTTTCAGCTGCGTTTCGTTGAATTTTTTGCCCATGTTCATCTGTGCCTGTTAAATACATGACATCGTATCCGCGTAAGCGCTTGTAACGCGCCATGGCATCGCCCGCAACGGTTGTATAGGCATGACCGATATGTAAATTTCCGCTTGGATAATAAATGGGAGTCGTGATATAAAATGTTTTCAAACTTTCCTCCACTTGGCTTCCTCCTAAATAAAAACATGATTGAATATACGTCAGCTTTACCTCTTATATCAACAAAATATACCTAAAATTCTTAAATTGTGCAACAATTGGTCAGTATCCAAAAGTCCCCCATAAAATCAATCACAATAACGTATATATAATTGTCGAATTCATTTAAGCAATATGTAGAATTTTGTCGAATTATCACTTGTAGATTTTCTAATAATATTATTCAATTTCCATTTTTATTCCCATTTTAAGGTATAAAACAATCGATTCATTGCCGGAAAGTATTGGTATGATTGGATTTATATTATTTTTGTAACTTTTATACTGTTTTTTTAAACAAGGTAATTGACGTTTATGGGAATCGCTGGTATTATTAAATCAGCACAAAATTTGTCGAATAATGACGAAAGAATAAAATAGAGATAGTTATACATTGAGAGGAGATAATTAAAAATGAAATCTACAGGTATTGTTCGTAAAGTCGATGAGCTTGGTCGTGTGGTTATTCCGATTGAATTAAGACGTACTCTTGGTATTGCAGAGAAAGACGCTTTAGAAATTTATGTTGATGATGATCGCATCATTTTAAAAAAATATAAACCAAACATGACTTGCCAAGTAACTGGTGAAGTTTCCGATGATAATATCGCACTTGCAGGCGGAAAATTAATTTTAAGCCGTGATGGTGCAGAACAGCTATTAAGCGAAATCCAAAACGCTTTTTCTGTAGCAAAATAATAAAAATAGCCTCTCCCATCGAGAGGCTATTTTTATTACTCTATATGATAAGCTTGATAAACATCTCTTTTTTGTAATCCCCTGTCTTTAGCTGTTAATTTAATCGCTTCTTTAGAGGACAAGCCTTTTACCGACACATAATGTTCCACTTGCTCTTCCACGGTTAATTCTTGCCACCAAGAAGTGACTTCCTCTTTTATTTCACTGTGGGAACCTTCAATTATTAAGCAAAACTCCCCACGGATTTCCTCTTCTGATGCCCACTTTTGAATATCTGAGATGCTTCCTCTAATAAACTCTTCAAACTTTTTCGTCAGTTCTCGGCAAAGAACTATTCTTCGCTCCCCCAATACTTCACCTATTAACTCCAACGTGTCCTTCAAACGATGTGGTGATTCATAAAAAATGAGGGTGGAGGAAAGATTCACTAATCCTTCTAGCTCTTTACGCTTTGTTTTCTTTTGTCGATCTAAAAAACCATAAAAGTAAAAAGGATGTGATGGGAGTCCCGAGGCAATTAAAGCTGTAAGTGCAGCATTCGCTCCGGGGAGCGGTACGACTGTTAATTTACTTTCCGTAGCTGATACAACTAATTCATAACCAGGGTCAGAAATGGTCGGCATTCCCGCATCACTAACTAAGGCAATTTTTGCTCCATCTTTTAACTTTTCAATAATTTTTTGTCCGCTTACTTGCTTATTATGCTCATGGTAACTGATGATAGGCGTTTCTATTTCAAAATAATGACATAATTTTTTTGTATTTCGAGTATCTTCTGCTGCAATCCAGTCTGCCTCTTTTAACATTCGGATTGCTCGAAAACTCATATCTTCTAAATTACCGATTGGTGTAGGGACTAAGTATAGTATGCCTTTCTCCTGCTCCCGCTCAAAGCTTTTCTGCTGCCACATACAATTCACCCATTTCTTGCACTAAAAACATTTCTTTTTTCTTTCTTGTCCATTGTTTGAACTGATATTCTGCTTTAAGTGCTTCACTTTTATTATTAAAATGTTTTGAATAAAGAAGTCTTACTGGCCCTCTACCTTTTGTATATTTTGCCCCTTTTCCTTCATTATGAAGCTTTATTCGTTTGACTAGATTATTCGTATATCCTGCGTAATAACTGCCATCACTACATTCTAAAACATAAAAAAAATGTTCTTTATTCTCCATATAAGATCTTTTTTACCTCATCCGTATATTCATTTTCTTCATTATATACAAAAAGCGGCGGTAAGATTTTTAAGTCTGGATTACCATCCTTCGTTGCTTCAATTAATAACGTATTGGCTTCTTTTCCAAGCTTCGGATAAACGAACTGTATTCTTTTGGGCTCTAACTTATAGGCTCTCATTAAAGAAACCATATCCATTAATCTCCCTGGACGATGGACAAAAGCAACCTTTCCGCCGGTACGTACTAATTGACTGGCTGACTTAACAGCATCTTCTAATGTACATAAAATTTCATGTCTAGCAATCGCTAGATGTTCATTTTCATTCATTTCCTCTTGAGAAGGGGTAGGAAAGTAAGGAGGATTACATGTCACTACATCATATTTACCAAATCCTAGCTGACTTGAAATATTCTTAATATCCCCATGAATCATCTGAATTCTCGACTCAAGCTGATTATAATGAATACTTCTACAAGCCATATCATATAATCTCTCCTGAATTTCAACCCCTGTAATATTCCCTTTCGTTCTGGTACTTAAGAAAAGGGGAATAACCCCATTCCCACTACATAAATCAATTAATTTCCCCTTTTGAATGGGTACATATACAAATTTAGATAATAATACAGCATCTAATGAAAAGGCAAAAACAGATGGACTCTGGATAATTCGTAATTCTTCTGCCAACAAATAATCCAATCGTTCATCATCCTTTAAAATCACCATTTTTACTCCTCCGGATTATAAGAAAAAAAGCTGACTCATAAGCTCGGTACTTATGAAACAGCTCCCATTATTTTTTATTCAAAAAAGATAAACAAAAAAGACAGTCGCCTTCTTTTCGTGGGCTTCCAAAGTGGAGATTACAAATATGAAATCCCTCTTGGTAAAGTCTCGCTAGATTATCATATCCTTCTCCAATATCCATTGATTTATCTTCCAAATCCATTTGATGGGAAGGACTTTTTTGTCCTTTAGGAGTCCTATTTTCTTCTTGGACTACGGTTTGATCTAGTCGACGTCTTAAATGTTCATTCTCCAGCTTTAAAGAGTTGTTTTCTTCTAGTATTTCTGCTAAATGCTGTTTCAACTCACCAAGCTGACTGTACAAATGGCCAATTTGTGCCTCCATATTACTTACAGAGTCAAAGATCTCTTTTTTATCCACTTATTCCACCTCATTAATCTGTGGATTGTAATGAAACAGCGCCCTCTTTAATAATTTCATCGATGGTATATTCTAAAACACGATCATGGTCTTTCAATTCTACTTGTAGAATTCTTTCTAAAATATTTAAACCTACCACTCTACCTCTGCCTTGAGGCGTTTCAATCATTTCACCTAGATCAGGAAGTTGTTCTTTCGCTGATTCATATTCATCATTTTCATATTTTAAACAGCACATTAACCGGCCACATAAACCTGAAATTTTGGTAGGGTTTAATGACAGGTTTTGGTCTTTTGCCATTTTAATAGAGACGGGGTCAAAATCACCTAAGAACGTGGAACAACAAAGCATCCTGCCACATGGTCCAATACCACCTAGCATTTTTGCTTCATCTCTTACACCAATTTGGCGCAACTCAATACGAGTTCTAAATATAGCGGCTAAATCCTTTACGAGTTCACGGAAATCAACTCGTCCATCTGCAGTGAAATAAAAAATGACTTTATTTCGGTCAAAGGTATATTCTACATCCACTAGCTTCATATCAAGATCATGTTCATTGACTTTATCATTACACACTTGATAAGCTTCCTCGGCAGCAAGTTTATTTTCGTCTACAATCATTCGGTCCTTTTGATCGGCAATTCTCAAGACCTTTTTTAAAGGTAGAACTACATCGTTTTCGCCTACTTGCTTCGGAGCAATGACAACTTTACCGAATTCTACTCCTCGGACCGTTTCAACGATAACAAATTCGTCCTTTTGGATAGAAATTTCGCCGGGATCAAAGTAGTATATCTTACCTGCTTTTTTAAAGCGTACACCTACAACATCATACAAAATAAGATCCCTCCTGCAAATTTAACACAAGTTGCTCCATTAAGAGTTGGGGATTCATATTTACTTGCAGTTTTCTCTTTGCTTCTAATATAGCAGACATTTGCTTCGTCAGATCCAAAGAAGAGTACTGTAAAGCAAATTGTTCTAATCTAGTCCGCTCATCAACAAAGACAACTTGTTCATTTTTTCCGACCTGTATATATAATAAATCCTTAAAGATCAAAAGTAGTAAATCTAACCCACGATCGATTTGCTCTTTTTCTTTAAAGTGCATAAACCACTCCTCTTGTAAAACTAATAAAGCTTCAAGTGGATTCCTTCTATGCACCTCATATAATTTTACCACTATCTTTTGTGCTTGTGCAAACCAATCGTCGCCAAATAAGGCAATTGCTTCATCTATATTGTTGGTCATGGAGGCAAGGATGGGGGCTTTTTCTTCATTAATGTTTAGTTCGACAAGCTTATCTATCATATTTTTATTCGAAAGTGGTTGAAAAGATAGCGTTTGGCATCTTGATAAAATAGTTGGAATAATTTGTTGGACCTGCTCTGTTAAAAGTATCGCCATTGTTTCAGAATTAGGTTCTTCTAGGAATTTCAACAAGCTGTTAGCTGCATTCACCGTCATTCGGTCCGCGTGGGATATTATATATACCTTCTGCTTCGATTCAACGCCAGCTTTAGAAAACTCTTCTTGCAAGGTCTTGATTTGTCCTTTTTTAATGGACAAACCATCCGGTTCTACTATATGAACATCTGGATGGTTTCCATGATTAATCCTTCTGCAGTTTAAGCATTCTTCACAAGGTTTATATTGCTTTATTGGAGATAAGCAAAATAAGGACTTTGTTAAAAGAAGAGCACCTTCCTTTTTTCCTGTCCCTCTAGCCCCCTCAAACAAATAAGCATGGGCCACTCGCCCTTTTTGCAAACTATTTTTAAGCATTTTTAAAACAATTGGTTGTAATTCCTCTAATTGGTCCCAATTTTTAGCCAAATCTATCACTCACTTACATATTTCTGGTTTTAAAAATGATGAAATTGCTCAATTGGTAAGACAAATACAGTTGCTCCTCCAACTGCCACTTCAACTGGGTAAGGAACATATGAATCTGCGTTTCCTCCCATTGGTGAAACGGGAGCAACAAGTTGATCTCTAGATTGGCAATTTTCTTTTATAATTTGTAAACATCTATCTACCCTTATATCTTCTGTTCCAATCATGAATGTGGTGTTTCCTGATTTTAAGAAGCCACCTGTACTAGCAAGCTTCGTTGCTCGGAAATTATTTTTAACAAGGGCACTTGATAATTTATTGCTATCCTGATCCTGTACGACTGCTAGAATTAATTTCAATCCAACCAATCCCCTTCTATATGGATATCCGCTTCTTTTTTCTTTTATTATAACAGTTTCTCTTCGTCCATACAGCGTTAAATTAGTTTGAAAATTTTAAATTTTAATTTAATTCAGAGAGAATTAATTCCTTTACCTTAAGATAAACGGATTCCACTGATTGAGATGCATCCACTTTCTTGATGCGTTCGGGAAATTTATCCAATAGCAATTGGTACCCTTCACGTACTTTTTCATGAAACTCCAAATTCTCTAAATCTAATCGATTAATTTCCCGATTTTGATGTTGGGAAATTCTCTCTAAGCCTATTTCTGGATCAATATCAAAGTAAATAGTCAAATTGGGCATCCTTTCACCAATCGCAAATTGGTTAATGGAAAATACCTCATCCATTCCTAATCCACGTGCATAACCTTGATAGGCTAGTGAACTATCAACAAATCGGTCACAAAGGACAATCATACCGTTTTGCAAGGCAGGCTCCACTTTTTCCATCAAATGTTGACGTCGTGCAGCTGCATAAAGTAGTGCCTCTGTTCTTGGATCCATAGAGGTATGACTTTTATCTAAAATGACACTTCTAATTTTTTCTGCTATTTCTATACCTCCTGGTTCACGTGTTAATAATACTTTATAACCTTGTGCTTCTAAAGTTTTAGCTACCATTGAGATAACTGTTGTTTTACCAGCACCTTCTGGCCCTTCTATGGTGATAAAAACACCCATATTCATACATTATCCTCCAAAAAACTCATATCTATCTCTTATATATTTTTATTTTCTGATCTCCTAAAAATTCTCCACCATGAAATCTTGCTCCAAGTTGAATAAGTTGACGTAATATTTCTAGCTTTTCAGAGGTAATCTTCTCTCCCTCCATGAATAGTGGAATACCAGGAGGATAAGGAATAATCATTTCTGCTGAATTTTCTCCCATTGATTCTACAAGAGGGATGACCATTTGCCGCAATTGCAGCTGCTCTTTATACTCAATCTCTAAGCTAGAAAAGATTTGTTCACTTCTCTTAATTTGAACACTTCTTAAAGTGGCATTTCCTATTTCCCCTTTAAGCACATCCTGAATCCTTCTTGATACCTCCAAAACGGGATAACTTACCCCCTTTTTTAATAACGGAAATACAAGAAGGACATTATGCGAATCAGCCAACTCTGAATAAACTCCTACTGATTCTAACCTTCTTTGCAGATCAAAGCCACTATTACCTTGATTCGATTGTAGAACAATTTTCAAAGGGTCGCCTTTTGATTGATGATGTAAAACCTTTATCACAGGAATCTCTTTTAATTTTTTAATAAATATAGCCAACTGTTCTTCTAAATATTTTTTATCCTCTTCATCGTATGTCGCAATATAGCTCCGGGCTATATCCAAGGAAGCCATGAGTGGATAGGAGGGGCTACTTGACTGTAAAACCTGTAAATATGATTTTACAGTATCAAAAGGTATCCTTTCACTATTTATATGTAGGTAAGCAGCCATCGTCATGGCTGGTAACGTCTTGTGTGCCGATTGAACAACCATATCTGCCCCTAACTGTAAAGCGGAAGGGGGGAATGGTTCTCCTGCAATAAAATGAGCACCATGAGCTTCATCTACAAGTACGACCATACCATATAAATGACAATAATCAATGATTTCTTTAATATCAGAGGCGAATCCATAATAATTAGGATAAGTGAGGATAACTCCTTTTCCTTTTGGATAAGCTTGATGAGCGGCTTGTAATGAATCTTTGGAAATGCTCGTTGCAACTTTCCAATTCTCATTAAAATCAGGTTCAATAAATATTGGCTTCAATTTTGCTAATTTTAACCCATTTAAAATAGATTTATGGCAATTCCTTTGTACAAAAACAATGTCACCTTCTTCGAACGTTGAAAGGATCATCGTTAAATTTCCAACGGTTGAACCATTTATTAAAAAAAAGCTATGCCTTGTCCTGTATATATTCGCTAATAACTCCTCAGCCTCTCTAATTGCGCCTTCAGGAGCATGTAAATCATCTAACCCCGTAAGCTCTGTTACATCTATAGATAAGATAGAAGAATAGTATGGATTAGCCTTGGAAGGAAATAGCACGCCATTCTTATGTCCTGGTACATGAAAAGAAAGTGGTTGTTGTTTGTCATGTTGAATTAAAGTATCAAATAGAGGTGTCCTATGTTGGTCCATATTTATTACATCCTTTTAATAGTCTCATTCATTTTAACAAATACAAAGCTAAAATTCATTAGTTCGAATAGTATGGTCCCTTCTCAAAAAATAAAAAAAGCCCATATTGGACTTTTATGAGAAAATTTCTGGTGTATTTACTTTTTTTAACTGTTTTAAAAAAAACTTATATTTCGGATGATCTGTGTCTGTATGAATTAAGTCCTGTTCACATTCGCAGCAAATGAATGAAGTATACAAATGTATTCCCTTTAATTTCATTTGTTCACAAATCACACATGCTTCCCCTATCTGATTTTCTGTTAATAGCGAACCCAATGACTCCACCTCCATACGATTATTCTGCCCAATAAGCGTCCTTTGTATGCTTAATTTTCGGAAAATTCTCGTCGCAAGTTTGATTGATTACTATTGTATGATGGGATTACGAGTTAGGTGTATGTCTAACATAGATTTATTACTTGATTACTCATCCTTTTTAGCTAACAACCTTTTATATGTAAAAAAGAACAACCACATATGGGTTGTTCTTCGTTTGCCTGGCGACGTCCTACTCTCACAGGAGGAATCCTCCAACTACCATCGGCGCTGAGAAGCTTAACTTCCGTGTTCGGTATGGGAACGGGTGTGACCTTCTCGCCATCGCCACCAG
>NZ_JBHUJX010000018.1:0-459221 GCF_042683745.1 Bacillus sp. CGMCC 1.16607
AGCTAATGCGCCGCGGGCCCATCTGTAAGTGATAGCTTGCGCCATCTTTCAGCTTTCCCTCATGTGAGGAAAAGGATTATCCGGTATTAGCTCCGGTTTCCCGAAGTTATCCCAGTCTTACAGGCAGGTTGCCCACGTGTTACTCACCCGTCCGCCGCTAACCAATGGGTGCAAGCACCCAAAGATTCGCTCGACTTGCATGTATTAGGCACGCCGCCAGCGTTCGTCCTGAGCCAGGATCAAACTCTCCAATAAAGTGTTTGATTAGCTCATAAAGTTTACTCTGGCTACTTCTATAAATAGAAGTTTTTATTTGTTAACGTTTGGTTGTTTAGTTTTCAAAGAACAATTTTATTGATTGTCCAAAAGCGACTTCCCTAATTTATCATACCCACTTGGAATTTGTCAATAACTTTTTTAAAATTATTTTCATCTTCGTTTGTGGTGAAGAAGCGTGTGTCTCAAGGACGAGATTAAATATAACACGATTAAATTATGTTTGCAATATAGTTTTATAAGTTTTTTTCACAAAAATGTTTATTTAGTAGATTTTTACATCATCATCATTTGTTATCTCATATTTTATCAACAGTTTATACACAAGTAATCATAACATCCGAGTTAGATTCATTGGTCAATCTCCGACTTTATACACAATCTGTTAATAACTATTAGATTACTTATCAACATTTTTATTCGTATTAGTATTTTTTCTTGTTTTTGTTCTCCTATAAGTATTGTAAAGAAAAAGGCTAACCAATTTACAAATTGGTTAGCCTTTTTCTCCATATAATCCTTCCTTCTTTACACAAAACTAGTTTAACTAAAGGTATCTCTTTTATTTAATATTAATATTTTATTTTCTTCCATCTGCTAATTCAATATTCTTTTTTGAAATTTTCCCTTTCCTTTCGTCGATAACAAATAAACTGATTCCTCCAATAACAACCAGACCACCAATAATTTGAGACAAAATTAATCCTTCATCTAATAAATAGTAGGCTAAAATAATGGCTCCAACAGGTTCAAATAGAATAGCCATGGAAATCATGGATGTACTAATCCATTTTATTACCCAGTTAAATAAGGAATGACCTAATAAAGTTGGAATAAGGGCAAGTAAAAAGAAGTATATCCAGTCACTTGATTGTTTCGGAATGAATGATTCATTTCTAACGAGAACATAAATAAAAAGTGTGATACTGCTAAACGAATATACAATGAACGTGTAGGTAATTAGAGATACTCTCTTTCTAACATCCTGTCCAAACATTAAATACACAGTTACGAGTGCACAGGCAATTAAAGCAAGGAAATCTCCAAAAAGTGCAGATCCACTTACTCGGAAATCACCCCAACTAATAATGACACTTCCTAAAATCGCTATTATGCCACTTATGATAGTCATAAAAGATATTTTCTCTTTAAAGAAAAAATACGTGCCTACAAAAGCAAATAACGGTTGTAATGTTACTAATACAGTGGAACTTGCAACTGATGTATAGTTTAATGACTCAAACCAAAGGATGAAATGCAAC
Source organism: Bacillus sp. CGMCC 1.16607 (assembly GCF_042683745.1). Classification (NCBI taxonomy): domain Bacteria; kingdom Bacillati; phylum Bacillota; class Bacilli; order Caryophanales; family Bacillaceae; genus Bacillus; species Bacillus sp. CGMCC 1.16607. The sequence continues at coordinate 1,539 of NZ_JBHUJX010000018.1, forward strand.
GCAAGAAAAATGCCGGCAATCATCGAGAATATCCAATCACGCTTCGTAATAAGACGAAGCTCTGAAACATACCTTGTTAAAAACAGGGGAAGTAATAATATTACAGATAAAAACAAACGATAAAATGCGATGACCCCTGCTGGAGAGGTTGAAAACTTTACTAATATGGCCGAGGTTGAAACTGATATGACTCCGATCACCAAAGCCAGATAAGGATTGAATTGTTTTTTTTCCATTATGTATCTCCCTTTACAAACCTTCTATAATTACATGGTCTATATTTTACACTTATTTAGCTCTAGTTTCCTAATGATAATATCTGGATATTACTCAGTAAATGCAAGATCCAAGAAGTGAAGATAAAAGCTTAGGCTATTTTTCAATCAAACTTAAACACTAATTAGCAAAAATAGACAATAGGCGGTAATGTTATGACCCAATCTGAAATGGAAATGTTATTAAAATTAGGAATATCCGCAATATTAGGATTAGTAATCGGACTTGAACGGGAGTTAAAAAGAAAACCAGTCGGACTAAAGACAAGTCTAGTTATTTCAATAGTAAGTTGTCTTTTGACTATTGTTTCAATCGAATCAGCTTACTCATTTCCGCATAACGATAAAATTAATATTACAATGGATCCACTTCGCTTAGCAGCACAGATTGTTTCGGGCATTGGTTTTCTTGGGGCTGGGGTTATATTAAGGAGAGAAAATGACAGTATTTCAGGTCTAACCACTGCAGCAATGATTTGGGGTGCAGCCGGAATAGGAATAGCGGTAGGTGCAGGATTCTTCACCGAGGCAATTGCAGGTGTAGGATTACTTATTATTAGTGTGGAATTAATTCCTTTCTTAATGGGACTTATTGGTCCAAAGCGTTTAAGAGAGAAAGAAATATCACTTCAGTTAAAGGTAAATGATAAAAACAATATTGATGACATTATCCTATTAATGAAAAATGAAAAGTTTTCCGTAAAAAGAATTCGGATAAAGGATCTGTCTGATAATAACCATCTCCTTCAACTTATTATTACAGTAGATGTTAAATTGAAAACAACTGATGTATATTACACGATATCCAATTTCCAAGGAATTCAAAGTGTAGAAATAGAAAGTATGGGTTAATTTTGATATAGAAGAAGGAAGGTGCGAATTCTTAGGGCTTCGCACCTTTTCTTTTACAACCAAGCCTTGTCTTCAGGATCGAGTGAATGAAACAATTGAAATATTCAAAATCAGATACGACGTCTGAGATTCTGGAGGATACCACCTACAAATTAGCTAGTTCTATTAAGAGTCACTATGAAATTACTCATTATCAAGTAATGAAGTGATGCGGCGTAATTGTTAGGATTTTTGATACTGATCATACTTTTTTCGAATACCTATTGCCAAGCTTGGAAAAATAGTTATAATATTCAATATAGCATTAACGGGGCATTAGCTCAGCTGGGAGAGCGCTACGCTGGCAGCGTAGAGGTCAGGGGTTCGAGCCCCCTATGCTCCATAATTTACAAAAAACGACATTAGCAGAGCTGATGTCGTTTTTACGTGCACGGGTCACGGGTGTTTGTTTTAAACCTGTATTAACGTAATTATGCGTGTACATCCAATTAGAATTGAAATTCAATAATTAGACATAATTCTATTGTTTTATTCTGACAATTTTATAAAAGAAAATTATATACTAAGTTTATAAATTATCTCTTGTCAGAATTTTATACACTGCGAAACAAGAAACAAGAAACAAGATAAAATCTAATTAATATGAAGGAAAGTGAATGAACCTTGAAAAAAATTTTAGTTCCGGTGGATGGTTCCGAGGATTCCAACAAAGCAATTCTGTATGCACTTTCACTTTGGGAAGGAAAAGAAACTGAAATTATTCTTTTAAACATCCAGCCTAGCTATAATACGCCTAATGTAAAGCGATTTGTTAGTCAAGAGCAAATCCGTGGATACCAACAGGAATTGAGTCAAGAGGTATTGGAGAAATCATTAGCTGTAACAGAAACAAAGAGCCCAAATGTCTCAATCAGTACAAAAGTGAGAATTGGTATTCCCGGAATCGAAATTTGTGTAGAGGCTAAGGAAAGCCAAGTAGCATGTATTGTTATGGGAAGTAGGGGGTTAGGCGCTATTAAACGAACCGTTTTGGGCAGTGTAAGTTACAGTGTGTTACATGATGCTCCATGTCCGGTTACAATTGTTCCTTAATAGATATTCTGACTCTTTAAAAAGACCTAGCCTAAATGATAAAAAGCCGCAATTCCCCTGTAGGGTTGCGGCTTTACTCTCTATCAATTCGCAAAGTTATTGCCATTTATCGTATCAACTGCATTCAATTTCCTTTTTGATAAATTAATATTCCCTAAAACAATTCCACTTAGGATGACCACCACACCTAGCCACTGAGAGATACTAACATACTCCGCCAAAAAGAGGGCAGACATCGTAACCGCAACTGGAAGTTCAGATGCTGCTAATATCGTACCAAGACTTGGTCCAACATGCTGCATTCCGATTGAAAACAACAATGGTGGTAAAACGACTCCCAGTAAACCAAGAAAGAAGCCGTACGGTGCAACCCCTACTACAACTTGAAAATCTAACAGAAAAGCTGGTGGAAATAATAACATTACAATTATTAATGCTCCTGTTGAAAATAATGCACTCTTCTGGATGGGAGGAATGTCCTTACCAACTGAACCACTAATATAGATAAATGTTGAAAAGGTTAAAGCTGATAACATTCCCCAGACGATCCCTTGCCAAGACAAGGAGTTGACACCATTTGAGACCAAACCAGCAGATAAAATGGATCCAATGAGAAGCGCAGCAATAGACACCATTTTACTCCCCGTTGGCCTTTTTTTATCGATCATCCACTCGAATAAAGTGCCAATCCAAACAAATTGAAACAAGAAAATAATCGCAAGTGACGCATCTAATGTTTGTAGAGACTGATAATAGAACACTCCTGTTAAACCCATTGGAATGCCAGAAAGAATCATTTTAACTGCTTGAATTCCCTTTAATTTTTTCTTCTTCGCAAAGAGTGTAGCGATCCAGATTAATAAAGTTCCACAAATATATTGACTTCCCGTAACTTCTGCCATTGAAAACCCTGCAGAATAACCAAGTTTAACAAACGTAGACAGCACTCCATAACAGCACCCACCAATAAATACGATTAAAGCATAATGCCAAGCTTTCATTTAATCACACCTTCCTTAAACATAAAAAACCACACAAATGTCCTAAGGCATTTGTGTGGCGAAAATAGAGATTTCTCTAGAAAAGTCCACAATCATAAAAAGTTTTATTATTAATAATGTCCTTAATCATTGTAAAAACAATTGATCATTTTGTCAATCCTACATATACTCTTTCAGGTCGACCGACTGTCCCGTATGCTAAATCAGCCTCTATTTTTTCTTCCGACACGAGATGTTCAAGATAACGTCTGGCAGTCGTTCTGCTTACGCCAATTTCTTTGCCTACGTTTTCCGCAGATAAACCAGAATCAGCTTTTCCCAAAACCTCCAATACCTTTTCTAAAGTAAGAGGGTCAATTCCTTTAGGCAAATACGATTTTTCGTGAATATTTCGTTCAATCTCTTTCCGTAAAAGATTATCCACCAGCTGCTGAGTGACATGTGTATTATCTTTTCCCAACTCTAATAGTTTCGTATGATAATCCTGATACCGAAGTAAGGACTGTTTAAATCTCTCGAAAACAACAGGCTTTATTATATAATCAAAGACACCAATGGTGACTGCTTCTTGAACTTTATGGATTTCTTTTGTCGCTGTGACCATAATAACATCCATCTGTTTATTTTGTTGTTTTGTTTCCTTCAATAAATCTAGTCCGTTCATATCAGGGAAGTAGACATCTAATATGATAAGATCTGGCTGAAATATGTCAATAAAACTTTTTGCTTCTACATAACTATGGGCTATTCCGATTGTTTGGAAACCTTCAATTTGTTCAATAAAACGTCTTTGTATTTCTGCAATCCTTTGGTCATCTTCAACTATCAATACTTCTATGTCTCTTTTCTCCCTCATTGAAACACCCCCTACTTTTTGGAATGGCAACTGTGAAAATCGTTCCTTCACTCTCGGTGGATGAAAATGTAATTGATCCTCCAAGGCAGTAAATCGCTTCCTGAACCAAACTTAATCCAATTCCGGCATTGCTATGGTGATTCTTCGTTGTAAACCCTTCTTGAAAAATTTTATCGTTATTCTCTAAATTAATCCCTTTTCCGTTATCTTCCACTTCGATGATGAGGTCTTTTCCTAAATCCGTTAAAAACAAACTTACTCTTTTTTCGTTTTTTTCATTTTCCCTAACAGCATCGAAAGCGTTATTTATGAGATTTCCAAGAATAGTTACTAATTGATCGCGATTAATATCTACCGGTACATCCTTAAAGCTGCTTTCACGGTCAATTGTAAAATCTAATTTTAATTCACTAGCCAAACTAACTTTTCCAAGGATAAATCCAGCTAAAATTGGGTCAGGTATTTCCCTCATTAAAAATTGAATAAATCCTTGAGCTACATCGACTTCTTTGGAAATAAAGTCAATCGCTTCCTTATAAGAACCAAGCTGGATTAACCCAAGAAGTGTGTATAGTCTATTAGAATATTCATGTGTTTGAGCACGCAAGCCTTCTGCATAGGATTTAACATGAGACAGCTCCTGAAGAAGCTTATATAGTTCCGATTTATTTCGCAAACTCGCCACTGCCCCAATAACTTTCCCTTGTTTATTTAGGATTGGAATGCGATTGACTAAGAAGGTTTCTCCAAAGATCGTAAACTCACGATCATATGCCGCTTGACCTGACCTTACAACATCAAGAAGTTGGGTATTTTCAAGCACGTCTTCAATTCTATTTCCGCGGAGTTTAATACTATTTGGTATATCTAGAATTTTATGTGCCGTTTCATTTACAACGGTGATTTTACCAGCCGTATCAATCGCAATGATTCCCTCATGGATGGACTCTAAAATTGCGTGTTTTTCCTGATACATCCAAGCAATTTCCTTCGGTTCAAGGCCAAAAATAGCCCTTTTAATATTTAGTGAGATTAAGAGCGCTGCAATTAAACCTCCCATTAATATAAACATTGTGGCAATAAAAATTTTCCTTTGAATCTTTGCTACTTCTTTTTCAATATCTGTTTGCAAATAACCAACCGAAACAACTCCGATGACTTCCCCTCCGCTAAATATTGGTGCTTTTCCTCGTAAGGAAGGTCCTAAGGTACCTGTTGATTCAGAAATAACTGATTCACCTAAAAAAACACGATTATTGTCCCCACCAACCATCTTTTGTCCAATTCGTTTCGGATTAGGATGGGAATATCTGACTTCATTTCGATTTCCTATTACGATAAATTCAGCACCCACTTGTTTGCGGATTTTTTCAGCGATAGGTTGAATGATGAAGGAAGGATTTTCAGTATAAAATGCTTCTTGAATATCAGGCATATTTGATATCGATTGAGCAACTGATAAGGCCTTCGTTCCTTTTTCATGTTTGAGATTTGTTTCCATCATATTTTTAAAGGTATATTCAAATATTCCTCCCATAAAAATAATCAAAACAACGATTCCAAGCATTAGTTTAGTATGTAAGCGCATTCGATGAAACACCTCTATTTCTATCATAGTAAAAAAACCCCTTTATAAAAAGAGGTTTTCTCAAATAATCAGAATATCCAAACTTTACCCTTCCACATTAATGATGACCTTTTTACCCCTCATTTTTAATAATACTGGGATAATCAACCATAAAAATGTGATGATTAGAAATGCTAAAGATATCGGTCTTGTAAAAAATACACTGTAATCACCATTAGAAATAGTTAAAGCTCTACGCAAATTGTTCTCAATCATCGGCCCTAATACAAGTCCTAATACAAGTGGGGCAATAGGATAATCATTTTTACTTAAGAAATATCCGAAAACCCCACATGCAAGTAAAAGAAGTAAATCATACATTGAAACTTGTACAGCATAGACACCAAAAATTGAAATAGCAATAATAATAGGAATTAAATACTTTTTCGGTGTTTGAATGATTTTCGCAAATACTTTAACGAGTGGTAGGTTCAATACTAAGAGCATGATATTACCGATAAACATACTAGCAATTAGCCCCCATGCTACTTGAGGATGATCCTCAAATAATAGCGGTCCTGGCTGAACATTATACATCATTAGCGCTCCCATTAGGATGGCTGTTGTTCCAGATCCTGGAATTCCTAATGTTAATAGAGGAATCATTGCGCCACCTGACGCTGCATTATTGGCCGATTCTGGAGCTGCTACACCTTCAATCGCCCCTTTACCAAATTTCGATGGATCTTTTGAAATCTTTTTTTCAAGAATGTAAGAAAAGAACGAAGCAAGTGTTGCTCCTGCTCCTGGTAGGATCCCAACAAAAAATCCTAGGATGGAGCCACGAGCGATAGGTGCTGCTGAATCTTTTAATTCCTGTTTAGAAGGTAGTAAATTATTAATTCTTGCAATCTCTGTTTCTTCTTCGTCTTTTTCTAAGATGGTTTTGAAAACTTCCCCAAGTGCAAATAATCCAACAGCAATCGTTAAAAATTCAATCCCTTGATATAGCCAAGGTACTTCAAAGGTAAATCTAGCTATTCCTGAAACATTATCAATACCGATTGTAGCAAGTAATAATCCGATAACAGTCATAATTAAAGCTTTTGTAACTGATTTTCCTGCCAAGCCACTAACAGCCGCAAGCCCTAAAAGCATAAGTGAAAAATATTCAGCCGGACCGAATTTTAAAGCAACATTCGAAAGTGGTTCAGCTAGTAAAATTAACGCTACAAGAGTAACAATACCAGCTACAAAAGAACCAATAGCAGCGATCGATAAGGCACTACCTGCTCTACCTTTCTTCGCCATTTGATACCCGTCCAATGTTGTTACAACAGAGGATGATTCACCCGGTGTATTTAGTAGAATGGATGTCGTCGATCCACCGTACATCGCCCCATAATAAACTCCCGCAAGGAGAATGATGGCACTCGTAGCTGCTTGTTCGGGAGGCAATCCACCGGTAATAGAGGCCGTTACTGGAATAAGTAGGGCAACTCCGCTCATTGGTCCTATTCCTGGTAAAACTCCAACGGCTGTCCCGATTAAAACACCAACAAAGGCGAATAACAAATTATACCAAATAAGTGCTGTTCCAAATCCATGTATTAAATAATCTAGTGTACCCATTGTCTATTCCCCCCCTCTTATGAAAACCAAATTGGCCAGCCTGGCAATGTCCCTTTTAAAACATTTACGAAAATATAATAGACAACGCCTGAAAAACAAGCTGAAATGAGAAGGGATGTGAGCCATTTGGAACGTTCCATCGTTTGAAAACAAATAAATAAGAAAACAAAAGTAGTAATGATATATCCAATCGTTTCTAGTGTTAAAATATATACTAGGGTAGCAGAAAAAATAATTAGGAAGGGCTTGTATTGAAGGGCTTCCTTTTTCCCTTCCTGTTTTTCACCTCGAAAAGTTTCATAAAATAAACGAATACTTAATAAAGCCAACAGAATCCCTAGAAACAGCGGGAAAATATTTGGTCCAACCTGGCTACCATAAGAAGAGCTAGAAATATTTTGACTCCCAATAATGAATAGGACCCCAACGGCTAGGAACAATGCTGCGGCAAAGCGGTCAAATTTAACGTCCATCCGGTAATCCTCCTTCGATATAAAAATAACCGGGAAGGAGAGATTTACCCCTTCCCACCTTATTACTTCTGCATTCCTAAAGCTTCAAGAAGTTGACTTACTTGTGATTCTTGATCCTCTAAGAATTTTTTGAATTCATCGCTATTTCTATATTCTAATTCCCATCCTTGAGTCTCAACTTCTGTTTGCCATTCAGGAGACGCAACTAATTCATCAATTGTTTTTTCCCAATAAGCTTTTGCTTCTTTGGACATTTTTTCAGGACCAAACACACCGCGCCAAATCGTAAATTCAGCATCTACACCTTGTTCAATCGCAGTTGGAACATCTTGAAAATCACCAGCTAATCTTTCAGTTGATGTAACAGCTAAAACTTTAACTTTTCCAGCCTTTAAAAACTCTTTTACACTTGATGCATCTGTTCCAATTACGTCAGCGTTTCCGCCAAGTAGGGCTGTGATTGCTTCTCCCCCACCATCATAGGAAACATATTTTACTTTTGTTGGATCGACACCATATTTATAAGCAGGAAGAATCGAAATTAGGTGGTCCATTGATCCTGGAGCTGATCCACCAGCAAATGTAAGCTTGCTTGGGTCTTTCTTCACTTCTTCTAATACTGATTTTAGATCAGTAAATTTTGAATCTGCCTTTACAACAATCGCTCCGAAATCCTTCGTCAATTGTGCCAATGGTGTTGTATTTTTAAAACCATAAGGACTATTTCCTTCTTTTTTCAGGTTGTTAATAATAATTGGTGGTGAATTAACAAATAACATTTCGTTATTTTGAACTTGCTGAGTTGCGTATTCCGCCATAAAAACAGCGCCACCGCCACCTGGTTTGTTTTCAACAGTTAAAGGCTGTTCAACAAGTTTTGTCTCGCCGAGTACTTTAATAAATGAGCGGGCAGTTAAATCCCATCCACCACCTGCTCCAGATGGTGCAATAACAGAAATAGCCTTTTGTGGATAGCCTTTAGCTGCTTCCTTTTTGCCATCACTCGAAGTATCTTTACTACTGCAAGCACCTAAACTTAATGCCAAAGCACCTGCACAAAAAATCGTTATAAGCTTTTTAATCGAAATCATGTAAATCCCCCTTGAAAGCGTTTTCTTAATTTTATAAAATTTTTAGAATTTTCATAGTTTATAAAACTAAACTGCATTAAAAACTTAAATCACATTTTGTTCATATTGTTCACCGAAAGATTATGCCATACAAAAAACCCTTGCTATGCAAGGGTTTTCCAAGAAAATTATTCTTTACTACCATGTTTCGTAAAAGTTAATAAAAGAAAAAAACCAAAACTAATTAATAGCGTTACGCCTCCGCCGATATAGAAAATGAGATTCACAGCCTTTGAAAATAGATCAAAAGCATTCATCGCCATTCCAGCAGTTAAACCGATAGAACCAATAATCGCGGTGTAAAAATGAAAAGCTGTTAACTTTTTTGCCACTGGTTGAAATAATCGGTAATATACGGACCAAGAAAAGATCGAAAGCCAGCCGACAACTAATATGTGAGCATGAATCGGTCTATAGGCATAATCATTCGAACCCGCCATATGTGCTCCCATCACTGCTCCTACTAAAGCGAAAATTGCTGATAATCTTAATAATGTATTGCTATATTTTGTATTGTTCATTTTACCTCTCCTTATTACCATTCCGATTTTCTATGTTAACTTGTACATTATTTTCATAGATAATATAACTTACGAATATGAACGGAAGATGAACTTCATATTACATATTTATTGGCAAAATAACCTTAAATGAGGCTCCGATCCCCTTTTCACTGTCTACTATGATACTTCCTTTATGCATTTGAATAATTGTTTGAACGATGGAAAGTCCTAATCCTGTTCCTTCAATTAATTTGTTTCTTGAAGGGTCCGCTCGATAAAAACGATCATATATTCTTTCTTTTTCAGAAGAATCTATGCCAATTCCCGAATCTTTAAAAACAATTTCTACATAATCATCTAACTTTGTTAGTGTAATATCAATACTTCCATATTCCACATTATATTTCATTGCGTTTGTTAATAAATTTTCCCACACGGAATATAGCAAAAAAGGGTCTCCCGAAATAATCGTTTCAGGCAATAAATAACTCAACATCAATTCTTTTTCACTTATTTTCCACTGATACTGTTGGATGACTCCTTTAATTTGTTCCGCCACATTAAACTCTTTTATTTCCATTAAATCCCTTTTACCTTCAATGGATGCTAAAAGAAGCAGTTGTTTAGACAAGTTCGATAATCGATTAATTTCCGAATGAATGATTTGAATATTTCGGTTCCTTTCTTCCTTCGTAATCTCTGTATTATCTAATAAATTTAAATAGCCTTTTATATTCGTAAGTGGCGATTGAATATCATGTGAGACATTTGAAATGAACTCTTTTCTTAAATTGTTGACCCTCGATAATTTGCTAGCCATATTCGTAAAACTTCCCGCTAAATCACCTATTTCATCTTTCCGATTAATATCTAAATGAATGGAAAAATTGCCTTCTGTCAGCGTTTTAGTCGCCTTATTTAATTTAATGATGGGATTTACTAAATACTTTGTACTAATCAACACAAATAAAATACTTAATGTAATAGATGAGAGTAATAACCATCCAAATAATAGATGCATTTCATTGAACATTAATTTAATGTCGGGACGAATAAATAGAGCATATTTCTCATTTTCAAATGTAAACGGAACACCGATTGTATTCTTTAATTCATTGGCAAAAAAGCCTGTCACGAAGGTTTTATGAGGGAAGTTGACAATCCCATGATACACTTCACCAGATAATACATCCGCAACTGCCGTTTTTGATAGTTCCTGATTTCGATAAGAAGTCCCAAAAAACTGCTTTTCGCCTTGCGTATTCACAATATATATTTGATAGCCAATTGAACCAAGGTGTTTAAAATAATCATTCAAATTAATGCTATGATCCTTTTGGATAAAATCCGAAATTTCCAAAGCAAAATGAGTAATTTTTCGATCATTTTGCTGCTTTAATGTATGTTGGTAATAAAAATTGGAAAATACAAATGATAATATCCCACTTATAATCATGATCAAAATAGTAGAAAAAGCAAATTTACTATACAGGGATTTCATTTATAAAACCTCCAAGGAATAACCAACACCTCTAATGGTTTTTATGGAGAACTTATCAGATCCGCTTTTAAAGCGTTCTCTTAAACGTTTAATATGGACATCCACTGTCCGTTCGTCTCCCTCATATTCCATACCCCATACTTGTTCTATTAATTGATTACGATTAAACACTTGATTCGGATGAGAAGCCAAAAAATACAGTAGCTCAAATTCCTTTAAAGGCAGCATATATGTTTTTTGATCCATTTCTACTTCATAACTCTTTTTATTAATAAACAAAGGTCCCAATTTAATATTCGATTCATTAAGTCTTCCGTACCTTCTCAAAAGGGCATTGACGCGAAAAAGCAATTCCTTCGGTTCAAAGGGCTTCACTAAATAATCATCGGTTCCAGAATGATAGCCTTTTTCTTTTTCTTCAATTTGACTTTTAGCTGTCAGTAGGATGACAGGCATATCATGGCTTTTTCGAATTTCCTCAGTTAAAAGGTAACCATCCATATTCGGCATCATGACATCCACAACCGCTAAATCACAAATTTCCTTTTCCACAATTTTTAACCCTTCGACTCCATCTCCCGCTTCTAGAACCTTATACCCTTCTTTCATTAGAAGATCCTTCACTAAATAACGGATATGTTGATCGTCATCAACGACTAAAATGGTTTTCATGAAAACACCTGCTTGTTTAAATTAAACAATCCAATTCTTATTATATTTGAACTACTCACCCCTTAACAACCTTACGGTTTGTTTGAAGGGGGAGATTCCTAAGAACACCAGTGTATCCACCAGTTATTGATTAGGCTATCCCTGTCGCTCCGACAGTTAGAAGTCTTATCGCTTCATTTTTAAGATTTTGTCCTGCGTTAATATCCCTATCGAGGTGTGTTCCACAAGAAGGACAGTCCCACACACGAAGGTTTAAATTCTTAACGTCTTTGTTTTGATAGCCACAACATGAACAAAGCTGACTGGATGGGAAATTCTTCGCCACTGTCACAACTTGTTTGCCATACCATTTCGCTTTGTATTCAATCATGGTTTTGAATTGTGACCATGATACTTCACTAATGGCTTTGGCAAGATTAGGATTCTTTAACATGTTTGATACCGACAAATCTTCCATACCTATTATGTCGTGGTTTTTGACAATCACGGTTGAAATTTTGTCTAGGTAATCCTTTCTTACATTGGTTATTTTTTCATGGATGCGTGCAACTTTCATTTTCGCTTTGTACCAATTGGAACCACCTATCGTGCCTCTACTCATGATTCGCTGTGCTTTAGCTAACTTTTCCTCTAGTGTGCGGAAAAATCTTGGATTAGAGAAAGTTGTTCCATCTGAAAGGATAGCAAAATCTTTTAATCCGACATCTATGCCAACAGCAGAGTTCGTTTTGGGTAATTCCGTCACTTCTGTTTCCGTTGCTAAAGAAACAAAATACTTTCCCGAAGGGTTACGCCTAATAGTAGCACTGATGATTCGACCTTCTACTTCACGACTCTTTGCAAAGCGGACAGTTCCTAATTTTGGAAGTTTGATATGATGATCCATTACAGCAATATTTCCGTTCGTATATTTTGTAGTATAAGATTGAAGTTTGTTCTTTTTGGACTTAAAACGTGGATAATTATTCTGTTTTTTGTAATAGCGAACATAGGCATCCGCTAATGTGTCAACAGATTTTTGCAGAGCAATACTATCTACCTCTTTTAAAAAAGAATACTGCTTCTTTAATTCGAGAAGGAATTTAACCGTTTCGTATTTATTAAAGCACTTGCCTTTCCAGTTGTTAGTTGGAATTTGACCATTCTGAACCATCTCTTCAACAATGTACCAATACGCATCTTTCTCTTTCTGTTTACCGAGAAAGAAATTAAATAAAAATCTTGAACATCCAATCGTTTTGTTAATGACTTCAATTTGGTATCTGTTTGGATAGATTCGAAATTTATAGGCTTTATTTACAATCATGAATATCACCACACTTCACAGGAACATTTGTTCTAATTATACCATGCTAGAACCTTGTTGGCTAACGCCAACCGACATTCATCTCTCACCTACTCATTGGGCTACGCCCTTCCCATTCCTTGAGGTGGGAGTCTTCTGTCGGGAAATGATAAAATAAAAAGCCATCCCAGTTTATTAACCAGAATGGCTGTAAATAAGACGTTTATGAAGCTTTCTGTTCCTTAAGGCCAGCTGAATAAGCGGACTTTTTACTAAGTGGCATAATATTAAAGACAATATTTAAAATAATTGCCGTTAAGCTACCTGTAACAATTCCATTACTCGTTAATATTTGAATACTTCCAGGTAGTTTTGCAAATAAATCTGGTACAGCGGTTACTCCTAAGCCCATCCCCACTGCACAAGCTATAATGAGAAGATTTTCCTGTGATGCAAAATCCACATGACTTAGCATTTTTATCCCATAGGCAACAACCATTCCGAACATCGCAACCATTGCTCCACCAAGAACAGCAGCTGGAATAACAGTCGTCAGTGCACCTATTTTCGGTACAAAACCAAGGATAACAAGAAACGCCCCAGCCGTGTAAATGACGTTTTTACCCTTTACACCTGATAATTGTAAAAGACCTACGTTTTGAGAATAAGTCGTGTATGGAAAGGCATTAAATAGTCCACCTAAAAGAATAGCCAAACCTTCTGCACGATAACCATTTGCTAAATCCTTCTCTGATACTTTTCGATTGCAAATATCACTCAAGGCAAAATAAACACCCGTCGATTCAACTAAACTGACCATTGCAACTAAAATCATTGTTAATATAGCCGAAATTTCGAAAGTAGGCATCCCAAAGTAAAATGGTTTGGCCATATGGAACCACGAAGCATCAGCAACAGCTGTAAAATTCACCTTCCCCATAAAATAGGCAACAGTTGTTCCACCAATTAAGCCAAGTAAAATGGCGATTGAGCGAATAAATCCTGATGCAAAACGATATAAAGCTAAAATGAATAATAGAGTACCAAAAGCAAGCGAAATATTGGATAGTGAACCAAAGTCTGGACTCCCTTGGCCTCCTGCAATATTATTCATGGCCACTGGGATTAGAGTAAGACCAATAATCGTCACTACAGATCCTGTTACGACAGGCGGAAAAAATTTGACCAGTTTTCCGAAGAAAGTTGAAATTAATACAACAAATAACCCAGATACTAAGATGGAGCCATAAATGGCTGATATCCCAAATTCTCCGCCAATTGCAATCATTGGGCCTACAGCCGTAAACGTACATCCAAGGACAACAGGCAAACCAATACCAAAGAATTTATTTTTCCAAACTTGTAGAATGGTAGCTATTCCACACATTAATATATCAATAGAAACGAGGTAGGTTAATTGCTCTGTCGTTAACCCAAGAGCACCGCCTACGATTAATGGAACGATAACTGCACCTGCGTACATTGCAAGCACATGTTGAATTCCTAAAGATGCCGTTTTAAATGAATTCGTTGACATTATTGTATAACCTCCAATTCTTCTAAAAAGGTTACTTTGCCATTTTCCAAAGACTCGATTCTCGCAAGTGACTCTACTTTATAGCCTGCATTTCGAAGAAGTTTTCCACCCTCTTGGAAGGACTTTTCAATGACTATACCGATTCCTACCGTTTCAGCTCCCGCTTGCTTAACAATATTCGCTAACCCTAAAGCCGCTTGACCATTTGCTAAAAAATCGTCAATAATCAAAACCCGATCTTTAGGCGAGATAAATTTATTGGATACCGAAATTTCATTTGTTTCATTTTTCGTAAAAGAATGGACAGAAGCAATAAGTAAATCATTCACCATCGTTAATGACTTTCTTTTTCTTGCAAAAATGACTGGAACGGAAAGCTCAAGAGCCGCCATCAATCCAGGGGCAATTCCTGAAGATTCAATCGTAAGTACTTTTGTCACATTTTCAGCTTGAAAACGCTTTGCAAACTCCTTTCCCAGCTCAGCCATTAAGACTGGATCAATTTGATGATTTAAAAAGGAATCTACTTTTAGTACTTGATTGGAGAGAACTCTACCCTCTGCCTCAATCTTATTCTTTAATAATTCCATTGATCTTTTCCCCCTAGATGTAAAAAAACCTGAAATCATTGGACTCCCCATAGATTGAGTGAGTCAATGACCTTCAGGTTTAGCTTTGAAGGAAAATGGAATAGAACACCTTATAAAAAAGGTGTATTCCCATTGCTCACTCATAGTCGGCATATTTGCGGTACACCGGTAGAAACTTGCAGGCCATATCCCCGCGATTATATGAGTGATTGCGTCCAATTTAATTGTATGAACTGTATTATAGGTCGAAAGATTGTATTTGTAAATGGAAAATCTTAAACATTTTTAATTTCTTTTTGGCTAATGTTCGTATTTTAATCTAGTAGCCAATTCCTCTGTTTCTATCAAATCATTTTCTTATTACTATTAAACAAATATATTTCTCAATTGTTAAATTTCCATTGTTTGACAAATTCGATATTTAACTTATAAAGTTCAGGCATTGTCCAAGATTTATAATATGGTGGAATTTCTAGCTCTTTTGTATTTGCTGCTTCGATAACTCTTATTATATATTCCTTCAGTATGATTAATTCCTCTTTTGTTGCGATATCTCCGTGTCCTGGTACAGCAACTTGAATTGGTAAAATTAACATTTTTTCTAAAATGTCAATCCAACTCTCAGGATTTCCATCAAGCATGTAAGGATGAGTTCCATTTACTAGTAGATCACCTGTAAATATAATACTCTCGTTAGGTATGTATAAGAACATATCACTTCTGGTATGACCCCCACCAAATGAAATTAACTCTACCTCTCTTTTACTTCCGGAGATTATATACTTTTCTTCAAATGTAAACGAAGGAGATACATAAGTTAATAATGGTAATGAGGCTTTAATTTCCTTTAATTGAGATACACTATTCAGGATGTTTTCCTGTTCTATCAAATCTTTAGTTTTATCTGCCTCTTTTTCTAAGGATTTAATATGGTCTGATAATTCTTGTAAAGATTTTTTTTGTTTTTCCATGCGCCCTGGATGAATCTCATCCATAAGTTCCTTTGTCATCGTTGTCGATATAATCTCATATTCATAAAAGGCTTGATTGCCTCTAATATGATCACCATGCCAATGACTGTTAACTACATAAGTAATCGGGTTATTCGTAAGTTGTAGGGCGGCTTGTTTTAGATCAAATGCTGCCTGAGGAGTATTGAAAGTATCGAAAATAATCGTTTGATCCCCTAAATCAATAATTCCCGCGTTTCCAACTCCCCCACCATTCTTTGTCACGATTGCCGCATAAACACCTTTATTTATTTCCCTTAGATTAAAATGTTTGGATTGAAAAATTTCTTCTCCCATGAGTATCCCTACTTTCAGTAAATGAATAAAATGCATTTTGAAAAATGTGGAAATTTATTTACCAATATTATAATTAAAAAATAATTAACGTGAAACAATTAACAATATGTAAGAGAATTATCATAAAAGATATTCATAAGCAAAAATAAAAAGCTTTGAAACCTATTTAGGTTTTAAAGCTTTTTACAATCTAACAACATTTACACTCTGTTTGCCTTTATATTCATTTCATTCCTTCTATTGCACGATATCTCGCTCCTTGAAGTCCTGCATCCCCTTTATAATAACTTGCCTGAATTCGTTCACTAATACTTTGTTGAATTGGATTTTGGGTCAATAACTGCACCTCATGTTTAATCAATTCAAAGAATTGGGGCTGATGATTGATAACCCCACCACCTACCGTTACCACATGTGGATCTAAAACCGTAATAAGTTGATGTAATCCTCGGGCAATATTCCTTGCAGCCTTACGAACAATGATGGCTGCTTTTGGATCATCCTGATTATACAACTCTAGTAATCTTTCCGTAGTTATTGCAGCATTATTATACACTTGCTTCGCTTCTGCCTTTAACGCGGGACCCGATGCAAGTGTTTCAAGTGTCAAATTGAGTTGATTATAATTTACAACCGCAAAGCCGATTTCTCCTGCCATTCCAGCTCCGCGAATAAATTGGCCATTATTTATTATACATGCAGAAATGCCTGTACTAATCGTTATATACACAAAGGTTTCTTTATCAAGCTGGCGTGCCTTCCATTCTCCCCAAGCTGCCATATAAACGTCATTGTCGATCGCAATTTTAGCATTTGGATATACAACTTTAAGACGGGATATTAGCGGGAAATTCCTCCAAGGTAAATTATTCTGGTAAACTGCTAGCCCTTTTTTTGAATCAACTAGACCAGGTACACCTAGCCCAATCAATTGGATTTCTTCAGGCTTGGTGTTTTCCCTTTCTAAAACGTTAGAAAATACAGAGAGAAGAGATGTAAACATTGCTTCAGATTCATGGGTTGCACTATTCACTTGTAGACGACATGTTAACTTACCCCTTTTATCAGCAAGGGCTGCTGCAATTTTTGTTCCACCGATGTCTGCTACTAAGATTTTTTCCAAATAAATGCACTTCCTTTAAAAAATTCAAAGGCAAATTGGAGTAAAATAATTGAAGTTCTTGATTTACCATTTATCTCATCTTTATTATTTCTATCTGGTTTATTAATCTCCTTACTTCTGTTAACTCCACTCTACCTGCAGAAGGCTGTAGTGCATTCGCCGCTCCACACGCAGAGGCTAAAACTAGGGTTTCTTCAACAGGAAGGTTTGTGTAAAAACCTGCTGCTAATCCAGCTAACATAGAATCCCCACTACCTATTGTGTTTACAATATTCATAGGGGGGACTTTAACCCGATAGGTTGCATTCTGTGTGATAAGTACGGCACCTTCTTTTCCAAACGAAATACAAACATTTTGAATACCTTTTTCTATCAGTGTTTTCCCTACCTCCACTGCTTCTTGAAAGGTAATTGTCTCTTTTTTCAATACTTGCTTTAACTCATGTTCATTTGGCTTTATCACAAAGGGAGCACTTTCGATTCCATATAAAAGGGCACTTCCACTCGTATCTAGTATCGCTTTTGAACCGTTTTGTTGAATGATGTCAATTAGTTTCCCATAGCCTTCATCAGGTACACCTAGAGGAAGACTTCCTGAAAGGATAATCATCTCACTTTTTTTCGCTATTTTTTTCATATGGAAACACAATCGATCCCATTCGTCGGAAGAAATTTCCGGACCTACTTCTAATATCTCTGTCTCTTGTTTCGCCTCATTGTCGATGATCGTTAGACATTCACGTGATTCTCCTTGTATAGCAATAAAATCATGTGATATGTTACGCTCATCTAATAGTTGAGTAATCCTCTTACCGTTACTCCCACCAATAAATCCGCTGGTACAAACATTCACTCCTAAAGTGTGAAGGACTTTTGCGACATTGACTCCTTTTCCCCCAGGCTCAACATGTAATTGTTGTAATCTATTGGTTTCACCTAATGATAACTTAGGTAGATAATAAGTTTTATCTAAAGCTGCATTCAAAGTAATTGTGGTGATCATCTCATCTAACCATACTAGTATTTTGCAGCATCTTAATCTTTTCGATCACAACTTCCTTTACAATTTTTGCTGCCGTGACAAAATATTTCCTCGGGTCATTTTGTAAAGGATTCTCACTGAAATACAAACGCATTTCCTGAGCAAATGCATCCTTTAATTCGGTAGAAAAATTAACCTTAGCAATTCCAAGATTCAATGTTTTTTGCACAGATTCTGCAGAAACACCTGATGCACCGTGCATAACTAGTGGGCACTCTGTTCTTTCATATATTTCACTTAATAAGTCAAAGCGTAATTTCGGCTCTTGCTTATACATCCCATGTGCTGTACCAAATGCAGGTGCAAGTGAATCGATTTTTGTTTCAAATACAAATCGCTCGGCCATTTCGGGATCTGTAAAAAAGACTGCTTCCTCCTCAACCATTAGATCGTCTTCGACTCCTCCAATAGTCCCTAGCTCTGCTTCAACTGGTACATTAATGGCATGTGCTACTTCTGTGACCTTTCTTACGAGATTAATATTTTCTTCAAAAGATAAGTGTGATCCGTCAATCATGATCGATGTATAACCAGCACGTAAGCATTTTATAGCAATATCAAAGGAATCACCGTGATCTAAATGAAGGGCTACTGGTATTTTGGCATTCTTGGCAGCTTCTTCAACCATCGCTTTCAAATAATTGACTCCGACATAATTAATGGTACCAGGTGTGGTTTGTAAAATAACCGGAGCATTCATCTTCTCAGCTCCAGCAATGACAGCCTTAATCATTTCAAGATTATGCGCACCAAAAGCTCCAACAGCATAATGATTTTGATAGGCATCTATTAATAATTCTTTTGTTGTTACTAGTCCCATCTTTCTTCCTCACCCTTCAAAGAGTTGTATATAATGAGTTTATTTTCTCTAAATGGTTAAATCATCCATGCTTCTTAATCTGTATCATATGAATGAATCGTAACTCCCTTTACTACACGATTAACAACACCAGTAGGAGATGGATTGTCAGGAGAAAATCCAAATCGAATCGATTTATACATGGCGAAGGTCTGTGCATACAATATATATGGAAGTGTTAGAAAAATATCCTCATTAATTTCGCTTAAATTAGCATTGTAGAATAGATCACAATGGTTCTCCGCCGTTTCATCAGGAATCGATGAAATAGCAATAACTTTCCCTCTATCTTTTTCACCATATATTTCTTGTAAAATATCAATATCATATTTTCTCGTATACGAATGACAAGATAAGAACACTACAACCAATGTGTCAGCATCTAAAATTGATTTTGGTCCATGGCGAAAACCCAAAGATGTGTCAAACGTAGTAGGTATTTTCCCACCCGTTAGTTCTAGAAATTTTAAGGACGACTCTCTTGCTAAACCTTCAAATACTCCAGATCCTAAAAATACAACCTTTGAAAATGAAGAATTGGCTAGATCCATTAATGTCTCTTCACTTTTTTGTATGATGGTGTTTCCAGCATGAATGATTTCTTCAAGTTTTGTCTCCATCGTATGGATGCTTTCAATTTGAAAAAGTAGAAAAGAAGACAAAAGCATCGTTGTAAAACTACTTGTCATAGCAAAGCCCTGATCATTAGCTTCTTGCGGCATTAAGATGACTAAATATTTTTCAACCATCCTCTTTTGCTTTGTCAAAGCACCATCAGGATTACATGTTAAAAAAATTCCATAGAAGTCCTTAATCATTTGCTCCCCTAAATTAACAGCAGCTAAGCTCTCTGGACTATTCCCTGAACGAGCAAAAGAAATCATAATAGTTGGAAAGTTGGAATCTAGGAAATTGTAGGGATTTGAAACGATATTAGTTGTCGGTATACTTTCAACTATGAACTTTTTATTGTTAATTAGTCTTTTTAAATAGGGAAGGAGTGTATCGCCAACAAATGCAGATGTGCCTGCCCCGGTAAGAATAATCCGAATATGGTCATGCTTTTTCTCTATCTCCTTAAAATATTGGATAATTGTATCTCTTTCCTTTAAGAGAAGATCAAATGTTTCTTTCCATAATCTAGGTTGCTGTGCAATTTCTTTTGCTGTATGGACTGCACCAAATTTTTGCCGTTTAACTTCATTTGCATTTAATAGCACTGTTAATCATCATCCTTCCTGAAAAACTGTTTGTGTCATCATTACCAGTTCCCTTAAATAGATATTACTAAATATCTATTTAAGCTCTACTGTATAGGTGAATTTATCTCCTCTGGCAATGGAGACTGTATATTCGATAATATCGGATTGTTCAAATGTAGTTCTTTCTAGCATTAGACATGGGGAGCCCTGTTCGATTGTTAAAATATTTGCTTCATCTTTTCTGGCACTGACAGCTTTAAAACTTTCCAATGCACTTGTTATGATCACTTGATAATCAGAGCGAAATATTTCATACATTGGTGTGAGTTCTAATTTTTCAGCAGATAAATTCTCAAATCGCTTTACTGGTACATACGACGTCTCCAATAACATCGGATCTTGGTCTGCGAGCCTTAATCTCGTTATTTTATACACTTCATCTTCCAAAGTAAGATTCATTGCTTTGGCTATTCTGCTGTCACATTCTATTTTATAGAAAGAAAGCACCTTTGTTGATGGATTTTTTCCAGCCTTCTTCATTTCTTCGGTAAAGCTATAAAAGTTAACCAAACTTTGATTGTAAACTTTCGGGGATACAAAGGTTCCCTTACCATGTATTTTATAAATATATCCTTCTTTTTCTAATTCCTGCATCGTTTGCCTAACTGTAGTACGACTTACTTTATAAACTTCACAGAATTCCCTTTCAGACGGAAGTTGATCATTTTCAGCTAACTCACCATTCTCAATCTTTTCTAATATTGTATCCATTAACTGATAGTATAGTGGTAATCGATTATCCTTTTCTATCATGATTTTCTCCTCTTGTGGTATCTTTGTCATAACCAGTTATCACCATTATACATGACATTGGCCAAAGATTACCATATCATAAATAGAATATGGTTATAACTATTTCGCCTTTTCTGCCGATTCCTTCAATTTTTTTATATAATCAGTTAAAGATATGGTTTCTCCTGTCAATCTTGAATGTTCTGCGGCAAAAGCAATCATATGACTTTGAGCGGATACCTTAGCAGAAGTTAGACTTTCTCTATCTTTCGTAGACACTCGTTCAATAAAGTCCTTCATTATGCTAGTATCTGCCCCCATATGTCCCCCTTCCACCGTTTCTGGGTTTATGAGTTCCTCTTTTCCAGAGAAATAATTTATTTTAAGCTGATTTTCTAAATCATTACCAATAATCTCACCTTTTGTGCCCATGATTTTAAAATTACGATACGTTTTATTCGTAAAAGCGGTCATCGTGAATGAAACTGTTACATCCTGCTCAAATAATAGGTTCACAACTTGATGGTCGACAACATCATTATCACAATGATAGATACATCGACCATATGGCCCATCCTGAATCGCTTTAAGTCTACTTTCGATACTTGAGTTGGGTGAAACAACATTTGCTGGCCACACATCTTGATCATGCAAATACCATTTAACTGCAGAGTATGGGCATTCCTTTTCAATTTTACAGCCATCTAAACATCTATTTGTTGAACCTTCTGGTGCATTATCTGCTTTGAAATATGTTAAACTTCCATATGAGGACACACTTTTACATTTTGTTCCAATCAACCAAGATAACATATCCATATCATGACAACTTTTCTGCAAAATCATTGAACTTGATTCCGTCGAATTCCTCCAATTCCCTCGAACAAAACTATGGGCATGATGATAGTAACCAACATTTTCGTTCCATTGAATCGAAACAATATCCCCTATAACTTTACATTCTACTAAATCTTTCAAAGATTGATAGAAAGGTGCATAGCGCATAACGTGACAAACACTTAGTAAACTATCATGCTTCTCAGCTGCCTCAGCAATTCCAAGTGTTTCTAGTGGGTCGGGAAACATTGGTTTTTCAAGTAATATACTGTATCCCTTTTCGATCGCCTTCATAACTGGTTTAAAATGATAACGATCTGGAGTACAAATAAGCAATGCCTCACACATTTTTTCTTTTTCTAATAACTCCGTCCAATCTTCAAATCTCATTTCCTCTGAAATGTTGTGCAACTTAGCAAATTTATCTCTTTTTTCTTTATTTGGCTCTGCAATGGCAATAAATTGAATTTCATGAGGATAGGAAAGAGCATATGAACCATATGCGTAAAATCCCCTACTCCCCGCTCCAATTAACGCTGCTTTAAGCATTCTGTTTCCTCCTAAATTTATATATTATTATTATTTACCGCCTGTTATGGCAATTCCTTCAATAAATTGCTTCTGTAAAAACATAAATAATACGAGCATTGGTAATATTGCCAAGAAAGAACCCGCCATAAGAATTGGATAATTCGTCGTATATTGTCCTTGAAGGGAAGATAACCCGACAGATAAGGTCATGACCTCTGGAGAACTATTCACAATCATCGGCCACATTAGTTCATTCCAAGACCAAAGAACGGTAAAAATACCTAAAGCGATTAAACCTGGTTTCGCAAGGGGAAGCATGATTCTCCAATAGATTTGAAAGTGGTTACAGCCATCAAGTCTTGCCGCTTCTTCTAATTCCTTTGGTAATCCCATAAAAAACTGTCGGAGTAGAAACGTACCGAATGCACTAAATAAACCTGGTACAATCAAAGCTTGCAATGTATTTAACCAACCTAATTTCACCATAATCATATATTGGGGTAACAAAAATACTTGGCCTGGCACCATTAATACGGATAGTGCTAATACAAATAAAATATTTCTACCGGGAAATTGAATTCGTGCAAAGGCATACGCAGCCAAAGAACATAAAAATAATTGTCCAATCGTACGTACTAAGGTGACGATAAATGTATTAAGCATAAATTTAAAAAATGGAAGCAAAGTAAAAACTTCTTTGTAATTCCACCATCTAAAATCATCTGGAAGAATAATAGGCGGAACATGAACAGACTCAGCGTAAGTTTTTAATGAAGTTAAAATCATCCATACAAAAGGAACAACCATTATCACCGAGCCTATAATCAGTACGAAATGGATTAGAAACGACTTGTTTCTAACAATTTGTGCGGTTTTTGCCAATGGCTATTCCTCCTTTATTCATAGTGCACCCACTTTTTCTGTAACACCATTTGAATAACCGTAATGATTAGTATAACGACTAATAATAGAACAGCTATTGCTGCAGCATAGCCTTTATTATTTAAGATAAACGCATATTGATAAAATAAATACACAATCGACTGTGTATTTTCAATTGCAATACTGTTTTTTCCAATCATCATTAAAATTAAGTCAAACACTTGGAATGCTCCGATTAAAGACATAATGGAGACAAAGAAAATGACAGGTGAAAGCAACGGTAATGTAATTTTAAAAAAGATCCTTACCGGACCAGCCCCATCCATTATGGCTGCTTCATAATACGAGTTTGAAATACTTTGTAAACCAGATAAAAATATGACCATGTTATAACCAATTCCACTCCAAATCGCTACTACTATAACCGAATATAAGGCAATATTCGGATCTGATACCCAGCTTGGGCCTTCAATGCCAATTAATGATAATAGGTAATTTAACAATCCGTAATCAGCGTTATATAGCCATTTCCAAACCATCGCAATTGCAGCAGGCATTGTAATGACTGGTAAAAAAAATAGAGTTCGATAAATGGATTTCCCTTTGATTTTTTGATTAAGTAGAACAGCCAAAAGTATCGATAGAAAAATGCCAATCGGAACCGTGAAGATAATATAAATAAAGGTATTTTTAAAGGACTTTGCAAGGTTTCCATCCTTTAACATTTCTTTGTAATTATCGATTCCAGTCCATTCGTATGTTCCAAATGCTCCCCATTCAGTAAAACTAAAATATACGGTTTGAAGAATCGGCCAAAGGTAAAATATCATCAAGCCAATCATGGTTGGCGCAATCATGGCATAAGCCCAGAAGTAATCTGATCGTTTTTTTGTATTTATTCTCAAATATCGAAGAAGTGGTTTTTTGGGGCTCTCGGTTTGTAATGGGAGTTCATTCACCATGTGCTCCTCCTCTCTAAAAAAATGAAGAGAAGAAAAGGATTCTCCCCTTCATTTTTTCAATATTATTCCTTCGCAAGTGCTTCATTTGCTGTTTGTGAAAGTTCTTTCACCGCTTCTTCTACACTTACTTCACCAGCCCATGCTTTTTTGAGAATTTGAGTTTCATATTCCCATATTTCCCCTGTTGCTTTTACACTCGGTAACGGGACTGAGTATTCTGCCGAATCAATAAATGCTTGAAGATTTAATGTTGGAACAGAGTTTAACCATGCCTCTTGTGTTCCATTAAAAGCAGGAATAACCGTTCCCGTTTTAGCAAATACTTCAGCTGCTTCTTTAGATCCTAAAAATTTCACGAATTCCCAAGCAGCGTCCTTATTCTTCGTATTTTTAGCTATAACATTAGCTAAACCATGGATACTAACCGCTCGTTGTTTTCCTTGAGGCAAGACGGCAACATTGAGATCAGGATTATTCTTATATTCTGGAACCATCCAAGGTCCATCAAACATCATCGCTACTTTTCCAGACAAGAATAAATCTGAAGGTTTTGTTTCACTCATTTGAGCGTGGGTTGGAGATAATCCTTCTTCTATAAAGCTAATATTATATTTGAGAGCCTCGATGGCTTCGGGTTGATCAAATCCAACAGACTTTCCATCCTTTGAAATTATATGACCACCATTTTGCCAAATTAAATCATAATAACCACCTTGATTTCCCATTACAGCCGCAAAGCCCCAAACTCCTTTATCTTTATTCGTTAGTTGTTTAGCAGCTTCTTTCAGTTTATTCCAGTCCCATGTCTCATCAGGATAGGATAGACCCGCTTCATCAAACAGCTTTTTGTTGTAATAGAATCCTGTCGTATCATAATCTTTCGGAATACCGTATGTATCCCCATCGACAGTGTAAAGATCTGTTAAGGAAGAAGGATAATTATCTAAGCTGAAAGCGTCCTTTTCAATTAATTCATTTAGTGGAAGCAGTACATCCCCTTTTGCATATTGGACAATATGAGGACCATTCATCCATAAAACATCAGGTAAAGATCCACCTGTTGCAGCTGTTTCGAGTTTTTGGAAATACTGACCGTCCTTATATGGAGTAAGCTCGATTTTTACCTTAATATCAGGATTTTCCTCATTAAATAATTTAATAATGTCTTCAATCGCTGGCACTTGATTTTTATCCCAAAGACCGTAGCTAATTTCTACCTTTCCATCCTTTGTTTTTCCTGATGTTTCCTCACTGTCGTTGCACCCTGCTAAGCCAAGTATCACTAATAGTGAAGTCATAAAGATGCTAAACCACTTTTTCATAATCTTCCCCCTCTGATAATTACCTTAATATCATTTGAATTGCAACAAAGTCACATCATGATGTTATTACCAGTTGATGTGTAAGGGCTTTCAATTAACTATCACCCCCTAATGAATAGTAAACTAAAAAATTATGATTCTTGTTTTCAATTTTTAATCATGATGTCATTACCAGTTTACGTAAGTATATCATTAAATATGAAAACCCAAAATAATAAATTTTAATTTTTCTGAAAAAGTAATTGACATATTTCTACATAATTCTGTTCTTTGGATGTTAACCATATTAACTATATAAACACTTTCCTTAAAAACTAACTATTATCGGTGCACCATCCATTTTCCTCTTACACATGTAGCATCAATCGTGTTTTCTAATCCTATTATTGCAAAATCTGCATCATACCCTTGTGAAATTTTCCCTTTTCGTTCACCTAGACCAAGTTTTTTAGCAGGATTCGTAGAAGCTAATCTGACACATTCAGCGAGTGATAATCCACCAAATTCTATTCCATTTTTAACGGCTTCCCACATATTTAATGTACTCCCAGCCAAGCTTCCCGTATTAAGTCGTGCAATACTATTCTGAACAATTACCTCTAGTTCTCCTAAGTCGTAAATCCCATCCACCATTCCCGCAGCTCGCATACAATCCGTAATTAAAAGAATATTATCTTCACACTTCGCTTTATAGACAAGTTTAAAAATTGCTGGATGGATATGTTGACCATCTAATATAACTTCAGTGGATACTCTTTCATCTGTAAGTACAAAACCAAGGACTCCAGGTTCTCTATGATGCAAAGGATTCATTCCATTAAACAGATGT
Source organism: Bacillus sp. CGMCC 1.16607 (assembly GCF_042683745.1). NCBI lineage: Bacteria > Bacillati > Bacillota > Bacilli > Caryophanales > Bacillaceae > Bacillus > Bacillus sp. CGMCC 1.16607. The sequence continues at coordinate 28,193 of NZ_JBHUJX010000018.1, forward strand.
GTAGCGTGTGATAAACCATTTTCAACCGCTTTATTAAACTCGTTAAATGAGCAACATGTATGCCCTGCTGAAACTACTACACCTAATTCACTAACTTCCTTGATAAATTCTCGCGCTCCATTTTTTTCAGGAGCAAGTGTAATCCATTTGATGAAACCGGCAGATCTCTCCATCCAATTCTTAAACTCTTTCAAATCAGGATTCTTCATATAGGAAATATTTTGAGCTCCACTTCTTTGTGGGTTGACATATGGGCCTTCTAAATGTATGCCAAGAATTTCAGCCCCATCTTCAATTAAATGATCCATTACTCTTATACAATCAATAACCTGTTCAATTTTTTCTGATGATGCTGTAACTGTTGTCGCTAACAATCCCGTTGTCCCAAATTGGCGATGATATCTTGCAATCTCTTGAATAGAGACGGTTTGTCCATCCATAACATCTGCTCCTCCACCACCATGAACATGAACATCGATAAAACCTGGTATTAATATTCCTGTTGGAAAACAGATATCTGCATTTCTCATCGCTTCCATACTTATTGTTTGAATACTAGCAATCTTTCCATCGTGGACCTCTATCTTAACAGGTCCTGAAAATGAATGCTCTATGATTGCGTCCTTTACACCTATTGAATAGCAACTATCCATTTTATCACCCCAATAATCACAATATAATATCAACATCATTTTACTGTCTAACAATACTTAAATTTGAATTCTTCATTTTTGTGAAAAACCCTTCTTTCACTCCTATTCATTAATCAATAAAAAAGAAGTGATAACTTCTACATTTATCCCAAAAATGTAGAAGAAAAAAATAGACCGAGATATACATAGAAGAATTATTTTTTCACAAATGAAAATGGCCATTCCTATTTTAAGGAATGGCTTATGTAAAAAAAGGTATCTAGGTTCAGTAAACTTTGCTTATTTTATTTATAAAAAAATACTTTAAGATTCTCATTTTGATCAAGGGTTGCCAGTAAAACATCATCGACCTTTAAATTATACAATTCTTTGATTTTGTTTATAAGCCATTGTTCATCTTTACCTAGAGTTTGTAATTCATTGAAATCAATTTTTCTTTCCTTAATTATTGTTTTAGGTAGGTAGAATGGTTTGTTTGGTAGATTTAAATCAGCCAATGTAGCTGGTTGGTGTTGGGGATTTAAAAATATCGAAATAGCTCCGCCTGGTTCCCATAATGCTAACGCTACTTTTTGAATATCCTCCGTTTTTTCTCTCCGTAATTCTGATAAAAGAACATCAATCGTTATCTTTGCCTTAATTAGATTTTTATAATTAATTTGTCCATTTTCAATCAGTGGAATGGGGGATGGATCAAAAAATTTTCTGATTCGAATCGACTTTAAACTTAAAAATAACCCAACGAGATATAAAAGGACTAAAACACTAATTGTAATCATTGAACCTTTTAAACCCAACCCTTCATCAGACAAAGGATGGGCAAGAATATTTCCTAATAGAAGCAAAAGGACAAAATCAAGAAATCTCAACTGAGAAATAGACCGTTGCCCTAATAACTTTGCAACAACGATTAAAAAGAAGAACCCCACAATGGCTCTTAAACACCATTCTACGGTCGAAAGTGAATCCTGACTGCTAAAAAAATCCAATAATACTCACCTCTTACATTTCATATCCATCCTAATAGAATGTTCAAATTAAAAAGTGCTATTCAAAAAGCGACCCTATTGGGTCGCTTTTTAATCCATATTAAACTTGCTCCTATTTTCTTCTGTACTTCTTATTTCTCAAATAATTACAGCTACTAAGATATAGAATTTATTCTGAGATTTTTGATGCAAACCGGAAATCCGGGCTTGAGAGAGCATCAAAACGGATGCCTTTAATATTCGTTTTAACTAGTGAGTTTTGAGCAGAGAAATAGATTGGTATAATTGGCATTTCATCCATTAATACACCCTCGGCTTCATGTAGTAGATCATATCTTTTTTCTTCATCTTGTTCGATTAAAGATTTTTGCAGTAGCTCGTCAAATTTTGAATTACTCCAATTGGTAAAGTTACTTGAGCTTTTTGAGCTATATAAATCTAAAACTGGGAATGGATCAAGAAAATCTCCGCCCCAACCCATCCGAGCAATTTGGAAGTTTTTCTGTTTAAAGGTATCAATATAGGTTTTCCATTCCTGGTTTTCTAGCTTCACTTCTACCCCAAGGTTTTCTTTAAACATTTCTTGAAGGGCTTCTGCAATTTTCTTATGATTACCTTCTGAATTATATTTGAGTGTCACTTCCGGTAGCTTATTCCATCCTTCTTCTTTCAAGCCTTCTGCTAATAGTTTTTGAGCTTCATTTTTATCAAATGTATAATATGTTGGAGCTTCATTTCTATAATCTTCACCAGAAGGAGATGTCACACCAAATGCCACATAGCCATTAGCTACTTTTTCCCCACCTTTTGAAATATTATTCGTGATAGCTTCTCGATCAATCGCAAATGCGAAGGCTTTTCTTATTTTCGCATTTGTAAATGGTTTTTCATTTACATTAAATGAATACGTATAAACACTAAAGGATGGTGAATTTACATATTCCTTATTCTGTCTCTCTTGCTCTATAGCATCTGCTGTTAAAGTTCGTACAAACTCCAATTCACCCGTTTTGAACATTTGATATTCTGTAGTGGCATCTGCTATCATTTTAAAATGAACGGTGTCCAATGTAATATTTTTCACACCCCAGTATGCTTCATTTTTTTCGATAGAAAGCTCAGAATTATGCTTCCAATCTGTAACCGTGTATGCTCCATTTGAAACAATACTATCAGCTTCTGCTGCCCAATCCTTATTCTCTTCTACAACCTTTTGATTAACTGGTAAAAACCCTTGAGCCAATAGTACTTTTGGGAAAAATTTAATAGGCGTTTTTAATTCAACCACTAATGTTTGATCGTCTTTTGCAGTAATACCAACTTTATCAACAGCTTCTTTTCCTGTGTTAAATTCTTCCGCACCTACAATATAATAAAAAGTTGACGGATTATAGGCTGCTGTTTTAGGATCTAACACACGTTTCCATGCATACTCAAAATCCTTTGCTGTTAATGGATCACCATTTGACCACTTCACTCCATTACGAATAGTAAAGGTGTAAGTTTTTCCATCCTCTGATACATCAACTTTACTCGCTGCACCTTCTATAATATTTCCATCCTTATCAAGAGTATATAGCCCTTCATATATGTGATCAATCACCCAGAAGGAAGTTGTATCAGAAGCAAAAGCGGGATCTAATGTATAAGGCTCCCCACCTAAATTGGCTGTAATTTCTTGTTTTACGTCTTTCTTTTTTGTTGTTGAGCCTGCTTTTTCATTACTGCTGCAGCCAGCTAACGCTGAAATAATTAGTAGAAATAAAGCTAAAATGCTTATAAAAGTTTTTTTCATTATTATGTACCTCCAAATTAATATAGATGACATGAAATCCAATGATTTTCCTTTACTTCCTTCCATTCAGGGGTTTGAACGGTGCAAACCTCGCTCGCTACGGGACATCTTGTCCGAAACGGACATCCTGATGGAGGTGCTAACGGACTTGGCGGATCCCCTCCAAGGACAATTCTTTCTCCTGTTCCCCTTAAGCTTGGCTCTGTTACAGGAATGGCTGATAAAAGAGCCTTCGTGTACGGATGAAGGGGTTCCTTGAATAAGGTTGTGCTCTCTGCAAGCTCCATCATTTTCCCTAAATACATCACACCAATTCGATCACTTATATGCTTAACCATTGCGAGATCATGGGCGATGAACAAGTACGTTAATTGATCTTCCTTTTGTAAGTCCTCTAACAAATTGACAACCTGCGCTTGAACAGATACATCCAGTGCCGATATCGGTTCATCTGCGACAATAAAAGAAGGTTCTACTGCCAAAGCCCTTGCTATTCCGATTCTTTGTCTTTGCCCTCCACTAAATTCATGTGGATATCGCTTTGCATGATCAGGATGTAAGCCTACCTTCTCAAGTAGCTGGTACACCTTTTCTTTTCGCTCAGGCCCCTTATATAGCCCATATGCATCTATCCCCTCAGCAATAATGTCACCTACCTTCATCCTAGGGTTAAGGGATGCTTGTGGATCTTGAAAGATCATTTGCATTTTTCGATTAAAATCTCGTTTACCCTTACGATCTAGCTTTGAGATATCTTGGCCATTAAACACCACCTTTCCAGCCGTCGTTTCATATAGACCGACGATTGTACGACCAAGCGTTGATTTTCCACTTCCACTTTCCCCAACAAGACCTAAAGTTTCACCTTTTTTTATAGAAAAAGTAATGCCATCTACAGATTTAATAAGTTTCTTTGTCCCTGAATTGAAATACTTTTTGACATCCTGCACTTCTACCATATACTCAGACATTTTTCTCACCTCCCGACAGCGATTAGTTCTCTATTTTTTGATGCTCGAGGATCATTTAGCCAGCATCTAGCTTGATGCAGATTAGAAAATGATTCTAGCTCTGGCATATAACCGGTACAAATTTCCATCGTATAAGGACATCTTGCGGCAAAAGGACAACCAGTAGGAGGGTCAGCTAAATCTGGTGGGGTCCCTTCAATCGGTATGAGTCGCTCCTTTTCCAATGTATTTGGCTTTGGTACTGAACGCATCAACCCCCAAGTATAAGGATGTTTAGGTTGTTCAAAGATTTCTTGTACTGTTCCTGTTTCAATAATCATGCCGGCATACATCACTGCAACCCGATCGGCTACTTCCGCCACAACTCCCAAATCATGAGTGATTAAAATAGTCGATGAGCTTCTTTCTTTTTGAAGCTTAATAAGCAACTCCAAAATTTGAGCTTGAATGGTCACATCTAGTGCGGTAGTTGGTTCATCAGCTATAATTAACTTTGGTTCACAAGCAAGAGCAATTGCGATGACCACTCTTTGTCTCATCCCTCCACTAAACTCATGCGGATACTCGGAATAACGAGTCTCCGCGTCCGAAATACCTACAAGCTTCAGTAGTTCAATCGATTTTTTCTTCGCCTCTCTTTTGGACAATCGTTGTTTTTTTAATAGTACTTCATCAATTTGCTTCCCTATTTTCATTGTCGGGTTAAGCGCACTCATCGGATCCTGAAAGATCATCCCTATTTCTGAGCCCCGAATGCTTCGTAGCTCCTTTTTCGAACAAAGGGTAATATCTTTTTCTTGAAAGAAAATGTGGCCATTATTGATTTTTCCATATGAGGGAATCATCCCCATAATCGCATGTGCGGTGACACTCTTTCCACAGCCGCTCTCACCGACCACAGCAAGTATCTCACCTTCATCCACATGAAATGACACATCTCTTACAGCTTGTACATCCCCCCCTGCATTTTGAAAAGAAACTTTTAAATTCTTTACGTTTAAAAGGTGACTCACCATTCTTCCTCCTCAATTTTTGGACTTAGGATCAAGCGCATCTTGAAGTCCATCTCCAAATGCGTTAAAAGCAAACATGGTCAATGAAATCATGAGTCCAGGAAAAAACAATCTCCACCACTGCCCACTTAAAATAACTCCTAGAGAATCATTTGCCATTGTCCCCCAGCTTGCTGTTGGTGCTTGAACGCCTAATCCAAGAAAGCTAAGAAAGGATTCAGCAAAAATAGCCTGTGGAATGGTAAAGGTAAGATTCACAATGATAATTCCCAACATATTAGGTAGTAAATGCCTGAAAATGATTTTTAAATGTGGAGTTCCAAGCTTTTCAGCAGCAAGGACATATTCCAGCTGTTTAAGTTGAAGTACCTGACCACGAACAATTCTAGCCATGCCGACCCAGCCAGTAATGGAAAGGGCAATGATCATGGTCATTAGTCCAGGCTTTAAAATAACCATTAACAGGATCACAATGAGTAAATACGGTATGCCATATAGAACCTCTACTAATCTCATTAATACTTGATCAATGCGATTACCTATTTTCCCCTTACCTGACATATAGCCAGATACTCCTCCGATAAAGACACCAATAATTAAATCTATTAAAGCAGCGGCAAATCCAATAAGTAATGAAATTCTTGCTCCAGCCCATGTTCTAGACCAAACATCACGCCCTAAATCATCTGTTCCAAACCAATGATCACGGGATAATGGAAGATTCCCCTCTAGTAATGATTGTTTACTAGGACTGTGCTGAACCATATAGGGTCCGATAACGGAAAGAAGAATGATCATTACTAATAAAGTAAATCCAAGCATTGCAAGCTTGTTACGAATCATTTTTGTTACTACTTCATGCCAAAAGCTTTTTTGTGGTTTGGCAATTAGAACTTGCTTTACATGATCTCTGTCTACTGGTCGAAAAAGATCGTCCAAATCAGTTGAATAGTTTCCCACGCTTATTCACCTCCACTAGATAATTTAATACGCGGATCTATTAATCTGTAACAAATATCAATAACAAACAAGGTCACGATTAAAATCACGCTATAGAAAATTGTTGTTCCTAAAATCACGGGATAATCACGGTTAAAAATACTATCTACAAAGTATTTTCCGATCCCTGGAATAGCAAAAATCTTTTCAACAACAAAGGTCCCTGTAATAACTGCAGCGAATAGCGGACCTATAAACGAAACGACCGGAATAAGAGCATTGCGAATCCCGTGTTTCCAAACAATTTCAAAAGTTGTCAAGCCCTTTGCTTCAGCCGTCTTAATATAATTTTGATTTAAGACTTCTAACATGCTGGTTCTTACAAAACGAGCGATAATGGCTAAAGGTCCGACTGCTAAAGCAAGAGTTGGCAATAAGGTATGTTTCCATGTTCCCCAAGAAGCAACTGGCAGAAGTCCCCATTCGACTGCAACATATTTAATAAGTAAGGGAGCGAAAATAAAGCTTGGAACAGAAATTCCAATAATAGCTATAAACATTGATTGATAATCTAACAATCTATTATGATGAAGGGCTGCCATGACACCTAGACCAATACCAAAAATAATAGCCAAGATAAGAGATTGAATTCCCAATATTGCCGAAGGAGCGAATCCTTCCAAAATTAGCGTATTTACATCTCTTGTTTTTGATTGAATCGAAGGACCTAAATCTAACTGGACTAAATTTTTCAAATAAAGTATGTATTGGATCGGTAAAGGTTCATCTAAGTTGTATTTTGCTCGCATGTTTTTTAATGTTTCTTCTGGCAATGCTTTGGCATCTGTTGCGAACGGATCGCCTGGAATGTAATGCATAATAAAAAATGTAAGTGTAACAATAATCCACAGGGTAACGATCATTGCCATTAAACGTTTAAATATAAACATCATTTTCAATCAACCCCTTACAAATAATTAGTTTTCCTATAAGAATACTATGAATTATAGTTTGAAAAAGCCCTAAATTAATTTCCACTTATCCCCAACTCACAACTTGATCAATTAAGTTGGTTCGAGCCAAAATGAAACCTTTTCCACTTCATGATCACTCCTTATACAATTGAAAAAGCCCCTCACCATAAATAAGATGAGGAGCTTCTAGCGAACAAATACTCATCTTATCTTTCAGGTTATTTCTTCCTGATGGAATTGGCACAGTATTCTTTTCAAGAACCCGCTGCCGAGGTTTCATAGGGCCAGACCCTCCACCTCTCTGGATAAGAAAATTATTAAATTTTTAAATAATAATATAATTATTCTAAAATAACAAATTACCTAAATTTATTTTCAAAACAGAAAATCCTCTTCTTGAAGAAAGAAGAGGATTGAATAATAAATCGTCTCTTCTTATCTTTCAGGTCTTGTCACCTGATGGATTTGGCACAGTATTTTCTAAGGAGAATCTGCTGCCGAGGTTTCGCAGGGCCATGTCCCTCCACCTCTCTGGATAAGAATTAAATTATTTAACTATTTAACAAAACTAAGGATAATACGTTTCTCTTACATAGTCAACCATTTTATTATTATTTTCTCAAAAAAGTTTCATTGTTAATGATAAGGGAAAGGTTCTTATACCGATATTTTTTATTACCGGGCTTTTACATTATAGGTGAAAGAATCGAAAATTAATCTATGAATCATTCAGACTAATAATACGTTTTTATAAATGAAATCATATCACGGTTTATCTTCTTTAGCATTTCTTCGGAAGCGAAATGGCCCATATCGTAGAAATGGCTAGCAGTAATATTAGGAATGATCTTTTTAGCTGTTTCTATCATTCTTTCACCTGGAAAGAAAATATCCTTTTTCCCACCAATAATCATTGTCGGAGCTGAATATTTATTGAGCTCGCTTGCTGTTGTCAGCTTTGGCATTTCCTGTTCTAATTTGGTACTTCGGAATATCTCCATAATAATGTCAGCATCCATATCCTTCATGCAATAATCTGACATTGCATCTGCTATTTTTTTCATATACTTTTTATTTCCCGTCATTTTTAAGCTTAGAAGTGGAATTAATATTTTTCTGATCATTTCTATCTTTGACCCTAGTAAAATTCCAGCCGGGGCATATAGAATTGAACAAGCTATTCTTTCGGGAAAATAGGTAGCAAGGCGTAAGATAATTCCCCCACCATAGGATGGACCCGCAAATGCAGCCTTTTCAATTTGAAAATGATCCATTAAATCAAGGATCCACAAAGCAAAACTATTATCTTTTGCAGATATTCTTGTTTCTGAACTGTATCCTGGATGACCTATTGTATCAGGTGAATATACACGGTATTCTGACAGTAAGTCGGAAAACCATGATAACGTCATTGGATTAATACAATTTCCTCCTTGGAAAATAAATAGTGGTTTTCCCTCCTTCGGTCCGGTTACCAATATATGCGTTTTACCATACCTAGTTTCCACATACTCTCTTTCAAACTGAACATTAAATGACTTTAAATATATTTCATAATATGATTGTAATTTCTTTCTGCTATCATCGTTTACATAGATCGTATGACTCATAATAATGACCTCACTTCAATTTGACTCTTTCACTATGATTTCTGCTTAAAGAGAAAATTTCCTTCTTTCGACAACCGGACAATTTATTTTGGAATGTTCAATCTTTGCCTTTCATATGATAAAAGGGAAACAAAAGGAGGAGTCATTCAAAAAAATGAATGTATTTCATTGGTACGTTATTTTCACATTATTATTAACTACTTTGTTATCTATGATTTTTGCCATACGAAAAAAATCAACTTTAGTACATATGCCTGGGATGGTTATATCGATGTATTTAGGTATGAATGTTGGTTTAACAGCAGGAGTGCTTTTCGGATCTATTTATCAAGGAAACTTGTATCTTTCAACGATACTAGCAATGCTACTTGGAATAGTAGCAGGAACTCTATGTGGATTGATTTTTGGCGTATTACCCGCAATAGAGGGATTTATGGCTGGTGTAATGGGTGGAATGATGGGAGCTATGCTCGGAGAGATGATCACCATCCCGCAATCTTCTATCATGATTAAAATCTTTCTAACCTTAACCTTATGTACGATTCTCCTCTTTTTCATTTTACCGAAGCATTCTGAACATGATGAGATTAAAAATAAAAAATGGTTCTTGAAACCTATTGGGATTATCGTATTAATAGTATTTTATTTAATCATTGGTAATCAACTGAAGTCTTTTCCATCAAAATCTACACCGCAAATGGAACATTATCATCATTAAAAAGAGTTAGGACAGGTTGACCTCATTTAATAAGGTCGTCCTTTTTTATGTAAAAAATGTACTAATTATGACGAAAATGTGAAATCGGCGGATATACTTGTGTTTTGGACGGATATATGAAGAAAAGTGACGGATATACGGGAAAAACGGCGGATATATCACCTAACTGAGCGGATAAAATTTTAACAAGTGAAAGCAGTAAGTATTTTGTAAATAAATTGTAACTAGATAGTGCGAATGTTAGATATTTGATCAATTTTCTATTAAAATAACACTCCTACTAAAACAAAAAGCCTAGCGCAATCCACGCTAGACCTGTCAAAATCAACATATATTAAATCAAAAATCTGCAAAACTACATTTATGCTATTTTTTCTTAAAAATTGAAACTCCAAATGCAAGCAAGCCTACGATTAAAGCAGCGATGGAGAGGTAAAGTGGAGTCTTTGATTCGTTTGTTTTCGTATTTTCATCTACTGCTTGTTGGGCAGAATCTGAATTTGCTGATTGGTCCGCATGTGTTGCACCATGATCAGAAGCAACTGCCTGATTAACAACAGTCACAGAGGCAGGATGTTCAGCATCCTCTGCACCAACCCATTCTACAACACTTCCATCCTTATATGTTTGATAAGCTTTCCAAACGATTTCATTCGCGTCGTCTCCAACTTTTCCTTGCATGTTAAATTGCCCGAATTCAGTTGGTGAGAGACCTTCTCCTTCCGTGGTCCACGTAACACTTGTTATTTTTCCTGAAGTATCTTTTTGCACTTCATATGTCCAACCTGGTTTAGGTTCAAAGCGGGTAATGTTTACTTCTTCAGAAAATTTCACTTCGACCTTTGTTGTAGGAACTTCTTCACTTTCAGATGGTACTCGAACAGTAAACACTTCATATTTTCCTTGTGATGTTTCCTTTGGCTGCACTGTGACGTGAGCACTTGCTACTCCAGCGTAAAGAGATAAAGCACCTATGATTGATACGGACAAAGTTACTAATTTTTTCATGATAAATCCCCCATTGTTGTCTTATATATTTGTCTAACAAAATTGGTTTTTAGTAAACAACGAAATCCTTACGATATACCATCTCATTATCATCTGAGTCTAATATTCGAATCTCTACCGTCCAGTTTCCTGCAAACGGAAGGTATGGTCCATCGATCATGTAATGAACACTCGGTGCTTGTTCATAGTCTGGAAATGGTATTTGAATTGGAGCCACCTCTGGATTGTCTTTGTTTTTTAAAATTAATTCGATCCGTTTCATTTTAATTTCAGCTTTATCCGAACTTGCTTCCACCATGAAAGTATTGGTACCTGGAATTTTTGGCGAGATATTTGCTGTAAACCCGATATTTCCATCCTGCTCATGCCATGCAAATGGTTTGTTCTCAGGTAGTGGGCTTAGGTACGTGAAAATCCCTACAATACATAAAATTAGAATCATTAAGGCAAAATCTACTTTCATCAATTTACCTATCATATACTCATTCTTTTTGGTTAAATAATGGCGTAGTATACTACCAAGTAAGATGATCAAAAAAACAAGGCCAACTTTGGCTAGGAGGTATTTCCCCCACTGAGTATAAAGTACATATGGTAATTTAGGCAGGAAAATAAAGGATAAAATAGAACCTGTCACAATGAGAATCACGATACTAAATAGGGCTGCTTTAGAAAATATTCGCAAAAACTGACCAGAATGTTCATCATGCTTTTTCCAATAAATAAGAATATACAATAATCCACCCGCCCATATGGCGGCGGCAAGCAAGTGAATAAGATCCAATGAAACGGTTATTAACCGCGGATCATAGGCCATTGAATGGCCATTTATACTCTTTGCAGCTAGTAAAATGAATGCCCAGGCTCTATCCACCCACGTATGGCGCAGCAAAATAAAAAAGCCAACAAAAGATAAAAGCATGGAAGCTAACCAGGTAATGCCAATTGTCGTTCCAAATAACAGGGAGATTAATTCTCCTAAGTTCCAGCTATCTAATAATCCCGAAAATTGCACATATCCGAATCCAATATTGGCTAGAAAAAAGAAAGACAGTAAACAAATCACCCATTTTCGATTAGTTCGTCTTACTTTCTGTGACTGCAACAAAATCACTTTGCTTACAGTTCCCCACATGATCCAACCTGTAACCAAAAGCAGTGCGATAAAATAAATAATCCTTACAATAAAATTCAGGATAGATCCTTCAGCTTTACTTACATCCTGCTGAGGAGTGTTTATTTTATCAGAAACCTCCCCAATCGAAATCATATATGATCCTTTCACAGGATGCCCGTCCGCTGACAATACGCTATATGAAACGGTGTAAGTCCCATTGGCTAATGATGGCAAATTCTGACTTAATTGTTTCTGATCGACACTTAACTCCGTCTTACTTTTACTAATTGACTCACCGCGGTTATTAAACACTTTAATCGAATAAAGTTCATCTTCCAGTCTTTCATTAAACAAAAGAACAATTTCTTTTGGAGAAGACAGGATCTGATTGTTTGGAGTTGGAGTAGCTTTCTCTAACAATGCATGAGCATTAACGCTCTGTGGTATGATAAGAATGAAAAATAAGAGCATGAGAGAGATACTTTGCTTCTTGATAAATGGCTGTCTTACATAAGTTAACATCCTTTTCCCCTATTCCCCCATTCTACTAGCACCTTCACACAAGAGAAGTTTCAAAAGTTCCTTCCCTATAAAATTAGTAAATTTCTTAAAAATTTCATATGACTCTTATGGGCTATTTTTTTAATAAAATGAGCTAAAAAGTTCATTGAATAGACATAGTACAAGTCATAAATATAGTGAAAAATAGAAATTATGTTTTAGCTTTGATATTCTAAAGAAGCTTCACAGATACATTGAATAAAGGGGAATAACACGATGTCGTACCGTAAATTGAAGATATTCACCATACTCATTCCAACTATATTAATAGGTGGGTTTGAGTTTTTCCGTCACAGTGTTTTACTTCATAATCTTTCTATGGATGCTGGAAACTTTTTTATTACGATATTAACATTCATTATTTCCTACGCTTTTGCGACATGGATGTTCAGAACAATCGATAAGAAAAATCAATGGATAACAAAGGAACGTGAAATGCGGGCCATTTACGAGGAAAGAGAAAGATTAGCAAAAGAATTACATGATAGCATCGCACAAACTCTTTTTTTACTAAAAGTACATTTAAAAAAAGGAAAAGTGGAAGAAGCAGGTGCTCTTGTTAATTCAATTGACACCCATTTACGACAAGCCATTTTCAACTTAAGGATAAGCCCAGAAGAACAAGCTTCTTTCTCAAATAGAATAAAAAACTGGCTCGAAGACTGGAGTACCGTCTCTGGAATAGATGTCGAGATTGACATACTTTTGAAAGAAGCATATTTTATGCCTTCAGAAGAGATTCAGCTTTTTGGGATTATTCAAGAAGCATTTAATAATATTAGAAAACACTCTGAAACAAAGGATGTATATTTTAAAATACTTACGCATGATAAAGATTGGGAAATGAATATTCATGATCACGGGAAAGGGTTTGTTTTAACTGATATTCGTTCTAATCAATATGGGGTCGCTATGCTAAAAGAGAGAGCGGAAAGATTAAATGCGGAAATGGAAATCAAGTCAGAATTGAATGTCGGAACAATAATTATGTTGAGAGGAATAAAATAAGATGAGCAATCCCTTTCGAGTATTAATTACAGATGATCATCCTCATGCAAGAGAAGCTATTCTAGAAATGCTAGCGGATGATCCTCATTTTATCATTGTCGGTCAAGCAAAGAATGGACAAGAAGCCATTGAGCTCAGTCGGCTTCATTTACCAGATATCATTCTTATGGATATTGAAATGCCAATGATGAATGGCTTAGAGGCTACAAAAGTAATTAAAGAAAAATACCCTTTTATTAAAATCATTATGTTGAGTGTTTCTGATAATGTTGCTGATTTGTTCACTGCGATTCAATACGGGGCTCAAGGATATCTTCTAAAAAATATGGATCCAGATGATTGGCTTCAATATCTGCACTCTGTTGTCGAAGGTTCTGTTGAAACAGCTCGTGAAATGGCTGGAAAGTTACTCTATCAATTTCGGGAGAAGGATATGCAAAATTCTCCAATCATAAAATCATTAACGCCTAGAGAGAAAGAAATTCTTTTGTTAATTACGGAAGGGATTACGAATAAACAAATTGCCGATCAATTGTTCATTTCGGAAAATACGGTTAAAAATCATATAAAAAATTTATTAGAGAAACTAAAGCTTGAAAACCGTGTTCAACTAGCTTCTTATGCAATTAAATACTTTAAGGCTTAGTTAATTTTTAAAAATTATGACCTTTAAAAGGAAAAGGCAACTGTAAACAGATGCCTTTTCCTTTTAAAAAACGTCTTTAACAAGCGTTAATTATTCTTTTCTCTCAATACACCGTATACGTTTGCCCTGTTTGGCCACCTTCAACACTTTTTCGGAAAGCTTTCGCCACCCTTCTAGCAGGAACAGGCTCAAATCCAGGAAAATATGGACCATATTTATCTAGTGATTCCTCTATGACATTTGGGCTTACATTATTAATTCGTATCCCTCGGGGCATTTCAATTGCCGCGGACTGAACGAAAGCCCTAATCGCCCCACCTACCATCGCCGATGACACCCCGCCCACAATTGGGTCATCCATGATGATCCCTGTTGTTAAGGTAAAGTTGCCTTGATCATTTACATGATTTAATCCAAGTAAGACAAGATTCATTTGACCCTTTAATTTACTTTCTATCGAAATTTCATTATTTTCAGGAGTTAGTTCCTGGAGTGAGCCAAAGTAAGTTTTCCCTGTTGTACTTATAACAGCATCCACTTTACCCACTGATTGATACATGTTTTTAATGCTTTCTTGTGAAGTGATATCAACATAGACATCTGCCTCGTTTCGTCCCGCTGTAATCACTTCATGATTTGATGCCAATTCTTTTCGCACCGCACTTCCAATCGTTCCTGTTGCACCTATTAAAAGAACTCTCATTTTAACTCCTCCTAAATCTATTTTTTATTTAAAATCACTAACACACTTATTAAAGAAAGAATGGCTATTAGTATATTGATATGAACATATCCATTCGAACTTAACGCGATGAGAATACCTGCGACTGTTGGTCCCATTGTAGAGCCCATGGATCTTGCTAAACTTAAATACCCAATTGCTGAACCTGTTTCAGTTGGTTTTACGTTTTGAATCATCACGACATTTAAAGGTGATCCGATAATAATTCCAATTCCAAAACCGATTATCGTTACCGCGATGATAAACAATGTAAAGTTTGGTGCAAAAGCGATGAGTAATGCGCTGGCTAATGTTAGAGAGAATCCAATTGCAATTGCCTTTTTTGCACCAATTTTTGTAACTAAATATCCGCCAACCATTGAGGCAACCATTGAGGCGGCAGCTAATGGTGTCACACTTAAAGCGGAATAGCTCTTATTTAGTGAAAAATGATTTTCAATAAATGAAGGTAACAGATTGATAGTACTTGCCATAATAAAGCCCGAAAGCAGGGATAATATTAATACAATTAATGTGTTGAAATTCTTAAAATAATCGATATTTAAAATTGGATCGACCGTACGTTTTTCAAGTTTTGCAAAAAATGGAACTAAGACAACTCCTATAAGCATTAACCAAACATTCTTTAATGTAATTCCTAACATAATCATAAAAATGATGGCAATCAGCATGATTATGCCGTAATAATCGATTGGTTTCTTGACAATTTGTTGTTGAATCTTAATAGGTGACATGAAAACTAAAACAATAATGGAAATTGGGACATTGATTAAAAATATCCATCGCCAATCAAAATTTCCAATAATTAGTCCTCCAGCAATCGGACCTAAAATAGTACCCAGTCCGAAAACAACTCCTATTAGCCCTAACATTTTGGCACGTGTCTGATCTGGAAAACTCATTGCAATGAAAGCTGCAGTAATTGGAAATATACCTCCTGTACCTACAGCCTGAACAACTCTTCCTATTAAAAATAGGATGAAACTTGGAGCAAAAGCAGATAAAAGAGATCCTAAACTAAATAATGTAATTCCGATCATAAAGATCTTCTTTCTACCGAAACGGTCAGACATTTTTCCCATTAATGGAATACTGACTGAAAAAAATAAAGTGTAGATGGTGAAACTCCATACCCCCCATGAAGCTTCTATACCAAAGGCTTTATTGATGGAACTAAATGCTGGTCCAACAATTCCATGATCCAACGCTCCCATGAATATTCCTGTTAAAAATAATGCTAAGGCCATATGTATCGCCATTTCCGGACTATTTTTACTTACTGCCGCTGTGTTCATTTAATCGCCTCATTTCTAATCATTTTCTTTCGATGATTTATTTATACCATACCCCCATATAGTATGTAAAGTAAGTTATTAAAAATTCACCATTTTTATAATGAATTTTTTTAGATTGATTAAATTTTTATCTGTTTTCCTATCTGCCACTACTAGTGGGGTATTTTTCTATTGTAATAAAATAGATATTCAATAGATATTAACTATTTCTTAAAAAAATCTTAAATGACCACCTACAAAAAGTAGGTGGTCATTTATAGGGCAAGCTTTGTCATGCTGCGTTTTAGAAAGTTTCTAGTTCGGTCAAATTGGGGGTTTGTAAAAAGATCTTCTGGATGACCTGTTTCAACTATTTCCCCATTATCCATAAAAATAGCTCGGTTTGCCACTTCTCTCGCAAATTCCATCTCATGTGTCACGACAATCATTGTCATATTTTCTTCAGCAAGTTGCTTCATAACTTGCAGTACCTCCCCCGTTAATTCAGGGTCCAAGGCGGAGGTCGGCTCATCAAACAACAAAATTTCAGGGTTCATCATAAGCGCCCTGGCAATGGCCACTCTTTGTTTTTGACCACCAGAAAGAGTTGTCGGATAAGCATTTGCCCAATCGGAGAGCCCAATTTTTCCTAGTAGCTCTGTGCTCTGCCTTTCTATATCTACATTTAATTCTTTCTTTACCATTCTAGGTGCAAGCTCAAGGTTTTCTTTAACTGTGAGGTGTGGAAATAAGTTAAATTGCTGAAAAACCATTCCCATTTTTGATGTAATCCGTTTGATTTCCTTTTGTTTTAAATAAATACCATCTCGAACCAAATAATCTCCAGATATACATATACTTCCTCCGTCAATTTCTTCAAGATGAACTAGGCTGCGGAGCATCGTACTTTTCCCTGAGCCCGAAGGTCCAATGATGGCAACAACATCGTTTTTATTAACCTTAAAAGTAATTTGTTTTAGCACATCCAATTTTCCGAAAGATTTTTTCAAATTGGAAACTTCAATAATCGACATATTCAACACTCCTTCTATTCAAATTTAAAACGGCGTTCAAACCACTTAAAAAGTATGGTTAAAAGAAGCGTCATGAGTAAATAAATGAGACCTGCGATAAAAAATGGCATAATGGTAAAGTCACGATTGACTGCCGTTTGGGCATAGTGCAATAATTCTGGAACTGCAACTGCATAAAGTAATGCAGTATCCTTAACTAAAGTCACAGATTCATTAGCAACAGCAGGAAGGGCAATTCGAAACATTTGAGGCAGAATCACTCGGGTAGTCGTTTGCCACTTAGTTAAACTAAGCACTTTGGAAGCTTCGTATTGACCTTTATCAATTGCCAAAAGACCGCCGCGGAAAATTTCTGCAAAATAAGCGGCATAGTTTAAAACGAAACCCAAACATGCTGCGACAAAACGGTCTAAAACCAAATATTCCCCGATCACAGGTAGCATCGGTAATCCGAAGCAAATAAATAAGAGCTGCAATAAGAGCGGTGTACCACGCATCAAGTAAATATAACCTTGGGCAACTATAGACAAAGGTTTGAAACTACTGTTTACTCCTATTGTTAAAACAAAGCCCAGTGGAATCGACGCCACAATAGCAATCAAAAACAAAAGAACCGTCATTTGTGCGCCTTCTAGCATCGGTTTAAGTATTCCAATCATATAGTCAATTGTCATAAGAAGTCCTCCAAAAACAAAACAGGTTCCTTACGGAAATCCTGTTTTGACTTATATATTCACCATTACTTTAATACGATATCCTCACCAAACCACTTTTTCGAAATTTCAGCAGCCGTTCCGTCCTCATTCATCTCATCTAATGCTTTTTGAAGCTTTTCAAGCAATTCCTCGTTCCCTTTCTTTACTCCTACACCATATTCTTCAGGAGCAAGAGACTCATCGAGTATCTTAAAGGTATCTTTCTCTTTCGTCATATAATAGTCAATGACAACTTCATCTATTATGACCGCATCCAAACGACTGTTTTTTAAATCGCTTAACGCTAATACATTATCGGTAAATTCAGTAACCTCTTTGACTTTAGATTTAATTGGATTAGCGTTCAAGGCATCTGCAGCTGAAGAAAGTGATTGAAGTCCAACAACTTTTCCTTCTAAATCAGCTAATTTTGAAATATTTGAATCAGCCAACGTAACTACAACTTGTGCATTTTTCAAATAAGGTTTTGTAAAAAGAACTTTTTCTTTACGTTCGTCTGTAATGGTATATCCATTCCAAATTAAATCAATTCTACCACTGCTTAGTTCAGACTCTTTTGTTTGCCAGTCAATTGGTTGAAATTCAAACTTAACACCCATTTTTTTCGCAGCTGCTTTAGCATAATCGATATCGAAACCAACAATTTCGTTGCTCTCATCCCGGAAACCCATAGGTGCAAATTTATCGTCTATCCCAATCACCAAAGTTTTAGCTTGTTCTTTCGAATCTGCTTTAGAACATGCAGTGAGAATTGAAAATATTGATACTAAAGCTAAAATTATTGCCGCAATACGTTTCATTTTTAATAACCACCTTTATAATTTTTTAAAATTGTAATTTACACTTCACTTTAGTTCGCTAATATATTAGTGCGATAAAATATAATAAAGTAAAACTATCATAAATTAATATAGATTGTCAACAAAATATTTTAGTGTATTAGCAGACTAAAGGATTGGTTGATTTTTTTTAAAAGGAAAGAAAACTTAAAAAGCTATCAAATAAGATTAATTAAAAGTAAAAAAAGCTAGAGGGATCGATTGTGAATCCACAAGACTTCGTCAATAAATTTCCTTATTTGCACAATTTCTTCATACTTTTAAAGTAGAATAGAACTACTCAATTGAAAATAGGTGAACAAATTGAAGAAGCTTTCGATTAAACTTGGGATTTTATTTTTTTTAATTATTTTTGGTTTAATGACGTTCATGTTTTTCTTTTTACATGAGGGGATTGCAGATTCTAGAGTTGAAGAAGAGCTTAATGCACTTCGAACAAGAGGAAATTCTCATAGGGCCATTCTTGAAAAACAGTTTGATGAGGAAACAATTCATCACGTTGTTTTAATGGAGTCTGAATCGAATACGGATGTCGTGATTACAAATGAAACCCGAAAAGTACTAGCCGCTTCTGGTTTGAGCAATATTTTAAGAAAATATCCAAAGTCACAATCTTCCACTATCCCTAGAAAGGGTAAAATTGTTGAAGGAAATTGGGATAAAGAACCTTATATTATAACGGTCAGTCCTATTCAAACAGAAGAAAAAATTGTTGGGTTTGTTTACATGTTTCAAGATACAACATCTATTCATTCCTTAATTCACCGTTTAAATGAACACTTTATATTAGCAGGCTGGATTTCCATTTGTCTTACAATAATCATTATTTTCTTTTTATCGAAAGGAATTACTAAGCCTCTTATTAAAATGAAAGAAGCAACCTCTCAAATTAGCAAAGGAAATTTCTCCATTTCCTTACCTAAAACGACTGAAGATGAGTTAGGTGATTTAGCTAGATCGATTGAATTGTTGGCAACTGATCTCAATTATTTAAAAGAAGAGCGGAGTGAATTTTTGGCTAGTATCTCCCATGAACTTAGAACTCCATTGACCTATATAAAAGGGTACGCAGATATTGTAAATAAACGAAATCTTTCCAATGAGGAAAGACAAACATATTTGAAAATCATAGTAGAAGAATCCAATCGATTATCCGATTTAATTAAGGAATTATTTGAGCTAGCAAAAATAGATCAAAATTCTTTTTTGATTCAAAAAGAGCTTATCGATTTGAATCAATTTTTATCGAATATTGAACATAAGCTTTCACCAGCGTTTCAAGAGAAACAAATGAAGATTGAAATATTTTGCCAACCCAATACAATGATAATGGCCGATCCATTGAGACTCGAACAAATCATGATCAACTTATTGGATAACGCATTGAAGTACTCACAAAAAGAGGCACTAATCCAATTGAGAGTATGGAAAAACAAGGATTTCACTCATATTTCTGTTCAAGATAATGGAAAAGGCATTCCCAAAAAGGATATTCCATATATATTTCAGCGCTTTTATCGTGTTGATAAATCTCGAACGAGATCCCTTGGAGGAAAAGGACTTGGACTAGCTATTGTTAAAGAGCTCGTACACGCTCATGGAGCAGAGATTCAGGTGAAAAGTAACGAAAATATTGGCACTGAGTTTGAAATCATTTTTAAAGGAGCAAAGTAACTATGAAATCTATTTTATTAATAGATGATGAACGAATGATGCTAGATTTATTAGCTTTATATTTGTCTCCACTTGGTTATAACTGCATTAAGAAAGAATCTGCAAGGGCTGCGATAAAATATTTGGAGTCACATTCGGTCGATTGTGTCTTATTAGATATCATGATGCCTGAGATGGACGGATGGGAGGTATGTCAGGAAATCAGAAAATATTGGAATACTCCTATTATTATGCTGACAGCCATAAGTGAGAAAACAGATATTGTAAAAGGTTTAAAACTTGGTGCTGATGACTATATTTCTAAACCTTTTGATGAGGAGGAATTAACTGCAAGAATTGAAGCAGTCTTACGCAGACATAAAAATGAGACAGGAAAAATTTCGTTTGAAAACCTGATACTGGATCAAGATTCATACCAACTTCTACATAACGGTACCGTTATCCCATTAACACCTAAAGAATTTGGGATGATTAGTTTATTTCTAACTAACCAAAATAAAGTTTTTACGAGAGAGCATTTAATTACGTCCATTTGGGGATATGATGTTTCCACTGAAGACCGGACCATTGACTCTCATGTCCGAAACTTACGAGAAAAGCTTCGAAAGGCTGGTTTTCGAGCTGATAATCACTTACTTACCGTCTGGGGAGTAGGTTATAAGTGGACAGGAAAGGAATAGTTTGTGGAAAATCTATTGCTAGAAAGGTTCGCTGATAAGCCGGTTTTGGTAGCCATCATAAGTATAGCTCTTAATGTCGTAATTGCTATTTCAGGAATACTTCCCAGTACTTTTATTACAGTTGGCACAGTAGGAATTATGGGGCTAAAAATTGGCTTGTTTATTTTGATTATAGGTGAAGCAACAGGTGCCATTGTTAGTTTTTATCTTTATCGAAAAGGGTTTCATAAACTTTCATCCCGACCGAAATTTTTTAAGTTTAACAATAGGTCCCTGCTAAAGCTAAAAAAAACAAGTGGAATAACAGCTTTTTTATTTGTCATTTTACTTAGGTTATTACCGTTTGTGCCTTCTGGTGCTGTTTCACTTACAGCAGCCATAAGTAAAATTGGGATTCTCTCCTTTAGCATTGCCAGTACTTTAGGAAAAATTCCAGCTTTAATTATTGAGGCGTACTCCATTTCCATTGTCATTGAATTAAAACCCGAAGGGCAACTTGGAATAGTTACCCTAATCTTTCTATTTTTTCTTTTCCTTTTACTTTGGAAAAGGGTTGTCACAAAAAATAAAGACCGTTAGCTAAATAGCTAGTGGTCTTATTACATTCCCCAATAAGTGATTGTATCAAGAATACCTAGAATGAGCATGATCACACCTGCGACTCTTTGAACAATCGCGCCTATCATTCTACCGCTCTTTTTCATTAATTTTCCGCTTAAACCAAAATACCAAATGATAAAAATAGCCAATAGTAATGGCAACGATGTTCCTATTGCAAAGACACTAGGAAGAACAGCCCCATATGAGACAGATAAAGACATTGGCATAAGGGTAACGAAAAACAAAATAAACATTGTAGGACAGAATCCAAGGGTGAAACTAACTCCCATAAGAAATGCACCCAATTTCCCACTTTTCTTCAATCTATCAAGTATGGAACCTAGAGAAAGTGAAATATTGATTTTGATAATACCCATCATGAAAAGCCCAACCACCACTAATATAGGTCCTACTATTTTTCTAAACCATGGAAAATAGATGATAAAGCTGGATTTAACCTCGCTTCCTAACATCCACATAATGAAACCAAACAAAGAAAATACAACTATTTTTCCTGATATGAAAAATAGTATTTCTGCCCACGCAATCTGTTTTTGAATAGACTTATTTCCGTAAACAGTAACCGCTCCTAGATTTCCTGTAAACTGACACGGGGCTAATGCACCAACAATTCCAAGTAGGAAAGCAAATAGAATGGGGAGCCCCTCCATACTTCTTGCAATATTTAAAATGGGCTGCGTTAGAATATTACTGATTTGGTTAAGGTACTCATACATCTATTCCTTCTTCTCCTTATTAAATCTAGTTTTTTAATTTTATTTTCTAACATTCTATTATTCAAAACTATATTTAATTAGATTAAATCATAGATATCGAAATTTTGTGCATAGTTATAAAGGTTTAGCTAAGAAACTACTACTTCCCCCATACCAACAGGCCGTTACCCTTTTAGTAACGGCTATTGAATCGAAATTCATGTTAATATTTTTTATAGAAAATATAAATGTATCCAAACTTTATTTCATAATGCTTATACCATTCGGAATTTCCCCGACATCAATTTTATCAATGACTTTGTTTTGTTCAGTATTAATTACTGTTACCGTATTTTCAAACATATTTGTTACATAAAGCCGTTTACTGTCTGGGCTTGTTACTACTCCATGAGCGCCTTTTCCTGTTTCAATCGATGTTTTTACCTTCATGGATCCCAAATCAATTACAGAAACTGAAGTAGAAGGTTCATCTTCGGTTCCTTGATTAGCCACATATGCAAATTGATTATTTCCATCCACGTATACTTGAGCTGGACCTTTACCTACCTCTACTTTTTTTACATGATCGGTTGCTAAATCAACAATTGCAAGCATATTTTCAGCATATAAAGTAACCAATAGTGTTTTACCATCAGAAGTAATCCCTGTTGTAACTGGAGTTGAACCTAATTTAATCTTCTTTTCTTCTTTCATTTCCTCAAGATTTATGACACTGATTGTATCTTCTCCCATATTAGCAATATAAGCTTTTTGACTATCCGTAGAAATTCTAAATCCATGTGGCCCTTTTCCTGTCTCAACTGTTTCAACCAAGGTAAAGCTTTCTGTATCAATGATCGAAAGGTCATTATCTTCATTATTTGTAACTACTGCATATTTCCCATTTTCCGTAAAGACAATATGAGCAGGATGATTGCCAACTTCAATAGATTTTAATAGATCATTTGTGGCAGTATCGAAGAACAATGCTTTCCCTTTCATTTCCATTGAGTCTTCATCATGTGATCCATGCCCCATTTCTGGAACAACTGTAGCACCGAGAGTTTTACCATCAGGGGAAACTTGTACATTGTGAACTGCACCATCCACTTTAATGGTATCTACTACTTCATTGGTGGATGCATTGATTTTGGTGATACTGCCTCCTTCATTTGCTGTAAAAAGGTATTTTATATTCTCCAAACTAGACTGATCAGTATCAGCTTCTTCCTTTGGAGCCCCGTCTACTTCATTCTCTTTTTCTTCTGATTTGGAACTACATCCACCAAGAATTCCCCCTATTAGAATCAATAAAATAAATATCCCCAATTTTATTTTTTCCATTGTCTATTTCCTCCCTTTTAAATCTATCGTAATTTTATTGGCACCAAATTACTGGAGGTGTGATGTATTTCACTTTGTAAAAAAAGAAAGATAACTTCGTAAAGTTTTGTGAAAATCCATAAAAACTGCAAATCTATCTCTTAAAATAAATAATTTGTTTGAAATTTCATCATATAAAATTAAAATATTTTTTCTTAAATTTATATTTCTTAGATAAATCCATAATTTCTGCAAATTTATTAAGTAAGATCAATTTGAATAAATTATAGGGGTGTTTTCAGATGAGGTTTAAATTTATTACATTGATTGCTTTTACAATTCTCATACTTGCTGCATGCTCCTCCAATCAAAGTGGGAACATGAAAAATATGGATCATGAGAATATGAATCAAGATAAAACTGATGAAAATAGAAAGGAAAGCAAATTAGATGGATTAGAAACTACAAGTACTGAAATATTGACAGGAAACGAATTTATGCTTGTTGCTAAAGAAGCTTCTCACCAATTAAATAGTAATGTGGCTGTAGATGCTTGGACTTTTAACGGTTCTGTTCCAGGATCGCAAATCCGTGTAAAAGAAGGAGAAAAGGTCAAAATTAATTTAAAAAATGAACTTCCTGACCCTGTTACCATTCACTGGCACGGAATTCCTTTAACGAATGAAATGGATGGGATACCTGGTGTTACTCAAAATGCCGTTCAGCCTGGCGAATCTTTTACATATCAATTCATTGCAACCGTTCCAGGAACTTATATGTACCATACCCACCAGGATGGTGTAAAACAGCTTGATAAAGGTTTATACGGTTCGTTTATTGTCGAGCCGAAAGCAAAAAACTATGACAGAGATTATACTATTATGTTAGATGAATGGATAAGTAAGCCTGAAGTATCAGATTCAGGGATGGGTGGTATGAATCATAGTAACATGAATGGCAGGCACTCAAGTGAAAATTCAGAGGACAAAGATAATAACATGACTATGGGACACAGTATGAATGATTACGATATTTTTACAATGAATGGAAAAAATGGAGATGCTATTAAACCTTTAAAAATAAAGAAAGGAGAAACCGTTCGAATTCGATTAGCAAATATCGGGTATTTATCTCACAAAATTCATCTTCACGGACATAAGTTTAAGGTGGTTGCTATAGATGGGCAGGAATTAAACAAACCGCAGGAAATCAAAGATCAATTAATTACAATTGCTCCGGGCGAACGATATGACATTGAATTTACTGCTAATAATCCTGGAGATTGGTATCTTGAATGCCATGGGAATATGGAAGGCACTAATGGAATGAAAACGATCATTCAATATGAGGGAGAAAATGAAAATAAAGACCAGTCTGACTTAAGTAAAAATTTACCAGTATTCACTTACAGCAATTATGGAGGTCAAAAAAACGGCGAATTTACATTAAAACAGGAGTATAACCTAGAATACACAATGGATTTGAATACAGCTATGGAAGGAAATAATATGGTTTTTTCCATCAATGATAAGATCTTCCCAAACACCGATAATATTAATGTAAAAAAAGGGGATTTAGTAAAAGTAAAGCTAGTTAATAACTCACCAATGGATGATCACCCAATGCACTTACACGGGCACTTCTTCCAAGTATTGAGAAAAAATGGTAAACCCATAGCGGGGTCTCCAATTATTAAAGATACAATCAATCTACAGCCAGGGGATGAATACATTGTCGCTTTTAAAGCTGATAATCCTGGAAACTGGATGTTCCACTGCCATGACCTACACCATGCATCAGCAGGGATGGTGACTATGGTTAAATATGAAGGATTCAAACCAAACTTCACACCAGATCCAAGTGCAGACAATAAACCAGAGTAATCAATAATCAAGTAAAAATAAAACTGCCATTTTAACCTTTATCAAAAAGTCGACATGGGTGTCCTCACGAATGAATGTGACAAAATTTCGAACAAAGTGGATAATACACAACCAATTACTGATGAACCATTGAATCTTCATTCAAATTTGGTTATTCTACTGGAGATATACTGTTATAACTTAATAATAAAGTAAGGAGAATAAGATGAAGAAATATATATTTCCCGTACTAACGGTCTTCACTTTAGTTACAGGTTGTTCATCTTCATCCGATGAAGATAATTCAAGTAAACATCAAGATCAAAAAGTACCTGTATTAACCTATGAAAAAGGTAGTGATGATTGGTCAGTCGTCACTTCTCTTACAGATAGTCCAAAAGTTTTGGAAGCCTATCAGTTTGCTACAGCACACCCTGAAGTGTTAAATTATATGCCGTGTTATTGTGGATGTTATGAAGAAGATGGACATACTAGCAACACGCATTGCTTTGTCGATCATGTAGAAGGTACCACTGTAACTCTTGATACAATGGGCTTTTCCTGAGGGGTTTGTGTAGACATAGCCCGTGAGGCTAAATCAGAGTTTGAAAAGGGAACACCGTTAAAAGATATTCGAGAAATGATAGACAAGAAATATGAGGGAATAGGAACACCATCAACCCCAACACCATATCCGGAGGGGTAGGTCATAAACGTACAAGCAGTGAACCGAAAATGCGTTCACTGCTTTGTGTTTGTTTTGGGTTATTTTTTATAACTTACTCTTTATTGACAGGTACCTTATTATAACCCCAATCCATCTTGCCACATTAATTCCCTTATTTTATCCATACCCATTCTGTTTACAAATTTATGAACCGCTTCTCTCTTCTTACCGTATCTACGATATACTTCAAGAAATCCTTCAACGTTCTCATATAATTGACTTTCATCCAGGTTTTCACTTAACAAACTACCTATCTTTGCGTCTGCTCCTTTTGATTTTCCACCAATATATAGGTTATATTTATCTCTTATTTTCATAATTCCTATATCATTTATTAATGGTTCACCACAACCAATAGGGCATCCTGTATATGCAGCTTTTACTGTAAACGGGACGGGTGTACCGGCGATTCTCTTGTTTAATTCTATTGCAGTTGGCATACCTTCCTCTTCTCGGCCTTTACAAAAATTACATGTCCGTAGGCTTTTCACAAAGTTCCCCACAGGATAACAATGCAATCCAACTAGTTGAAACTCAGTTTGAACTTCCTCTGCTTTATCTTCAGGTATTTCAATATAAAGTTGCTGGAAAGTTGTAAGCTCTAATTGGTCACTTTCTTCCATATATCTTGCTATGGTTAATAATTGTTGGGCTGTTAATTTCGAACCAAAGTCTATTCCACCATTCACAGCTAGTTTAATTTTATTTTCCGAATCCATTTTTCGCACCTCGCAAATTTCCAGTCATTAAATATCAACTTTACTGTAATGTGCTATCCATCTATTAAAAACGGAACCTATTATTAAGGCTCCGTTGATTAATCATTATTTAATTTCTACAACATATGGAAACACATTTACTTCTCCATTAAATTTGAACTCTGCCCAGATTTTATATTTTCCTGGTTGTGTGAATTTCGTTTCAAATACTGGCTTATCCCCATCTAACGGATGGACATGTATATAATTTTCAGCATTTTCATCTAGAATAACAACATGACCAAGTGCTCCGAGATGCTGTTCTGGATGTTCGCCATTCAAATCAAAATTCAACTGAATTTCCTCATTTGCCACTAAAGAAGATGGCTGTAAGGTTGCGCTATGTCCACCGGAAAGTTTAACAAGACTTGTATCCGCCTCTAAGTTGCTATGTTCATGTCCCTCGCTTGGATTACCTTTAATAAACGTAATCGGTTGCACTTTATAACTTAGATTCTTCGGCTTAATATCAACAAATATTTTGTACTCTCCATCTTTTAACGTGTGTGGAGTTTTAAAAACCCCTGGTTTTTCAGTAACGGGATGCAAATGATTGTATACTTTCAAGTCCGAGCTAACGACAATTAGATGCATCAATTTTTCATGGTTAACCTCTATTTCCGAAACTGGCTTACCTTGTGCATCTTTTAATGTAATAACCAAATCGCCATTTTCCTCATGGATCATTGGCAATACTTCACTTTCACCAACGCTTGTTGATTCATGATCAGAATGACCTTCTGAATGCCCTTCTTCTTCACTACTTTCTGAATGGCTTTCATCTTGACTGTGTTCTTCCTTCACTTCTGAATGATTGGTTTCTGTGGCATGTTCTTCGTTAACGGCTGTATGTTCCGCTTCTGGCTCATTTCCAGTGAAGGAATAGTACGCATAATATCCTCCAACAACAATGAGCAGATAAACAACTGCTGATAGCGCCCATTTTTTCATAAAAATTCTCCTCTATAATTTGACTCTTTGTAGACGTAATGCGTTTAAGACTACTGACACAGAACTAAATGCCATTGCAGCTCCTGCAAGCCACGGTGCTAAAAATCCTATTGCTGCAATCGGAATTCCAAGCGTATTATAACCAAACGCCCAGAATAAATTTTGTCTAATATTACGAATCGTTTTCTTACTCATAAAAATCGCATCGGCAATGCTGTTTAAGTCGCCGCGAATTAATGTTATATCCGCTGCTTCCATGGCTACATCCGTCCCAGTTCCAATCGCCATTCCGATATCTGCGATCGCTAATGCTGGGGCATCATTAATTCCGTCTCCAACCATAGCTACTTTCTTACCTTGTTGTTGTAGCTTTTTCACCTCATCAGCTTTACCTTCTGGAAGAACTTCCGCAATCACATGATTTACTCCAGCTTGTTTCGCAATCGCCTCGGCAGTTTGTTTGTTATCACCAGTAATCATGATGACTTCTAGACCCATTTCTCTCAAACGCTTTATTGCGGCAGGGGATGTTTCTTTAATCGTATCTGCAACCGCTACTATACCTGCATACTTACCGTCAATTGCTACTAGCATCGCTGTTTTCCCTTGCTTTTCAAGAGATTCCATTTGTTCTAACACATTCTCAATCTCAATATTGAATTTTTTCATTAAGCGACGTGTTCCAATAAGGACTTCTCTACCGTCAATTATTGCTTTGATACCATATCCAGGTATTGCCTCAAATTCGCCTACTTCTTTAAGAGAGATACTTTTTTCTTTAATCCCTTCAACAATCGCTTGAGCAAGTGGATGTTCAGATTGTTTTTCGGCAGAACCGACAAGGGTTAAAAATTCTAAGTGCTTATAATCAGTGATGATATCCGTTAACACAGGGGCACCATTAGTAATCGTTCCTGTTTTATCAAGAATAACGGTATTAATGCGATGAGTCATTTCAAGGTGTTCGCCACCTTTAAATAAAATACCGAACTCTGCTGCACGGCCAGATCCAGCCATAATCGAAGTCGGAGTGGCTAAACCTAATGCACATGGACATGCAATAACGAGAACTGCAATTAATTTTTCAAGGGCTTCTGCGAAGTTTCCTGGATCAACCCAAATGAACCATGCTAGGAATGTCAAAATAGCTATCCCTACTACGATAGGCACAAATATCCCCGAAATCGAATCGGCTAATCGTTGGATTGGTGCTTTAGAGCCTTGTGCTTCTTCTACTACTTTAATAATTTGCGCTAATGCTGTATCTTTTCCAACCTTTGTTGCTTTGATTTTGATGAAGCCATTTTTATTAATGGTTGCGCCGATGACTTTATCGCCAACCGTTTTATCTACTGGAACGCTTTCTCCAGTAATCATCGATTCATCAAGGGCAGAACGTCCTTCTAGAATCTCGCCGTCAACAGGAATTTTCTCACCTGGTTTGACGAAAATAATATCACCAGTCACAACATCTTCTAACGGGATTTCCATTTCTACTCCATCTCGTAGAACCATTGCCGTTTTAGCCTGTAAGCCCATTAATTTCTTAATAGCTTCAGACGATCTTCCTTTTGCTTTTGCTTCGAATAACTTTCCAAGAATAATCAATGTAATTAAAATAGCACTTGTTTCAAAATAAAGTCCTTCGATATGGGTTCCATTTTTGAGCCAGTCGATGGATAAATACAAGCTGTAAAAATAAGCGGCTGATGTACCAAGTGATACGAGTACATCCATATTGGCACTGCCATTTCTAAGTGCTTTATAGGCTCCTACAAAAAAATGTTTGCCGATATAAAATTGAACAGGAGTCGCTAAAGCCATTTGAACCCAAGGATTCATGAATGCATCTGGTACATATAGGAAAGAAGTGAAACTAAAATGACCAACCATCGCCCATAAAAGCGGAAGCGATAATATAAGAGAGAAAATAAACTTCCCTTGCTGTGTCTCAATTTCCTTCAATCGTTTATCTACCGTTTCTTTTTCGCTTTCATCACTTTTTACACTTGCTCCATATCCTAATTTTTCAACCTTTTGGATCATTTCTTTCGGTGAAAGCAAGGATGGATTATATTCCACAGATGCCTTTTCTAGGGCAAGATTCACGTTAGCGTTCATAACCCCATCCATTTTGTTAAGCCCTTTTTCAATTCTTGTAGCACATGCGGCGCATGTCATTCCTGTAATATCGAACTCAGCTTTTTCTGTAACTACATCGTAACCTAAGTCTCTGATTTTTTTCTGAATATCGGCAGGTCCCATCGAGCTTGAGTCGAATTTAATTGTAGCCTTCTCTAGGGCGAGATTGACGTTTGCCTCCTCTACGCCATCCATTTTCTTTAATCCTTTTTCAATTCGGATTGCACATGCTGCACATGTCATTCCTGTTATTTGAAATTGGCTTTCTTGGATTTTTTCACTCATATCCATTCTCCTTATACCTATATAGGGTATATTTTTTTGAAAAAGAGAGCGTGCTATTTTCTAGCACGGTCTCTTTTTGCGTAATCTAGCGCAAGCGTCCTAGCCCCAATGTACATGATGTACTAGTGTCGACAATACGACAGGACGTCGAGTTTTGTTTAGTTAACATCATATCCTTGATCATCAATTGTTTCTTTAATCGCATCTAAAGTTACTTCAGCTGAATTGTATTCTACATCCACTGTTCCATTTTCAAGATGAACCTTAACACTAGAAACTCCTCTTAACTCACCAACGCTACCTTCAACTGACTTTACGCAATGTCCACAAGACATACCAGCTACATTTAATGTTACTTTTTCCATGATTATCGTCTCCTTTTATTTTGGCTGTTTTAAAATAGCCTTATTTTTTCATTAATCGTTGAATGGTTACAAGAACCTCATCTAGAACTTCCATATCGCCTTCTTGAATTCTATCAGCAACACAGCTTTTCAAGTGACCTTCTAACAAAACCTTTGCCACACTATTTAATGCAGATTGGGTCGCTGATATTTGGGTAATGACATCGTCACAATACGTGTCCTTTTCAATTAATCCTTTAATTCCGCGTATTTGTCCTTCAATCCGATTTAAACGAGTAACTAAATTTTTCTTTACTTTATCGGAGTGATGGCTTTTGCGATCGCTAGAAACGGTGCAACAATCTTCTTCGATGTGGAGTGGATCATTTTCAAATTCATTTACCATTTTCATTCCCTCCTTGGTTTTTATTATATTATACCCCCGTACAGTATGTAAAGTACTAAATTAAACTTTTTTTATTATTTTCTATAAAAAAGAAAGAGATTGAATTAATACTTCATGCATTTTTGAAAATGAGACATGAGCAAAAGAAATTTATAATAGTATGAACAAAATTGAGTACTTGATTTAGGAGGTTCAAAATATGCTAAATTGGGAGCAGATAAGAGAAAAGAGAAAACGACGTTTTGTCATGCTTTATGGATAGTCCTATCAGTACCCTTTATTCTTGACTATTATCTCATTAAGTTTATCATTCATTCATTCATTCATTCATTTAGGTTGGAGTTTATCTTTTTTGAATTTGTAATATTTTGGATAACTTACATTTCCCTTGGTTCACTCTTTGGTCTATATGGTTGGAGTAGGATGGAAAAGGATATTGGGGTTATATATAGAATTATAGGATAAGCTAATGAGATAGGTGGATATGTATGAGCAAAATAATAGATTATTATAATCAATTTGATGAATGGGGAAGACTAGATCGGGAACCGATTGAATTCCAGGTTAACTGGCACTATATTAAAAAATATTTACCTAAAAAAGGATGTGTTCTTGATAATGGTGCTGGACCGGGTAAATATTCAATGGAACTTGCCAAAGATGGTTACCGCGTAACACTAACGGATCTAACTCCAAAATTAGTTGAAATTGCTGAAACAAAAGCTAAAGAACTTGATTTAGTCAAACAATTTGATGGTTTTTATTCTGCTGATGCTAGAGAACTAATCATGATTAAAGACGAACAGTATGACGGAACCTTAATGCTTGGGCCAATGTATCATTTACAGGAAGAGGAAGACCGTGTGAAAGCCGTGCAAGAATTATTTAGAGTTACAAAAAAGAATGGATTGGTCTTTGTTGCTTTTATGCCTAGAATTAGACATATACTGACATCACTTTTATCCCCAGAAAATTGGAAACCGAATAATAGTATGGATACAATCATGCAATTTTCTAGGTCAGGTTGCTTTAACCACCAAGATGAGGGGCGTTTTACGGGTGCTTATTACATTAATATAGAAGAGATTAATCCTTTTATGGAGGCACATGGATTCGAAAGTTTGGAACTAATTGGTTCAAATGTTGGAGCTATATTATCCAATGACAGTTGGAAATACTGGAGAGACAAAGGAGAAAAGGAGGTGAATAAAATAATTAACTTAATTAAAGATAGAGCTTCAGATCCCTACATTCTAGGGGTTTCCTCACATTTGCTTTATATTGGGCGAAAAAAGTAGCTTAATATCAAAACTTTTAATTTTTGTGAAATATTTGAGAAAAGGAATTAGTAAAATGACAACTTCAAAAAAAAATCTAAGGACCTGCAACAAAGGACACAACTATTATAAATCCAGTGACTGTCCAACCTGTCCGATTTGTGAGCAGGAACGTAAACCTAACAATGGATTTCTCTCAATTCTCTCAGCACCGGCCAGACGTGCGTTGGAAAACAATGGGGTAACCTCATTAAAACAACTATCAAAATTTAGCGAAAAAGAGATATTGCAATTTCACGGTATGGGGCCAGCTTCTTTACCTAAACTTAGAAATGCTTTACATGAAAATGGCTTATCTTTTAAAAATTAACACATGATGTCAATCCTAGCCTAGATTTTGCGGACATCATTTCCGTTATTTATGGAAAAATGGGTTAATATCTTATTTTTGTGGACTAATGTATGTTCTCTTAGTCTTTAAATTAAGGTCAGTTTATTTAAATAACGTACTCAGTGTCCGCGAAAAAAATTAATTTAATTGATCATCTGTTTTGCTTACTGAATTACTTCTTCTTTTTATCTTTTTCAAAGTGAACAAGCATTCTCTGGTTTCCTAGGTCTTCTTACAAGTTCTCCCCCACAATTTGGACAAATATGATTCATTTCGTCCGAGCAAGGGGAGCAAAATGTACATTCATGAACACAAATATAAGCGTGAGAATGATCCTCAATTGATGAATTACAACGTTCACATTTATTTCTCATCTCTAATGTCATATTAATAGTTGCCCCTTTCTAATATGATTACAGGATAAATATAACATTATAATCCAATCGATTTAAGGGACAGTTTTTGACTTGAATTTGGGGACAGGTTTACGTTTTTGCACTCCTGAATTTAAGCGCTCGTTTATAGAAAGTGATTTCGTTGCAAGTTCCAAAGCCATATCCTTGGTTTTCCCTAAATTAGATATATAGAACCATCAAATCCTCGTCAAAATATTGACCGTTAAATTTTAAGGCATTTCGTTCTACGCCATAGACTTCAAATCCCACCGACTTGTATAGCCTCTTTGCGAAGTCATTTTTAGATACAACAGCTAAGTTTATTTGTTCCAAACCATCAAAATTGCTTGCCTTTTTTATAAGTTCAAGCATTAGCGATTTTCCTATACCTAGCCCGCGACTTTCTCGTGCTACATACATTCCGAAAACATTCCCTTTATGATTTGTTTTAAGGCTGTTTTCACGTATAAAAGTAACGATTCCAACTAACGATCCCTGATCATTGCAAGCACCAAGAACAAATTTATCCGCAGTTGGTATTATTCGCTCTCCGACAGTTTCTAGTGAGAATTCTACTTCTCTTTCATATGTTGAGCCAAATGCTTCAGGATTCACTTTTAATGCAGTCAATCGTAATTCTTGGTAAATCTGAGCATCAAACTCATTTAAAACTCGTATATTCATTAGCTTTCCCTCATAAATTAATGTTTCACTTCTATAAAATACATGGTATCCAACTAAAAAGCTTTTTTCTACAAAAAAATAACATCATCGCCATTAAATTAGCTCTGATGTTTATTAATTTAGCTTAGTACACCTTAGATTGAGCCATTTTCCTAATTTCTCTAAAAGCCAAAAATATATAAGTCGGCTTTACTTAGGTTTCTCAACCATTCAAATTATTTTTCCGACTTATCAGCCTTTTTCAACCCCGTCATTGATCGATATATTTGGGTATACATACTTCCTTGAACAATGTTTTCTATGAAAAATTCACTGATTAGTGTCTTATATTCTTCATCCTCAAACATCTTCTTATTTTGTAATTCCATTTCTGCTAGACCTTCGTAGGTTGATAGAAAAACATAGGTATGATCCTCACCAGATATAGGTGCTAATAACTCAACCTTATGATCATATTGTTCTTTCCTGTAACTCTGGATCATTCTTAAATTCTTAATTGCATCCACGAATTTATCCTGTTTGATTTCGAATGTTTGGTACACATAAACTGACATTCATAAGGCCTCCAAGCGAATCAAAATAATATCGTTAGAATACCCTACATTGTTACAATATATTCCAAAAGGGAAATGATCGATCAATAAGCTTCAAAAAAACAATAGCATTTTTCATATAGTTTTGGAGCTACTATTACAAAACTAGTTGTATGTTTGGTTATTTTCTTTTAGTTTTAAATTAGTAAGATATTCATAAAAAGGAAGCGAATTAAATGGAAGCCGTTTTACATGGAATCATTTTAGCATTCGGTCTCATATTACCTTTAGGAGTACAGAATGTATTTGTATTTTCCCAAGGAGCCACACAACCAAGACTCCTTCGAGCACTCCCAGCAACTATTACAGCTGCTCTATGTGACACATTTTTAATCCTTTTAGCTGTCTTTGGATTATCTGTTATCGTTTTGCAATTTGAATGGCTTCGACTTAGCTTAATGATTGTAGGAATTTTATTTCTACTTTACATGGGGTATGCAATTTGGCGATCCAAACCAGCAACGACTGAAACGAATAAAGCATTACCAATCCGTCAGCAAATCATCTTCGCTTTATCTGTTTCTTTATTAAATCCTCATGCGATATTGGATACAGTAGGCGTCATCGGTACAAGTGCTTTAAAATATGTCGGAACGGAACAGGTTTTATTTACCATCGCATGTATTACTGTGTCTTGGATATGGTTCCTTGGATTAACACTTGTAGGTACAATCATGAAGAAGTTAGATCGATCAGGAGGTCTGATGAACATATTTAATAAATTCTCTGCTTTATTTATTTGGGGAACAGCTCTCTATCTTTTGATTGGAATTATCTAACACAATAAGAAATTGGAAAATAAATTATCATCTAAATAAATCGATACATAGAAGATAAAATTGGCAAAAAATAGGCAGTCAAGAAAGTCATTGCAAGCGACTTTTTTGACTGCCCTGTTAGATTCAATTTATATGGTTGATACTAGTCTTCCAGTCGTATCATCATTGATAGTCTGGGCTGGATAGAGGTAGACATCTGGGTTACGCTTACATAATTTATCCCAAGCTTCTACACATTTAGGATCAAAGTGACTACCTTTTTGCTCTATCAGGTACTTCATTGCATCTTCATGTGTCCACGCCTTCCGATAAGATCGCTCTGAGGTCAAAGCGTCATACACATCGGCAACAGCTACAATTCTAGCTAAATATGGAATTACTTCGCCCTGTAGTTGCTCCGGATAACCACTACCATCCCATTTTTCATGGTGAGATAAGATAATACTTAATTCCTCTTTTGTAAACCCAAGATCTCTACACATCTCATATCCTTTTACGGGATGTGCTTCAATCAGAATTCTTTCATCCAAAGTTAATCTTCCTGGCTTATTTAATACTTCATCAGGGACACTCATTTTCCCGACATCATGAAGTAATGTTCCTTGAACAATTGAACGAAGCTTTTCTGGTTTTAAGTGTAGTTCCTCTGCTAGTTTTAAAGCATACATCGTTACTCTAAAAGTATGACCGGCTGTGTATGTATCTTTTTTTTCTGTAGCAATAACGAGATCTTTAACCCTTGGTGATATACTGCTCGTAATTCTTTCAATTGGGTCATTCGTGAACAAAGCAAGTAAAGAACCAACAAAATTCCCTCTAATAAAGTATTG
Organism: Bacillus sp. CGMCC 1.16607; assembly: GCF_042683745.1. Classification (NCBI taxonomy): domain Bacteria; kingdom Bacillati; phylum Bacillota; class Bacilli; order Caryophanales; family Bacillaceae; genus Bacillus; species Bacillus sp. CGMCC 1.16607. Next base: position 64,217 of record NZ_JBHUJX010000018.1, read on the forward strand.
CTTTATTAAACCGACAAGCATAATAATCATCGAAGCTAGTAATAAAAAATGGTATAACCACCAACTCAATTTCCAAACTTCCCCAAATGTCATAATCACCTGTGAAACGATAATCCAACCAGAGCTGTAAACAATAGAAATTTGCAGTGGAAACTGTGTATATTCATAGGATTGATAGTATCGATACATTGAAAAAATATTTAAGATGACAGTAAATGCCATAAAAATCCAATTAAATGGTTTGTTCGTAATTGGAATGAAATCGACTAAATGCGGAGCAAACATACTTGATAGCCCAAAGATCGTTAAAGCCCCGATCCATATCGGAAGTAAAAATCGCTGACGTTCCGCAAACCATTCTACTAATCGATGATCCGATGGCAAGGAAGATAACCATATCCAAAATGTAGCGAGAAGCATACTTAGCTGAGCAGCTATACTCGGTAAATGTGACATTTTAATAAGAAAATCTGGTGTCGATAATCCATGCACGGAAAACATTTGCGCAAGAGAAATAAAAGACAAAGCGAGAAAGCTGATCTTTATATTCCTAAGCTTACTCCCAACAATCCCTACTGAAATAGCTATAATACTAGATAAAAAAGACACAGCACTTACAATATAAAAATGACCGTTTGGCGCATGTAAATTTGGATCCACAAATAAACCTAAGTTGAAACATTCGAACAGTAATAAAGGTAAGGTCATAGCTATAACTAAACTTACCAAACGGTAATTCTTCATGGATTACCTCCAATTTTCGACAAATTCAAACAATTTATTCAATTTAATATTACCACATTTAGATTAATCCTTCTATTCCTTAGATGTCAGAAAATTATTATTTTTTTGGAGATAGTAGTAATGACCTTTAGTCTTAATTTTATAGATAAAGGAGAAGCTTGATAATAGAATAATAAAAATCCCTGACACGATTAAACGTGACAGGGATTTTTTTATTCCTTCGTTTCCAGCATAAGCTCTAATATCAATTGATCTGTTTGCAGTGTACCTTGATTTCCCAGCTTACAAAAGCTTTCGATACTTTTTTCGACATTATTATGAATAAATCCATCTGTGGCTTGGATTTTTTTCTGATTCATAGCTAATAATGCAGATTGAACGGCTACATTTGAACAGGTGGATACTTTCATTGCACAACCTGCCTTTGCCCCATCACAAATCATTCCTGTTATATTACCGATTGTGTTTTGAACAGCGGCTTCCACTTCAATAAGTCCTCCACCTAATAAGAAAGCAATCGCACCGCTCGCCCCCATCCCTGCAGCAGTGACACCGCAAAGAGCTGAAAGTCTACCAAATTTAGATTTAATGTGAATCGTTAAAAGATGGCTTAGTGCCACTGCTCGAATCATCGTGTCTTGATCGACATTTAATTTTTCGGCTACTGCTACAACTGGCAAGGTTACGGCAATACCTTGATTACCACTTCCCGTATTAGCCATAACCGGCATAGTTGATCCGGCCATTCTTGCATCAGAACCCGCTGCGGCCAGTGACATTGCTCTTGTTGCCAAATCATCTGATAAATAACCATTTTCAACGTTTTCCCGAATAGTTTTACCAACACTGAGACCGTAGGGATTTTCTAACCCTTCCAAACCAATGGCTTTGTTTAATTCAATACTTTTTTTCACAAGATCAAGTTGACCCAAATCTACCTTTGTAATAAATTCAAATACTTCAGCAATATTAATTTCTTCTAATGAATCTTGATCGGATACGATTCCGATATTCTCACATCCTCCTTGATAAATGGCTTTTCCATTTACTTCAATGAGGGTAATATTACTATGATTATCTGCGATAACGACCTTTACTTGTTCTTCGTCTGATTTTGCGGTGATCTCAATGTAAAGCTTTTTTGGGGATTCTGCTATCGCAACATTGATTCTCCCAGTTTGAATTAATTTCAACGCTTCTGTTTCATCTTCAGCTGTTAGATTTTCAAGTACCTCCAATTTTTTATCTGGATTACCTGCGACAAATCCAATGGCAGTTGCAAAATCTATTCCCGTTGATTTCATCCCCGGAATTCCGACCGCTTTTGCATTTTTTAAAATATTCCCACTCACTTGAACTATAATTTCTTGTACAGGTTTTTTTATATATTTCTTAGCCGTTGCAGAGGCTAATGCAATGGCTACTGGTTCCGTACAGCCTAATGCGACAACTAATTCTTGTTCGAGAATCCTAATCATTTTTTGCTGATCCATTCTGACATCCACCTCTATATTGTGATTATCTACATTATCTAATGGGACGATTTAATTCCTTAGTATAAAGTATAAGTGAATAATCAAAATATTGCACCGAAAAGAGATTTAAAAAACGCAACTAGGTTCCTCACCTAATCACGCTGTAAAATCTTTTTAAAGTAATTTGATGACTTAAGGCTTATTTGATGATCCCAGTTTCAACAATTTCCGTTTCAATTTTAGTATTTATTTCAATTGTGGGGTAAACCTTCTCCCAATTCATAAGCTTCCATTCCTTAGGATGGTACGCTTTTATTCTCTTACCAATTCCGAAATAATCACTATTTGCCTTTTGGAGTTCACTTATTACACGATCCGACATTTTAGCTAATTCTTCATTAATCCTTTTGGTCAATTTATTTATCTCTCTTTTACTTTCTAAGTTGTCTAAAGGATATTCTATAATATGCAAATTCAATTTTATCTTAATCTCCGCCTTAATGTGATCACCAGAACCTACCTTTATTTTAAGATCATGTTTTTTTAAAAAAGCATGTATATTAACAAATTGATTTCTTTTTCTTTTCTCCTTTGGGTTTACTTTCAAAGTAAATCGAGTTAAGTTACTTTGTTCATTATTTAATAGTAATAAAAGGGTTGCGTCTTCTCCGGTAAGACTCACTCCAGAATACTTTTTTCCATGAAAAAGTGCCATTCCAGAAATTTTTATTTGATCATTATCCGATTTTTCAATCATAGGCAAAGCAAAATCTTGTCCTTCATTAAAGATGATCGGGCATATGGACTGGATATTTACTTTCGGAATAAAAGTATCATCTTCCGCACTTTCAATTATTTTTAGAAGTGCATCACTAACCATCTTTTCTTCGACCAGCTTTAAGGAAATAATATCTTCAGCCCTCCCTTTAGTTATCGCTATTTTTGCCCCTAATGAATTCCTTGGATAGCGATACAGCACATCAAAAATAGGGTAAATATCTTTCTTCGCTAAGTCCTCCCCTATCACATAAGCCAATATTTTATTTGGAGCATAGTTCCCAGCTACTTCTTTCTCTAAATTCATCCTTGCTTGGCGAAAAGTATTCCCACTTGATTTCATAATAACCGATGTAAATGCTGGTCTGCCTGTTCCAGCCGCATCTTGCTTTGGGACATGGATATCAGTTGTTTGGCGTAACTCTCCATTTTCAGTTTCATCTAGCCCAATTCCTATAGCTAACCGTGCTTCCTTGAGTTGCTCTTGATCCCAACATCCTGAGAGTAGGAAAACGGAAACGGATAGAACAAAAATCAATAATGGTATCTTCATGAACTAAAACTCCTAGTTTTGAACTTTTTCAATATTAATGAAAGGGCTAAAAGAATCAATGGAATGACAGCAATAAATATATAACTAGCTAATGAAACATACTTTCCAAACGCCTGAATTTCCTTCTCTGATGATGGAATAAGGGCTATACCGTAAACAAGAATGGATAAATACCAAACCGGATACTTTCTTTTTCCTTTATGAAACAGCTTAGCCGCGCCCATACTAGCGATATATAAATAAACAACGCACGAGGTCATCATTGGAAAAATCCAATAAGACAGCACAATCATGTCCACTCTTTCAATCAAGCGAAAACTCAAGCCCTTCAACATATACAGAACAGGTTCAGGAATGATAGCTATTTCCTTTGGGCTAAATATAACTAGGCTTAGTATTGAAAAATATAGATAAAATAGAATAACAGCCACATTGGCCCATGCAACTCGCTTATACGATCGAAATTCTATTCCTTGTGTAAGTGGTAGAATGATTAATATAATCTCAAATCCTAATAAAGAAACGATAACTTCATGAGCTCCTAATACAATAGGTTTAAATCCCGTGTGACCAATCGGTAGTAGATTAGTAAAGGATAAATTTTGGGAAAAAGTAAAAAGAGATACGACAAACAGAACTATCAATATCACATTTACTATTGTAAAAAATCGAGCAATCACTCTTAAATTTTGTTTGCCTAGGTAAATTCCCGCAGTTAATATCAACAGAAGAGTCACCGCTTTAGGTGTCGTTTCTAATATCCATCTTTCGATCAGATCCCCAAATAAAACCAATACTAGACTCATTACCATTACACCATACAGTATATATGCGGTATTAATTATACTTCCCACATACTTCCCTAATACTGTTTTAGAAATTTCAAAAATCGTTTTACCTTTATGCTCTCTCATTAATAGCCATATAAGCAATATGAAAATCTGGATGCAAACACCCGCCATTATAACGGAAATCCATGAATCACTTTTCGCATAATGATGAGCATTATAGGGTAGCGATAGGAAACCAATCCCAATTTGTGCTTGAATAATAACGAAAAACAATTGATTTTGAGTAATTGTTTTTTCATTCATTTTTCTTCCACCCTCTTGGATTACCCATTCTTCTCACATCTTGTGATCTCGTTGTTGATGGCCTTTTTTTCATCGTCCAAATTGGAAAACGAAAAAAAGTATCCTTGTTTTCTTCCAATTTAAAGGGTGCTAATGGAGAAAAATATGGTTGTCCAAAGGATTCTAATTTACATAAATGAATGAGAATAATCATTAAAGCAAAAGCAATTCCGATAAATCCAAATAAAGAAGCTGCTATACTAATAGGAAAACCTAATAATCGAATTGTTGAACTCATTTCATTTACGGGTATCGTATAGGATGCAATCGCTGTCAATGCAATGACAATAATCATCGAATTGGACACTAAGTTGGCTTCTACTACAGCTGAACCAATTACTAAACCTCCGACAACACCGATGGTTTGGGCAATCGGACTAGGCAGACGGGTGGCTGCCTCACTTAATAGCTCTAAAATAATCGCCATCGATAATGCTTCAATAATTGGAGGGATAGGAACATATTCTAACGTTCCTTTTAATGTGAGCATAAACTCATAAGGAACCACTTCATAATGGAAGGATACTACGGCAATATACACTCCAGGCAACACCAAAGCAATATACAGGCTGAGGAGACGAATCATGGTAAGAAAAGATCCAATAAAAAAGCGGATATTATAATCATCTGGTGATTGGAAAAAGGCAAAAAAATTAATCGGTGCAATTAGTGCAATCGGACTGCTATCTGCTAATAGCGCAAATCTACCCTCCATTAAATTCGCAACGACACGATCAGGTCTTTCGGTACTCAACATTTGCGGAAAAGGCGAAAAAGATTCGTCCTCAATAAACTCAAGTAGATATCCTGGTGATTGAATATATCCTACTTTTGAGTAGGATAATCTATATTCCAATTCTTTTAAGACTTCTTTATTAATAAGGTTATCAATATAGACAATCGCAATTTTTGTATTTGACCTTTCCCCAAATTCCATATATTTAACAACCAGCTTTTCATTTTTGGCGACTCTTCGCACCATCTGTATATTTGTAGATAAGCTCTCAATAAAGCCATCATGTGAACCTCTAATAATATGCTCACTTGAAGGTTCTTGTATGGCTCGATCCGTTAATCCAGATGTACTAAAAATATAGGCAAATTCCTTATTTTCTTGCAGTAATATAGAATAACCATTTAATAGTTGGACATTTAAATCATCCAAATTATCAATTTTTTGCGCTTTTAACAGGATATCGTCAGACTTGTTCAAGCCTTGAATGATAATCGTTTCTATTTTTTCTTTATCTACTAACGTATCGATAAATATTAATGTTCCAATATGATCAATTTCTCTTTGAACTAAATCGCCTGTTTGTACAAAACTTTCGGTAATACTATGAATATTCTCCTGTAAGTGTGGGGAGAGTTTTTTTCGATCCTCACTGACAGAATAACTAATTTTCGTTTCATCACTTTTTCTTCGTATTCTCTTTTTAAACATCCTCACCCTACCTTTATATTAGTCATAGGAAAATACTTGTAGGTTATTTTGTTATATTCAGTAGTTACTATTCATATTAAAATGAAAAAATATGCAAAAAAATGCCCTTCATTTATAAATGAGGGCATTCGTTCATTATCTATTCATATACTGACCAATTCACTAATTTCTCTAATAAAATTGAAATCAATACTCCCATAATCAGTCCATTTGTTATAAAAGGCTGTACAAGTATAGGCAGGTTTGAAAAAACGGTAGGTGAGATATTCATCAAGCTAATCCCGACTAACACAGGTGCCGCTAAACGAAAAATGGTATTAGAGTTGAAGGTTTTTCCATTAAGACTGCTAAAAGCAGTACCGAATAATTGAAGATAGGCAACAAAGAGTACCGCATTTCCCACCGTAATCGGCATTGTTGCCAAAAAAGTACCTAGTACTGGTATTAGACCCATAAGCGATAATAATCCTCCCCCAATAAAGAAAGGCTCTCGTTGAAAAATACGGGTACTCTGTAAAAAACCAATCGATGATGTAAACGGTGTGTAAGGTATAAGTCCAAATCCAGTACCGATTATTGAAAATAAAGTCGTTATCACAATCGAGTTTCGGTATTCCTTCTTTGAAGCTTTTTGTTGTAAAAGACTTTCTGCAGCAGAAATGGACGCTACCGTATTACTTAAATTCATAATCCCTGCAAAAAAGGACACCCCAATAATTCCTAATTCCAAATTTGGTCTCCCTAATGGAAACAAGGAAAAGGCGAAATCTCCAGTCCCTGAAACGGGCTGAACTTCGTGAATAAATAAAATTTCGTAGCCAATCCAGCCGACTAATAATCCGATTAAAATTGAAAAGTTACTGATAATTTGATTTCCTTTTAATTTTAACAAGCTGACTAAAATGACGAGACCTACTGAAAACAGACCGACTGAACCATTGATTGTTCCTTGATCTGTAACAGGTAACATCCCTTTAAAAAAGATAAAAACTAGTTGGACAGATAATAAGAAGAGATACACCGTCATCACCATCGGGCTAAACACCGCTTGAAGAAGCTTTATTCCATTGAACACTGCAAGAATCAAAGCAAAAAGACAGGCAAAGAGAATTCCTGTTGCAATTCCACCACCAATCGCAGACAAGCTTATACCCATAGAAGATGCAGAAAGTCCTAAATTTAGAATGACTCCCCATAACAATCCAGAATGTCCCTCCATGAGTGGAAATCGATGCCCACCCCAGCCTTGTATAATACAGGCAATCCCTGTAAAGATGAGCGAACTTCTTAGCATCATGGCTGTAACTTCTGGGGAAAGATGAAACGCAGAGGAAACTGAAATTGGCACCACTACTGTATTAGCAAAAATAAAAAAGAGCCACTGAACGGAAGAAAATAATGTCATTGATGAAAACCATTTGTTCATGAAAAGACCCGCTTTCGAATGAAAGATATGTAAAAAACCATCTAATTATACTATATTTTTTTAACTGGATTCACTTCTTACTTAAAAAACTGTTTGCTAATACTAGTTTTATTTACCAATCATTAATTTTAATAATTGAGCAATACTAGTTTTGTAAAATACCTAATTGGAAAGAAGGAATCACTAATGACAGTAGGTACTCAGGTTAAACAAACACTAGCGAGTTTAAAAAGTGCACAAGCTAGTTTAGAAACTTTTTCATTAGGAACTGAAAATCAAGCTGCAAAGCAATTATATCAAACTGCAGCCACACAAACTCAAGCCATTATCGACAGCATTGAACCCCGATTACAAGAAATCGAGCAAGAAGAACCTCAGTATAAGCAGTAATAAGAAAAGCGGAAGCGCGCTAAAAAAGACTGGTTGATTGGCGAGAGTAGCGAAGCCAGAGACCTAGTCGCGCTTATGCAAACCGTTCTTTGATTTGCCAAGCAAAGCTTGCCACCCAGAAAGTCGCTCTTAGACTTTTTGGGTGGCGAACAATTGACCTCAAGGTCGACAAAAGCTCGGGTGTCCTGTCGCACTGACGACACTAGTACATCCTGTACGTCGGGGCTGGACAAAGATTATTATGATGGTTGGCTTCTAGCCAACCCTATTTATTATCAAATTTCTTTGATAGGAAGATGAAGAAAATGACTGTAGCTGCAAATGTGAATCAATGTGTAGCAACGATCAAAAGCATGGAAGCACAGCTTTCAATTTTGGCGATCAATTCTCTTGATGAGGAAGCAAGGAGAATTTTTCATGAAATGATGCTAATGATGGATGAAATAAAAAAAGATCTTCAAGCACGTGTAACTGAAATTGAACTAGAAGAACCGCAATACAAAACTAATTAGGTTTGAGGTGGTGTAAATGTCCGATCCGGGTCATATCATCATTCGTGCTTTAGTATTTATTTTTGTATTATTTTTGTTCACAAAAATCTTAGGTAAAAAACAAATTTCTCAAATCTCCTTTTTTGAATACGTATCAGGCATTACAATTGGTAGTATTGCCGGTGAAGTGATAATGGGTTTGGATGGTAGGTTGTATCATGGATTAATAGCCATTTTCATTTTTGGTATCATCACCCTTTTGGTCGACATCGCCTCTTTGAAAAGTAAAAAATTCAGAGACATCGTTGAGGGTAGAGGTGCCGTCTTTATTAAAGATGGCAAAATCCAAGAGGAAATTTTAAAGAAAGAGAAGTATTCCACTGATGAATTAGTTAGTTTACTTCGAAAAAAAGATGTATTTAGCGTAGCTGATGTGGAATTTGCCGTCCTAGAGCCTACAGGTGACTTAAGTGTTTTATTAAAGAAAGAAAACCAACCCATTACCCCAAAGGATCTTCAACTAAAGGTTGCCAATGAAAAAGAAACACATACCGTTATTATGGACGGACAAGTGCTTAATGACCCTATGTCCGACGCTGGGAAAACGCGTGCTTGGCTTCATCTGGAATTGGAGAAGCTTGGTGTGACGATTGAAAATGTGTTTCTTGGTCAAATCAATTCCTACGGTGAACTAACAGTGGATTTATATGATGATCTTGTAAAAGTTCCTTCACCTCAGGAAAGACCTCTATTAATGGCCATGTTAAAAAAATGCCAAGCAGATTTAGAACTCTTTGCCTTGGAGACTAATTCTCAAGAAGCGAAAAAAATGTACAATAAGAATGCAAAGCGAATAACAGAAGCAATTCATAAGTTGTCACCTTATTTAAATGGATAAATTAGGGCCCCTAGTATAATGGGCTCTATTTCTATTGGTTGACTAGTTTATCAAAAAACGATATAGTTACCTAGGTAAATAATTGATTAGGGTGATTAACATTCTTAATAATAGCCATGATTTATTTCATACTCTAAATCAAATATCACGTCATGTAACTAATCGTGTAAATGATGTATTAAAGCCTCTTGGAATATACAGTTCGCAATGGACTGTTATTTTTGTTTTGTACTCAAAAGGAACAATGACTCAAAAGGAATTATCCGAATATTTATCGATTGAGGCTCCACCGATGACCAGAACCATTCAAAGACTTGTTGCTAACGGTTTTGTGAAGCAAATTCCAGGGAAAGACAAGCGTGAGAAATACATTCAATTAACAAATGAAGCACTTGTCAATTATCCGAAATGGGAGGCTGCTGTCACTGATTTGAACCACATATTACTTTCCTCTTTACCAAACCATTCTCAGGAAGAACTACAAAAACTGTTGAATGGTTGGTTAGGAAAACTATCTTAGACAGGAGAACATAAAATGGATAAATCAACTAGACTATGGACAAAAGATTTTATTAGTATCTCTTTTAGTAATTTTTTTCTTTTCATGACCTTTTACTTTTTACTCGTTAGCTTACCAGTCATGGTCATCCAACAATTCGATGGCAGTAAAACAGAAGCAGGTTTAATTACAACTGTCTTTTTAATTTCTGCCATATTAATTAGACCCATTGCAGGGGTTGGAATCGAGAAATTTGGAATCCGAAGCATTTTATTAACCGCCCTTATCATTTTCCTTTTTGCCTCTATATTGTATTTTTTTGCACCTTCTTTAAGTATTCTTTTAGTTGTTCGCTTCTTACATGGGATCGGATTTGGAATGGCAACAACTGCTACAGGCGGACTTGTAGCCAATATTGTTCCCGACTCCCGTCGGGGCGAAGGAATGGGATATTTTATTATGTCGTCCAATTTAGCGATGGTTCTCGGACCTTTTATTGGTTTAACGTCAATCCAATTATGGGATTCTAAAGTATTATTTTCCATTAGCGTTTTTTGTGCAATGCTGGCATTACTCGCAGGATTAAATGTTCATTTTCCCACTAGTAAACAGAAAGATAAAATTCATGTCCCGTTCCGTTTTCAAAACTTCTTTGAACCATCGGCAGTACCTATTTCTCTTGTCGGTGCCTTCTTTGCAATCGTTTATTCAGGGGTTCTTTCGTTCGTTTCTGTTTATGCAAAGGAAATTGGATTGATCGAAGTTTCTAGTATTTTCTTCGTTGTCTATGCTGCTGTTCTATTATTATCTCGACCTTTTACAGGAAGATGGTTCGATCGTTTTGGACCTAATGTTATCATTTTCCCTTGTATTATACTGTTTGCGATTGGGTTATTTTTATTAAGTGTGAGTCACTCTGCTAGTGTTTTTCTAATTTCTGCGGCATTAATTGGTGTAGGTTGGGGAACAATTTTTCCTAGCTTACAAACGATTGCCATTCAAAAAGCGGCACCTGGTAGAAGTGCAACGGCAACAGCAACCTACTTATCCATTTTTGATACTGGAATCGGATTTGGTTCATTTATAGTCGGAATGGTCGTGGCAGAAATCGGATTCCGTGCATTTTATATTAATGGTTCTTTATATGCTTTAGTAGGATTAATTGTTTACTATGTACTTCATGCACGAAAGCAACCATCAACCCTTGTTCATAAAGAATCGAGTATTGCTGGTTGATTTGAAAACGAGGCATGATAATCAAATTATCATGCCTCGTTTCTTTTCTAAAATTGATAACAAAGATTGCTTAATGTTCCAAACTCATAGTTTCGAAAAATAACTTTGGCATTTGAAAGTGTATCTGCACTTCCCATAGCTATATAGAGCGGAACAAAATGTTCTGGTCTTGGCACAGCCATTTGTGCATTTGGAGCTAATTTCTCATATTCAAAAAGGGATTCGTAATCTTCCTTTTCTATTCTTTCAATTAACCAATCGTCAAATCTTACTGCCCATTCTTCGGGTGTTGTTTGACCCCATTTAATAATTCTTAAATTATGGACGGTTACTCCACTTCCGATAATTAAAATATCTTCTTTCCCTAGGCCACGTAAAGCTTCTCCAATTTGGAACTGCTTTTCAGGGTGTAAGAAGGGATTAACTGAAATTTGCACGACTGGAATATCTGCCTGAGGAAACAATCTTTTCAACAAAGTCCATGAACCATGATCGAGTCCACGCGAATAATCTTTCTTCACAGGTATCCCTTTACTCGTTAATCTTTCTTCAATACGATTAGCTAATTTGGAATCGCCTTTTGCTGGATATTTCATTTGGTAGAGTTCATCAGGAAATCCATAAAAGTCATATATCGTTTCATAAGGCTCATCAGAGGATGATATAGTAAGAACTTCACTCTCCCAATGGGCTGTAAATAAGACAATAGCTTTTGGTTGAAGGGTTTTACCGAAATTCTCAAGAAATCGAGTATATTCTTTATCTTCAATGGCATTCATCGGAGAACCATGTGCCAAAAATAATGATTGCATATTATTTACCTCCTAAAGCTTTTATAGTATACTTACTTTATGTAAGTTAGTATAAATTTATAATTAAAATACGTCAAGTAAGTTTTAGGTGAAATATAAATATGTTATCAAAAATAATTTTGGGTTATAATACGTTAAGAGAGGTGAAAGATAATGGATCGTTCTTCTTCATTATGTCCACGATTTGAAAAAGCGATGAAAATCATGAGTCAACGTTGGACAGGTTTAGTCATTTATCAGTTACTAGCAGGACCCCAACGGTTTTGTTCGATTGAATCGTCCATTCCCATTAGTGGAAGACTTCTTTCTGAAAGATTAAAGGATTTAGAACAAGAAGGAATTGTTAAACGAGATGTATTCCCGGAGACACCGGTCCGGATAGAATATTCGTTAACTGAAAAAGGGATGGCTTTAGAGCCACTCATACGTGAGCTTGAAAAATGGTCGCAAAGCTGGATAGAAATCGAAGAGTAAATTTTTCAACAGATAAAAGGGCAGCGTTTTGCTGCCCTTGTTTTCTTTTATGATGCGTTTTCCGATTCTTCCATGTACATTTCGCCTTTTGGTCCATGATGCCCTTTATGTCCTTTTGGCCCCTCACCTTTATGGCCTCTAAAGAACATATCATGATTTCTGAATAGATTTAATTCCTTTACTTTGTCAGAATGATTAGCCATAATTTCATGGAATATTTCTCGAGTATTTTTATCCTTTGTATCGATTCCTAATTTCTCAGCTGCTTGGAGAACTCGCTTATCCCAAACTTCACGGGCAACCTCTTTAAGGTCTTTCCCTTCTATGGATATCCCTAATTCTTTCGCTTGTTTTTTTATTTGTGCATCATGCACCTCTTTAGCTAAAGTATCTAGTTCCTTGCCATCCGTGCTAATACCTAGTTCTTTTGCTTCATTCTTAAGCTTTGTTTCCCATACTTCTTTTGCTAGTGCTTTCATTTCTTTTCCTTCTGTGGAAATCCCCAATTCTTTTGCTTCCTTCTTGACTTGCGTTTCGAAGATTTCCTTTCTTAATGTTTCAACATCCTTGCCCTCTGTTTTGATTCCTAGCTCTTTTGCCTTGCTACTGAAATGATGGAGCATAATTTCTTGACGTATCGTATCGAAACTCTTTCCTTTCGTTGAAATACCCAATTTTTCAGCATGCTTCTTTAATTTAGCTTCATGTACTTCTTTAGCTAATGTTTCATTATCTTTTCCTTCTGTTTTAATACCTAGCTCTTCCGCCTGCTTCTTAAGAAACTCACTATCCTTAGTAAAACCATGCTGATGGTAGTGTTCAACTTTCATATCTTGCACTGTGGTATTATTTGCTGCAAATGCCGGAATGGATCCAACAAAACCAAGTGTTAGTGCTCCAGCTACAACATATGTTAACGTCTTTTTCATAAGCATAACTAACCTCCAAGATATTGTATTATTTATTGGTTAATAAATTTTTGATTTCATAATCTTTTTTCACTTCATCTAACCAAGTAGGATATTCGGTTTGCATTTTTTCTTGGAATATCGCTTCTTTAATTTCTTTCTTATGATCGGCAAAAACGGCTTCCTTCGCTTCTTTTTTGTCAACGACTTTAATAATATGATAGCCAAATTTAGTTTTTACTGGATCACTTATTTTGTTTTTTTCTAAAGAAAAGGCGACATCGTCAAACTCTGTAACCATCGTACCTCTCTCAAAATAACCTAAATCTCCACCCTGATCAGCATTAGACGTATCAGTAGAATACTCTTTTGCTAGCTTAGCAAAGTCTCCTCCAGCAGCCAGCTTTGCAGTAACTTCTTTCGCTGTGGCCTCATCTTTAACTAAAATATGGCTAGCTTTAATTTGTTCTTTTTGAGCGTAAGTTTCTTTATTTTCTTCAAAATATGTTTTCATTTCGTCTTCCGTAATTTTAATTCTCGGCTCTAATAATTTCTTTGTCATTAAATAATCGACAATCTGTTGTTTCATACTCGCCTTTGACACACCGTTTTGCTCTAGAGCAAGATTAAAGGATTCTTCACCTCCCGTGGAGTCAATTAGTGCTTGAAACTCCGCATCCGTTTCTTTTTCGGAAATTGTTACTTTTTGTTTTTTTGCCTCAAGCTGGGTGACCTTTTTAGAAATTAATGATTCTAATGTATCCGCTCCATATTGTTCCACTAATGTCGTATATAATTCATCCTTACTTATCGATTCATTACCAATCTTTGCTACGACCTCTTTTTTTGAAAAGCCGATACTGAAAATAATCGCGATTGCAAGTATTGCCCCAATTAATGTTAAATAGATTTTATTTTGTAATATTTTTTTCAAAAAAGGTTCCTCCAATGATTTTTAATTGGTTACTTTATTGCTAGTTAATTTCAACTTAACACTAGTTAGTTTACCTTGACGGTACAACTTGATTGTTACTTCGTCCCCTACCTTTAAGTTGGAATAGAGGAATTTTCTTAAATCGCCAGAAGCTTTAATTTCCGAATTGTTTATGGCGACAATAACATCATGCTGTTGAATGCCTGCTTTTGCTGCGCTTGAGTCAGGATCAATATAAGTAACCAATGCCCCTTGCTTCACCTTTTCTGGGAGTTGAGGCAAATACATTTCTGGAACTTCCTCTAAACTTACTAGACTTACGCCAATATATGGGCGCTCTACTTTTCCGTTTTCAATCATTTCATTCACAATTGGAATAAGGTCATTACTTGGAATAGCAAATCCTAATCCTTCTACTCCACTCTCTTTTATTTTTAAACTATTGATTCCGATGACTTGTCCTTGTGTATTAATGAGGGCACCTCCACTATTTCCCGGATTGATTGCAGCATCTGTTTGAATAACATTTAACTCCCACTCCCCAGCTGATGTTGACACCGAAATGCTACGGTCAATCGCACTTACAATCCCCTGTGTTACTGTTCGTGATAGGTCTAAGCCAAGTGGGTTTCCGATTGCTAGTACTTGATCGCCAGGGCGTAGCTTCGATGAATCGCCAAAGTCGATCACGTCTGTCGCGTATTTAGGATCGATTTTCAACACAGCTAAGTCGGTTAATGCGTCTGCCCCAATTAATTTTGCTTTCGTTTTATCTCCGTTGTAGAGCGAAATCTCAATTTCTGATGCCCCTTCAATCACGTGATTGTTTGTGACAATATAAGCAGCATCATTTGTTTTTTGAAAAATCACCCCAGAACCTGAACCGGTTTGAACATTCTCTGATCCTTCAGAGAAAAAGGAATTTTGCTTTTGATTTTGCATATTTACGATACCTACAATTGCTTTTGATGCATTTTCCACGATGTCTGCTATTGAGCCATTTGTTGGCTTTGCTGACGTTTGTGTTGCTGTAATTTTAGAAGAATTCGTAATTGATTCAGATGATTTACTTTCTACCGTGGGAGTATTTTTTTGAAAATAATCAGTATGTGGTGCAATCGTTAACGTTAATGCGGAGCCAATTACTCCCGCTGATACTAAACTAAGAAATCCTTTAACTTTAGATGGAGCTTTCTTTTGGACATTTATCGGTTCCTCATATCTTGTTGGTTGAAGTTCATTAAAATCATTCATGTATTTATCCTCCTCTTAAGGAATTAGCTTTAGATTGATTAACATATTCCTATCTTAGCCAACAGTTATGACCAAACTATGAACAAATTTTTAAGAGGTTGGGAAGAATTGGGGAAGAAAATAGAAAGGTTTCATTTAAAGATATAAAAAAGAGTCCCTATTTCACCATTGGAAAAGGGACTCTTTTTTATAAAGAAGCTAAACGATTCTTATATGTGACCTGCCACTACTTTACCTTTATAAATAACAGCTTCACGTTTTGGCGTTCTAGCAACTGCTTCCGCTGAGCACGATGCATGAACCAGAACTAAATCCGCCGCATCTCCTACAAGTGGCCACTTAACCTCACCATCCTTATTTAATGGTGTAGGTCCACCAGTCGCCCATTTTAACGATTCTGCTAATGAACGTTCATCACTTTTGCGGAAAAGTTCACCGAAACGAGTTACCTTTTCTAATACATCCCCGGTGCCATAAGGCGACCATGAGTCATAAAAACCATCGCAGCCTAAATAAACTTTTACTCCTTTACGATCTAAAAGATCAATAGGTGGGAGCGCCTTCGTAATTGGAATCGTCGACATAATGGACATACCGAGTTCACTTAACTTATCGGCGATAATCTCTTGTTGAGGCACTGGTACTTCTCCTAAGCTAAAGGCATGGCTGACAGCCGCACGTTTATGCCACTTCGCATCTTCTACCATTTCGGTGAGCTTATCGACTGTATAAAAACCAACATGTCCACCATCATGTAAATGGATATCTACATCCGCATCAAATTCAGTTGCAAGATTCATCATTTCATAAAGTGATTTCTCAATATTGCGATCAATTCCAGCAGGATCCAGACCACCAACAATATGTGCTCCCGATCTCATCGCCTCTTTCATAAGAGGAATCACATTCTCTCTTAGAAGTCCATGCTGAGGAAAAGCAACAATTTCATAGGTTAATTTATCAGAGTAATCCTCTAAGGCAGCCTTTACACCTTCTAAATTTTTCAATCCAATATAAGGATCGATATTCACATGGGTACGAATATGTGTTGAGCCATGTGAAAGAAGTAATTCGATCATTTTGCTTGCTCGTTGCTTTGCTGTAGGCGCTAGTTCTTCAAGCTCCATCGCTTCAAGTCGTAAGCGCTCCTCTAAATTTTTCACCGGTATACAGGACTTCCAATCAAGCGATAAATACGTTTTATCTAGATGGTTGTGCATTTCTTTAAAGGTTGGTAACGCTAAGAATCCTTTACCATCGACGATTTTTTCACCTACTGGTATGGTAAAACTATAATTCTCTTTTTCTACTATTTTTCCATCTTGAATTTTCAAATGGAAAAGTTCCGTCTTAGTTGAATAGATACCTTGTTCATCTTGTACATATCCTGTTTCTAACCGAATATTTGTTAACCAATAAGGTGTGGTCATTTGAGTTCCTCCTTTACTTTATACTTCAACTGTCTTCGTTTCAGTTAGCTTGCTTTCAACTTTTTTCCCTTTAAAAAATAATGCATCCACACTTGCCCTTCTTGCAATTGCTTCTGCCGAACAAGATGCGTTTACTAGCATCATCGTTGCTTCATCGCCAACCTTTGGCCAAACTCGTTCGCCCTTTTCATTTAAAGGGGTAACACCGCCGGTCGCATACTTTAAAGCTGAGGCTAAGGAATATTCATCAATCATACGGAATCTTTCTGCAAGAACTCCTAATTTCTGAATGGTATTTCCTGTTCCAAATGGAGACCAGTGATCGGTAATGCTATCATGACCAGTAGAAACTGAGATACCTAGTTTATCAAGAGTTGGAATCGGAATGGTTGCTCGGTTAACTGGAACAGTAGTAGTTACGTCAATTTCTTGATCTTTTAAAATCGCAGCCATTTCCGTAAGTGCATCACCTTGTAGATCACCTAATGCAATCCCATGGCTAATAGTAGCTCTACCTTTAAGTCCTGCTTCTTTCGTATAATGAGCCATTCTTTCAAATGTAAAGGCACCTAAAGTATTCGGATCATGCAGATGGATATCCACACCTTTATTGTATTCAACTGCAATGTCAAAAATTGTATGTAATGATTTTTCAATATTACGTTCTACTGTTGCTGGATCCACACCTCCAACTAAAGTAGCCCCGTTTTTCATGGCATCACGGATGAGCTGGACAGAGTCGCTTAAAAGTAAACCGTGCTGCGGGAAAGCTACAATTTCGTAAGTGAGAACATCTTCATATTTTTGTAAAGCATTCACAGTTGCCTCTAAATTTTTCAATCCTATCACAGGATCTACATTACAATGAGTTCGAATATGCGTATGACCATTTCTCAAATATAATTCAATCATTTTCTCTGCACGCTCTTGTGCAGTCGGTAAAAGTTTAGGTAGTAGTTCTTTTTCTTCTTCTAATCTAGTAAAAATACCTTTTGTAATCGGTGTACAGGCTTTCCATGTTCCACCATAATAGGTTTTGTCAATATGAATATGCATGTCTCTTAATGAAGGAAGTAGAAGCTGTCCGTGTGCATCAAAATGATATTCAGCAGAATCTGGAGCAGTATACGTGATTTCTGTGATTCTTCCTTCATCAATTTTCAAGTGGCAAATTTCAGTTTCTGTACCAACAATTCGCTCATTTTTATAGATGAAGCCTTTTTCTAAGCGAACATTTGTCATCCAAAAAGTAGTCATTTCTTTTCCTCCTATTGTTAATAACCCAAATGTGCAAAATACTCTAAATCAAGTCATTGAATTTCTCCAAATTCACTCGTCGTAAAACATCTAATTACAAAGGTGGGTTGTAAACAAAAATTTTCCTTATTTTTAAGGCGAGCATTATCTGCATTGTTGGAAGCATATTTACGCTCCAACACGGAGTAGCATTTCTACTATTTCCACAAAACCTCTTTCTTCTGCTTGTTGAAGTGGAGTTTTCCCTTCTGAATCAGGAATGTTTACATCTGCTCCATGCTTAATTAATAATTCAATTGTCTCCTGCTGCTTTTTACCACCATCACTAAGGACTATGGCTTCCATTAAAGCTGTCCATCCTAGATGATTAATATGATTCACATCGATTTCTGTATGTTCGAGTAGCTCCTTTACAACTTCAGTATACCCATGCTCTGAAGCCGGGATGAGTGCTGTACCACCATATCGATTTAATATTTCTGGATTAGCACCCGCTTCAATCGTAAGCTTTAAAATTTCTAAATAACCTTCAGCACCAGCATAAAGAAAGGGATTATTTTTCATATCATCTTGAATATGAATATCCGCCCCTAGTTCGATGAGCCTTTTGACCGTCTTGTAATCATTAGCATAAGTAGCTATCATGATTGCTGTTCTTCCCTGACTGTCCTTACTATTGATATCTGCACCTTGTTCAAATAGATCATTTATTTCCTCAATATTACCTTTTTCTGCTGCTTGGAAAAATAATTCCTCCATATCATTGGTACTCCCTTCTATCCTTTCTGATACTTTAGGATTTTGGCAACCCATTAATAAAAAAAGGATTAGAAAAAAGGCCATCCTGTTCAATTTCTTCTCCCCCTTCCTAAACCTTTGAATCGTTTTTCAGTATTATACGGTTAACCGATATCCCGCTCCCCAGACCGTTTCAATATATTGAGGGTTGGAAGGGTCTAGTTCAATTTTGTTGCGAATTTTTCTAATGTGTACGGTAATCGTCGTAATATCGCCAGAAGAATCTAGCCCCCAAATTCTTTCAAATAGTTCTTCTTTACTAAAGACACGATTTGGATGACGTGCTAAAAAAAGTAAAATGTCAAATTCCTTTGAAGTTAAGGATATTTCTTGATTGTTGACGTAAATTCTTCTTGCAGATTCATCCATTACTAGTCCCCGAATCCTAATTTCCTTTTTTTCTGTAACGCTATTTCCAATTAGCCTCTCATACCTTGCTAGATGTGCTTTCACTCTAGCCACTAGCTCACTTGGACTAAACGGCTTAATGATATAATCATCCGCACCAAGTCCTAATCCTCTAATTTTATCAATATCTTCCTTCTTAGCAGAGACAATTAAGATGGGAATATTTTTTACAGCCCTTACCTGCTTACAAATCTCGAAGCCATCAACCTCAGGTAGCATAATATCAATGATTAATAAGTCATAATCATGATGTAGCGCCTTATCTAACCCTCCACTTCCAGTTATTTGTAAATCAACGTCGTACCCGCTCATTTCCAAATAATCTTTTTGCAATTCCCCAATATCTAGATCATCTTCAACGATTAAGATTTTTTTCATTTTTCTCACCATACTTTTTTAGAGTAAAAAAGATACTTGTTCCTTTATCAACGATACTTTCTGCCCATATTTCTCCACCATGCTCAGTGATAATCTGCTTTGCTATGGCTAAACCAAGACCACTGCCTCCTGTTGAGATGTTTCTTGAAATATCTCCCCTGTAAAAGCGCTCAAATATATTAGGAAGGAAAGCAGATTCAATTCCTGAACCATTATCACTGATTTCAATTTCAACAAACTCCTCATTTTCAATAACACGAATCTTTATTATTTTTTCTGTTTTTTTCATATGTTTGATAGAGTTATCAATAATATTGGTCATTACTCGACTTAAATTATCACGGTCAGCTATGACTGCCATCTTCCCATTATCCAAATTTTCAAAAATGAGTTGAATATTTTTTTCTTCTAAATCAAAACTTATTTCTTCAACAAAATTTTTAATATAACGGTTAAGATCCATATCCTCAAATGTAAAAGGTAATTTTTTTAAATCTAGCTTAGAAAAAAGAAATAGATCATCAATGAGATGATTCATATCGGTTGTCTTTCTTTTGATCGTTGAAAGGTATTTCTCCATTTTTTCCGGAGTATCAGCGACCCCATCCTGTATTCCTTCAATATATCCTTTTATGGCTGTAATGGGAGTTTTTAAATCATGCGAAATATTGGAAATAAGCTCCTTTCGGCTCTCTTCATATTGAAACTGCAGCTCAATCGATTCCTTTAGCTTAAGCCTCATTTTTTCAAATGTGTTACTCAACTGGCCGATTTCGTCCTGTCCAAATTTCTCTATCTTAACATTCAAATTACCTTCACCAATTTGTTCTGCTGCTTTTTGAAGTGAAAATAACGGCTTGCTTATACTTTTTGAAACAAAATAACTTAATAAACCGTTTACTAGAATTAATGATAGAAATAAAAGCCCAAATAATATAGGAAATAAGCTTCTTGTTAATTCTACAAAGGGGCTTACTTCCTTCATTACATACGCACTTCCACTCTTTTGATCCCCAAAAAGGAAATCAAATTTCACGTAGGAGTAATAATGTCCATCAACATTGATTATGTCTCTAACATTTATATTTTCTGGTTCAAACGGAGGAAGCTTTTTGATTTCTTGAAAAGTTTCTAATTTCTTAGAGGTGTATATAGCTTTATTGTTTTTTCGAATGATTAACCCAGAATGTACCGTTCCAAGCTTTTCGTCATATTGTTTTAAAATAGACCGGTTCAACAATTCATCAGATTGTTTTTTTGCTAAAAATTTCACATCAAGAAAAACACTTTCCTCTTGTTCTGTTAAAGGTTTAAGCGCATACTGTCTCGTATACAAATCTTTAATACTGCGTACATCACCTGTAATGGCCATAAGCATTAATAAACCACTGACTATGAAGAAAGCTAGTGTTACGATTAGCATCGTTGTATGTGAAAATATTAATCGCAACCGAATAGACATAGATAAAGCCCCCACATAATATTATTGGAATGTAGCACAAATAGAATAAAGGTTGTCAATCTTAACAAAGACAACCTTTATTCATTTTACTCTAATTAACACGCTACTATTTAAGATTTATATTTATTTTGCCTTTAATGTGACACCTTCTGCTGTAGACCATTGACCTACAGGCTCAATTTTATACGTTTCCCCTGAAGTTAATTTAGCCCCATTTTGAAGAACAAACGTCCCATTTACTCCTTTACGAGTTTGTAGTTCGTATTGTGCAATCAATTCTTTACCGTCTGTCCCGATTAATTTAATTTGACGGAATGCAAACAATTCGTCCATTGGATCTTCTGATAACGTCACTGTTAATTTTGTGTCATCAACTTGGGTAATTGAGTTGATTTTTAATGCCGCGATTTCACCAGCAACAAAAGTGCCTTGTTTAATATTCGTCCAATCGGAAGTAACGGTATATTTGACTCCTGTTTTAAAAATAACACCTTGAGGTAAGCGGAATTTTGGCTCTTGTTTGCCGTCAGTTGATTGAGTGAATCCTAAATAGTTAGCAACCATCGGCTCTCCGCCTTCAGGTGTAATGGTCACGCTTCTGTTTCTTAAAGAAGAGATGATTTGGAATGGTTGTCCTTGATACATATTGTTCTCATCAAGAATAAACGCATCTGCCCCACGTCCCCCAGAATAAGCGGAGATGATGTACCCATAATCAACGACGCCATCTTTCTTTAAGGCTTCCACTTCAAAAGTATCAAAAGAAACTTGACGTGCTTCATTCATATTAATCTTTTCTTCATTACCTTTAAATGTCCCTGCCTGATTGCCTTTATATGTTAATGTATAAGTGGTTCCAGGAATCTGAGTTGTAGTAGGTACAATATAGGTTGAAGTTGAACCCGTTTTTAGACGTGGTTGATTGACAATTGTCAATCCATTATCGAATTTGAAGTTATTAGCTGACACCTCAATACTCTCATCATTTGACGTTAGTGGAGCATCAAATTTAACCTCTAGTGTAATTTTGTTTAAAGCTTTTATTTCTACAACTTTTGCTGC
Source organism: Bacillus sp. CGMCC 1.16607 (assembly GCF_042683745.1). Classification (NCBI taxonomy): domain Bacteria; kingdom Bacillati; phylum Bacillota; class Bacilli; order Caryophanales; family Bacillaceae; genus Bacillus; species Bacillus sp. CGMCC 1.16607. Next base: position 86,460 of record NZ_JBHUJX010000018.1, read on the forward strand.
TTCTTGGCGGATCGACTTTTGTGAGATTAGTAATAACTGTGCAGTTTCTCCGCGAGTTGCATGATTCTGTTTAGAGATAAAATCCTTTAGCCAGTATTGAACGGACTTTACGTCTCTTTGAAGTGCTTTTGCCATCATTTGTGCAAGTTCCTCATGGGTTACAGGTGCATTGGGTTGAAATTTAGCATCTTCTTTAATAATACCTAGGGCAATCAGTGTATTTACATAAGAATAGTACCATTTCTTGGAGTACTTACTATCAAGACCTTTGATATCTGTTGCATCTGCTTTTAATCCCAATGAAAGGACGACCATTTTAGCCAACTCTGCTTGGGTAACTTGTCTTTCAGACTTCATCGTTCCGTCCGAATACCCCTGTATTATCCCTTGCTGTGCAAGTTGACGCATTCCCGCTTCTAAATCGATTTGTTGAGTTGCTAAAGTTGCTTGTTTGACAAGATGGTCATTTGCCATCACATTTACAGGTAAAAGCGAACCCATTCCTACTGCTGCTGTTAGTGCTAGTTTTGCAAGTTTCTTATTTTTAAGATTCATGTGTACTCTCCTCCAGATATCTATTATCTAATTGCTTTACATAGATAATGATAGAGCACATATCTTAATAAACGAGAGAAAAGATATTAAGAATTTCTTAACAGAATCGAAACTTTTTCTTATCTTTTCTCCATTTCATAATAGTACGCTAAGCAACAAAAAAAGCCGCGCTCAGGCGACTTTCTTAAAACGGCAATTTTATAATAAATTTTGTTCCTTTACTCGGTTCGCTCGTTACTTCAATATTACCGTTATGGAGATGGACGAGCTGTTTGACAATGGACAGACCTAGACCAAATTCTCCGTATGGGTTGGTCGTTCTTGAAAGATCAGCTTTATAAAAACGGCGCCAAATATTTTCGATCTCGACTGGGTCGATTCCTATTCCCGTGTCTTCAATTTCAATCACTGTTTCATTGGCACCTGCTTTCCCTCTTAACCATATGATTCCATTTTCAGTAAATTGAATACTATTAGTGGCAATATTAATAATAATTTGCACTAACCGATCATAATCTGCATGAACCATCACTTGTTCATCAACATCCATCAATATTTGATTGTTCTTTTCTTCTGCTAGTATTTCTAATTGATCTTTTATAATTTCAAATACTTCAAATAACTGGATCTGTTCTTTCATTAGCTTTACTTGGTTAGACCTAATTTTTTCATAATCTAAGTTTTCATTTACGAGTCTTATTAGTCTTTTCGTTTCTTTACTCACTAACTGCATGCCTTTTTCTTTTTCCTCTTCGGCTATCATATTGTTTCGAAGACCTTCGATGACACCACTAATAGTCGTTAGAGGCGTGCGCAGTTCATGGGAAACATCTGCCATAAACTGGCGTCTTCGATTTTCTAAGCTTTCAATTTCCTCATTCGATGTATTTAATTTCTCTACCATTTGATTAAAATCCTGAGCTAGTTCACCAATCTCATCAAAATTGGAAGAGTCTAATTTTACCGTATAATCGCCTGCTGAGACTAATGATGTCGCCTCTTGGATTCTTTTGATTCGATTAACATGGAATCGTGATAGCACCCAGCTAAGCAATAATGATACCCCGAGTGCAATGAGGACCGTATAAAATAAGTAACGATTAATTTGAGTAATCATTTCTCTTGATCCACTAATAGGGGACGTTAAAAGAATCCCACCAACAAGCTCACCTTCATCTAAGTAAGGAAGAGCTACGAGTGAAACCACTTGATCAAATCGTTTAAAATCTTGTTTGACTATGACTGTCTCACCTTTGGTAATTTTTGTCCATTCCTCTTCAGTAATTTTAAATTTTGGACCTGTTCGCTCTCGTGGAAACAAGATCAATCCGTTTCGATCAAATACACTTAAATAAATATTTCTTGCTAAAAGAACATCATGATACTGAAATAATACATTCTCTTGATTAATCCTAGGGTCTTGAAAATCCTCTAATACATTCTGTCCGTACGTGATTAATTCTTCTACTTTATTTTGGTACACTAATGTTTCCACATAATGAGCAAATAATAAGCTTAAAATTAAAAAGGCAACAATGATAATACTAATATGGCTTAAAAATTGTTGATATATATACTTAATTTTCATTCGTTTCCACCAGAGATTCGTCGAACTTATAGCCTACCCCCCATACAGTATGGAAAAAAGGCTGTTCAGCTGTTCCGATTTTTTTTCGGAGCCTCTTAATATGGACATCTACTGTTCGCTCGTCCCCATAAAATTGATAGCCCCAAACTCTTTCTAAAAGCTGCTCTCTTGAAAAAACTTGGCGTGGATGCTGGACGAAATAATAGAGTAAGTCAAATTCTTTTGGGGTTAAGTTTGTGATGGACTCATTATTTAAGAGAACTTCTCGTGTCTCCTTATTAATTTTTAAATGTTTAGATTCCATTGATTTGGATTCTTCTTTTTCTATTTTTGCATATCTGCGTGCTACTGCCTTTATTCTTGCCATTAATGCAAGCGGACTGAAAGGTTTTGTTACATAATCGTCCGCTCCCATTTCTAAACCGAGAACTTGGTCAGATTCACTGTCTTTAGCCGTTAACATGATGATAGGAATTGAACTATTCTCTTGTCTAATTTTTCGACATAAGGTGACCCCATCCATGCCTGGAAGCATCCAATCGAGGATTAAGAGATCCCAATTTTCTCCTTTAAAACGGTTGTAACCATCCAAACCGTTATGGACAAATTCACCTGATATTCCTTCCTTTGAAAAAAACATTTCAATCATCGTACATACACTTTCATTATCTTCTATCACTAATATTCTCATCCGCTTTGCACCTCTTTATAGAAGTTTCTACTTAAATTAAAGAATGAATTTGCAAGATTATCAACTCTTTTCGGATGATTTCTTTGAATGTTCATGCTTTCTTAATAGTTTATTCATATTTCTTATGGTAACTCTGTTGTACTTATATGCTAAAATCATCTTAAATTCTATAAAAGGGGAAAAGAATGAAAAAAAGCCGTTTATGCTTATTACTTGAGATTTGGCTTGTATCGACAAAGCTTGGTTTGACTTCCTTCGGTGGACCTGTTGCGCATTTAGGGTATTTTTATGAAGAGTATGTTCGTAAACGAAAATGGATGGATGAACGGAGTTATGCTGATCTCGTTGCACTATGCCAGTTTTTGCCTGGACCTGCTAGCAGTCAAGTTGGAATTGGGATAGGAGTTGTTCGTGCAGGGGTGCTCGGAGGAATACTCGCCTTTATCGGCTTCACCCTTCCATCTGTTATTGCTCTCATTTTATTTGCAACTTTGTTTCAAGGTTATGAGATTGCAAATGCTGGCTGGATACATGGTTTAAAAATTGTAGCCGTTGCCGTTGTTGCCCATGCGATTATCGGTATGGCAAAAACTCTCACTCCTGACCTCCATAGAAAGTCACTTGCTTTAGTTGCCTTACTTGTAGCTTTACTTTGGCAAAATACCCTTACTCAAGTAGGGATTATCCTAGTTTCAGGAATTATTGGTTATTTCTTATTTAGAAATCAGGACAAATTTGTGGATTCGACTATTGAGGTACCTATTTCACATATCTTTTCTTCACTATGTCTACTTCTTTTTTTCGGATTGCTTGTTTTCTTGCCAATTATGGCTAGGTTTACTACTTTTGAGTGGATAGACGTGTTTGACCGATTTTATCGATCTGGCTCTCTAGTATTTGGTGGTGGCCATATTGTTTTACCATTACTAGAAAGTGAATTTGTAACTACAGGCTTGTTAAATGAACAAACCTTTTTAGCGGGATATGGAGCAGCTCAAGCGGTTCCAGGTCCATTATTCACTTTTGCCGCTTATATTGGTGCTGTGATGAATGGTTGGAAAGGTGGCATTCTGGCGACCGTTGCTATTTTTTTACCTGCTTTTCTTTTAATCTTTGGTACTTTACCTTTTTGGACTTCTTTGCGAAAAAATCCCAAAATGAAAAGTACTTTAATGGCTATCAATGCGGCAGTAGTAGGTATATTAATTGCTGCATTTTATCAGCCGATTTGGACAAGTTCTATTTTTAAACCTATCGATTTTGCTTTAGCAGCTCTACTTTTTAGCATGCTTACTTTTTTGAAATGTCCCCCATGGGTCGTAGTGTTGGCAGGGGCAATCGGTGGTTATTTAATATTTGTGAATGCATAGGGCAAGCATTTCTGCTTGCCTTTTTGCTGCTCGTTGAAGTGGAAACTTTTTTTCAAAAAATATGTATTGACAATATAGTTAACGACATCTTATAATTTATCTCAGATTGACATATCTTGAATTTGAGATAAACAAGATCAAAATATATTTATAAAATGGAGGAATACAAAATGACAATTTCAAAATGGGCTTTAGATGCGGCGCACAGCAGTGTTGACTTCTCAGTTAGACATATGATGATTGCAAAAGTGAAAGGGTCTTTTAACGACTTCAATGCAACAATTGAAGCAGACCCTACTGATTTAACTACTGCAAATATTCAATTTACGGTTAATTTATCAAGTGTGGATACACGCAATGAGGACCGTGATAATCACTTACGTTCTGGTGACTTCTTTGATGTAGAAAACCACCCTTCTATGACTTTTGTTTCAACTACGATCGTTAAAACAGGTGATGGGGAGTATGACGTAACTGGTGACTTAACAATTCGTGGCGTTACACGTCCTGAAACATTTGTTGTAACCTATGAAGGTACAGGAAAAGATCCTTGGGGCAATGAGAAAGTTGGATTTAATGCAGAAGGTAAAATCAAACGCAGTGAATTTGGATTAACTTGGAATGCTGCTTTAGAAACAGGTGGCGTACTAGTTGGAGACGAAATCAAAGTTTCACTTGAAATACAGGCTGCGAAACAAGCTTAATATTTTAGTACATTAAAGCGGTGGGGGACTGTCCCCCGCCGCTTTAATGCGATAAAGGAATTTATTTATTATGCTTTGGGTATTTTCCAACGAGGTGGATGGCGCTAATGATGCGTTTATTAATCCATTTTCGATTTTCATTCGTGTTTAATTGCTCAAAAACTCTCATTCTTCCCTCATCCGTTGTAACATAATGGCTTGGTAAAGTATTTAGGCTTAGTGCAATGATATCGTTTATACATTTCTTACATTGGCAAAAGGTTTGGTATTCTGTCCCCATCATTAGAACTGTTACTAGGGTAGAAACCATCTCCTCCATCACATTTACATAATCATTATCCAACTTCCTCACTACCTTCCGAAGAACCATATTCCAATCTTAAATCAACAATCGTACTATTCATCTGATGCATATTTTGTTGGAGTGACAATTATTTTATACAGAATTTGTGGAAGTCTTAGCTTAATCGTGCTGTCAGTATATTTTTTCTTAAACTTGTAAAAATAATAGGGTCAAATCATCCTAATTAAGTGGATTGGAAGTGAAATAATGGACCAAACTTTAGGATATTTAAGGGAGACTTTGTCAAACTATACGGAAGAACATGCAATTTGTCAACGAATGTATGAGAAAATAAAACAAAATCATTACACTTCAGAAGGGGCTTTTGTCAGAGATTTATCAGCAACTGAAATCGATTTCTTAAACAAAATCCTTCCTGACGAAATACACTATGCTAAGCAAGAGCAGGATCAAAAACGTGCACATGAATTAAATGAAGTATATGAATTATTATTATAAATTATTTGGAAGCTAAACTTACATAAAAAATGATAGGAGTGCGAATGATGGATAAAAATAATAAAAATTTAAATCTTGCCGGCAGAAATTATCAAGTAGATGATTATAAAAAGGAGAACGAGCTTTCATCAGGTTTAGCAACTACTCATGAACAAGTTAGTGATTCTTACATGGAGGGAGAAAGTTTTTCATTAGTAGGAGATATAAATGGAAAAAATGTCTCTATTCCTTTGGACGACGATAGTGAAAATAAGTAAAAAATTAAAACAGCTTCTACATCTTTCATGTAGAAGCTGTTTTTCTATTCTTCTTTATCCTTCTCAACATAAGGATCATGTTCATATGCGGGCAAATCCCCAAATGTGGTCATGACCCCTTCCTCATCGAGCTCTTGTTCATATTTTTCATGCTCGGCGTTAGGAAAAATCGTCACATTGTTCCCATGCATATCATTACCAACGAAGTTCTCAAAGTCCTCCACATAGCCGATATTTTCATCCGATTCGATGTAAACATCACTATAATGTCTTTGTGGATCGATGAAATCAGAAGGTGTTTCTGAAGTCCCCCAGCGGGCAACCTCTTGCCATGAATCCTCAGCATCAAATGCCACATCTTCATCTTTTTCATCCATATCAAACCTTCCAAATGGAGGTGCTAAAACTTCTTCTTCGATAGGCCGATTATAAGAGATATGTTGATCAGGACTATGTTCAATACAATAGGTGGTAGTTGGTAATGCCTCTAGTCTTTCAATTGGAATATCCTTACCACATTCCTCACACTTCCCATAAGTCCCATTCTGGATAGCTTCAAGAGCATGATTGATACTTCCTAACTCCAGTTTTGCATGCTCCTCTAAAGCAACATCCTTTTCCCGTTCATATAAAGCTGTTCCTTCGTCTGCAGGATGGTTATCATAGGTAGATAGTTCCCCTAATGATTCCTGGTAATGAGTTTTATTAAGATCAAAACTACTTACGAGAAGTCCCTCAACCTGTTTTTTTTCATTCATTAAATAAGCTTTAAGCTCGGAAAGTTTCTTTGATGAAAGCATTTCTTTACCCCTTTCGGTTCTTCTCATACCACTTTTCGCCCTATACGATATATTGTTCCGTTTCAAACGGATACCATTCAACTAAATTCAGCCGTTTGAAGCATAGAAAATGTTATTTTGAAAAAAATAATGGTAAATATTCTTTGAAGGTGGTAAATATAATGGTAAACGAAGACTTCAAAAAATTCCGTGAGGTACAAAAAAAGCATGAAGGTATTTATATAGGTGGAAAGAATCAGCCACAGGGACTAAATGATGAAAGCTACAATAACCAAGAAAATACCGACAAATCTGTTGGTGCAACAGGTCTTCAAGAAAAAGGGTAAGAATCTTTACTCTTTTTTTATGTTGTCTCACCCGAGATTCCTAGTTGGAAGTACCGAATTGTGCTAAAATTGGAAATAATAAAAATTTCATAAACGGAGGAATTCAATGAATATCCAAAAGTGGCAACTCCCATTACAAACAAGTACTTTAATCATATCATTTATGGTATGGGTGTTGATTTCTTCCTTAATTCCAAATATTAGATTGGACATCCCCCTAACAGATGGTCAAGTTGCTTTAGTAACAGCGGTACCTGTCATTTTAGGTTCATTACTTAGAATTCCCTTAGGAATCTGGACGACCCGATTTGGTGCTAGGGCAATGTTTATTATTTGTTTTATCGCTTTACTTTTCCCCGTTTTTTTCTTAAGTGTTGCCAATAGTTATTCAGACCTCATTATCGGCGGGTTATTTCTAGGAATAGCAGGTGCAACTTTTTCTATCGGGGTTACTTCACTACCTAAATACTATCCGAAGGAAAGACATGGTTTTATTAATGGGATATATGGGGTCGGAAATATCGGAACCGCCATTACCGCGTTTTCCGCTCCGATTGTCGCTAAACAAATTGGCTGGACAACTACGATCCAACTGTATCTTATCTTACTCCTAGTCTTTGTTGTCTTAAATTTTTTAATCGGAGACCGAAAAGAATCTCGAGTAAAGACTTCCTTAGTTGAACAGGTTAAAGGTGTTTATAAAAATGAAAAATTATGGTTTTTAAGTTTTTTTTATTTTATTACTTTTGGTGCTTTCGTTGCTTTTACCGTCTATTTACCAAACTTTCTTGTGAAAAACTTCGAATTAGACCCTGTGGATGCTGGGTTTCGGACAGCCGGATTTATTGCTTTAACGACTTTTGTTAGACCATTAGGCGGATGGTTGAGTGATAAGTATAATCCTTTCGTTATTTTAATGTTCGTTTTCGGTGGTTTAACTCTATCAGGCGTTCTTTTATCCTTTTCTCCTACCATTGGACTGTATACTATTGGATGCCTAACCATTGCTTTTTGTTCTGGTATTGGGAATGGGACTGTGTTTAAACTTGTTCCATTATATTTTTCTAAACAAGCAGGAGTAGTAAACGGAATTGTTGCGGCTATGGGTGGTCTTGGAGGCTTTTTCCCTCCACTTGTTTTGACTTTCGTTTTCAATATTACTGGACATTATGCGATTGGATTTATGGCTCTTTCTGAATTTGCGCTTGCAAGCCTTGTCATGGTTCTATGGGTTTATTATCAAGAAAAGCTAAGCCTTGCTAGCAAGATTATTGAAAGCACAGCAGAAGGAATGATGGTTACAGATACAAACGGTGTCATCCAGAATATTAACCCTGCCTTTTCAAAAGTTACTGGCTATAAGCCTGATGAAATTATCGGGCAAACGCCAAGTATTTTACAATCCGGACGTCATGACAAAGATTTTTATCATAAAATGTGGGAAACCATTCATAAGGAAGGATCTTGGAAAGGCGAAATTTGGAATAAACGTAAAAATGGTGAAATCTATAGAGAATGGTTAACCATTAGTGAAATTAAAAACGAAGCAGGCGATGTTAAAAACTATGTAGGACTGTTTAGTGAATTAAAATGATCATATGTGCTATACAATTAAAGAAGACTGATTTTAATCATTTATTAACATCAGCCTTTTTTCTTTGATCATCCACCAAAAAAGAAATCAAGGACATTACTACCTGTTGATGAATTTTTATTATAAAACTCCGAATAACCGCAATTTTTACAAAAGACCACTAAGAATTGATTATTTTGAATGTCAAACATTTTTGATAATCCTGTGCCTGTCATTGCTACTTCTTTTGAACCTGCATCTCTACTTCCACATTTAATACATCCCTTTTCACTCATACTATCCCAACTTTCTAGTTTAGTTGGTTTATTTTACGGATCACTTATACTATTTGTTTCAAAAAAAGAAAAAAGACTAATTCATTTTTCTGATGAATTAGTCTTTTTCTTTTTTCGCGCATTAACGGGCAGTAATTCCCCCACCTCAAGGTAATGAGTGAAACTAGATATCCTAGGTGGGGGACAACTGCCCGTAAAAGCCCAACGAAGGACAGGATGTCCTAGTCAGGCGAAGGCACAGGACGTGCCGTTCTGAGCGTAATTAGTTTAACTAACCATCAGAGGGGGATGAAGAAAACCCCCTCTGATGGAAGTTTCACTTTATATTACAGCCATGAAGCTCCTACAATAATTAGTAGGATGAACAATACAACGATTAGGACGAAACTTCCGCCGTAACCTCCACCATATCCATAGCCACAGCCGCCGAATCCATATCCATAAGGCATTTGACTTCACCTCCATCTAATCTAGGATAACGTCTCATTTCTAATATATGAAAAACATAAAAATTGGTTAGGGAAATTACTCAAAAAAGAATATAAAAACCCTTAAATTTTGTTTAAGGGTTTTTACGATTTTATTTTTCTAAATGATATTTGTTTAATAATTCATCTAATTCTTGACTGCATTGTAAAACGGAAGGATTGGTATAACCATACAGAGAGGCTAAATTGATCATGGAGAGTCTCATTTCTTCAATTTTATTTAATAATGAATTAGCATATGATTTCATATGAATCCCCTCTTCTCTGTTATTTTAGGGCAGGACTATATTACTACTAATTTAGATGTTTATGGAGAGAAAGACAAGTAAAATATATTAATTAAAATAAACAAATTTGTGAACAATCGTACGAAATTATTTATTGAATGAAACTTGGATGATTTTTTCACTTTCGTTCTTTTAAAAAGATTAGTTACTGTCCATAATGTTTAAAGTAATTGGACGGAAGGTGGTGGAAGGATGCATCATACATTATATTTATTATTTTTACGATTACCCCCAGTAATACGAATGTTTATCCTTGCTACAAGTTTTATTTTATTATTTGGATGGATCATACATTTAGTGGAGCCTAAAACTTTCCCCCACTATTTTGATGGAATATGGTGGGCAATTATTACGGCTGGAACGATCGGCTACGGAGACTTTGTTCCCGTTACTACAATTGGAAAAACAGTCGGAATTATATTAATTTTCCTAGGGGCGGGTTTTTTCTCATCGTATTTTATAAGCCTTGCCTCAACGGCAGTTTCAAAACAAAATGATTTAAAAGAAGGGAAACTTTCTTTTTATGGGGAAAGTCACATGATTATTATTGGTTGGAATGAACGTTCCCGAAAGTTAACGAAGGCCCTTCTCCATTCCGAAGATTTTAAATGTATCGTCATTATTGATGAAACCTTAACTGAAAGTCCGATACCTAATAAAATGGTTCATTTTATCCATGGTCGGGCATCAAAGGATGAGGTCTTACATAAAGCGAATATACAAACAGCAAAAAAAGTCCTTATCACATCTGATCAGCACAAGGATGAACTAGATTCAGACATGAACGGTATACTAACACTCATCACAATCAAAGGCCTAAACCCAAACCTTCCCTGCTTAATCGAAATCCTTACTGTAGACCAAGTAGAAAATGCCAAAAGAGCTGGTGCCGACATCATCATCGAAACCAACCAAATCGTAAGCAAATACATATTAGAAAGCCTAAGCAACCCTTTATTACATTAAAGCAGTGGGGGTCAGTCCCCCACCGCTTTAACTTGGTAAAGAAAATTATTGTAGGGCATTTTCTAATTGGCTTACTAATCTTTTTCCTCGATCGATTTGATTTTCGGGGAAGCTAGCGTCTTTGTCTACTGGTTCTTGGAATTGGTTAAAGGAAGCCGTCCAATTTGAAGATTGTGCATCTTCCTCTATCCCTCCTTCATAGACATGTGATAACAAAAATGGTTTTTGCAACTCTACAGTACAATTTCGAGAATCAAGTTGGCCGTCGATAGCTTTGAACGGTACTCTTAAAAACTGATAGCCATCCTGATCATCCAATTTGTAATCAAAGGAACCATGATCATAATCCCAGTTTCCACCGATGCTATATCCAAGTGGCTTTAAAATTTGCTCCAGTTTGTAAAGATCATATTGTCTTCCTTCAATCGTTGATTCAATTTCAATCATCTTATTCCCTCATTTCCCTTTTTTCTTAGTTTCTCCTCCATCTGGTTATTTCATGAGTGAAATAAGAAAAAGAGCGCAGGAATGAAATTTCCCACACTCTATATCAACTTATTTCAAACGTTTTTCCAGCTCTGCCTTTTTCTCTTCAAACCCAGGCTTCCCTAAAAGGGCAAACATATTTACTTTATATGCCTCAACTCCTGGCTGGTCAAATGGATTAACTCCAAGTAAATATCCACTCATCGCACAAGCCTTTTCAAAGAAATAGACTAAATAACCAAATGTGTATTCATCCATCTTTGGAATGGAGACAATTAGATTCGGAACCCCACCATCTGTATGAGCTAAAAGTGTCCCTTCGAATGCCTTATTATTAACAAAATCAATCGTTTTGCCTGCTAAATAATTTAATCCATCCAAGTCGCTGGCAGCCTCTTCTAACAATAATTCATGTCTTGGATTTTCCACTTTAATGATCGTTTCGAACAAATCACGGCGTCCTTCTTGTACGTATTGTCCCATCGAATGTAAATCGGTTGAAAAATTTGCAGATGCTGGGAAGATTCCTTTCTGATCCTTTCCTTCACTTTCCCCAAATAATTGTTTCCACCACTCAGAAAAATATTGAAGACCTGGCTCATAGTTAATGAGCATTTCAATCGTTTTTCCTCTGTTATAGAGCGCTTTTCTAACGGCTGCATATTGATAAGCAATATTATCTTCAAGCTCTGATTCGCTTAAATCCTCGCTCGCTTTGGCAGCACCCTGCATCATATCCTCAATATTCGCTCCACTTACAGCAATAGGTAATAGCCCAACAGCTGTTAGCACTGAATATCGTCCACCTACATCATCTGGAATAACAAAGGATTCATACCCTTCTTCTGTAGCTAACGTTTTTAACGCACCACGAGCCTTATCTGTCGTCGCATATATGCGTTTACGCGCTTCTTCTACTCCGTATTTTTCTTCTAGTAGCTTTCGGAATATACGGAAGGCAATAGCCGGTTCTGTTGTAGTCCCTGATTTTGAAATGACATTAATTGAAAAATCTTTCCCCTCTAACAGATCCATTAAATCCGTCATATAAGTCGAACTAATATTATTTCCAACAAATAATATTTGTGGGGTTTGACGTTTTTCCTTTGGCAAAGCATTGTAAAAACTGTGCTGAAGCATTTCTAAGGCTGCTCTAGCTCCTAGATAAGAGCCCCCAATTCCAATAACTAATAAAACATCCGAATCCGACTTAATTTTATCAGCTGCCTTTTGAATACGTTTAAATTCTTCTTTGTCGTATTCAGTTGGTAGTTCGATCCATCCTAGAAAATCACTGCCAGCTCCTGTCTTTTCGTGCAGGGAATGGTGGGCTACTTTTACAAAATCACGTAAATATGTAAGTTCATGTTCTCCAAAGAATGATAAAGCCTTCGAATAATCAAAGCGAATATGTGTCATGTAAGATCCTCCGTCATGATTAGTTTCATTTACCACTTTAAACAACTTAGATAGGATAATCAAGAAACTCTATGAAAAAATGGCCCCATACAAAAGGGCCATCTTCTCATTATAAAGATGCTCGCAAAATAGCGACTACATCCTCTCGATTCAATTTTTTAAAATTACCAAATTCGCCATTTACCATTGCTTTATCGGCCATTAATTCAATTTGTGCATCATCAATTTCGTAATCCGCTAATCGAGAAGGGGCACCAATACTTGACCAGAATTTACTTAACTTATCAATTCCCTCTAAACCTGCTTCTTCATCGGTTTTTCCAGATGGGTCAACACCAAAGACTCTTACTGCAAGCTGTTTAAATCGAGCTGGATTTTCCTTTAAATTATGTCTCATCCAATGAGGGAAAAGGATGGCGAGTCCTCCTCCATGAGGAATATCGTATACCGCTGATACTGCATGCTCAATATTGTGTGTCGCCCAATCGCCACGATAACCCATTTGCAGCATTCCATTTAGGGCAATTGTTCCGCTATAAAGAATCGTTTCACGATGGTCATAGTTTTCGAGATCTTCCACTAGCTTTGGTGCTACTTCCATCACTGTCGTTAATGTTGATTCACAAAGACGGTCTTGAAGAGCCGTATTTTCAACTTGATGAAAATATTGTTCAAAAACATGGGACATCATGTCAACTATTCCATAAATTGTCTGGTCCTTTGGAACCGTAAATGTATTTGTTGGATCAAGGATTGAGAACTTAGGGAACGTTAAAGGGCTTCCCCAGCCATACTTTTCATTTGTTTCCCAGTTCGTAATGACAGAACCTGAGTTCATTTCTGATCCAGTTGCCGCTAACGTTAAAATCGTTCCAAACGGCAAAGCCTCTTTCGCAAATGCCTTTTTCACCACTATATCCCAAGCATCTCCATCATATTTTGCTCCTGCTGAGATGAGTTTAGTACAGTCAATCACACTTCCACCGCCCACAGCAAGGATGAATTCAATACCTTCTTCCTTACAAATTTGAATACCTTTTCGAGCAGTAGAAACTCGTGGATTAGGCTCCACACCAGCAAGTTCGAAAACTTCTGCATTCATGTTCTTCAAAACAGCCATTACTTGGTCATAAAGACCGTTTCGTTTAATGCTTCCACCACCATATACGAGTAACACTTTTTTCCCATATTGCGGGATTTCATTTTTTAATTCTTCTATTTGACCTTTCCCAAAAATTAATTTTGTTGGATTCCAAAATGTAAAGTTTTGCACAATCCTCACGCTCCTTAAACTTATTATGAAAGAAAAAATATTGTTTTGCAAAAAGACTGCACTTTAATTTTTACAATAGATTGACCTTTATGCATAAAATAAAATTTTTGTATCACTCTAATTAGTGAATCCACTTTTAAGGAGGAAATAATATGAGTACGATCCAACGTCTTGCACTAGTTCTTACCATTATTGGAGCGATTAATTGGGGTTTAATCGGATTTTTCCAATTTGATTTAGTAGCTTCAATATTTGGTGGACAAGACTCAACCGTTTCCAGAATTATTTATGGTCTAGTTGGACTGGCTGGATTAATTAATCTAGGTCTTCTATTTGTTCATCGAGAAGAGCGCGAACGTGTACCAGAGGCAGATTTAAGATAAATTTTTAGAAAAAAATCCTTGCAGAGCACCTGCAAGGATTTTTTGCACTATGTGATTATACCCAACCTCTAAAACGTGAAGCCTCAGACATTTTGCGAACCCCGACCATATAGGCCGCTAAACGCATATTTACATTGCGTGTTTCTGCTGTCTCATACACATTATCAAAGGATCTTACTAAAACTTTACGAAGCTTTTCATTTACTTCCTCTTCACTCCAGTAATAACCTTGGTTATTCTGAACCCATTCAAAGTAAGAAACGGTTACTCCGCCAGAACTAGCTAATACATCTGGAACAAGTAGAACTCCGCGTTCTGTAAGGATTTTCGTAGCTTCTAATGTTGTTGGACCGTTTGCCGCTTCTACGACAATCGATGCTTTAATATTATGAGCATTATTTACCGTAATTTGGCTGGAAATAGCAGCCGGTACTAAAATATCACATTCTAGCTCTAATAGTTCTTTATTTGTGATTGTTTTTTCAAACAATGTTGTTACTGTTCCGAAACTGTCACGACGATCTAATAAGTAATCGATATCTAAACCATTTGGATCGTGTAAAGCACCATATGCATCGGAAATTCCAATTACTTTCGCTCCTGCATCATGCATGAATTTCGCTAGGAAGCTTCCTGCGTTTCCGAAGCCTTGAACAACTACTCGAGCACCTTTAATATCGATTCCACGTTTTTTAGCTGCTTCCTCAATACAAATAACGACTCCTTGTGCCGTTGCCTTTTCACGGCCTTGGGAACCTCCAAGCACGATTGGTTTACCTGTAATAAAGCCTGGAGAATCGTACTCACGAAGACGGCTGTATTCATCCATCATCCAAGCCATAATTTGAGAGTTCGTATATACATCTGGTGCAGGAATGTCTTTTGTTGGCCCTACAATTTGGCTTATTGCACGAACGTACGCACGGCTTAAGCGCTCAAGTTCACCCATAGACATTGTTCGTGGATCACAAATGATTCCACCTTTTCCTCCACCATAAGGTAAGTCAACAATTCCACATTTTAAACTCATCCACATGGATAAAGCTTTCACTTCTTCTTCATCCACTTCTGGGTGGAAACGGACTCCACCTTTTGTTGGTCCTACAGCATCATTATGTTGTGCACGGTATCCGGTAAAAATTTTTACAGAGCCATCGTCCATACGAACTGGCATACGAACCGTTAGCATTCTTAATGGTTCTTTTAATAGCTCATACATTTCTTCCGTGTAACCAAGCTTTGTTAACGCTTCGTTTATCACTACTTGTGTGGAAGTTAATAAATTTACTGATTCTTCATTTTTCTGTTCCGTCTTCTGTCCAGTTACGCCAACTGTTCCCATTACGGCACCTCTTTGTCCCATGATAGTAATTGTTTGTACAAATTATATTATAAAGGTAAAATTCAGGTTCAACTAGTCTTAGGAGAGAACTTTTTTAATTCGCTCAATTGCCCAATCCAATTCTTCTTTTGTGATGACAAGAGGTGGAGCAAAACGAATAACAGTGTCATGCGTTTCTTTACATAATAAGCCCTCTTCTTTTAGATCTTCACAATATTTTCTAGCTGGCTCATGAAGCTCAACACCAATAAATAGTCCGCGGCCACGTACGTCTTTTATTATTGGGTTATTAATTTCTTTCAATTTACTGATGAAATATTCGCCCATTTCTAAAGAACGGTCTGCTAGCTTTTCATCGACTAGCACATCAATGGATGCAAGGGAAACTGCACAAGCCATTGGATTTCCACCAAATGTAGAACCGTGAGATCCAGGATTAAAGACACCTAAAATATCTTTGTTTGCAACTACGCAGGAAATAGGGAATACTCCACCGCCTAGTGCTTTTCCTAAAATGTACATATCAGGATCTACATTTTCCCATTCACAAGCAAACATTTTCCCCGTACGAGCTAAACCTGCCTGAATTTCATCTGCAATGAAAAGAACATTATTTTCTTTACAAAGCTCAGATGCCGCTTTAAGGAATCCTTCCTCTGGAATAACGATTCCCGCTTCACCTTGGATCGGTTCAATTAGGAATGCAGCTGTGTTAGGTGTGATCGCTGCTTTTAAAGCTTCAAGATCTCCGTAAGGAATTAATTTAATTCCTGGAAGCATTGGGCCAAATCCGCGTTTATATTCTGGGTCAGAGGATAAAGAAACTGCTCCCATTGTACGTCCATGGAAATTTCCGATACAAGCAATAATTTCTGCTTGATCATTCGCTACTCCTTTTACATCGTAAGCCCAACGGCGAGCCGTTTTAAGAGCTGTTTCAACTGCCTCAGCACCTGTATTCATAGGTAGGGCCATATCTTTATTTGTAAGTTTACAAATTTTTTCATACCATGGACCTAATTGGTCATTATGGAATGCTCGTGATGTTAATGTAACACGATCTGCTTGATCCTTTAATGCTTGAATAATTTTCGGGTGACGATGTCCCTGGTTAACAGCTGAATAGGCACTTAACATATCCATATATTTATTGCCTTCTGGATCTTCCACCCAAACACCCTCTGCCTTTGAAATAACAATCGGCAGTGGATGATAATTATGCGCACCAAACTTCTCCGTTTGCTCAATAATCGACGTAGACTTCACTAATTCTGTCATAATAACTCCTCCATTCCCCTATTTTAACACTTTAAAGTAGTGGGGGTCAGACCCCCGTTACGGTTATGCGTTAAAGCGACGGGGGAATGCCCCCCACTGCTTTAACGTTGTACAGCACAAGCGTCCTAGCCCCGTCAGACAGCTTAGGCTTTTCTTACTAAAATAATTCAGATGTTGTTTTGCCTTGCATGTGTTGTAATAGATAGTCAGGGCCGCCTGCTTTGGAGTCGGTTCCGGACATGTTAAATCCGCCAAATGGTTGGTATCCAACGATGGCACCTGTACAGCCACGGTTGAAGTATAGGTTTCCAACGTGGAAGTCTTCACGTGCTTGTTGGATTTTTTCACGGTTGCGAGTGATCACTGCACCAGTTAAACCGTATTCCGTGTTATTCGCAATTTCAATCGCATGGTCGAAATCACGAGCTTTACAAATACCAACAACTGGTCCGAAGATTTCTTCTTGCATGATGCGTGCTTTCGGATCTAGATCAGCGATAACCGTTGGTTGAATGAAATATCCTTTAGAGCTATCTCCTTCTCCACCAGCTACAAGACGTCCTTCGCCTTTACCAATTTCAATATAATCCATAATTTTATTGAATGAGCTTTGATCAATAACAGGACCCATAAACGTTTCTTGCTTTTCAGGGTTTCCTACTGTTTTTTCCTTAGTAAGTTCAATCACACGATTTAATACTGTATCATAAACATCCTCTACGATAACCGCACGAGAACATGCGGAACATTTTTGACCAGAGAAACCAAAAGCAGAAGCTACAATTGATTGAGCTGCTAATTCTAAATCTGCTTCACTATCAACAACGATCGTGTCTTTACCACCCATTTCAGCGATCACACGCTTCAGCCAAATTTGACCTTCATTTAACTTAGAAGCACGTTCGAAAATACGTAATCCAACATCACGAGAACCTGTAAATGAGATGAATCGAGTATCTTTATGATCTACTAAATAGTCCCCAACTTCCGCACCACTACCAGGTACGAAATTAAGAACACCAGCCGGAAGACCTGCTTCTTCCATCACTTCTACGAATTTAGCAGCCACAATTGGTGTTGTAGAAGCTGGTTTCAATAGTACTGTGTTCCCCGTTACAATCGCTGCCACCGCAGTACCAGCCATAATTGCAAAAGGGAAGTTCCAAGGAGAGATGATGATTCCTACTCCTAATGGGATATAGTCATAACGGTTATATTCATTTGGACGGCTATTTACTGGAACACCATCTTTAATAAGTAACATTTGACGAGCATAGAACTCTAAGAAATCGATTGCTTCAGCTGTATCTGCATCTGCTTCGTTCCAAGGCTTCCCAGCTTCTTTCGTTAAAAGGGCAGAAAACTCATGCTTACGGCGACGGATAATCGCAGCTGCTTTGAAAAGGACATCTGCACGAATTTCAGGCTTTACTTTTCTCCATGTTTTAAATGCTTCAACCGCTGCTTGCATCGCTTGCTCAGCTAGATCACGGCTTGCTTTTGACACGCGACCAATCAATTCTTCTTTATTGCTTGGATTATAAGAAGCAATTTTATCCTCAGTCGTAATTTTCTCTCCACCAATAACTAATGGGAAATCTTGACCTAAATAGCCCTCTACTGTTTGTAAACCAGTTAAATAACCTTTACGATTTTCTTCCTCATTAAAATTCGTAAATGGTTCATGTTTATATGGTTGTACCATTATATAAAATCCCCCTCATTAATAACTTATTGACACCATTATATATTATTGCAATTTCCGTGCCAAAATAAAGACATAGTCATGGTGCTTATTCTTTCCATTGATACGCAAAAAAAATTTGCAGATTGAAAACGTTTTTTTCTTTATATGTGCAAAAATTCATTGCGCCATTATAGTTTTTCTTTTACAATAATTTTTTAAGGAAAAGAAAAGGAGTTTCCCATGAATCCAGAACTTGAAAATCTTTTAAATATAAATAAAATATATCAACATGTTTTAGATGAAATTGATATTGGTATTCACGTAGTCAATGCCGAGGGAAAAACCATTATTTACAATAAAAAGATGATGGAAATCGAAAGCATGGAAATTGAAGATGTTTTAGATAAAAATTTATTAGACGTATTTTCTTTTGATAAAAATGGACATAGCACTTTATTGGAAGCTCTCCATCAGCGAAAAAGCATTCACAATGCAAAACAAACGTATTACAACAATAAAGGAAAGGAAATTACAACGATCAACAATACGTTCCCCATTATCGAGAATGACATCCAAGTTGGAGCAGTCGAAATTGCAAGAGATGTAACGAAATACGAGCGTCTTCTTCGGGAAAATCTTTTAAAAAAAGGAGACACGAAATTCACATTTGACAGCATTATTGGAAGTAGTAATAAAATCCAAGAGGTTATTGATGCTAGTAAGCGTGCTACCCGAACCAATTCTTCGATTCTAATTATTGGCGAAACAGGGACTGGAAAGGAATTATTTGCTCAAAGTATTCATAATGGAAGCACACGGTCATCAAAACCGTTTATTTCTCAAAACTGTGCTGCTCTTCCTGACAGTTTAATTGAAGGAATACTTTTCGGAACGAAAAAAGGAGCATTCACTGGTTCCATTGAGCGTCCGGGACTATTCGAACAAGCAGATGGTGGAACGCTTTTATTAGATGAATTGAATTCATTGAATCCCAATCTTCAAGCGAAACTTCTTCGTGTTCTACAAGAAAAAACCGTTCGTAGAGTGGGTGATACGAAGGATCGGGAAATCGATGTAAGAATTATTGCGACAATTAATGAAGATCCTATTGATGCGATATCAGAAGGAAGATTAAGAAAAGACTTGTACTACCGGCTTAGTGTCGTGACATTATTTATTCCCCCATTAAAAGAGCGAAAAAAAGATATAAAAGAGCTAACACAATTTTTCATCGATAAGTATAATCATTTGTTCGCGATGAATGTGAAATCTATTTCGGATGAAGTCCTTCAATTATTTTATGAATATGAATGGCCAGGAAATGTGCGGGAGCTTGAGCATATAATTGAGGGCTCGATGAATTTAATGGAGCATGAAGAGCATCTAACTTATTCCTGTCTTCCAATCCAATTCCGTAATAAGCCACAATTTCAATCAGAAACTAAGAATTTAGGTGAAATGGACGACTTACTTATTTTAAAGGGTCGAACAATAAAACCTCTTGAGCAATATATGGAAGAGGCCGAAACGTATTATTTAAAAAAAGTGCTCGGACATCATCACTTTAATATTACAAAAACAGCTGAAGCACTTGGAATGAGTAGACAAAACCTTCAATATCGGATCAAAAAATGGAAGCTACGTAAAACGTAAAAGGAGTGGGGATTCCCACTCCTTTTAACATTGTCCGCAAGCGTCCTAGCCCCTCGAGGCGCTTCCGCTTTTCTGATTAAGCTTGTGATTGATTAATCCACTCTTGAAGTTTGTCTTTAAGTGTATTAAACCCTTGTTCCATTTCTGATTCTGTTTTAATCGGAACTGGACGTTTTGCAGGGCGTTTTTTTGCTTTTTCAATTGGATTTACTGGCGCTTCTTCAGTAGCACGGATGGAAAGGCCAATTTTTCCAGCTTCTTCATCAATGGATAAAACTTTCACTTTAACTTCTTCACCCACTTTTAAATGATTGTGGATGTCTTTAACGAAACCATGTGTGACCTCTGAAATATGAACCAATCCTTGGTGAGTTTCATCCAATGCAATAAACGCTCCATATGGTTGAAGACCTGTTACTTTACCTGTTACTACACTGCCTACTTCGATTTTTTCTGTCATAGAAACACTCCTAATATTTTGATTAATTTATCCTGTATATACGCAATTAAAAATTATATCATAATAGATCGTCAAAGACAAAAATGACTGCTTGAAAATCCTTTAATATATGTGATAGAATGTTATATTTTTATAAATAACACTATCAAATTTTGTCGAAACATAGTAAGATGTAAAGAAATATTTTTTCACCAAAGGGGTTTTCTATTTGAGTCAACAAGAGCAATGGACATCTAAGATTGGATTTATTTTAGCAGCAGCTGGCTCTGCGATTGGGCTAGGAGCGATTTGGAAATTCCCTTATATGACAGGCACAAATGGCGGCGGATTATTTTTGCTATTATTTTTACTTTTAACCTTGTTTATTGGTGCCCCCATACTGATGGCTGAGTTTATTATTGGTAGAAGAGCTCAGAAGGATGCTGTGAGTGCCTATAAACTACTCGCTCCAAAAACTCCTTGGTATCTCCTTGGATACATGGGAGTTATCGCTTCCTTCATTTTACTTTCCTTTTATAGTGTAGTGGGTGGATGGATTTTATCCTATCTTGGACGGAGCGTGACAGGTAGTCTTTCCGGGCTTTCTCAACAGGAGTATGGAACGCTTTTTGAAAAAATGATTTCCAACCCAATCGAAGTGGTGATTGCACAATTCGTATTTATGGTATTGACCATTTGGGTTGTTCAAGGTGGGGTTCAAAAAGGGATTGAGCGAGCAAGTCGGTACATGATGCCTGCCCTTTTTATTCTATTTATTGTGTTAATGATTCGATCTTTAACATTAGAAGGAGCATGGAAAGGGATTGAATTTTTCCTCAAGCCTAACTTTGCACACATAACTGGTGAGACGATTTTGCTAGCTTTAGGACAATCTTTCTTTGCGCTTAGTGTTGGTATCTCAGTTATGGTGACTTATGCTTCTTATTTATCAAAAGAAGAAAATATAACAAAATCAGCTTTTTCCGTCGTTTTATTGAATATTTTTATTTCCATTTTAGCAGGTCTGGTTATTTTCCCAGCTGTATTTGCTTTAGGGTTTGAGCCCGGCGCAGGGCCAGGTTTGGTATTTGTTGTATTACCGGCTGTGTTTAATGAGATGGCTTTTGGTGGCTTATTTTTATCGATATTCCTTGTTTTATTATTGTTCGCCACATTAACCTCTGCCTTCTCCATTTTAGAAATTGTCGTTGCTTCAATTACAAAAGGAGACACAAAGAAAAGAGGAAAGATTTCTTGGGTTTCAGGAATTCTAATTTTTATCGTCGGTATTCCTAGTGCATTGTCTTTTGGTATGATGTCAGATATGGAAATTTTCGGGAAATCATTCTTCGATTTCGCTGATTATTTAGTAAGTAATCTTGCACTACCGCTTGGTGCATTATTCATTTCTATATTTGTTGGAGTTAAATTGCCTAAAAAAGTAGTCAAGGAAGAGCTAGAATTCGGTTCAAAAGGTATGGGGATGCTTTTTCAAATATGGTACTTTTCCATTCGATTCGTAGTCCCAATTGCTATTATTGCCGTGTTTCTTCATACAATCGGTCTTATTTCATTTTAGTGTATAAAAAGTAAAAAGCCTGGTAAAACTAGGATTGTAAAGCTTTCTAGTATTCCCCCCTTTTTTGTAGAGGACAAACCTAAATGGTCTGTCCTCTTTTTTTATCTCTTAATAGGGTTACTTTAAAGGGAATGAACAAATCTCTTCATTCTACTGATTGCTTCCTGAAGTTGCTCCATTGAAGAAGCATAGGAACAGCGAACATATCCTTCCCCACTCATACCAAAGACATTTCCGGGCACAACAGCCACTTTTTCTTGAAGAAGAAGTCGCTCAGCAAACTCTTCCGAAGTAAAACCTGTTTTCTGAATGGAAGGAAATGCGTAGAAAGCCCCACCTGGTGTATGGCAAGCTAATCCGATTTCGTTTAAAGATTGTACAAAATAATTTCTACGTTGACGATAACTTTTCCGCATAGCTTTCACATCGTCATGACCATTCTTTAATGCTTCAAGTGCCGCAAACTGAGCCATAGTCGGTGCACACATCATGGCATATTGATGAATCTTGAGCATTGCTTGTGCGATATCTTGTGGAGCACAAACAAAGCCAAGGCGCCAACCAGTCATCGCAAAGCCCTTTGAAAAACCTGAAATTAATATGGTTCTATCTTTCATCCCTTCTAAAGTGGGAAAACTTGTATATTCATCGTCATAAACAAGTTCAGCATAAATTTCGTCCGATATTACCAATAAATCATACTTTTTGGCAACTTTAGCTACTGCCTCCAAATCACTTTTTTCGAGTAATGTTCCCGTAGGATTATTAGGGGAGCAAAGCATAATCGCCTTTGTTCTAGCTGTGATAGCCTCTTCTAATTGTGTAGGTACGATTTTAAAATCATTTTCTTGAGTAGCTTGTACCAAAATAGGCGTTCCACCTGCTAAGCTTACTAACGGACTATAGGAAACAAAGCTTGGTTCAATGATAATTACCTCTTCACCAGGATTTAATATTGCCCGCAATGCAATATCCAATGCTTGGCTTGCTCCTACAGTAACTATCATTTCTGTCTCTGGATTATAAGAAACATTAAACCCTTTCTCTAAATAGATTGCAATTTCTTTTCGAAGCTCGATTAAACCAGCATTCGCTGTATAGGAAGTGTGGCCTTGTTCAAGCGACAGAATAGCTGCTTCTCTAACAGACCAAGAGGTCACAAAATCAGGTTCACCTACTCCTAATGAAATGACTCCTTCCATTCCTGCTGCTAAATCAAAAAACCGGCGGATTCCAGATGGTTTCAATTGTTCAACTGTACTTGAAAGATAAGAGTTTATGGTTTTCATTATGGCGCCACCACGATTCGTTTGTCTTCATCATTTTGATCAAAAATCGTTCCATCATGTTTATATTTTTTCAAAATGAAATGAGTAGTTGTAGAAATAACGGATTCAAGAGTTGATAGTTTTTCAGAAACAAAGCGTGCCACCTCATTCATCGAACGACCTTCGATTATGACAGATAAATCATAGGCACCAGACATTAAATAGACCGACTGAACTTCATTAAAACGATAGATTCTTTGGGCAACTTCATCAAAACCTACTCCACGCTTTGGTGTCACCTTTACATCTATCATTGCAGTTACCGCTTCTTGCCCATCTACCTTGGTCCAATCAATAACAGATGAATATCGTACAATAATTTTCTCATTCTTTAACTTCTTTATGATTGCCTCTGTTTCTTCTAATGACAGATTAATCATTTTGGCCATATCATTTATTTGAAATGAGCTACTTTTTTCCATAATTTCTAACAGTTCAATCTCTTTATCAGTTAGTTTCATCGTAATCCCCTTTTCATATCACCTAAAATAAATATCATTATATTACGAAAGTTTTAAGTAGTGAAGAATTTCTTTCTAGTAAAATAGACATCTTTTTTGTATTTTTAGAAAACAATGCGTGAAGTTGTAATAAATAGGGAAAAATATTCTAAAAGCGAGCAATATTTTTTACGAGGAGGAAAGAAATGAATAAGCTAGAAGTTAGCCATCTTGAATTGGATCATATTTCTGTTTACTACGAGCATTATCGACACCCTAATGCGGATAAAACGGTCGTACTTCTTCATGGATTTCTCTCTTCCACCTTTAGCTTTAGAAGATTAATACCTTTATTATGTGAAAATTTTCATGTCATATCAATCGACCTCCCCCCTTTTGGAAAAAGTGGGAAATCGCGTCTTTACTCCTATTCCTATCAAAATCTTGCAATGACGGTAATACGTTTACTTGAAAAACTTGATAAAGATAAAGTGATATTAATTGGTCATTCGATGGGTGGACAAATTGCCTTAAATGTTAGTTATCAAAAGCCCGAATTAGTTGAACAAATCATTTTATTATGCAGTTCCGGTTACTTAAATCGTTCGAAACTTTCATTAACTATTGTTAGTTATGTTCCTTTTTTTTATTTGTTTGTGAAGTTTTGGTTAGCGAGGTCTGGGGTTATGAAGAACCTACTAAATGTGGTTCATGATCATGGCTTAATTGATGATGCTATGGTAAGTGGATATTTACACCCGTTTATCCAAGATAATGGAATCTTTAAAGCATTAACGAAAATGATTCGTGACCGGGAGGGAGACTTATCAACAGAAGTTCTTAGACAAATTGAGACTCCTTGTTTACTCATTTGGGGCGAACATGATAAAGTCGTACCCGTTCAAAAAGGAACTCGACTAAACAAAGACCTAAAACATTCAAATATGATCATACTTCCTAACACTGGCCACCTAGTCCCAGAAGAACGTCCAGAAGAAATCTACCACCACATCAAACAATTCACCCTTTAACGCACTAACGCACTGGGGGACAGACCCCCAGTGCGTTAATACTGTAAAGCGCCGGGGGGCTGTCCCCCGGCGCTTTGCTGTATTAAAGTGTGCAGCTTTGTTGATTTTTTATATTTAATAGTTCGGTGGCGATTGTTTGGCAGTTTTCGATTGGGATGATTTGTTCGAATGAAAATTCGTAGATATTTTGAATTTTCCTTGCCAGCTTTTGTGGGTCATCTGATGTATGCACCACCTGAACAACATCAGCGATTTCCGTTTCATAGTTTCCAAACCCTAGATTAAATGGATCCCATTCATTCAGAGCGATAACAAGTCTAATGTGCATTTCTTGAACTTCCATATATTATCACCTTTTCATATACACCTTTACTTTACTTTACTTTACTACCTTAGAACTATTTCTCCAACCATTCAGTATGGAATGTCCCCTCTTTATCAACACGTTGGTATGTGTGGGCACCGAAATAATCTCTTTGTGCTTGTAGCAAGTTTGCAGGCAATACTGCCGATCTATAGCTATCATAATAAGTTAAGGCGGTTGCCAAGCCTGGTGTCGGGATTCCTAACCTAACAGCTGTTGCCACAACTTCGCGAGCATCATCCTGATATTTCTCCATAATCCCTTTAAAATAAGGATCTAACAATAAATTTTTAATTTGTGGGTCACGATCGTATGCATCTTTAATGTTTTGAAGGAATGCAGCACGAATGATACAGCCGCCTCTAAAAATCATCGCAATTTCGCCCGGCTTTAAATCCCAGCCAAATTCCTCTGAAGCTAAACGGAACTGTGCAAAGCCTTGGGCATAGGAACAAATTTTACTTACATATAATGCACGACGAATTTTTTCAATAAATTCTGTCTTATCTCCAATAGACAACTGCATTTTAGGTCCGTTTAAAATCGTACTTGCCACCACACGTTCCTCCTTCATCGCTGACAGGAAACGTGAAAAGACCGATTCAGTAATAATCGGTAATGGTACACCTAAGTCTAAAGCACTCTTGCTTGTCCACTTTCCAGTACCCTTTTGGCCTGCGGTATCCATAATCACATCGACTAGTGGTTTACCGGTCTCTTCATCAACTTTTGTAAAAATATCAGCTGTAATTTCTATTAAATAACTATCCAACTCGCCTTTATTCCACTCTGAAAAAATGTCATGCAGTTCCTCGGCAGTCAGCCCAAGAACAGATTTCATTAAGTGGTACGCTTCGCAAATTAATTGCATATCACCATACTCAATCCCATTGTGGACCATTTTCACATAATGCCCCGCTCCATCTGGACCTATATAAGTACAGCATGGCTCACCATTTACCTTGGCTGAAATCGCCGTTAACATCGGTGCCACTGCATCATATGCCTCTTTCTGACCACTTGGCATAATCGCAGGACCTGTTAAGGCTCCTTCTTCGCCACCAGAAACGCCTGCTCCAATAAAATGAATCCCTTTCTCAGATAAATAATGGTTACGACGAACTGTATCCTCGTAATAGCTATTGCCACCATCAATTAAAATATCACCTTTATCTAAATAAGGAAGCAATGAATCAATCGCTTTATCTGTAATTTCTCCCGCATTTACCATTAATAATATTTTTCGCGGAAGCTCTAATGTACTGATAAATTCTTCTACCTTCCAAGATCCTTGAATATTTTTTCTTTCATGTTCAAGAAGAACAGCCTCAACCTTATCTTGCGATATATCATAAACAGCAACTGAGAATCCTTTGCTCTCAAAATTTAGTGCCAAACTTTTACCCATTACACCGATTCCGACAACACCAATTTGTTGCTTCGTCACTTCGATCATCCTTTCTATATAACAAAAATACTCTCCCTATTATAATGATATTTGACTAGAAAGACCAAATTTCTCTGACTAAAATGTACAAGAATCTCCCTCATTCATTCGCTTCTTCACCTAACGGATAGGTATCCCTAAATTGCTTCGGCGTTATTCCTGTATATTTTTTAAAAAGAGCTGAATAATAACTTTGGTTACAGAATCCAAATAATAGGGAAATATCGCTCAAGCTAGATGTGGAATGTAATAAGAAGTATTTCGACTCCTCCACTCTCTTTCTTGTAATAAATTCAGAAATAGATACACCGACTGATTTTTTAAAAACTTTTGAAAGATAGCTAGGATGAACTCCCACATGTTCAGATATTTTTGCGAGAATTAATTCATTCAAAATTTCCTGATGAATAAAAAGGATTGCTTTATTAACGACAGAATTATACGATAGCTTACTTTCATTCTTTAACCGGTCAATAAAAGTTTCAACCATTTCATATTCTAATAAAAATAGTTCCTTCATATCACTTAGTTTCTCAATTTGTTGAATATAAATATCACTCAAATTAAATGCATCCTCTGGGAGCACTCCTCCCCTTATGACAGCTCTTGTAAATAAAGTACAAGAACAGATCATTGAATTTTTATAAGAACGTACAGGATCCTCTGCTAATTTCGCCCGATCTAACTGGTTAATTTTATTGAGGACTTCCCTTGCCCCTTTTTCATCACATTTCATAATTGAGGACATTAATTGTTGTTCAAGATTAAACGAAGGGTGAAAGAAGAGATCCTGTTGATTTTGGATGCGAGTTTCATAAAATTTTTTGATAATGGATGACTTAATCGATGTCTTGCTCATTTTCCACACTCATTTATGATTAAAATTTTAATATAAAGGTAAATTATTTAATATCATTGTAAATATTGAATTTATACAATTCAATTATAAAGGCCTAAGGGGGTTATAAAAGATGAAGAAGAAAAAGTTTTTCACGAAAATGTTAGCGTTTTCATTTGCAGCAAGTATCGCATTAACCGGTTGCAGCAAGGACAATGCGGATACCGAAAAGAAGGATAATAACGATGCAGGTGACACAAAAGAAGAAGTGGTATTAAAATTTGCTGCCCAAAATGACAATACACCTGCAACAGATAAGCTGATTCAAGCGTTTAACGAGAAATCGGATAAATATGATATTGAATGGGTCGAAATGACAAATGATTCAGCCCAAATGCATGATCAATTATTAAATTCTCTTTCTAGTGGTTCATCCGAATATGATGTCGTTTCACTTGACGTCGTTTGGGCTGGGGAGTTTGCTGGTGCAGGCTATCTTGAACCGATTGATGTTCGTATGAACGAATCAGATTACAAGAAAGACGACTTCAACTCTGGGTCCATGGCATCTGGTAACTACAAAGGAAAACAATACACACTTCCTTTCTTCCCAGACTTAGGATTACTTTACTATCGTTCCGATCTTGTTAGCCAAGAAGATGCAGCTAAATTAGATGGTGGAGATTATACGTATGACGATTTATATACAATGGCTGAGAAATATACTGGCCAAGGCGGAACAAAATTTGGATTTGCGTATCAATCAAAGCAATACGAAGGATTAACGGTTAACGTAACGGAATACTCAAAATCTTACGCAGATGTATCTACTGGATTACAAACAATGTACAAATTTACTAAAGCACCTTTCTCTCCTAAAGATATCTTAAACTTTATGGAAGGGGAAACTCATACAAACTTTGAACAAGGAAATGCCGTATTTGCTCGTAACTGGCCATATCAATTTGGTCGAATCAAAGGCCAAGAAGAAGGCGTAAAAATTAAAGAAGATCAAGTCGGAATTGCTCCACTTCCAAACGGTGGTTCAGTAGGTGGATGGTTGCTTGGATTGAACAAGAACTCTGAACATATCGACGGCGCTTGGGAATTTATTAAGTTCGCTGCTGGCCCTGAAGGTCAAAAAATCATGTCCACACAAGGTGGTTACTTACCAGGATATAATGCTTTATTAGACGATGAAGAGGTAAAAGGTTCAAACGCATTGCTTTCATTCCCTGGATTCCAAAAAGCATTGACAACTACAATTGCTCGCCCAGTATCACCTGAATATTCTAAAGTGTCTGATACAATCCAAGTTCAAGCACATAAGTATTTAAGTTCAGGAACAGGACTGGAAGAAGCAGTAAAAGCGATTGAAGATGCAGTAAAACAGTAGGCTGAATGAGGCTCTAATATTTATTAGAGCCTTTTTTTATAAAAATTTAGTTATGAAAGGGTGAATGAATTTGCTCAGGAAAATGGGTTTTAAAGAATGGCTTTTTATTCTTCCTACAGTTCTTTTAATTGGAATCTTTTCTTTATGGCCTGTCGTGCAATCCTTTACATATACTTTTTTCGATTATCGATTAAATGACCAGCAAAAAGCTGGCCTTTATTTGCAAGAAAGATTTAATGTCAACCTTTTTAAAGAGACTCAATTATATGTAAAAATGTTTTTAGAAGAAGAGTTAGAAAATGTGAAAGATACCGCTGACCAAATTGAAATAAACGATGTGACTAAACGTTTAGATGCGGTCGGTGACAAATATAAAAACGAAGCGAAAGTCATTAAAATTAGCACAAAACAACGAGAAGAAATTGAAGGTTTACATCAAGATGCCGCCAAGCTTGTTGCAGACTTAAACGCAAAATACACCCTCGCACATAAAGAAGATTTACCTGCTCTTGTGGATGATATTGAAAATAGCATTATTCCATCAAACTTTATCGGCTTCAAAGGGTATAGTAAAGTTTTTAAAGATGACCGTGTCGGAATTGCCTTATGGAATACAACGCTTTTTACAGTAGTATCTGTATTCATCGAGCTCGTCCTTGGATTAGGTTTAGCTCTTATTTTAAATAAATCGATTGCTGGCCAAGGATTAATCCGAACAACCTCGCTCATTCCTTGGGCCATTCCTACAGCTGTTGCTGCCTTAATGTGGAGTTATTTATACAATGGGAGCAGTGGAATTGTTGCTTATTTCTTTGAACAAATAGGATTGATTGAACAATCCCAAGATTTATTACTAAGCGGTTCTGGTGCCATGGTGTCAACCATACTAGCGGACGTGTGGAAAACAACTCCATATATGGCTCTATTATTGCTAGCAGGCTTACAGAATATTCCGAACTCCCTTTATGAAGCAGCCAATATTGACGGAGCGAACAAAGTACAATCTTTCTTTAAAGTGACGTTGCCATTATTAAAACCATCCATACTTGTTGCTTTACTTTTCCGGACTTTGGATGCATTTCGTGTGTTCGATTTAATCTTTGTTCTCACTGGTGGAGGGCCAGGTGGAAAGACCGAAACGATGTCAATTTACGCATATAAAGTCATGTTTGCCCAAACGAATTTTGGCTATGGCTCGATTATTGTCATGCTGATGTTTGTTTGTGTGGCATTTATAGCGATTTTATTCGTTAAATTTTTAGGTGCCAACTTAATGGAGAAAAGTTAAAGGAGGGATGAATCATGCAATCTTCTAAACGAAAATTATGGATCTTCTTCGGAATATTTGTTGTATTGTATTTATTTGCCATGGTTTTCCCGTTTTTCTGGATTATCATCACCTCCTTTAAAACATCCGGTGAAATCTTTGGTGAAGGGGCTTTTCGAATCATCCCTGAAAATCCAACATTAGGAAATTATATTACCGTTCTTTTTGAAAAAGGGATCTTGAAAGCCATTTTAAATAGCCTAGTTGTCGCCACAACGACAACCCTTTACGTGGTAGTTGTCGCTACTTTTGCAGCGTATGCAATTTCTCGTTTTCATTTTCGAGGAAAAAATATTTTACTTGGAGTCATTTTAGCCGTATCAATGTTCCCGCAGATGATCGTAACAGGACCAATTTATAATTTATTTTTAAAATTAGATTGGTTAAATAGTTATGCGATTGTTCTGCCTTATTCAACGATTACTTTGCCAATGGCAGTCTGGATTCTCGTTACTCATTTTAACCAAATCCCTGTTGCCTTAGAAGAATCGGCTAAAATTGATGGGGCTACCCCTTTTCAAACCTTGCATAAAATTATGTTTCCGTTAGCAGCACCAGGCGTATTTACGGTAGCGATTATTACGTTTATATCTGCCTGGAACGAGTTTCTTTTAACCGTAACGCTCAATTCGGAAGAAAAATATCATACCGTACCAGTAGCGATTTCATTTTTAAGAACTCAGTTTGAAATATTATGGGGTGAGGTTGCAGCTGCCACTGCTATTGTAACGATCCCAACATTAATTATCGTGCTATTATTCCAGAAACAAATTGTATCTGGCCTAACCTCTGGTGGGGTAAAAGAATAGATTAAGAGGGGTTTTTTAAAATGACTTGGAAAATCAACTCAGAATCCATCCAGGAAAAGCAGCTCTTAACAGAAGAAAGCCTCTTTTTCACAGGAAATGGTTACTTAGGAGTTCGTGGGAATTTTGAGGAAGGGTTACCGGAGGGCATCAGTTCCATTAGGGGTACATACTTGAATGCTTTTCACGACGTCGTTTCGATTGATTACGGTGAAAAGCTTTACGCCTTTCCTGAAACTCAGCAAAAGCTTGTTAATTTGATCGATGCTCAATCAATTTATCTTTACTTAGGAGAGGAAAAGTTTTCACTGTTTGAAGGGGAAGTCCTTTCCTATGAAAGATATCTCCATCTCGATAGAGGGTTTTCAGAACGCATCGTTCATTGGCGTTCGAACGCTGGAAAAGAAGTGAAACTGCGTTTTCTAAGACTTGCTTCTTTTTCCGATAAAGAAGTATTCATTCAAAAAGTCATCATTGAACCGGTTAATTATTTTGGTGAAATCAGGATTGTTTCAACTGTGAATGGAAATGTAACGAATTTCGTTGATCCTAATGATCCTCGTGTTTCTTCTGGTCATGCAAAGTGCTTGAAGGTGACGAATCAATTTTCAGATGAGAATTTAGCTTATGTTGAAGTGGAGACACTAAGGTCCGAATTGAAATCGGCTTGTGGTGTTCATTACTTGGTTAATCCAGAACTACATCGTGAAGATAAACAAATCGATGGATTGATTGAGAGTGAATTTACAGGTGTTTTAAATGAGACACTCGTTTTTGAGAAAAGAAGTGTGTATGTCGATTCACTGCGTCATGGCGAAAAGATAGATCAAATCGTTCTGGAATTGAATCGTCGCGTCGCAAATGAGACATTTGATTCTTTTTTAGCCAAACAATCGAGCTACCTTAATGCGTTTTGGAAAAATGCAGATGTGCAAATAAAAGGTGATGACAAGCTACAAGAAGGACTTCGCTTTAATCTATTCCACCTTTTGCAATCTGCGGGACAAGACAAATTCTCTAATATAGCGGCAAAGGGACTTTCTGGTGAAGGCTATGAAGGGCATTATTTCTGGGACACGGAAATTTATATGATCCCTGTCTTTCTCATGACCAATCCTGAAATTGCAAAACGACTGCTCATTTACCGCTATTCTATTTTAGATGGTGCTAGAGAACGAGCGAAGGAAATGGGGCATCGAAAAGGGGCTCTATTCCCGTGGCGAACGATATCGGGGTCAGAATGTTCCTCTTATTTCCCTGCAGGAACTGCTCAATACCATATTAGCGCGGATATTGCTTATAGCTTTATTCAATATTTTATGGTGACAGGGGATTTGGAATTTTTAAAGGAATATGGTGCAGAAGTGCTTTTTGAAACGGCTCGCCTTTGGTTAGAGGTTGGTCATTTTAAAAGGGATGAATTCCGAATTGATACAGTAACAGGACCGGATGAGTACACTTGCATAATTAATAATAATTATTACACAAATGTAATGGCGAAGCATAATTTGAAATGGGCGGAGAAGGTATATCGATTATTGGATGATGAGACTTTGAATGAATTGAAGGGAAAAATTTCTCTGGATGAAAACGAAGTCTCAAAATGGCTGGAGGCAGCGAATAAGATGTTTTTACCTTATGATGCTGAATTAAAGCTAAATCCACAGGATGACTCTTTTTTAAATAAGGAAGTTTGGGATTTTGAACAAACGCCGTCAGATCACTATCCTTTATTACTTCATTACCATCCATTGACATTGTATCGCTATCAAGTGTGTAAACAAGCAGACACGATTTTAGCTCATTTCTTGCTTGAGGATGAGCAAAGTTTGGAAACGATGGGTCACTCCTTTGAATACTATGAAAAAGTGACAACACATGATTCTTCGCTATCTTCCTGTGTTTTTAGTATCATGGCTTCAAAATTGGGCTACGAAGATAAAGCATATCAATACTTTATTGAGACAGCAAGAATGGATTTAGATAATACACATGGGAATACGAAAGACGGACTCCATATGGCCAATATGGGCGGAACATGGATGGCGATTATTTTCGGTTTCGCTGGATTACGAATCAAGGAAAGCGGCTTAACCCTTCAACCTATTGTACCGAAACAATGGGAGGGCTACACATTTCCCCTTCAATACAAAGGAAGAGAATTATCTGTTGAAGTTTCAAGGGATGTTACCACCATCAAATTGCTCTCTGGAGAGGAATTAAAGATTAGTGTGTATGGGAAACCTTATATGGTGCAGCCGAATGTAGCGGTTAATGTTAAGAAGTCAGAATAGATATAGCGAAAAAGAGCACTTATTAGTGCTCTTTCGCGCTTATTTTTTCTAATCGCCACATACTTTACTATTTCAACCACTCCTCAACGGATTTCTTCATTTCCTCTATTCTAGTTGTATCGGTCGGCTGATTACCATAGCGGTGTTCCTCATATAACTTTGTAAGTGTATTCAAATCCTCAATGTTTACTGGAAGTTGCTCGGATGCTTTTTTTGCAATGTCTCTAGTTGTAAAATGGGAAGCTAAATTTTCCCCACGCATCTTTTGATCATATTGTTTTAGAAAATCCATATACAGAAGCCTTATTTTATCTAATTTTGAATTTCGTCTTAGTATTTTTTTGACAAAATCGGAAAAAAAGTGGTTGTTTGTATCCTTTTCGAATTGCTGGTCAACCATTTCAATCCAATCATTCATTTCTTCGTTTTTCAGTGGTTCTCTATAAAAGGAATTCTTGATCTTTCTTACAAAAAAGATTAACAAACTAACACTAGCAATGATGGTTAAAAGGATCCAAAGCCACTCTAGTGAAGGGGAATCATCATTTACTTTAACTGTATTGAGCATGTCCGAAAATTCCATTTTCATTTTGACTTCCCTTTTGCTCCCCTCATTAATTAGCGAATAAAAAAAGTTAATCATTTTAGAAAGTAAAATGATTAAGGGAGTTGTTATAAGGCTAACTAATTTTCCAAATAGGAAAAGTATCTTCGTTAAAAGGAAAATAATCTTAAATCTAAAATAGACAAAAAATCCGACTAAGGTCCCCATGGTAACGATAAATAATAGTTGATTTCTACAAATACGTATCCAATCTTCACGGCTCGGTTTCCACCGATATTGTTCTAGAAGATTATGACAGGCAATTCCCACTATCGTAAAACTAAAACAACCAGTAACAAGCATTGGTATCGCCCACCATACCTCAATATGGTATAGATGGACTGTCATCAAGTAAATCGTCAATACGGCAATACTTATGATAATACGTTTGTAGGTTGATCCTAAATAATTATGTTCGTTTGCCACTGAAATCGATCGCCAAATACCTAAAACAACAGATATCCACAAGGCGGATACCCCAAGAAAATAACCTGAAATGGACCAACCAATAAAAGAAATGATTAACCAACTATATATCATTTTTTTTCTTAAAATATAGAACAAAGGAAGGGCCGTTAAGACAAATAATAGATTGATCCAAATAACTTGTGTGAAATCCATATCAGTCTTAAATAATAGATTCATTAATACGTGTACAAATAAAATGAGGATCATTGCTTCTAATTCAATCATTACAAAACGCTGAATGGCTATTAATAGATTGGTAGGCTTCAAAGAATGGCCACTCCTTTCCTCATTAAATAAGGATAGACTTCAATCTGTTCAGCAGATGGGTCAATCACCCAGATTGTATTACCTGCTTCCATTTGTCTTTTCCATTCTAGCTCCATTTGCTGCGTAACAAAATTTGTAACGACCAAAATGACGGCACTTTCATAAGTTGTCTCACGAAGATGCACAAACACATCCTCTACATTCATCATTGTATATGACTTTAACCGACCCAATCTTTCAAGATTGCGTACTAATTCTTTATTATCCGCTTTACACTTATGGTGATAAACTTGTTTCGTGTATGGATTTTTAATATTAAACATCCATTCATATGGGTAACCATTTGCTGTGCACCATCTTATCAATCCTGCCATCAATCCAATCACTCGTTCAATGACTATTGGATCGTTTCCTAAATACCATTTTTCCTGAGTTCGAAGATTTCCGACCAGTATAAGTTGTTTTTGGGAAGTGAAAGCAAAATGTTTCGTATGAAGCTTACCAGCACGAGCGGTTGCTTTCCAATCAATTCTGTTTAATGGGTCCCCCATTTGATAGCCTCTTGAACCGATAAAAAACGAAAGGTCGTCGTGAATTAATCTTTTCACTTGATGATTCCCTTCAATCCCTTTTAAATTTGCCTTTGGAGGGAGGGCTTCGATAAAGGCTGGAAAGACGATGAGCTCTGCTTTCACAGGTTTTTTTGCGACAATTTTCCCTAAGCCTGTTGGATCTTTGATTTCGATCAACATTTCATAAATATGATAGACACCACGCTTATTCGGAAAAACCTTATACTCATAGATTAAGGTTTTTCTTGGCTTTATCCCGAACATTCTTGTCCAAAAGCGATCTGTCACTGTTTCTTCCAAAAGAGTTAATCCTTCTATATTCATTTCCTTTGATGTATTCATTGTTAGTTTCATAGCTGGGGGAAGGACGAGTTTGCTGCATTGTATGACCATTTTAACTGTGGTAGATTCGCCTGGAAATATTCTTTTTTTTGTAAAATCGATGTTTACTAGAATTCCCTTTAGAGCATATTTGCACCACCATAAACTGAACAACAATAAGAAAAAGCCACCACCACTTAAAGCAAACAGTACAGGTTCTTTCGTGACCATTCCAGCGATCAGTAGAAAAATAGAAAAATCTCTCACTCTTGTTTGCAATTTTGTCCATTTTTTCGACATTAGGCAATCCCGTTTTCCAATGGCACTTGGGCATTTTGAACAATCTCTTGAATAACTAATTCCGGTGTTGTTTGTATTTGCGCTTCCATTGTTAAAGTAATTCGATGTGCGAGTACTTCGACTGCCAATCCTTTTATATCATCAGGTAAACAAAACGATCTTCCTTCTATTAATGCCATTGCCTGAGCAGCTCTCATTAAAGCAATACTGCCCCGCGGACTAATTCCAATCTCGATATCAGTATGTTCTCTAGTCATTCGAACAATATGTAATAAATATTTCTCTACATCTTCATGAATGTCTATTTCACGTACTTTCCTTTGAATTTCGATAATTTCGTCATAAGTCATTACCGCTCGAATATAATCTAGTGGTTCATCCAAACGAAATCTTCTTAAAATGAGTAGCTCTTGATCATAATTAGGATAACCAAGGGAAATCTTCATTAAAAAACGGTCCATTTGAGCATCTGGAAGAGGAAAAGTTCCATGAGATTCAACTGGGTTTTGGGTAGCTATAACAAAAAATGGCCGATCGAGTTTATACGTTTTTCCATCTGCGGTTACTTGTTTTTCTGCCATCGCTTCAAGTAAACTCGACTGGGTTCGTGGTGTCGCACGATTAATTTCATCTGCGAGTAAAACATTAGTCATGATTGGACCTTTGCGAAATTCAAATTCATTTATTTTTTGATTAAATATGGAAACTCCTGTTATATCTGAGGGTAGTACATCAGGAGTGAATTGAATTCTAGAAAATTGACATCCAAGTGAAGCAGCTAATGTTTTGGCAAGTACTGTTTTACCTGTACCTGGAACATCCTCAAGTAAAACATGTCCTTCACTAAACAATGCCACTAACAGCAATTTAATCTCTCGCTCTTTACCGATGATTACTTTATTTACATTAGATATAATGTTGTTTATCCGATTTATATTGGTTTGAGCTGTTTTCTCCATCACATCTGTTGCCTCCTACTTTATGCTATTGTATATTTCTTCTAATTTTAACATCATCTAACAGAAGATTCTAATTATTTTTCCTCCTTAAAGGTCTGTCTCCTTAAAAAAATAATCAAAAGGACCTACACTCCGCATAAAATAATAGTGCGTTATTTTTTCCCAAATTTGTGACCTCATCTTTCTTTCAAGATTCATCTGGAATATTTAAATTTCAACATGAGGAGAACTGCGATGAAGAAAACGTGGTTGTTAGGGGTTGGTTTTTTTAGTATTAGTTTAGGATGGTCCTTATA
Organism: Bacillus sp. CGMCC 1.16607; assembly: GCF_042683745.1. NCBI lineage: Bacteria > Bacillati > Bacillota > Bacilli > Caryophanales > Bacillaceae > Bacillus > Bacillus sp. CGMCC 1.16607. Next base: position 123,760 of record NZ_JBHUJX010000018.1, read on the forward strand.
TAACGGATTTGTTCCATTTTTTCTGAACGATTATCTCACAAGCACGGCTCTCATTGGATTTCTAATGACGATTGATAATTATTTTGCGCTTTTTTTACAGCCCTATATCGGAAATCGTAGTGATCGTACCCATACTCGCTTTGGTCGCCGGATGCCCTATTTGCTCGTAGGTATCCCAATCGCAGCTATCTTTTACGGGCTTATTCCCTTCCATAAAAGTTTGGATACTTTAATCCTCTTTATGATCTGTATGAATTTATCCATGGCTATTTTCCGATCGCCCACGATTGCTTTAATGCCCGACATTACTCCAGAGTCTAAGCGTACAAATGCAAACGGTGTGATTAATTTCATGGGAGGATGCGGTGCTATTTTAGCGTTTAGTGTTGGCTCCTATCTTTTTAATTTGGATGAAGCGCTGCCGTTTTTAGCAGTTTCTGTAACTTTTTTAGTGGCTTTGTGGGTTATTTTTAAAAATATTAAAGAAAATCGAGATACGCTTCCTTTTACTGTATCAACCACCCCAAAAATTAATTACAAGAGAGAATTAAATTGGCCAACGTTTTTCCTGTTAGCTGCGATCTTTTTTTGGTTTATGGCGATTCAAGGGATGGAGGCATTATTTACCTTGTATGGCGTAAATGAACTTGGCTTATCAAAGAGTGCCTCTGCGTTTTCACTAGCCTTCTTTTCCTTAAGCTTTGTTCTTTCCGCTATACCGAGTGGACTATTAGGAGCTAAATATGGTGAGAAAAAAATCATCCTTGTAGGGATCATCGGCTTAGTATTCATCTTTCTTCTATTAAATTGGGTTGAATCAGCCTTGTCCTTACGCGTCATTCTTCTTTTTGGCGGCATGTTTTGGGCCTGTGTTAATATCAATGCCTATCCGTATATGGTTTCTACGGGGAGTGAACACAGTTACGGAACACGAACAGGGTTATATTATTTGGTATCTTCCTTAGCTGCAATTATTTCTCCTCCAACCCTTGGGTTATTCATCGACTTATTTGGTTTTGGTATTTTATTTTTTGCTACTGCAGGAAGTATGGTATTAGCTTTATTGTGTATGATGAAGGTCAAACCAGCTAGGGATGTATCAATAAGGTTACATAAATTGAATAGCTAAATTTTAAGGATTAATTAAGAATTCGTTTACTAGGGATTATGAGTTTCAGGATACAATGAGGTAAAGTTATCCAATCGAAAGTTTATAGGGGAAAATCAATGAAAAGTATGACGTTTTGGGGTAGAAATGAACATGATGAAAGACTACTAGTAGAGTGTTTATTAGGTTTAAAAACAGCTACTTGCACACCGAAAATTTGGTATGATGCATTGCCTGAAGAAGAATTAGGGGTTGTTGGAACCCAATTTGAAGTTTATACAAAAAAAGGGATCCACGCTTGTACAATCGAAACAACAGAGATAATTGAAATTAAATTTGGTGATATAAAAGGAACAATTGGCGAGAAAATTGCTAAAGCGGAAAATTCATCACTAGATCAGTTTACCCGAGATCACATCTTCACTTGGAAAAATTCGCTTTTAGAAGAAGGAAGCGAATTAAACGAAGATACACCAATTATCGTCGAGTTCTTCAAGCTAGTCGATACAAAAATTGATTTCAGGGAATTAGGTCATCGGATTAGTGTACTTCTTTAGAAAAAAGAACGAATCATTCCGATTCGTTCTCTCTTTTTAATATCATTTCATTAAAAGAAAGCTCTGAAGTTGAAGAATAGATTAAATCTGCTTTAGCAAGTGTTTCTTTGCTGCCAACACCTACCGCAAACATTCCAGCATCCTTTATCGAATCTACACCAGCTGCTGCATCTTCAATCCCGATACAAGCGGAAGGTTCAATGTTTAATAGCTTTGCAGCAGTTAAGAAAATTTCCGGATCGGGTTTACCTCTTTTAATCGTAGCCGCATCTACAATGACATCAAACTCATCCTTTAATTTTAATGAATTCATGACCGTAAAAGCATTTTTACTAACGGAAGCTAGTCCAAGTTTAAAGCCTTTTTCTTTTATTTCTGAGATTAATTCTTTTATTCCAGGTAAAATATCCTCAGGTGTTATATTGGCAATCAACCGAACATAATGTTCATTCTTTTTTGCCGCTAGCGCCTCTTTTTCTTCTATGGAAAAATCATTTTGGCGCCCACCTAGAGCAAGAATTTTATCAAGGGAATCCATTCTTGATACCCCTTTTAATTCTTCATTAAATTCTCTTGTAAACGGAATTCCGAGATCTTCCCCGAGTGCTTTCCAAGCAAGGTAATGATATTCTGCGGTATCCGTTATGACACCATCTAAGTCAAAAATGAATGCTTGTATTGGTTTGGACAATGTTAACCCTTCTTTTTAACGTATTTTTTAGGCACTTAAAGACAATTTGCTCGTCGTTATGACGTGTAATGTACTTAAGAAGTCTCATTGAAGACATTTTACTTAGTGTTATGACGTGCTTTGTCCTTAAGATTGCTTATTAAAGACATTTCTCTTGATATTTTAACCTATTTTGTCCTTAAGCGGACTCTTATAAAACATTTTATTACAGAAGGGGATTTATTATCGAATACCTCGCCAAAAGCAACCGATTGAGATGCATTAGTCAAAAAAAGGTGAGCAAAAGTAGAATGTAAAATAGAGGGACACACTCAATGTTGCTTAAGTGCTCCCTCTATTATCACTTCTTCTTTTTATCTTTCGAAATTTCCCCACAAGCAATACGGTTTCCAGATTCACCAGCGGGCTGCGTCATGCCATCATCCTTTGCTTCGTGTATGACGATGGATGTACCGTTATTCGGTAAGAGGGACATTTTCCCCTCTTTTAAGGTAACTTGAGGGGCTGTAAGTTTCGCCTTCACTTTTCCATCTTCTTTCACGATAAGATTAGGAAGATCTCCTGCATGCGCACCTTTTGGATGTAATAGTCCATGTTCTTTATTGTCAGGATTCAAATGATTTCCAGCAGATTTAAAATCAGGTGGCTTACATACCCCTTTGTCGTGAATGTGTATCGCATGCTCTCCAGGAGGTAAGCCTTCTAAATTTATATCTAACTCTACGCCCTTTGACTGCTGTTGAAGAGTAATTTTCCCTAGCGAATCCCCTTCTGGATTAAAAATTTCAACATCCATCTGCTTCGGATTACCCTCTACCCCACAGCCTACTAAGAGCAAAATTAGGAATCCTATTAACCCTTTCCACATTAGCAAGTTCCTCCAACTAGACAATTTGCCAATAGTATGGACGAATGGTTTGGAGAATATACTTTGTTAATAGTAACGACTTTTTTCTACTCAATTTCCCTTTGTTGTTTCAATAATTTTTCTTCCAATTCTTTTGTTTTCTCGGCTTCTTTTTTGGAAATATGGATAATGAATTTCATGGTGAAGACTGCTCCAATAACAAAGATCAAGAACGTGAAGCCTGCACCCCAATATTCAGATTTATCTTCAGGAAAATATAAAAATAATGATAGGACATAGTTAAAAAACATCATAGTGATTCCTTTCCATCTAAATTTCAGTACTACTATTATAGCATGAATGGGAAAAGTTTTTTCAGTTAAAATGGCCACCTGATATCTCAGATGGCCAACCTTTAACTATTTTATTATTTGATCACATAAATCTTCTTAATCTTGATATCGTCCTCTGGTTTATCATTTTCAATCGTTTTCGCGTTGGCAATTTTATCAACAATATCCATACCTTCAATTACTTGACCAAATACTGTATGTTTGAAATCTAACCAAGGTGTTCCACCATTTTCGTAAGCTTTGATCACATCATCCGGATATCCAGCCTGCTTCATTTGATCAGCCATGCCCTCATCCAGAGCATTCTTTTGGACTATGAAGAATTGGCTTCCATTCGTGTTTGGCCCAGAATTCGCCATCGATAAAGCACCACGAATATTGAACAGCTTGTCAGAAAATTCGTCTTCAAACGCTTGCCCATAAATACTTTCTCCACCCATACCTGTTCCTTGCGGGTCCCCACCTTGAATCATGAAATCTTTTATAACACGATGAAAAATCAATCCATCATAATAACCGTCTTCACTATGTTTAATAAAATTTTCTACTGTTTTCGGTGCTTGGTCTGGGAAAAGTTTAATTTTGATACATCCCATTGTCGTATCCATACCCACTAGTCTTTCATTACCTTGAACATTAGTAGTTAATTGTGGATACACTTTACTTGCCTCGCTTTGTTCTTCAGAAGATTGTTCAGGCATTTGCTCACAAGTTGATTTTGACACCTCTTCGCTTCCATTTTTCTCTTTTTCTGAACTTGTCCCACAAGCCGTTAAAAGTAAAAATACGGCAGCTAATATGGTCATTAATTTGAATTTCATTATTTATCATCCTCCATTTTTTTACTTTACCCGATTTTATTGGAAAATGCACCTCATTTTAGTCATAATTAGAAATAGACATATTAAAAAAGGAGGAAACATTTTATGTCAGAATTAAATATTGGGGATATCGTCACATCCATTTATAAAACAGGTAAATATATTGGTGAAATAACAGACATTCGTCCAGAGCATTATTTAGTAAGAACACTTGCTGTTCTAAAACATCCGATGCAAGGGGATTTACATAACCCGAAGGAAGTTGGATTTGGCTTTTTTCATGAGCGAAAAGCGATGTCGTTTCGTGAACAGGCGAACGTACCTAAAAAAATGGTAAAGCCTTATGCGGATTCTGTTCCAACATACGAAGAATCCCTAAAAGCCTCAATTGAAAAATTAAAAACAGAACTACATGACGATGATTCTGAATGGGCTGCTTTGAGTTTGAAAAATATTGAAACATTAGAAAAGGAATACTTCAAATCTCAATCATAGTCCTATGAACAACATTACTCAGTGAATCAGCATACGAAATGTTTTTCATAAATGCTATGAACAACATACCGTTTGGGTATCCATGAATAACTCCTAAATCAATTAAATATTGAACTTTTCTTTGATAATATTTTACAAATTGGGAAAAAGTAGTATTAAAGAAAGGAGGGATTATGAGTGTCTGTGAAAAAGTGGATATCAGGATTAGTCGCAATGCTTACAATGGTTGTGGTAGTAACAAATCTAGGCTCTCTCGGTGTATTTGCCGAATCCGGTATTGTCACACCTATGGAGACAGCAAAAGCAATTGAAGTAGAGTTGAACGATGATTATTTTAATCCAAAAGCCATTACTATTCCGAATGGAATAACCACAACTTTAATTTTAAAAAACAAAGGTGTGAAAGAGCATACTTTCACAGTGAAAATGCTCGGAATTGACGTCGAGGTACTGCCAGGAAAAGATAAAACCATTACCGTGAAACCTCAACAGCCCGGTACATATGAACTGATTTGTCGATATCATTTCCAGCAAGGAATGGTTGGAAAAATAATTGTCAAATAACGAGCAAGGCCAATAAGGCCTTGCTTGTTTAATAGGTATAGTAAATTTACTTATGGAACGATTTCAAATATAGTGCCTTGGTTAAAATCAGTCACTTTCATAGAGCCATAAACTCCTAAATATAATTTCGTTTGATTCAGATTCGTTCCCAAATTAACATAATAGGCTGACTGCGACCCAAAATCATAATCAGTTTGAATCACACTAAAATCATTTTGTTTACCATCTGGTCTTACGAAGGTATAAGCTAAAGCCCCTTTAACATGAGGTTGAGATCCTTTCCTGGCAATATCGGTAAACACACAGCTTCCCGTTAATGCGGGTATTCCATTTCCCATATAAGCTTGCACTCCTGTAAGTGCAGTTCCTCCAAACTTATCAGGTCTTAAATCTTTATGAAAATAACTTGTTAAAGGCTGAAGACGACTCCCTGAAAGTGTTATTGCTTCATTGTAATAAGCAATTGTTTTCTCATCCAAAGTCGGATCTTTTATGCAACCTCTTATAATCGAAGTAGGAAAAGCACCTTCCCACCCACGCCAGCCAAAGTTAATCAATCCTTCTTGCTTAGGTTTCATTAGGGAAGTTTGAACAATCTGAGTAACCGGTATTGGTTTATAATGAACGAATGAAAAAATCGACTCGACCAAATCCTGTCCGACATTTCCCACATATTTAATATACTGATTATTAAACTTTTGAAACGAAATGCCTGGTATATTGCGTACCCCTTTGGCCACTACCGCGAGCGTTCCCTGAATAGTAGTGGGAAGTTCATTAAAACGTGTTACAATTGGGGGATTATTAATGAATGTATTCTTACTTACATCCATTTCAATTATTTTACCAGCGATTTCAAGATTGTCCTGGCTTAAATTAAATGGATCATAGCCTGATCCACCATCTCCGACTGTTAAAACAAGTCTTCCTGTTTCAGGTGAAAAATTTAAGCTATTAAAACCATTATGATTGAAAAAGGGTCTTCTTAAGTTAAGCAATGTCCGCCGTTTCCTGTGTTGACCATTCGATTGTAAAATCCACTCTTCAACGGTATCAATATGATCATATTGAGTTTCTCTATTTATCCACTTTAGGTTTTGGGTTTTAGGATCACACGGGTCAGGCTTATAAGGTTCAGAAAGAGCACCTGGACCTTGTGTTCCAGCTACTGAATAATGAAGATAAAACAGACCGTTATAAGTAAATTGGGGATGAAAAGCCAGTCCAAGTAATCCACGTTCATCATATCCTGGACCAGAAACACCAGATTCAGAAGTACCTAACTTTATGATTCGTTGGCGAATATCTAAAAAAGTCCTTATAACCCCATTTTGTATGTAAAAGATCTCTCCAACCTGGGTTGCAATAAATAAACTTTCAAATGAGTCACCGGGAAGTATGGTTGTTTTCAAAACAGTCGGTAAGTTTATTTTACTTACAATAGGCCGTAAACCAACCTTAACTTTTTTCAATCGACATTGCACCCCTTCTAATCATATTCTTTTATAAGAATATGATTAGAACTGTCTATTAGTACAAAATTATGCCGGGAAATCTGACAAAGCATTACACCACATTCCGCAACAAAGTAAATTAAATGGGAGGCACACAAAAGCCAAACCACACTTTAGGTGATTTGGCTTTTCATGCAAATTTATTTAGTAGCTTTGAGAAATCAATTCGGTCGCCAATGGTTGTTGGCTCTGGTTTTTCTAGATATCGCTTATCCTTTTCTACTAATCTGAAAATATTGTATGTTGTTAATGCATCATCAAGGGCACGATGATGTTTCCCTGTGCCTTCCTTCCCATACTCTTGAACAGCCTTCCATAGGCCTGTTTGGTTTTGGTCGCCAAAAAAACGCTTATACTCCATGGAAAGATCAATTTCTTTCGTTGAAAAAGGAAATGGAATACTTGCTTTCTCACAATTAGATCTAAGCACTCTCATATCCATATTTCCCCAGGTTACAACCGATGTGGCTAAAGCTTGCTCCTTTAATTCACCTAGTTTCTGAACTAATTGTTGAAAAGGCATTCCTTGATTCACTTGCTCCTGCGTGATATTAAGAAAGGTTTTACATCGATCGGATAATTTTTGGAATTTGGTTGGTGTGACAAAGGTTTCAAACTGTTCGACGATCTTTCCCTCACGAACAACGACAATTCCAGCTTCAATGATTTCAGGATAAAATTCTGGGTTTTTCTTATGTTTTTCTGGCATAGTAAATTCGAAATCAATAAATAAATATTGTTGCTGAATACTCATTTTATCACCTTCCTTCAATGGTAAATTGGATTCCCTCTTTTTTTCCTCTATTATAACACGAACAAATATGAATTATTTTAACTTTTCTGCAATTTTTCACAAAATTTAAAATAATCCAGTTGGTGCATGACTCAAACAAGAACAGAAGAGATTTTCTTCAGAATTTGAAAAAAAAACCGATAATTATATCGTAGTCATTCATTCTGTTAAGGTGGCAATCACATGCGTTTGTTTACGGGTTATTCCATATTTTTATTGCTTCTTCCCTTACTTATTATGTTGTTAAAATTAACAACGATTGAAGCTAATCAAAGTCAAAGCTTTCACGAATATCTAAATGATCATATTCAATTAGAGCAAAAGCTTGAAAAAAATAGTTATATACTTGACCAAGATGGAAAGGTCATAGATGAGCTAATCGGGAATGAAAGTCGCATTTTTAAACCACTTTCCGATATCCCTTTATTCACAAAACAACTGTTTCTTCAGTCAGAGGATAAGCGTTTTTATGAGCACCAAGGGTTCGATGTTCAAGCCATTAGCCGAGCATTATCCTTAAATGTAAAGGAGAAGGAGATCAGTCAAGGTGCGAGCACCATTACACAACAAACAGCAAGAAATCTTTATTTAAATCAAGATCGTTCATATAACCGAAAGCTGTCCGAATTATTATATGCATATCAAATGGAACGAAAACTGTCAAAAGAACAAATTCTAGAACTCTATTTAAATGTTATCTATTTTCAAAATGGTGTGTATGGAATGGAAGCAGCATCAATGTTTTACTTTAACAAAACCATAAGCTCGCTTACACAAGCAGAGCAGGCATTTCTTGCAGCGATTCCTAACAATCCAACTTTATACAACCCACTTAAACATTTTAATTTTACAAAAAAACGACAGGAACGTTTAATCGATCAGCTTGTTGATAGTGGCTCTATCTCACTTAATGAAGCAGATAAACTAAAGAAAGAGCCAATTCATCTTAACCTAAAAAAACACATACATGATTACCCAGATTATTCGAATTATGTAAAAGCAGAACTAGTAGATTTGATCTCTGAACAGGAAGGCTATCAGAAGCAACTGACCCATGCAAAAGGAATGGAAAAAGCAAAACTAGAAGAAAAATTAAATGATAGAGTCGAACAAGTTCTTGCTTCGGGCGTTTCTATTCACACTTCTCTTGACCCTAGATTGCAGCAAAAAGCAAAAAAAGCCGTTACGAAGCATTTACCTTACAGCGAGATTGAAGGAGCTTTGTCAATCGTTCGTAATGATAATCATACAATCGTCGCTTTAATCGGAGGTAAAAATTATCAAAGTGATGATTTCAATCGTTCTTATCAAGCCTTTCGTCAGCCAGGATCTGCTATTAAGCCATTACTCGTCTATGCTCCTTATTTAAATCAACTGAAATCTACAACTAAGGATACTGTTAGCGGAGCCCCTTTTTGTAAACAAGGATATTGCCCAGAAAATTATGGCTGGGCTAAGGTCGGAAATGTTTCCATTGAACAAGCCTTTATCCACTCCTATAATACTCCAGCCGTACGATTGTTAGATCAAATAGGAGTTGAAAAAGGGTTTTTATTTTTAGAGAAATTTCAATTTAAAAAGATCACACACGAAGATTATCGTTTAACAGCCGCTATTGGTGGCTTCACATACGGAATGTCTCCACTTGAGATGGCAGGTGCCTATTCCACCTTTGCCAATGAAGGTTTATATGAAAAACCACGAGCAATCACTAAAATCACTGATTCAGCCGGGAAAACGATCTATCAATGGAAGACAGGATCGATTAAAGTGTGGGAAAAAGATACGGTAGAGGAAATGCGAGATTTACTAAAGAAAACCGTCACATCTGGCACTGCTAGAAAGGCAAAGATTTCAGGCGTATATGCAGGTGGAAAAACAGGTACGACAAATGACTACAAAGATTACTGGTTTGTAGGGTTAACCGAGCAATTGACAGCAGCCGTCTGGGTTGGGAAAGACAGCCCTGCAAATATCGAATCTATTGAGAAAGCTGCCCCTCATTTACTGATTTGGAGAGATATTATGAAGTGAAGCTGTGCCTTATCATTGGCACAGCTTTTTTTAAATCGGCAAACTCGCCAAAACACTGTTGTAAACTTTCACTACTAAATAAGCGACTCCGATTAGAAGAGTTGACCACACGATGACTTGGAAAAAAACTAATCCTGCCATTCCTACAACAGTTAACTCGGCGCTTATTTTATAGACGATAAAAATGAAATAACCAAACGTCGCAATTAAAAATATAACTAAAACTCCTATTAAGCTATAAAAACTAACGAGTAATGACACCCCGCTTGCAAAGAAATAAATCCCTGAGCCCGAGCGAATTTTCGTTAAGCTCTGCCCCTCTGTTTCCTTCGAGAAAAATAAAAGGGACAGTTCATTTATCGTATCAGCAATGATTTTCAAAGCCGATAAAACCATAAAAAACAATATCGTTAGCAGCGTTAATAGTGATAGCTTAATGCCGCTATCACTAAAAAATTCAAGCATTCCATTATAAATTCCGATATCCTTCAAAACATCAATGAGTTTGAATTCAAAGCTAACAGCAAAGGACAAACTTAATAGTAGTAAGGACAATAAGGGGAAATAACTAGTTAAATACGTATTTTTCATTATATTTTCTCCATTACTAAAAATCTACCAACCATCATTATCTGAGATTTTTGCAATAGATACAAGTGTTAGTCATTCATTATTTCCTAGAAAAACTTCAGTTATTCTAACATATTCCCTTGGTTGAAAGGTATTTTGATTAATCGGCACATGAATATTCGATAACGGAAGTACTTCCGTTACTCCTCCCTGTTTTAATGGAATTGGTGAAACATTTGAATTTTCTAATTTCCAAGCCCCTGCAAAAAGGAGGAAAAATATGAGACAAGCACCAGACACTTTATTTAAAATCATCCTAAACACCGTCCTTTATTTAGGATGATTCGTCGTTTTATTTTTATACAAAAAAATTTTTTTTCATGCTTAAATGACTAGTTTTTTCTTATTTATTATAAAAGCTGACTTTTCCCCGTTTCTTTGAGGCCTTTGCATGCAACGCTATTCGATTTGCGCTATAATTTGAAATAATAGCTTATTTCATCACATTTTAAGACAATAAAGTGGAAAAGTAAAAATGGGAAATTGAATGTAAATTTATTTAAAAGGGAGGTATTGGTATTGTCACTGCTACATCTTGCCATAGTGTCACCATTCATATTGGCTATTTTCATACCAATTTTATACAAGTACTTACGTAATCTACATACAGGCTGGCTTGTTCTTCCATTACCAATTTTGTTATTTAGCTATTTTTTAACTTTCCTGTCTACGACGAAACAGAATGGTCGCATTATGGAAACGATGTCATGGATTCCATCGATGAATATTGACTTTACAGTCAAAGTGGATAGTCTTGGGCTATTATTCGCTTTATTAATTACAGGAATTGGCTCGTTAGTCGTCTTTTATTCCATTTATTATTTATCAAAGGATAAAGAAAAGCTCAACACATTTTATGTGTATTTGCTTCTATTCATGGGGGCTATGCTTGGAGTAGTGCTCTCTGATAATTTAATTGTGTTATACATGTTTTGGGAGTTCACCAGCTTCTCATCCTTTTTACTAATTGGGTATTGGTATACCCGTGAAAAATCCCGATATGGTGCCCAAAAATCTATGCTGATTACCGTTCTCGGTGGCTTGTCGATGCTTGGGGGAATCGTTCTTTTATACATCATGACTGGGTCCTTTCAAATTTCAGAGATCGTAAGTCAAGCAAGTCATTTATATGAACAACCTCTTTTTATCCCTGCTTTACTTTTTATCTTGTTAGCGGCATTTACGAAATCTGCTCAGTTTCCATTTCATATTTGGTTACCAGATGCGATGGAAGCACCAACACCCGTCAGTGCTTATTTACACTCTGCTACGATGGTTAAAGCAGGAATTTATCTTGTCGCAAGAATGAGTCCGGTTTTTGCCGAGTCAGCATGGTGGTTATGGCTTGTGGCAGGTATTGGGATTATCACTCTTTTCTGGGGATCCTTTTCTGCTGTTAAGCAAACCGACTTAAAAGCGATCTTAGCTTTTTCGACAGTTAGTCAGTTAGGGTTAATTATGTCTTTGCTTGGAGTCGGTGCCGCAGCACTTCACTTCGATTTTATCGGTGATGGCTATTTCACGGTGGCGACCGCTGCAGCTGTTTTTCACTTGATCAACCATGCTACCTTTAAAGGAAGTCTATTCATGGTTGTTGGCATCATCGACCATGAAACGGGAACGCGTGATATACGTAGGCTTGGCGGATTAATGAATTTCATGCCTATTACATTTACTCTTGCGGTAATTGGTGCCTTTTCGATGGCGGGATTACCACCATTTAACGGATTTCTAAGTAAGGAAATGTTTTTTACAGGTATGGTTCGAATTACCGAATTTAACCTATTCAATCTTGACACTTGGGGAATCCTTTTTCCGATATTAGCTTGGATAGCTAGTGTATTTACTTTCATTTACAGCATGGTTATTGTTTTTAAAACGTTCACAGGAAAGTTCCAGCTAGAGAAGAAACCGCATGAAGCACCGTTTGGTATGCTTGTTCCACCAATTATTCTCGCTTCCCTAGTCGTTATCTTTGGGATTTTTCCAAATACTTTATCTCATTACTTCATTGAACCGACGATGGCATCTGTGCTGCCAAGCCTTTTAAAAGAAAAGTCAGTCTTTGATGTCCATATTTCCTTTTGGCATGGTCCAAACATTGAACTATTTATGACGATTGGGGTCATCATCCTTGGAATACTGCTGTTCATTTCCTTGCCTAAATGGAAAAAAGTGTACAGCCTGTTCCCAGAGAAACTCACTTTCAATCGACTTTATGATACATTCATAGATCGCTCTCAAAAAGGGGCATTACAATTTACCCAAGGATATATGAATGGATTTATCCGTACATATCTTGTTTATATTTTCTCTTTCTTTATTGTGATTCTTGGATTTTCTCTTTATTGGAAAGATGCTTTCAAGTTGGATTTAAGTAATACTTCCTCTATCGGGATTTATGAACTCATTCTCGCTTTCATTATTGCGATAGGATCCATTACGATTCTCTTTGCACGTTCAAGGCTTACTGCCATTATCCTATTAGGGTCTGTTGGGTATACAGTTGCTTTATTCTTTGTTCTTTTTCGGGCACCAGACTTAGCTTTAACACAGTTAGTGATTGAAACTGTATCGGTCTCGCTGTTCCTACTTTGCTTCTATCATTTGCCTAAATTAAAACGTTATGAAAGACCAATGGGCTTTAAGACAGTAAATGCCCTGATTTCTATAGGGGTTGGAGCGATTGTGACGTTAATCGCTTTATCGGCTCATAGCAATAAGCTGTTTCCTTCTATTGCTCAATATTATGTTGAAAACACATATAAAAAAGCAGGTGGAGAAAATATGGTAAACGTGATTCTCGTTGACTTCCGTGGCTTTGATACGATGTTTGAAATTTGCGTTCTTGGAATTGCTGCTTTAGGTATTTTTGCGATGATTAAATTACGAATGACAAGGAGGAAGGAAGAATGAAGACGAATGATCTCATTTTACAAACGGTTACAAAAGTAGTTCTCTTTGTCATCATTCTCTTTTCGATTCATATCTTTTTCGCTGGCCATTATTATCCGGGTGGCGGATTCATTGGTGGATTGATGACCTCTGGAGCCATCGTTTTACTTCTGCTCGCTTACGATTTGAAGACAGTCGCGAATATTTTGCCTATTGACTATAAATATTTGATTGGGACTGGTTTACTTTTTGCAGTTGGGACTGGAACGGGTTCGTTATTCTTCGGAGTCCCCTTCCTAACGCATGCCTTTACCTATGCAACCTTACCTATTCTAGGAAAAACCGCTCTTCATACCGCTGTTTTATTTGATACTGGAGTATTTCTAGTTGTTGTCGGAGTGACGATGACCATTATTCAAACGATAGGAGAGGACGAATAATGGAGATATTAATGGCTTTTGTTATTGGGATTCTTTTTATGACAGCTACTTATTTAATGCTTTCAAAAAGCTTACTAAGAATTATTATTGGGACTGGTCTATTAAGTCATGGTGCTCATCTATTAATTTTAACAATGGGGGGATTAAAAAGAGGAGCCGCTCCATTGCTTGGAGAACCTGGACCTTATGTAGATCCTCTGCCGCAAGCCTTGATTTTAACTGCGATTGTCATTAGTTTTGGTGTCACCTCCTTCTTCCTTGTGCTAGCTTACCGCGCTTATCAGGAGCTTGGGACAGATAATATGGATCAATTGAGAGGAACCGAAGGAAATGAATAATTTTATTATATTACCAATTTTAATTCCGCTTTTAACGGCCATTTTGTTAATTTTCTTTGCGAAAAAGGTTCCCTATCAACGAATCCTCTCGCTGATTGCTTCTTTTATTACGGTTGTGATCAGTTTCCAATTAGTACAAACAGTTCGAAAAGAAGGCATCCAAACATTAGATGTTAGTAGCTGGGAGGCACCTTTTGGGATTACATTAGTTTCAGACATGCTTTCGGCATTACTTGTTTTAACAGCTAGCATCATTGCGTTTGTCTGTATTCTTTACTCATTTCAATCGATTGGAAAGGGTCGAGAGAATTATTACTATTATCCGATTGTGCAATTTTTAATGGTTGGAGTAAATGGGGCATTTACAACAGGGGATATTTTTAACTTGTTCGTCTTTTTTGAAGTAATGCTTATGTCTTCCTATCTGTTACTTGTTCTGGGGGGAACAAAGATTCAACTCCGTGAATCGATTAAATACATTTTAGTAAATGTCATTTCATCCGCCCTATTTGTCATAACTGTTGCTTATCTTTACTCTGTTGTCGGTTCATTAAACATGGCCCATATTTCAACAAGAATTGCTGAAGTGAATCAGCCTGGAATTTTATCTGTCATTGCGATTCTCTTTTTAATCGTCTTCGGTTTAAAAGGGGCAATTTTCCCATTATTTTTCTGGTTACCTGGATCATATTATGCTCCACCAGCACCTGTAATGGCTTTATTTGGAGCATTATTAACGAAGGTTGGGGTCTATTCGATCATTCGAACCTATACATTGTTTTTTTATCATGATCCTGGCTTCACCCATCAAATATTAGGCATACTCGCGATATTGACGATCATTTTTGGATTAGTAGGTGCAATTGGGTATTGGGATGTTAAAAAGATTATCATCTACAATATCATTGTCGCTGTTGGTGTCATTTTGTTTGGAGTATCCGTGATGAGCCAGGTATCTTTAACAGGTTCTGTCTTCTATTTAGTTCATGACATGATTATTAAAGCGGCCTTATTTTTAATGGTAGGAATCATTGTAAAAATAACCGGTACAAGTGACTTAAGAAAAATACATGGACTCATACAAGGATATCCTGGCCTCGGTTGGACATTTTTTATCGCGACACTCGCATTAGCTGGAGTTCCACCTTTAAGTGGATTCATTGGGAAGCTTCTCATTATTCAAGGGGGATTTAAGGCAGAATACTATGCAAGTACGGTGATTGTACTCTTTTCAAGCTTACTTGTCCTCTTTTCTATTATGAAGATATTTATTAATGGCTTTTGGGGAGTTCCCAAGGAGTATAATACTAATGATAAGGTACCAGTAAGGTTTTTACTTATTTCACCTGTTATCCTAGTTACCATAGCTGTTTTGTACGGAGTTGGCACAGATTTCATTTACCCGTATATTACCCAAGCCGCTGATACACTTACAAATCCACATATTTATATTGATGCTGTATTAAAGGGGGAGTAAGTGATGGCCTTTCAAATACTATTGAATGTATTTCTTGCGTGGGTGTGGATGTTTTTAAATGTTTCATATGATTCTGTCACTTTTTTAAAAGGCTTTTTCTTCGGTTTAGTCATTATTTATTTGTTTCGAAGGTTTTTCCAATCTCGATTTTATCTTTACCGTGTCAATGCAGTGGTTCGATTATTCTTCATTTTTATAAGAGAGCTGATTTTATCAAATATATCTGTTTTGAAGGTTATTTTAAAACCAAAGCTTGATATTCGTCCGGGTATATTCGCCTTCGAAACGGTGTTATCACAGGATTGGGAAATTACGGTGCTAGCAAACTTAATTACGTTAACACCGGGTACTTTTGTGGTCGATGTCTCCCCTGATAATAAAATACTTTATATTCATGCTATGGATATTGGAGATGCCACAGAAGCCATAGAGAGTATCAAAAATAGCTTTGAAAAAGCGATTATGGAGGTGAGCCGATAGTGCTTGATACAGTCATTCACCTTTCATTATTGTTGATTTCCCTATCGATGCTAGGCCTCATTTACCGTGTGATTAAGGGGCCAACCATTCCCGATCGAGTGGTCGCTTTAGATGCAATTGGAATTAATCTTATTGCCATCATTGCTCTAGTATCTATTCTATTAAAAACACATGCCTTTCTTGAAATCATTTTATTAATAGGTATATTAGCTTTTATTGGCACCGTGGCATTTTCCAAGTATCTTGAGAAGGGAGAAATCATCGAACGTGATAGAAATCGTTAGAGTAATCATTGCCGCTTTAATTCTTATTGGTGCTTTTTTAAGCCTTGTTACTGCCTTCGGTCTCATTCGTCTTCCAGATGTGTATACGAGGAACCACGCGGCTTCCAAAGCAGCTACATTAGGGGTAATGTCGATTTTAATTGGAACATTTTTATATTTTTATATTGAAGAGGGTCATTTTAATTCGAGACTCATACTTGGAATTGCCTTTATATTTTTAACCTCCCCTGTCGCGGGACATCTCATTAGTCGTGCCGCTTACAATAGTGGAGTTCCGTTATGGCACAAAAGTGTTCAGGATGATTTGAAGAAAATAAAGGAGAACGAAAATAAATAAAAGAGGAGCTTCTGCTCCTCTTTTATTATTTCTTCAATTTTAACACAGCCATCGTGCATCTAGACACACAAATTAATCGTTCTTCCTCATCAACGATCTTAATATCCCAGACCATCGTCGTTTTACCTTGATGTAATACCGTTGCAATTGCCGTGACGATTCCCTCACGTTTCCCGCGAACATGGTTTGCATTAATTTCAAGGCCTGCTACCCCTTCAGTTTCTTTATCAACAAGTTCATAAGCGCCAACACTTGCAACCGTTTCAGCTAATGCTACAGAAGCACCGCCATGTAGAAGTCCAAACGGCTGCCTAGTTCGCTCATCAACAGGCATCGTAGCAATCACTTTTCCTTTTTCTAAAGTAGTAATTTCAATCCCAAGAGCTTCGATCATTGTAGATTTCAATTCCATCTTTACTATTCCCCTTTAATTAAATAAATAATTTATAATTTGTTTGAATCCACTATCTTTATCATTTCAATTTTTTTTCGTCGTCTTCTCCTAATCATTTTGATTAAAATAAATAGGATAAAAGCCACAGCGATGACTATAAGGAATTCCTTCCCATAATGAATAATAACATCTATGTGGTCTCCAAATAAGTAGCCAAGTATAAATGTAATACATAACCAAATAAAGGCCGCACTATAAGAGAAGATGGCAAATGAACGAAAAGGTAGTTTACTAAAACCGTATAAAAACGGTACAAAATTACGGACTCCAGGAATGAAATAGCTAATCGATAAAGAAAAAGCATGATGCTTCTCAATTAATCTGAAGGATTTATCTATCAAGTGGGCGTATCTCTTTCGCTTTTCAAAAAAACCTATGAGCGGTCGACCGATGTATTTCCCTAATAAGTAACAGGTCGTTAAGGCTGCAACAATTCCCGCATAAAAGACGAAAAAGGTGATCAGCGGGTTAAGCACCTCTTGTGATGTTGCCATTCCTACCGTCATACTTAGGATTTCATTCGGGATTGGAAGCCCAAATATTCCAAGCCAAACCCAAAGGAATAAACCTATGTATCCGTGAGATTCAATAAACTGCAACAGAGTTTCTAATTCCATAAACAGGCCCTCCTCTAAAAGCGCCCAATACACTAAACTATCATTCTCAAGTTATAGAATATAATCATATCACCTTATTCTAATAATATAATCGGTGTACCTAATTTTTACAATTAATAACACTCCAGAATTACCGTTTGATAATCTCTTCAATCTTTCATCGTATAGTGATTCTATTTTGAAAGAACAAAAATAATGCATCCGTTTAGAGAAAAAGGCAAACTCTTTACCACTTTAAAGCAACGGGGGACAGTCCCCCATTACTTTAAAGTGGTAAAAAGCCAGTTTCCAAGTGCATAGGGCAATTGAAAACTGGCTTCTCAGTTGTTTTTATTTTATTGGCTCGAATCTTTCGACGAATAGAGCTAATGTTCTTGTCATTACTCCAGTAGCACCTGCTGGTCCAAGATCATGCTCACTTCTTGTTGTTGCCGTTCCAGCGATATCAAGGTGAACCCATGGTGTATCTTCAGCAAATTCACCGATAAATGCCGCTCCCATGATCGCATGACCATCTCTACCTGGAGAATTATTTAAATCAGCAATTTTACTGCCTCTAACGCGCTCTTTATCCTTTTCAAAGATTGGTAAGCGCCACATTTGTTCCCCAGCTTCTACTGCTGACTCTAATACTTGTTCAAACAGCTCTTCGTTATTCGTTAACGCACCTGTCGTATCCATTCCAAGAGCGACAATAACTCCACCTGTTAGAGTCGCCACATCGACAATATAATTTGCTCCATGTTGTTTTGCGTAAGTAACTGCGTCAGCTAATGCTAAACGACCTTCTGCATCTGTATTTAACACTTCAATCGTCTTTCCATTCATAGCAGTAATGACATCATCTGGTTTAAATGCGTCCCCACTTACCATATTGTCAGTTGAAGGAATGACCATGACTACGTTTTGCTCAGGCTTTAATTCACCGATGATTTCCATTGCACCTAGAACAGCCGCCGCTCCGCCCATATCAGATTTCATCCCTACAATTCCATCTTTCGGTTTAAGAGAATATCCACCCGTATCGAAGGTGATTCCTTTTCCAACTAATGCAATAACATCTTCCCATGTTTCTTTACCTTGGTATTTTAATACAATCATTTTCGGAGGTTCAACAGATCCTTGGTTAACGGCAAGCAACGCACCCATACCAAGCTTCTCCATTTCTTCTTTTTCTAAAATTTCTACTTCAAAGTCGTACTTCTCACCAAGCGTTTTAGCATAATTAGCTAAATCAGTTGCCGTTAACATATTACCAGGTAAATTAACTAGCTCACGTGCATTATTCGTTGCTTTCCCATATGTATAACCAACTGTTAAGGAAGCTTCGATAGCCTCTTGGTCAACGCCACCTAATACATGAATATGTTCAACCTTTTTCTCAGGCTCATTTGATTTCTGCTTATAGCCCTTAAATTGATAGGTTGCTAATCCGAAGGCTTCACTAAGAGCATGTGCCACGTCATTTTCATCAAGATTTTCTGTTTTAAAGGATTCAAGTAATACGGATACTTCTTGTAATTTATTCGTTTGAACCGCTTTAAATGCTTTACCGAATGATTCTTTCAACGAGTCAAAGTTAAGCTCTGATTCCTTACCAAGCCCGACGAAAAATAATCTTTTTGCTCCAATTTTTCCAAATGTATGTACTTTAGATATAGCCTTTTTCTTCGCTGAAATATCTCCACTTTTCACTAATTGAGTTAAATGGCCATCTAATAATTGATCAAGTTCAGCTAACAAACCATCAAACTTTGCCGGTTTATCAAATAGGCCAATAATCAAACTTTCTTGCTCAGTTGTAAAATTCCAATCTACTTGAACTGTAAACATTCATAACACCCCTTCTAAGATTACTCTATCTTATTATAGCGAAATTTTTAGATTATTTCGAGTTTCTAATCATCGAAAAGAAATAACTTATCTAATCAACATGAAAAGAGGGCACCATATTTGGCCCCTCGCAATGTATTATTCTTTCTCCGTAAAATTATATTGCTGTCGGAATACTTGCATCGATTTATTTTCATTTAAATTCACTAGTTCTTCTTCTGTTAAGTGACCATCGCCTAGCTCTACAATAAATACATCAACCGTTCTCTTTCCCCACTTATTATAAACATCTGCAACTGATTCATAAAACAAGTCTAATTTATTCCCTTTTATCGCTCCACCTTTATCGGCTACAACACCGTAGCCATAACCAGGAATGAAAAGGATGGTTCCAATTGGGAAAACTGTTAAATCGGCAGCAATCGTCGAATACAAATCCCTTTTAACTTTTACACCAGAATAAGTTATTCCATAACTTGGATGGTCTGGGTGTTTACCTGTGGATTCATAGCCAGCTGTATAACCAGTGGCTACAACCGTTTTGGTTGGATATTGTGCCCAGTTAAAGGCATCCTCTAGCCTTTGCGCCGGACCTACCATTGCTTCTGAAGACGCTAGCTGCAATTTAGTTTTGCCAATCATTTTTATTTTTTTTAGCGCTAATCCTAACGTTTGAAATTTATGTGAAAAAATTGAGCCATTTACATCATGATCCTTAATATATCCGGAATAGGCAGCAGAAATAATTGATCTAGCCTCAACACCAGTAATCGCTTGAAATGTAGTGAATAACGCAAATACAAATAATACGGACATACTTATTCGTCTTGTCAAATTATTTACTTTTTTCATCTAATATTTCATTCCTCCCAAATGTATTCATTTCCCAACGGATGTGGAATTATTCATTTAGGAGGTTATTAATTAAAAATTAGAACATGGAAATGCCATGAATCTGTGCCAAAAATAGAAAAAAACCTCCACCAGGGGTGAAAGTTTTTTAAAACATTTGGTATCCACTTTTCCGTAAAAACTTAATCGTAATCCCTGCAACAATCGCACCAGCAAGCCCGCTACTCAAAATTAGCAGATCTGCTGTTGCTAAAGACATAATTTTATCGCCTAATTCAGAAAAAGCATGCTTGCTGTTCGTGAAATACTCGATAAATCTAACCTTATCAACGATAAACACTGTAATTAATGGATAAATAATCGTCATAATCCAAGACATTCTTAACAGCATATTTAATAAAAAGCCTATTCCGAAAAAAAGCACGAAAAATAAAAGCATCGAAATAATAACAACCCATATTGGCATCGTCTTTGTCCCCCCTTAACACACACTAAGTGTACTGAATGTAGAATAAGGAGTCAATCAACAATATGAGTAAATTCAGGGAATCAATAAAAAAACTGCCCTTTACATTAGCAAGGCAGTTTGATCA
This sequence comes from Bacillus sp. CGMCC 1.16607, assembly GCF_042683745.1. Lineage (NCBI taxonomy): Bacteria > Bacillati > Bacillota > Bacilli > Caryophanales > Bacillaceae > Bacillus > Bacillus sp. CGMCC 1.16607. The sequence continues at coordinate 144,767 of NZ_JBHUJX010000018.1, forward strand.
ATAGGTTATTCTTCTTTTTTCTTTCCGGATCCTTCGCAGCAACAACAAGTTTCAGACCCTCCTAACAATAATTGAAAATATCCTTTTCCAGAACAATACGTACAAGCTTTCTTATCTAATGTTTGACTTTTCATTTCTGTCAGCCCCCTTGAAGTTATATAACCTGAATTTTCTGATAATATATCAAGGAATCCAAAAAAAGAAAAGCATCATTTTCGATGAAAAAAGGTGATTGAAAACGCATACAAGTACAATTATCTCAAAATTTCTTCTTGTTCCTTAAAATATCAGAAAATTATAAAAATAATTTGTAGGCACTATAACCAAATTGATCGCCGGGATTTATCCCATTTATAACTTGCTTTACACTCTCCATTTTCACATCAATTAAATATCGTAATAATACGGAAACATCTTCATCCTGTAGCAATTTGTCTGGAAGAACATATTTTGCTTCGTATAATTCTTTTTCTTCAGCCTGTACCTCCATTGTTCCAATAGGCTCAAGTAAAAATAAAAGCATATTATCACTTATTTCCTCTTTAATTACCCCAGTCCTTAAACCAATCAATCCTTTATTGATACAATCGATTCCCGTTTCTTCCTTTACTTCACGTAAAGCCGCTTCATCTGCCGTTTCATTTTGCTCAACAAAGCCAGCTGGTAATGACCATTTCCCTTCAAGACCCCCATACCTTTTTTTCACAACTAGCCATTCACCCGATTCGTTGACAACCAATCCGGATACACCTAACCATACATTTCCACGTTTATTTTTTGTCATCCGTCGTTCTCCTTTCTCAATGTTCAGTAATTAAAAGCTTGTTCTCATTTACCGTTTCATTACTTTTTCTTCGTTTACGGTCGTTAAAAGTCCTTCTTAGCGACCGATTTTTTCTCGACTTTCGGTCGTTAAGAGCCTTACTTATTGACCGTTTTTTCTCTTTTCTTCGTTATCGATCATTTAGAGCTTTTTTTCATAATAAACTAAAAAAACTGAATCGACGCTGTCGATTCAGTTTTTCTAATTAAAGTAGTTTAAATTTACCTTTTTTCATTACGAGTGATGGTCCACCTATCATTAATAGTGCACGGTTATCGACCATTTTCTTCATGAAGGATGCTTTTGAGCCGAATAATTTTTTACCATAAACAACGGCAATAGCATCGTCTTCTCCTAATGAACATACAGTCCCTTTAATATCTGGTTTAAACGATTCAAGCTCCTGCTTATCACGAACAAGTGCTGTAATATTTCGGGCACATACTTCACCTTGCTGCATAGCAATTTGGGCTGTTGGTGGGTATGGACGATTTATTTCTTCGTTAATGATTAAAGAGCTATCACCGATGACAAAAATATTATCGTGGCCAGGTGCTCTTAAATCTGGTTGAACTTTTACACGTCCGCGCATTGCTTCAATGCCTGATTTTTCGATAATAGAGTTCCCACGGACACCTGCAGCCCAAATGACTGTGCTTGCTTTAATTTCTTGCACTTCTTCTTCACCTTTAGCAACTAGAATACCGTCCGGAGTAGCTTCCTTAATCGCTGTTCCAAGCTTAAACTCGACGCCTTTTCTTTCTAATTGAGAAACGGCATAGTTCACTAATTCTGGGTCAAATCCAGGAAGAACCATTGGCGATGCCTCTACACATATTAAACGTACTTTATGGAAATCTAAATCATATTCATGGCATAGTTCAGGAATACGATTCGTTAATTCACCAAGGAACTCGATGCCAGTGAATCCAGCACCACCAACGACAATCGTTAAACCTTCGTCATTGTTTTCTGTATTATTATAATTTGCAAATTGATATTCGATATGCTCACGAATTTGACGAGCAGCATTAACGTTTACAATGGAAAAAGCATATTCCTTTAGTCCTTTAATACCAAATGTTTCAGGCTCTCCACCAAGGGCAACAACTAAATAATCGTAGGAAATTTCACTATTTTCTAATACAACTAGTTTTTCTTCCGTTTTTATTTCAACAACGGAATCTTGAATAAAGTTAACTTTACTGCGATCAATGACATCACGAATATCATAACGTACGCGGTCATGATGCATTGTTCCTGCAGATGCTTCGTGTAACCAAGTGGTTTCATAGTGATAATCATGTTTGTTTACGAGGGTAATATCCGCCTCATTAACACCAATCATTTTTTGTAAACGAGTTGTTGTCATTAGTCCACCGTAGCCGGCACCTAAAATCACGATTCTTGGCTTTCTCAAAGTGATCACTTCCACCTTTTTTATTATTTTTTCAGGTCTTTTTCTTATCATCCACTGCTTTAAAGGTTTTTATTTTTAATTAAGAGAAAAAGTTTGTGATTCCCTTCACTAAGCTAGTCACAAAAAAGTCCTTAAATTGTCACAGAATCTTAACAATTATTCCTATCACCCATATTATTCTTTTTCCAAGGCTTTTTCAAGCCTATTAGATAGTGTTATAAAACTGTGAATTTTCAAAAATTGACTTAAAATCCTTTTTCCTTCATATATTCATTATATTCATAGTGTTTGTTTATTCTATTCAAAATTGACTTTATCTTCATAAAGTGAGTTATTTGAAAATTTGTGCTATTATATGAGTGGAATGCTATTTCACATCATTCTCGGGGGGATTCGGATGAAAGAGAACCAAAAAATCTATGATATTACGATTATTGGTGGTGGCCCTACTGGACTATTTACTGCATTTTATGGTGGAATGAGACAGGCATCCGTTAAGATAATCGAGAGCTTACCACAATTAGGGGGACAATTAGCAGCACTATATCCTGAAAAATTTATATATGATGTTGCAGGATTTCCAAAGGTAAGAGCCCAAGAGCTTGTAAATAATTTAAAAGAACAAATGGCAAAATTTGAACCTACAATCGTTCTTGAACAGTCTGTTGACATATTAGAAAAGCAAGAAGATGGCATCTTTAAGCTTACAACTGATAAAGAAGTACATTTATCAAAGACAGTTATTATTACTGCTGGTAATGGTGCTTTCCAACCTCGTCGAATTGAGCTTGAAAATGCTACAAATTATGAAAATAAAAACCTTCACTACTTTATTGACGATTTAAATCAATTTGCTGGTAAAAAGGTTGTTGTGTTTGGTGGCGGTGACTCTGCGGTCGATTGGGCGTTAATGCTTGAACCAATTGCTGAAAAAGTAACAATCGTACACCGTCGCGATAAATTCCGTGCTCATGAGCACAGTGTTGAAAACCTACATAATTCAAAAGTAGAAATTAAAACTCCATTTGTACCTGCTAAATTTGTTGGAAATGATAATGGCATTCAGCAAGTTGTTCTTGAAGGTGTTGATGGTGAAACAAAAGTAGTCCTTAATGTTGATGCTGTTATTGTAAACTATGGTTTTGTCTCTTCACTAGGTCCTATAAAAAAATGGGGATTAGAAATTGAAAAGAACTCCATTTCAGTAAATTCTAAAATGGAGACAAACATCCCGGGAATTTATGCTGCTGGAGATATTTGCACGTACGAAGGAAAAGTAAAACTAATAGCATGTGGATTCGGCGAAGCGCCAACCGCCGTCAATAACGCTAAAACATACATCGATCCAAAAGCAAAAACCCAACCACTTCACAGTTCATCAATGTTTTAAAGCTTTAAAGCGGTGGGGGTCAGACCCCCACCGCTTTAGTGCGTAAAAGAAATTTGGTTATTACCTAAAACCAGCATCCTCTTCTGTGTCTGTGGCTACGATTGTTGTCTTCTGCACCAGCAACTCGGTCATTGTCTCTGCAGCGGCGAACGGCACGGCAAAAATCGTCTCCGTTAATTGTTCCTCTGAATTTAACATCACGGTTTCGGTCTCTGTTTCTGTCGGTAGCACCTGCAACTCTATCTCGATCTCTGTCCCTTCTACAACTCATTATTTTCACTCCTTTTCGAATAATATGAACGATACATACTATCCTACGTGGACGCTGTACATGCTGTAGAGGCACAAGCCTATATTTAGATAAAATGTGCTAAATAATTAAATTTTATAAAAATAGATTTCAGATATCTAATAGAAACAGTAAAAAACCTCCTCATATTACTAGAGAAGGTAATTTTTTCATATTAACACTCTTCCGGCGTCCCCGCATTCGCAGCTGTTCTGAACGAAGAACCACACCCACAGGAAGCAATCGCATTCGGATTGTCGATGGTGAATCCACCGCCCATCATCGATTGTTTATAATCAATCTTCGTTCCTTTTAGGACAGGTGCGCTTTCTTCATCAACGAGTACGTTAATTCCATAAGCTTCAAATTGGATATCTTTGTCACCCTTCTCATGGTCAAAGCCCATTCCATAAGATAAGCCACTACAACCTCCACCTTGGATAGCTACACGTAGAAAAGCACCTTCTTCTTCATTTTGTTTCATCATGTCTTTAATTTGTAATGCCGCCGCTTCAGTAATTTGAACAATTTCCGTCATTTCTACCCCTCCAACCTTAGTTTTATTTTAAGTATAAACATCACCTTCACAATACTCAACTAAACTGATTTCATTCTTTAAAAGTAAATTTTAGCAATTTCCTTTGCCTTTATAGTACTTTTTTACTTGTATTGTTGTATAATCATTAATATATATAAGTGTATATTTACCTATTTTTATCTACTTATCATATTAAAGTCCTATAAGGAAGGTGATAATATGACTCAAATCTCTCCTCTTTATGATAAAACCTATGAATGCATGGCCTGTAGTAAGAACTTTTCTACTAAAAAAGTCCGGTCACGCTTTATTAAAGTACTCGAATATGATACTGATTTCTTTCCAAGCTACCATTCAGAAGAAAGCAATCCAATATTTTACCATATTAATGTCTGTCCGAATTGCGGATTCTCTTTTTCTGAAGATACAAATCGTTACTTCCGACCTAATACATTAGAAATGATAAAAGAAAAAATTTCAAACAATTGGAATTCCCTTGATTACGGCGGGGTTCGAACTTTGATTGATGCAATCAATTGTTACAAATTAGCCATATACACAGCGACAATTAAAATGGAAAAACATATTGTTCTAGCAGGAATGTATCTTCGAGTTGCGTGGTTATATCGTAGTTTGAAAAACGAAGAACAAGAGCAACGATTCATGAAGTTATCTTTACAGGAATATATTCTATCTTATTCTGAAGATGACTTTAGGGGTACACAAGTTTCAGAAGTTAAACTATTATATTTAATTGCAGAGCTTTCGATTCGGACGAGCGACTATAATCAAGCTGTAAAATATTTCTCAAAAGTCATTGAGCGCCAGAAAATATCTGTTGAACCTCGCATTATAGAAATGGCAAAAGATCGTTGGCAAGAAATTCGTGAAACCAAAAAACATGCATAGAGCGTCTGAATGCAAAAAAAAGCTGGATTGTGCGAGTATAATCCGATCAATCCAGCTTAAAATATACTAAAACATTGGGTTTTCATCTAAATATTGATAAATATTTTCAACTAGCTCATCTGGAGTTTCGCCAGTTACAACCTCACCATTCACAAGCGCGTATAATGTTGATGCGCATTTTCCACAATAGCCTAAACACCCGTATTCGATCACATCTAGATCAGGATCTCGCTCTAGTTGTTCCCTTGCTCTTTGTGCACCGCTAGCAAGATTGCTAATACAAAACTCAATGATAGGTTTTATCATTCATTTCACCTCTTATACAGTGTTAATCCTACCTTTTTTTCTAAAAATGGTCAAACTTTATTAATTATTAACTAATCTATAAAATTCTCGAAAATCGATAACTTATTTAATTGAAAGTTCACGTCCAGAGTAAGCATCCTAGCCCCAACGTACAGGATGTACTCATGTCAACAATGCGACAGTACTTCGCTTTTTTTGTTATTTGTCAATCATTTTTTGAAACTGTTGTGATTTTGTCACATATTAGTTATACTTTTTATGGCTAAAATAATAAATATTACGATTCTCAAAATTGTTTATTTACAATTTGTTCGGAAACTAAGTTGCAGCTTCCTGAGAGAAAAAGGAGATAAGCAATATGAAAAAACTTGTCATTCTTGGTGGCGGATATGGTGGTATGAGGGTATTAAACGAGCTATTACCTAATCATTTACCAGCTGATGTCTCCCTTACATTAATTGATCGGGTTCCTTACCACTGTTTAAAAACGGAATATTACGCTTTAGCAGCTGGCACGATATCTGACCAACATATTCGAGTTGCCTTCCCTGAACATCCTAGGTTAGAAGTGAAGTATGGGGAAGTAACTGGAATCGACTTAAAAAACAAAACGGTAAAATTAAAAAATGAAGATCAACTATACGATGAATTAATTATCGGGCTTGGATGTGAAGATAAGTATCACGATGTCCCTGGTGCAAATGAATTTACTTATAGCATCCAAACGATTGAAAAATCGAGAGAAACATACCAAGCATTGAATAACTTAGCACCTGGTTCAACAGTTGGAATTGTAGGAGCTGGACTAAGTGGTGTGGAACTTGCGAGTGAATTAAATGAAAGCCGCCCCGATTTAAAAATTTTATTATTTGACCGTGGCGAGTACATTCTTTCTGCTTTCCCTCAAAAGCTAAGTGAATATGTACAAAAATGGTTTGATTCACATAATGTTGAAATTATCAATAATGCTAATATTACACGAGTAGAATCTAATCAATTATTCAACAACGATACACCGATTCCTTGTAATATTGTCGTTTGGACAGCAGGTATTCAACCAAACAAAGTTGTCCAAGATTTAGAAGTTGAAAAAGACAAGCAAGGACGAGTCATTTTAACTAACAGACATCATCTTCCAAATGATGAAAATGTATTTGTCATTGGTGATTGTGCTAGTTTACCTCATGCCCCTAGTGCACAACTGGCAGAAGGGCAGGCTGAACAAGTGGTCCAAGTTTTAGTAAAACGTTGGAATGGTGAAGAACCACCTGAAACCTTCCCACCAATTAAATTAAAAGGAATCCTCGGTTCACTAGGAAAAAAACATGGATTCGGTTTAGTTGCCGATCGTGCCATTACTGGGCGAGTGGCTAGACTTATTAAGTCTGGAATATTATGGATGTATAAGTATCATAAAGGGTGACAGTAAAAGGGAGTTGACCATTAGGTCAGCTCCCTTTATTCTGCAGCCGAATAACCGTATTTTTCCATTTCAGCATAAATCGTTTTTAGCTTTGGATTTCCTTCCCCAACCACTTTACCTTCCAATAAAACCACTGGGTAAAACATATCCTCTTCTATGACACGACCTGCAAACTCTTTTTTCTCTTCATCACTTGGCGGATTGAAAATATCCACATAAGATATAGTAAACGGTTGATCCACATATTTCCTTGCAATGGCTGCTTCAAGCCATTCAAATGTTTCTTTTGAAGATGGAAGATTTACGCAGCTTGGACAAAGTACTTCTGCACCATAAACCACAATTTCAATCGATTTTTTCTCCATTTTCCGCACCCTTTTCTTTTTCTTTTATTTTACAACACGATCACATAAAAAACCTATTTATTTGATTTCGTCTTTCCAGATTCCGTAATAGATTTTTCAAGCGATAATGATTATAATAACAGTATGAAAGGAGTCGATTACAATGTCAGGTCAAGATATTAAAGCAGAAGTTCAAGAAGTATTAGATAAATTGCGTCCATTCCTTCTTCGTGACGGAGGAGATTGTGAACTAGTAGATGTAGAAGATGGTATTGTTAAACTTCGTTTACTAGGCGCTTGCGGAAGCTGCCCAAGTTCAACTATCACTCTAAAAGCTGGAATTGAAAGAGCATTATTAGAGGAAGTTCCAGGTGTCGTTGAGGTAGAACAAGTATTTTAAGTTAATGATAAAACGCGACTCTTTTATAGAATCGCGTTTTTTTTATACACTTGGCTTCCCTTTCTATCAATTGGCAGCAGTTGTATGTTTGATTGTGGGAAACTTTCGGTAAGTGATTGTTTAAGTCGTATAGCTTGTCCTTTTTCAATAAATGCTAACAATGTTGGTCCAGCCCCGCTCAATGCTACACCGAACGCACCATTTTTTTTAGCTACCTTTTCAAACTGATCGTAAAATGGGATAAGATCTTTACGGTATGGTTGGTGAAATAAGTCATTTTCCATCATCTTTCCTGCAATTATCCAATTTTGACTCAGTAACGAAGCAATTAATAAATTGGCCACTGAAGAAGCTGCAACAGCTTCCTTGTAACCTAGACCACTTGGTAAAACCTTTCTAGACTCACTAGTTAACAAAGTACTGTTAGGAATGCAGCCAACCACTTCAAAATCTAGTTCTGAAAATGAAAGAAGATGCACTTCATTTTTGAAATAGCTTCCTATGACTAGCCCACCATAAAGCGATGCTCCAACATTATCAGGATGTCCTTCTATTTCGGTAGCAATTTGTAGTTTTTCTTGCTGAGTAAGCTGCAAATGTCCTAATTGATCCGCAAGTTCAATTCCAGCCACAATGGCAGCGGCGCTAGAACCTAACCCTCTTGCTAGGGGAATCGAAGTATTCATTTTTATGGAACACGGAGGGATCTTAATGCCATATTTTCTACTAACGATTTTTGCGACGTTAAAAATAAAATGTGATTCAGCCTTAGAAAGCTGTTGCAATTCAGGTGAGGTAGTAGTGATCCTCCATCTATCAGAAAGCTCAACTTCTAAAGTTAAATATAATCCTAGAGCTATACCAACAGAATCAAAGCCTGGACCAAGATTTGCTGAGCTCCCCGGAACTTTAATTGAAAATGAATTATACATCACTTGCCACTCCACGAATATATTAGAAAAACAAATATAGGGATTACCATGGAATAAGATAATCCCTTTTGTGATTTATTTACTGATACATTGCCACTCTTTATTTACTAATGTTTTCGGGCTATTTCCTTCCAACACGGCTGTGATATTACTAATACAAAGTTTCATCATCGTGATTCTTGTTTCTACACTAGAGCTACCAATATGAGGGATAGCGACTACATTAGATAATGAAAGTAAAGGATGTGTGGATCGAATCGGCTCTGTTTCAAATACATCTAGTCCCGCACCAGCAATCTCTCCTTCGGCAAGTGCTTGATAAAGCGCTTCTTCATCCACAACAGGACCTCGGGCAGCATTCACGAAGATGGCTGATGGCTTCATTTTTTGAAAAATTTCCCTCGTAAATAAATTTTTGGTTTCAGTCGTAAGTGGTGTTAAACATACGACATAATCCGACTTTTTCACTAAATCAAGGAAGGGAGTATATTGAACTCCAAGTTTTTCTTCCGCTTCTAGTTTACGAGTACGATTATAATAAAGAATATCCATGTCAAACCCTGTTGCTCTTTTCGCAACGGCTTCTCCGATTTTCCCCATTCCAACAATCCCGATTGTTTTATGATGAACATCATGTCCCGCTAATAAAAGCGGACTCCAGCTTTTCCATTGATCGTTTTTAATATATTCAGCCGCTTCAACGATTCTTCTCGCTGTTGCTAACAGCAAGGCAAAGGTTAAATCTGCGGTTGTGTCGGTCAATACATCAGGTGTGTTGCAAACAGCAATCCCTTTCTCATTTGCCGCTTGAAGATCAATATTATCATAGCCAACTGCTAAATTAGCTACCACCTTTAGTTTCTTGCCTAAAGAAAGAACTTCCTGATCGATGGAGTCAGAAAGCATCGTAAGTAATGCATCTGCCTGACTTGTCTCTTTTAATAATACATCTCTTGGAACGGGAATATCCTCTTTGTCCCACATACTTATTTCATAGTGGTCTTGCAAAACGTTTAACACATCTTCTGGTAGTTTTCTTGTTATGAAAATATAAGGCTTCATCTTAATCCCCTTCCACAATCATTTCTACTACCAATTTTATCACATTTATCAACTTATACCTCAAGCCAATCTAACTGTGGGATTTTTAGTTTTCTCAATGGCACTTCCGCTAAGGAATAGAACTCTCCAATGAACCTTTCATAATCGCTAGTGCTCTGAAGATGCTTTTGAAACTTTTCTTCCAAAGAATTTCTATCTTGCTCAGATTGGGTCATATAATATCCTTCTACGCATTCAACAAAATGAAGTGGAAATAAGAGTCGGGCAAAAAGTAGACGCCATCCAAATGCCGATAACGGGGCGAGTGATTGGTAGTCCTTAAAGAATTTTCTAATTGGTTGATGATGAGTTTGTTTACTTTCAAAATAGACTTCTCTCGTCCACTCCGCTAAATCTCTGCTTCGATGATCAAATACCCAATCGAGAGGATTTTTTAACACATATTCCTTGCCCCAACTTTGATTCGAAAAACGTTCATGACATACAGTTCCGTGATCCATTTGACCAGGTGTTTCATCCATTTCCGCATCGACTAAATATTGAATCGCATTTTCCGCAAGTCCCATGTAGTATGGATAAGACTCGATAAACATTTTTTCAAATTCATTTTCTGGGGTTTGATAAATTTTTGTTTGCCAAACTGTTTCCATTTGATCCATTCTTTTTTCCCATAATTGCTTCCATTGCCCAATACGACTTGTACGTTCAACCTTAAAAGGGATGGATAAGCCTCTTAAATGGAATTTGGCTAATTTTCTCCCCACTTGCTTTACATCGTTTTGTTTCTCTCCTAAACGGCAGGATAATAAGCAATGTGCCTTTCCTTCTTTCGTTCCAAAAAGTTCTCCTGATTTTGTTTGTGTTATACTTAAAACATGACGGTCGCCTCTTTGTATGAGATGATCGGCCAACCCTTTTAATTCTATAAGATATTCTGGACTTTCTCCTAAAGGGGCTAGTAAATATACCACATCATTGCTTATTAATCCTTCATAGCTACCTAATCGGATCTGTCTATCTGGTCTGATCCCATACGTTTCATCAATCCATTTTGAAAACATACAGACACTCCCTTCCCTCCTTACATATATATGTGTGTCTAACATGTTTTTACATCAATCACTAAGCAAAAAAAGTATAAGTCTTTAAATGCAGGAAATGATGAAAGAAGAGAATGGGCATTTTTGTTCCTTTTTCTAGACCACGGCATATTTTATTGCAATAGGGTATATATTTATGAAAATGCGGAAGCGCCTTGTTTAGCCCCGATAAAGAAGACTGGTCGATTGGCGAGTGAAGCGAAGACAGAGACCTAGTGGCACTTATGCAAACCGTTCTTTGGTTTGCCAAGCAAATGCTTCGCCACCCAGAAAATCGTTCTTTGACTTTTTGGGTGGCGAACATTTGACCTCGAGGTCGACAAAAACGCGACGTCCTGTCGCATTATCGACACTAGTACATCCTGTACGTCGGGGCTAGGACGCTTGCGCTGGATTGCGAAAAACTTCTTATGAGTAATTCACATCTTGATATTTTATAAACTTATTAGCAAAGAAAATCTAAAGAAAAGGTGAACTATATGACTGATGCCAATAAACATGATTTTTCTGAAAATACTGCTCGTAGAATGATCTTGGAAAGAGGGGTAACGATTCAAGATATTGCTGATTTAGTTTATTTCCTCCAAGAAAAATATCACCCCCAATTAGCAATGGAAGATTGTATTTATAATGTCGAACGCGTTTTGACTAAAAGAGAAGTTCAAAATGCGATCCTAACAGGAATTCAACTAGACATTCTTGCCGAAAAAGGTTTACTCGAAGAACCACTTCAATCAATCATAAGCGTCGATGAGGGGTTATACGGGGTTGATGAAATTTTAGCATTTTCAATAGTCAATGTTTATGGCTCAATTGGCTTTACGAATTACGGTTATATTGACAAGCTTAAGCCAGGAATTTTACAAAAATTAAATGATAAAACGACGGGCGAATGTCATACATTTTTAGATGATATCGTTGGTGCTATTGCAGCGGCGGCTTCCAGTCGACTTGCGCATAGGGCAGCTGATACGGAATAGGAAGGAAAGGCTAGCTCATTGGGGGCTAGCCTTTCCTTCCTAAATTTCCCATTGACTTAACGAATCTACAACATATGTCGGCTGTTGTTCGTACTTTGTTAGTAATTCCTTCGTTGTTACTCCTGTATGAACTAATAATGTATCTAATCCTGCATGGATTCCTGCTAAAATATCGGTGTCATAATTGTCTCCAACCATTAATGTATCTTCTTTACTTGTGCCTATTACTTTTAGAGCTTGCTCCATAATGATGGATTCTGGCTTTCCAATAAAAATAGGCCTCACTTGCGTTGATACCGATACTACAGATGTTAAGGAACCATTCCCCGGCAATAATCCACGTTCTGTAGGAATAGCAATATCACCATTCGTAGAAATAAACTTTGCTCCATTTCTAACGGCTAAGCAAGCGATGGCTAATTTTTCATAATTAATTTCACGGTCGATTCCTGTCACTACATAATCAGCGTCTTCCTTTGCAAATAGGAAACCCTTTTCTTCCAGTGCAGTTTGAATCCCTTCTTCACCAATTACATAAACTGAAGCATTCTTTTTTTGTGCATATATATAATTAGCTGTTGCTTGACTAGTAGTAAAAACAAGCTCTTCTGTTGCAGGGATATCAAATTCCTGTAGTTTTGCCGCTACTTGCCATGGGGTTTTAGATGAATTATTTGTAACAAATAAATATGGTATGCCTTTTACGTATAATTTTTTTACAAAATCAATAGCTTCGGCAATTTTTTCAGTTCCTTTATACATCGTCCCATCTAGATCAATTAAGTACCCTTTATACTTTTTCAAGATAATCACTCCTTTTATTTCCTGAACCGCCATCATCATTGTAATAAAAAAGTTAGCAAAATAACAAAAGCGCAGGGCTCCTTGATCATCCACGACAAGCAAATGCCGTCCCAAAGAGGAGGTTTGCTCTTTAACCTCCTCTTTGGGGCGCCATTTGACCTCGAGGTCGACAAAGGCGCGACGTCCTGTCGCATTGTCGACACTAGTACTTCCTGTACGTCGGGGCTAGGACGCTTGCGCTGACGTGGACTATACAAGTTAATAAGTTACCACATCCGAGTATTCTATAGTTTCCTTAACAAACAAAAAGGCCGTGTTCACGACCTTTACTAATTTTTAAAAGCGGAAACAGGACCCAATTCATTTTTTAAATATTCTTTTACCTTTGGAGAGAAGCTCCTTAAAGTAACCATATGTTGATTGAAAGCAGTCATGACCTCATCGTGAGAGATTTCCGTATAATTTTGTACAAGCATTTTTCGTAATGAAATAATTGCTTTTAAGCTAATTCCCATTTCATTAGTAACAACTTTTTCATCCATTAATATATCCACAATGTCTTCGTAGCTTCCAGGATCACGCATAATAAATCCATCAATCATCGCATTACCTACATCTAATATTGATTCGATGATCATGTGTGTAATGCGTTCTAATGCTGCTTTCTCAAGTGGTGTCTTCCATTCTTTTAGAGATTGAAATAAATCAAGTTGGTTTTCTAAATATTGTAATGTATGCTCTATTTTTAGTTGGTCTACGAAATACATTTCATTCACCTCGGGGAGTCTTATGTTGTCTTAACATCCGTTCGAAACACTAGGACATTGACGCAAGTTTAGGAAGTACTTTAGGACGGGCATAGAAATACCCTTGCGCTAAATCCACTTTATTTCTTGAAAGGACGAGAGCCTCCTCTGCACTTTCAATTCCTTCAGCAACAACTAATGAACCTGTCTCCTTCGCCACTAGTAAAAGCCCTTTTAGCATTGATTCCTTTACGGTGTTTTTGTCGATATTCTGAATAACTGACCGATCAATTTTAATGATATCCGGCATGATTTCACTGATTGTATTTAAACTGGCATATCCCGCTCCCGTATCATCAACGGCGATACGAAAGCCCATTGTACGAAGTACCTTAATATTATATACAAAATCTTTAATCGTCTCAATCGAATCCCGTTCAGTAACCTCTATCGTAATTTGGCTTGGTGGAATACTTTTATATTTTAATAATAGTTTTTTCACATCTCTTACGAAACGCCCGTTTCCTAATGTTAAAGGAGTAAAATTGATAAAAAAATCATGAAAACTCCCTGATTGTTGAATTTGCTCTAATGTTTTTTCTAAAACGATTAGCTCCAATTCGTAAAGCTTCCCTGTTTGCCTTGCCACAGAAAATAATTGTAAGGGACTTTCTAAATCCGTTCCTTTTGGTCCTCTTGTTAACATTTCCCACGCTTTAATTTCCCTTGATTCCACATCAATAATCGGTTGTGCTAGAAGCTTAATGTCCTTTTGAGAAACAATTTTACTTATCGAAAAGAGCATTTCATTAAATTCTGACTGAACCCTTTTTTCAGCCATGGCAACCGATTGCTGATGTGCTTTATAAATCGCTTCATGAATTGAATAATGTTTTTTCTCAACGAACATATAACCAGTATCGAAATATATTGGAACCGTTGGATATTCAATTAGTATATTTTTTTCCACTTCATCCGAAATTTTTTTCATGATGATATCAATTTCGGAAAGACAATCGCGTTTTTGATTCACACGAACATATAAAGTAAGGCCATCACTATAATAGTCGTGCAAAGCAACGATTTCATCTTTTTCGAAATGGCGATCCACGGAATACTTAAAAATAAACTTTAATCTATTGATAAATTTTTTATAATGTAGTTGACCTAATTGTCCATGAATATCATGTAAATTTTTTATATTAAAAACGATAACAGCCACTTCGAATCCATCTTTAAAGGCATGTGTAATACCTTCAGCAATAGGGTCCCTTAAGGTGAACTGTGGTGGGAAAAAACGCATTCTGGAATGTGGGAGGAAAATTTTTCCCCAATTTAAAAGTTGCTTCATTTTTTCTACGCAAGGATGGGCCATTTCTTTCATTCCTCTCAGAAAACCACCATTAAATTTTTCTTATATTGTATCACAATTTGTAGAATTACGTATTTATTCCACCTTAAGAATTTTTAGGTATTTTGAAGTATTTTGTTTCATTTTCGTTCAATGTGTTTTTTTGGTATGATAGAGTTATTCAAGTGTTGAAAAATTTGGAGGTACATGATGAGTGAGCGATATTTTTTATACGATGATAGAGAAGATACGAAAACAAGGTTTGTCAGTTTTGTTGGCGAACACCAGCGGTACGATTTAGCCATTACCCAAACGACAAGACATTATGGGAAAGCACTTGTGCTTAATATGCAAGGAAATAAATTCGCGATTATTGGAGAAGATGATTTAAAAGAAGAAGGGTATTTAGAATACGCCTTTGACTTAAAAGAAGAAGAAGCAGAAGAATTAAAAGATTTTTTATTAGAAATCATTTAACATGATTTTCACCTCTATTGTTGATAATAAAACAATAGAGGTGATTTAATTGAAAAATAATAGTTCAGAAAAATATGGAGATTTTTCTAATGTGGAAGCCGGAAGAAATTTTCTAACGGCAGAGGAACTGCCAGAAGGTCCATACGGCTCACCCATTGGAAAAGATGAACCTGTTCAAAACAAAAGTACACCGTGGAAAGAAGGTCAAAGATATTATAGTGCTTTTAACTATGAATTCAAAACCTTCCATGAAAATCTCCCAAGACAAATGGCTGGGGCTCATCCAACCCATGATGATCCTGAAACAGGTGAACAGCCACCTTATGAGGACTACCGTGAACATTGAAAAAAGGATGGTTAATACCATCCTTTTTTCAATGTTCAATCCTTTTTAACACAAAATAAGCACAGCCGAAATTGCAATACTCATACAAGTATTCACTTAAAGTGCTTATTTTTGTATCAAAGGTTGCTTTTTGATTTTGATCATCGAAAAAGCCTCTTAACCTTAATTGCCCGTATCCCCAGTCTCCAACAATATAATCATATCGAGTTAATATATCGCTATATCGTGCACGAAAGGCTTCCTCATTAAAACCATTTCGATGCTCTTGTACAATTTCATAAGAAATATTATTAATTTGGATCAAATTCAACACCTCACTAAACTAACTTTCATTTGTCCAGCTCCAGCGGCTAGCCCCTCGAGGTCAAATGTTCGCCACCCAAAAAGTCAAAGAACGACTTTCCGGGTGGCGAAGCATTTGCTTGTCGGGGCTAATCGAGCCGCTTCCGCTTTTCCTTTTCCTCATTATAACTCATTCCCCATGAATTACTAAGTGAAAAAGTAAAATACATGGTCATTCTATATATGAGGAGGTGTTTTTAATGAACAAGATGTTCATGACATTGGGAATTTCTGGTTTATTTGCCTTAACTGGCTGCGGAGCTAATCAGATGGCAGATCGTGACATTTATGAAGAAAGTGGACATACCGTTAACGTAAATAATCAAAGAGCTGAAATTTATAATAAAAACATGAGTAATAAAAGCGAAGATTTCGGATATGTGCGCCATCAAAAAAATCCAGTAAATGGTCGAACGAATTCGCATAAATTTTCTGCACTCGACCGTGAAAAATTAGCAGATAGTATCAGTAAATTAAGTTCTGATTTACCAAATGTACATGATGTTGCCACACTTGTAACCGATGAAGAGGTATTAATTGCCTATCAAACGGACGCTAAAGATCGAAATTTAACTGCTGACCAAGTCAAGAAAACAGCTATATCTGTTGTTCCACGTTTTTATCATGTGTATGTAACAGATAATAAAAACTTAATAAAGAATGTTGAAAACTTCGCAACATTGGACTCAGATAGCCGAAATGTGGATAGTATGGTTGACCGACTTATTGTTCAAATGTTGAAATCACCACAAGGTGCGCCTCTTACTAAGATGGAGAACGAAAATGATGTGATTAACAATGATATGTCTGAAAATCGTCAGCGTAATTTCACACCAACACAAATGCAAAACAATCGATAAATAAGAAAAGCGTAAGCGCCTTGATTAGCCCCGAGAAGCAAATGCTTCGCCAGCCGGAAAGTCGCTCTCTGACTTTTTGGCTGGCGAACATTTGACCTCGAGGTCGACAAGAGCGCGACGTCCTGTCGCATTGTCGACACTAGTTCATCCTGTACGTCGGGGCTAGGCGCTGAAGCTGGACAATTTTCGAAGTCCGAAAATGGTATACTTTTAGTCATACAAAAGACCTGAGCCAGTTTAACTCGAGCTCAGGTCTCTTCAATTTATGCTTCCTTCACTTCCATATCTGCTAATTCTTGCTTTTTCTTAGCTGCAGCATTGACTTGTTCATCTGCATGATAAGATGAGCGAACAAGTGGACCAGCTTCACAATGATTAAAGCCTTTAGTCATGGCGATTTCCTTTAATTCCTTAAACTCATCTGGACTGTAATATTTTTCGACCTTTAAATGTTTCTTTGTTGGCTGTAAATACTGACCAATTGTTAAAATATCAACATGATTTGCCCGCAAGTCGTCCATTGCTTCAATGATTTCATCCTTTGTTTCACCAAGTCCTATCATGATACTTGATTTCGTTGGCGTATCAGGCTGCATTGCTTTCGCACGGCGTAAAAATTCTAGGGAGCGGTCGTATTGGGCTCTTGCTCGAATTCTTGGTGTCAATCTTCGGACCGTTTCGATATTATGATTTAAAATATCTGGTTTCGCATCCATTAGGATTCGTAAATTTTCTTCGACTCCACCCATATCAGAAGGGAGAACTTCAATAGATGTAAATGGATTTTTTTTACGTACCGCTCGGACCGTTTCAGCAAATACGGCTGCTCCCCCATCCTTTAAGTCATCTCTGGCAACGGCCGTTATGACCACATGCTTTAAATTCATATGAACGACAGAGTCCGCTACTCTTTCTGGTTCTTGCCAATCTAATTCAGATGGTAAGCCGGTCTTCACTGCACAAAAACGGCAAGCTCGTGTACAAACATCGCCTAAAATCATGAAAGTGGCTGTTCTTCTTACTGCCCAACATTCATGAATATTCGGACATCTAGCCTCTTCGCACACAGTATGTAAATTTTTCTCTCTCATCATTTTCTTTAACTCAGTATAATTTTCATTTGTATTTAATTTTATTTTTAACCATTCTGGTTTTCTTAAATGACCTTCCTTGCTCATGCCATTCCACCCCTAAATAGAAAAAAGTATGAAATAATGTTTTCACTTTCTTTAGACACTGTAACACACTAAAAAAAGTTGAACAAGCTTGACCCCATCACATTTCCATTATTTTAAAAACATTTTATTGTTGATTCAAGACAGACTATATTTATATATGACAATTGGATGGGAGGATTCATGTGAAGTGCTTTATTGCATCCTTACTCTTAGTTCTAATGGCAGCTATGTTTTCTCCAAAGACAAGTCATGCCAATACAGACGATCTTTACGTTAAAAGAATGGAGCTTTATAAAAAAGTTGAGGCAGTCACGCAGATCCCTTGGTATTATTTAGCTGCCATTGATCAATACGAAAGAAACATTCGACAAGTTCGAAGAGATTTACCAAAAGCGGAGGGAATCATTGCTATTTATTTTCGTCCGGAGGAGTGGCGCGGGCTTTTAAATCCGAAACTTAATGATGAAAACCCTACTTCAATCCAATTCTTCGATGGAGTTGGTATTGACGGTAATGGGGATGGCAAAGCAAGCCTTACAAATGATGAAGATGTTTTACATGCATTTGCTAACTATATCCTTTCATATGGGATCGACCATGATAATATTAAAATCGCATTGTGGAACTATTATCTTCGCGATAAAACGGTCGGAATTATAACAGGAAAAGCACAGATTTATAAACACTTCGGCCGTTTAGATCTTGATAAGCATGCTTTTCCTGTACCATTAAGAAGTAATCATAGCTATAAAAATACTTGGGGAAGTGCCAGAGGCTGGGGTGGAAGACGGATTCACGAAGGAACCGATATTTTTGCTGGTTACGGAGTTCCTGTAAGGGCCACAAGCTATGGGATCGTTGAGATGAAGGGCTGGAATCGCTTTGGCGGCTGGCGCATCGGTATTCGGGATATTAATAATACGTATCATTATTTCGCCCATTTGAGTGGTTTTGCAAAAGATCTTAAAGTAGGACAAGTTGTTGAGCCTGGAATGTTGATTGGTGGAGTTGGAAGTTCTGGTTATGGCCCACCAGGAACATCAGGTAAATTCCCGCCACATCTCCATTATGGGATGTACAAAGATAATGGGTATACTGAATGGTCCTATGATCCATACTCTCATTTAAGACTTTGGGAGAGACAAGAAAGGCAAAGGAATAAAAAATAAGAAAAGCGCAAGGCGCCCGCCTATCGGCGACAAGCAAATGCTTCACAGCCATCAAAGTCGTTCTTTGACTTTGCATGGATGTGAACATTTGACCTCGAGCCGATGGCGCCTGGAGCTGGACAATTTTCGAAGTCCGAAAAAGTTTTTTTACCTTTTAAATAAAGGGTGACCCCAAATGGTCACCCTTTTTCCAATTAATTTGCTTTTTTCCCTTTTACTACTGCATTGATCACACTTGCTGTAAGTCCACCCCATATAATGACCATCCCAACAATCATCATCGCAATTGCGCTTGCTGACATAATTATGAAGCCTCCTTTTCAGTATCACTTTGTATGGATAAATCATCACTCTTCCATTTGAAGAGGGTGAAAAGGAATCCTACTACGATCACTACCGCAGCAACTAACCATCCCGCATAAATAATAAACTCTGTGGAATATCCCCCGTAGTTATCTTTTAAATTGGTAATGAAATTTTGAACCATCATGTATCCTAATACTAAAGGTGTAATAGCAGCTAAACATACCTTCCACCAAGACCCAATCATAACATCTGAAACGTTATTCGCATGAGATTGTAGATTCTTAAGTTCCTTGAAAACCCAAGCAACTAGCACGACTTCAATTAACCCAGCTAATGTAACACCAAAATTATTTATAAAATAGTCTGCAGCGTCAAGGAAATATAAGCCGCTTTTTGTAGCGAAAAGAATTGAAATCAGTGCTGAAAGACCCCCACCAAATGCCACTGCTTTATTACGTGAAACTTTAAATTTCTCTTGAATTCCTGCTACATACGTTTCTACAATTGAAATAAGTGAAGTTAACCCTGCAAGAACTAAGCATAAGAAGAATGCTACTCCAAAAAATTCATTGAATGCTGGGAACTCATTAATAATTTGTGGAAAAACAACGAAAGCAAGTCCCACACCTGCATCAACCACTTTACTAACCGGAACACCTTGCTGAACAGCCATGAAGCCTAACGCCGAGAAAACGCCAATTCCAGCTAATAATTCAAAACCTGAATTGGCAAAACCTGTAATAAAAGCACTGTTCGTTAAATCTGTTTTCTTTGGTAAATAGCTAGAATAAGTAATCATAATCGCGAATCCAATTGAAAGACTAAAGAAAATTTGACCGTAAGCAGCTACCCAAACTTTTGGATCGGCGATCTTACTCCAATCTGGTTTGAATAATGCATCTAGCCCTTGCATCGCTCCATCAAGAGTTAGTGCGCGGATAACGATGATTAAAAATAAGCCAATTAATGTTGGAATCATAATTTTATTTGCTAATTCGATTCCCTTTTTTACTCCTTTAAAAAGAACTCCTAGTGTAATAATCCACACTAATACTAATGGAATAAAGACTCCTGGTACAACCCCACCTAGATGACCTGGCTTGTCCGCTAATTTCAAAAATTCACCAAATAGGAATCCTTTTGTATCTTCTCCCCATTCAAGGCTTAATGAAAATTTAGAGTAAGACATCGCCCAAGCAATAATTACTGCGTAATAAGTGGAAATCACAAAGGAAATTCCTAATTGCCACCAACCTAACCATTCAGATTTCTTATTAAGTCGAGTAAATGTTAAAGGTGCAGATCCCCTTAACTTATGCCCAAGAGTAAACTCTAAAATTAATAGTGGGATACCTGCCGTTAATAAGGCAAATAAATATGGCAAGAAGAATGCCCCACCCCCGTTTTCGTAAGCAACTGCTGGGAATCTCCATATATTCCCTAAGCCAACTGCTGAACCAATTGCTGCTAAAATAAATCCGGCACGTGTTCCCCATTGTGGACGATTATCCATTATATTTCCTCCTATACTTCCATTTATTTCATAAAATAGATAGAAAAATCTAAAGTTTTATTATTTTCAGATTATTTGTTCTAAAAATTATTATAGGGGCTCTTATTAAATCTGTCAAAACATTATTATAAAAAAATAAAAATTATTTTATAATCTAGAAAACTAACGGAAATGTAACCGTTTTCTAAAATTAATATTATTCAAAAGATAATTTCAACAAAAAAACAGGAGTAAATATATACCCTGTTTAATCGAGATTCTATTAGTTTAATGGTAGCTCGATAGAAGTTCCATCTCCTCCTCCACCATTATAATACTGTGGTACCTTTCCAGGAATCGTTCCCATTGCTAGTGGGATATCTTGTGTCACTGATGTGATTTTAGTAGAAAATGGAACAATAATTTGAACATCCACTTTTACTTCAATATAAATAGCAATCCATACATTATTGATTCCGAACGGTTTAAGTTCTGTTTTCGGATTGACCTCAACTTCTCCGACAGCATGGAAACTGATCGGTATTTTCGGTCCCAAATTACCAAGCAATGCATTATTCGTTGCTTGCCCTATTGGAATCTCATATACAATCCCTTTTGCTTTTTTAGATTCACCGTAATCGATTGCAACATCCGTATTTTGTTCAATTAGTTCAAGATTACCTTTTGATGCTTCTTTTAAATTTTTTGACACTAAGGTATGTGTATCTGCAATGACACTTGTAATAATTTCAGTATTTAAATTGGCTGCTGTTCCTCCATCATCACTAGGAGTAAGTTCAATAATATCATTAATTTTCATTCCGGTAGCAATCTTCTTATTAATTGCCTGATTAATCACCACTGTAGCTATTTTCTTCGTCTGGCTTTCCGCATATGCCATTAAGGTCGGCTCGATTCCTTTATTTATGACCCAAAGTCCTGATGCAGTTGAAAAGGTAAAAAAGACAAACGTTAACAAAAAAACATAGCGAAAAGGTAATGGACCTTTTCGGGGCAATAGACGACGAAATTTTGCCAAGAAAAATCCCCCCTTTACAAGCTATATGTATGCTTTAAAGAGGGGAACTAGACTAACAGAAAAGCGGAAGGCGCCTGTTTATCGGCGACAAGCAAAAGACGAGCCGGCAGGAAGGTTGTTCTTTAACCTTCATGACGGATTGACTTTTGACCTCGAGCCGATGGCGCCTGAAGCTGGACAATTTTCGAAATCCAAAAAAGTTAACTTTCTAAAAAGATTAATCATTTTTCATTGTCGTATCGCAATTAGTGATAATTAAAGATAATTCAATCTTTAAATCTAATTCATATGGCTCTGGAACATGGTGACCTTTTTCTTCTAAAATACGGACGATTGGTCTTTCGCTTAACCCAAAATTTTGTGCAGAAACGACTCCCTTTCTCCCGTCATTTAATTCGACTGTTAGTCCATTAGGGTAAATAACAACGGACTTTCGAAAGGCTTCAATAATTTTCGGTTCAAATAAAATATCTGATCCAGCATACAAAATTTCTAATCCTTCATGTGGTAGCATGGCGTTACGGTACACTCGGTTTGAGGTTACCGCATCAAAAACATCAGCAACGGCAATAATTTTTCCATATAAATGAATATCATTGCCTGTTATTCCTCTAGGATAACCAGAACCGTTCATCCTCTCATGATGCTGATAGGCACAATGTGCAACTAGTAAAGGAAGCGTTTGGACGGTTTTGAGCATTTTAAAACCTGCCTCTGCATGCTTCTTTACTTCTTCATACTCTTCTTCAGTTAATCGCCCATTTTTAAATAATATCGGCTCTGGAATCTTCATTTTACCCACATCATGTAGAATAGCCCCTAGACCGAGAATCTCTAAATCCTTTTGTGGCAACTTTAATTCAAGACCAATTGCAAGCGTATACATTGTTACATTTAATGAATGTGTAAAAATATAATTATCATACGTAAAAACATCAGACAGTAAATTTAACAAGTTGGGATTATTTTTCAACTCAGTTAGTAAATCGCGTATTAAATTGGTAAATTTCTTGGAGGACTTCTCCATAATAAATGTTTGAGATTTTTTTGGGGACGTATATAGTTCCTTAAAGGTTAATTCAATGGTGGTTAAAGCTTCTTTTCTTACCTTTTCAGAAATACTATCATTGACAATAATATCATCTGTCATTTTGTCCTTTATGTATATATAGTCAATTCCTAAATAAAGTAGTCGTGTAATGACTAATTCGGCTAACTCCACCCCTTCATTTAATAGGATTTGACCCTTTTCATTATAGATTGGTTTTCCAAGTATCGTCCCGCTTTTTACGGTATTCGTAGCGACTAGTCTCATTGGTTTCTCCTAAATCCCATATTCTTTTCCATATATTATTATATAATATTATACATGATTCGACATAATCCTCCAATGACATATTACTAACGAAAAAAAGACTAACTCTTTAGGTTAGCCTTTACAACATTTTTAATAATGCTTCTCTTCCGATCATTCCTTTGTGAATGCCAAGATTTTCAGCTTCGAAAGTGATCGACTCCAGTGGAGCGTTAAGTAGTTGATCAATCGTTTTAACTCCTATCGCTCTTCCCGCAATCACCTTGCGATCCTTTAATTTTTCATTTAATAAACCTATATCAAGAGCTCCACACATTATATACCCTTTATCGTTTGAAACGACTAGTAAATTTGTTTTAGGTAGTTGAACTGAAATGCTTAAAAATGTATTTCCATCGATTACAATCGGTGCAAGTTCGATCAATTTTCTTCCGCTCCTTTCATAATCAAACTATGTTGAAAAGAAAAAAGCGTGTATAAATCTAACCGAAAATCCCTTGATAAATTAAACGTAATCCCATAATAATGAAAAAAGCACGCAAAATATTGATCAGGGTATTCCCTTTGATTTTCGTATTCAAGTAGGATCCAATTTTGGCCCCAAACCAAGCTCCGGGTACTAGCGCTAATGCAAACCACCAATTGATATTCCCTAAACTAATATGGGTGGCAGAGCTAACAAGCGCTGATAGAAAAACAAGTAACATCGAAGTAGCAACAGCCACATGTGGAGGAAACATAAATATAAGAATCATCGCTGGAACCATTAACGAGCCCCCGCCAATTCCAAAAAGCCCTGAACTAAAACCAACAACAAATGAAACGATGAAGCCTAATAGTGGTTGAAATCCATATTGATGGGTTTCACCACTTGGATCCGTAAAGGTGCGGACAATTCCTTTGCTCGTATTTAACTTTAATGGCTTTAGTTTATTTTTTACAATTAATAAAATGCCGACAAAAATCATAAAAATTCCAAAGTATAAATTAAATGAGTGCACATCTAAATATTTATTTACCCAGGCACCAATAATAGCTCCAGGTGCACTTCCTGCAAAAAAGGTAAATCCACTTCTATAATCCACTGTTTTATGTTTCATATATGAAAGAGTCGACGACAGCCCTGTAACAATCAAAATCAGTGAAGTAGTCCCTACAGCAATCTGGGGTGGAATATCCCCTAGTAAATTAGTATACGTTCCGAAATAAAGTAAAACTGGAACAATAATAATTCCGCCACCAAGTCCGATTAAAGACCCAATCGAGCTTGCAACTAACCCTATTAAAACTAAAATAATCCATTGCATGATGTTAACTCCTTTGATTTTGCGCTAATTTTCTCAGTTTAAAATAAATCTAATTGCCGTGGCGCAAGATTTGTATATTCGATATTTAGCAATTGAATAAACTCTTTTGCATTGTCAGCAGCATCTCCCCCAGAGTTATTATTGAAGAGAACATAGATATTACGACAACTTTCGTGTAAATATCGAATTTTCACAGCCCATTCTGCAAGTTCTGTTTGATTATAACGATATAAATAACGAACTTCACGCCAATCAATCCCTTTTTGCTTCTGCCATCCATGAACATTTCTTCCATGAAATCGCACCAGTGCACTATCAGATTGTGTACTTGCTAATACAACAGGCACCGACCCCTGACCCGCTTGTGGTTCGTCACAAATAGTATGTATCCACCCTTCTGTTCTCATGAAATCTAGTGTTTTCATTTTTAATTCTGGATAAAACCAAGATTGATGCCGGAACTCTAGTGCACAAGGGATTTCACCCATTTCCTTTTTACAAAAACGTAAATACTCAACATGATCTTTTTTACAATCAAACCACGGTGGAAATTGAAATAAAACCATCGCTAATTTCTGATGAGTCAAATATGGTTGAATGGATTCCTTAAATGCTTTAAACATTTCCTTTTTATTTTCAAAAGGAATACCTTCCCGTTGATGACCTGTCATTCCTTGATAAGCCTTTACGACAAATTGAAAGGAATCCGGTGTTTCTAATACCCATTTTTCTGCATTTTTTACTGGCTGTATCGCGTAAAAAGAAGTATCTACCTCAACGATAGGAAAATGAGCTGCGTACACTGAAAGTCTGTCTCTTGGAGAAATTTTCCCTGGATACAAGGTATTATGATCCCCCCAACCTGTCACACCGACAAAAATCATTGTAAAACCTCCGCTAAAATATGGAGAAATTTCGCCTTCCTAATCATATTAACATAATTTTGCGAACAAATAATCTTTAAGGACTTGAAAAATACATTTATAACGTTTGAAATAAATTATCTAACTGGAAAATATTTATTTTATTCAACAATTGTAAATAAATTAGCACTATTGTAAACGATTGTCCCATTCAGATAGAACTTTGTGAGCATAAGATACGAAGAAAGCGAATTATATTTCTTCAGATGTTCATATTCTAAAGAAAGAAGGGACATTTATGACTTATTCACAAGCCGAAATTCAAGAAGCGGTATTAGAAGTTGAGGATGCTGGTCTAGGCGAATTTATGCATCAAGAACCTTTTAGTTGTCGCGGTCGTAGTCGACGTTCGCGCCGTAGTAGTCGCCGCTCTCGCCGCAGTAGTCGTCGCTCGCATCGCAGTAGTCGACGCTCTTGTCGCAGTGGTCGTCGTTCTCGTCGCAGTAGTCGTCGTTCTCGTCGCAGTGGCCGTCGTTCTCGTCGCAGTAGTCGACGTTCTCGTCGCAGTGGTCGACGTTCTCGTCGCAGTGGTCGACGTTCTCGTCGCAGTGGTCGACGTTCTCGTCGCAGTGGTCGACGTTCTCGTCGCAGTGGTCGACGTTCTCGTCGCAGTGGTCGACGTTCTCGTCGCACTAACCGTGGTACTGTTCGTTCTATTGACTATTTTTGCAATTAACTCCCGTTTGGATCTTAAGAGCTCTTTTTAGGGCTCTTTTTTCTTAGGATTAAATAAAAACACCTAATCATGCATATTCTGCCTGATTAGGTGTTTTATTATTGCTTTTTATCCAATAGATCCTTCCATTTCGAACTTTATGAGTCGATTCATTTCGACAGCATACTCCATTGGAAGTTCTTTTGTAAACGGCTCGATAAAGCCCATTACGATCATTTCTGTTGCTTCTTGCTCGGAGATACCGCGGCTCATTAGATAGAATAATTGTTCTTCTGAAACTTTAGAAACTTTTGCTTCATGCTCTAATGAGATATTGTCATTAAGGATTTCATTATATGGAATAGTATCTGAAGTAGATAAATTATCCATAATTAACGTATCACACTCAATGTTTGAACGCGCTCCGTCTGCTTTACGCCCGAAATGAACAATACCACGATAAGTTACTTTTCCACCATGCTTAGAAATCGATTTCGAAACAATCGTCGATGAAGTATTTGGCGCTAAATGAGTCATTTTAGCTCCAGCGTCCTGATGTTGACCTTTTCCAGCAATTGCAATGGAAAGAGTCATTCCACGAGCGCCTTCGCCTTTTAAAATAACAGCAGGATACTTCATTGTTAATTTCGATCCGATGTTTCCATCAATCCATTCCATTGTCGCATTAGCTTCACAAACTGCACGTTTTGTAACAAGGTTATAAACATTGTTTGCCCAGTTTTGAATCGTTGTATAACGGCAGTAAGCATCTTTCTTGATGATGATTTCAACTACTGCACTGTGTAAGGAGTTCGTTGTGTATACAGGTGCTGTACATCCTTCTACATAGTGAACATGTGCACCTTCGTCAACGATAATTAACGTACGTTCAAATTGTCCCATATTTTCAGAGTTAATACGGAAATAAGCTTGTAAAGGCGTTTCCACTTTTACTCCTTTTGGAACATAGATGAATGATCCACCTGACCAAACAGCTGAGTTTAAAGCAGCAAATTTATTATCTGTTGGAGGAATTACCTTCGCCCAATGCTCACGGAAAATATCTTCGTTCTCTTTAAGGGCTGAGTCCGTATCTTTAAATACGATTCCAAGAGCTTCTAAGTCTTCTTGCATATTATGGTAAACTACTTCGGATTCATATTGTGCAGAAACACCTGCTAAATACTTTTGTTCCGCTTCAGGAATCCCAAGCTTATCAAATGTAGCTTTAATTTCTTCTGGAACTTCATCCCATGAACGTTCAGTTTTCTCAGATGGTTTAACATAATAAGTGATTTCCTCAAAGTTTAAGGAATTCAAATCTCCGCCCCATTGTGGCATTGGCATGCTATAAAAAAGATCCAATGATTTTAGACGGAAGTCTAACATCCACTGTGGCTCTTGCTTCATTTTTGAAATTTCTTCTACTATTTCTTTTGTCAATCCACGTTTAGAGCGAAAGATCGACACATCTTTATCGGCAAAACCATATTTATAATCACCGATTTCAGGCGCCTTTTTAGCCATAATCGAAATCCTCCTTATTTGAAAAGCGGAAGCGCCTTGATTAGCCCCTACAAGCAAATGCTTCGACACCCGGAAAGTCGTTCTTTGACTTTTGGGGTGTCGAACATTTGACCTCGAGGGGCTAGGCGCTGGAGCTAGACAACTTTAACCAGCTTTTCTAATTTTTTTACTCTTCTTCCTTCAGTCCTTTTTCCATTGCCTTCCAGGCTAAAGTTGCGCATTTAATTCTTGCAGGGAACTTAGATACACCTTGCAAGGCTTCAATATCACCAAGGTCAAGGTCATCGTCATACTCTTTTCCTTGCATCATATTTGAAAAAATGCTAGATAGTTTAATGGCGTTATCTATATTTTTGCCTTTAATCGCCTGAGTCATCATCGATGCGGAAGACATTGAAATCGAACAGCCTTCTCCTTCAAATTTCGCATCTGTAACGATGCCATCTTCCACATTCATCGTTAACTGGATTCTGTCACCGCATGTTGGGTTATTCATATTAATGGTTAAATTTCCATCTTCAATAACACCTTTATTTCGCGGATTTTTATAATGATCCATGATTACTTGACGATATAAGGCATCTAGGTTATTAGAAGACATCGCTAAAATACTCCTTTGTTTTGATAAGCCCTTGAACAAACTTATCAATATCTTCTTCCGTATTATATAGGTAGAAGCTTGCTCTTGCGGTAGCAGATTGTTTTAACCATCTCATGAGTGGTTGGGCACAATGATGTCCTGCACGGACAGCAATTCCTTCTGCATCAAGAACGGTCGCTACATCATGAGGATGAACATCATCAAGATTAAAGGTAACAACTCCAGCTCTTTTTGCTGGATCCTTAGGTCCGAAAATGGATATTCCCTCCACAGTCGACATTTTCTCTAGAGCATAGGCTGCTAGTTTATGTTCATGTTCAGTAATTTGGTCTAAACCAATCTGCTCTAAAAAGTCAATCGCCGCACCTAAACCGATGGCTCCAGCGATGATCGGTGTCCCTCCTTCAAATTTCCACGGGAGTTCCTTCCATGTTGAATCGTATAATTCAACAAAATCAATCATCTCACCACCAAATTCAATTGGCTCCATATTTTCTAAAAGCTTCTTCTTACCATATAATACGCCAATTCCGGTTGGTGCACACATTTTATGTCCAGAAAAAGCAAAGAAATCACAGTCTAAATCTTGTACATCTACTTTCAAATGTGGGGCACTTTGAGCACCGTCCACCACCATTATCGCTCCATTACTATGTGCAATTTGAGCAATTTCCTTGATTGGGTTAATCACTCCAAGGACATTGGAAACGTGCATGATGGAAACTATCTTTGTATTGGATGTGACAGTTACTCTAACATCTTCTAACGATATTGTGCCATCCTCTTGTAGAGGCAAATATTTCAACTGTGCTCCGGTTTTTTTCGCTACTTGTTGCCATGGAATGATATTGCTATGATGCTCCATATGGGAGATAACAATTTCATCTCCTTCTTTCAGGTTTGCCGCAGCGTAGCTTGCTGCAACAGTATTTAAAGCCGTCGTCGTTCCACGAGTAAAAATGATTTCCTCTGTCGACTTTGCATTAATAAACTTACGAACCTTTTCACGTGCCCCTTCATAACCATCGGTTGCTTTCGTACCGAGAGTATGAACTCCCCGATGAACATTCGAGTTATACTCGCGATAATACTTATCCAACGCTTCAATCACTTGAATCGGTTTTTGAGAGGTTGCTGCACTGTCTAAATATACGAGTGGATTTCCATTAACTTCTTGATTTAGAATCGGAAATTGGTTTCGAATATCCTGGATATTCATTATCTTACTTTCCTTTCAATCACTTCTGTTAATTGTTTTTTCACGCCTTCAATTGGAAGTGCGTTAACGACTGGTGCTAAGAAGCCATGAATGACAAGACGTTCCGCTTCAGTTTTTGAAATTCCTCGACTCATTAGATAGTAAAGCTGTAATGGATCCACGCGTCCAACTGATGCTGCGTGTCCAGCAGTTACATCATCTTCATCGATAAGTAGAATTGGGTTTGCATCTCCACGTGCCTTTTCACTAAGCATTAATACACGAGATTCTTGTTCAGCATTTGATTTCGATGCACCGTGTTCTATTTTTCCAATACCATTAAAAATTGAAGATGCTTCGTCCTTCATAACTCCGTGTTTTAGAATATGCCCATCTGTATGTTTTCCAAAATGAACAATGCTTGTAGTAAAGTTTTGAATTTGTTTTCCACGACCAACGACAACCGTTTTCGTGTTACCAACCGAACCATCTCCGATTAGGTTAGTTACGTTTTCTGAAATCGTGTTACCATCATTCATTAAGCCTAATGCCCATTCAATACGTGAATCCTTACCTGCTACACCACGACGATTCACATAAGTCGTAACGCCTTTAGCTAAATTATCAACTGCTCCATATTGAACTTGTGCATTTGATTTCGCGATGACTTCAGTAACGAGATTAAAGATTCCATCAGCTTCTTCAATCGTTGAAACATAGTTCTCTACATAAGTTACTTTACTATTATCTTCTGCCACAACTAATACATGGTTAAATAGATTAACCGATGCATCATCATGAACGAAAATTGCTTGGATTGGCTCTTTAAGCTCTACATTTTTAGGAACATATAAGAAAGCTCCACCATTAAGCAACGCCGCATGCAAAGCAGTTAATTTATGTTCATCTACTTTCACACCGTTTGTCATGAAATACTTTTGTAGTAAATCACTATGCTCTTTAGCAGCTGTAAAAATATCAGTAAAAATAACTCCGCTTTCTTTTAACTCCGTGGAAACTTCTAAATAAGCTGGAGTTGTGTTGTTTTGAATATATAGGTTTTTATTGCCAGCTTCTGTGTCAACTAAAGCCTTAACCGCTTCTGGTAGATCAGATAAAGATGGATAAGTGTTGCTCTTCACTTGATGTTGCGCAAATTGAGTGAAGTTCCATTTATCGATTTTTGTTTTATCAGGCTTCGGCAACGGTAGTTGCTCCGCACTTGCTATTGCCGTTTTTCTAAGTTCTTGTAACCAGACAGGTTCGCCATTTTCTTTTGAAAAATTAGCTACATACTCCTGATCAAATGGTAATTTTGTATCAATTGTCATGTTGATCCCCCTAACGCCTAAGCTTCTTGCCCAACTGTTTCGTCTTCAATTCCAAGTTCTTTCTTGATCCAGTCATATCCTTCTGCTTCTAAGCGTTGTGCAAGCTCTGGACCACCTGATTTCACAATACGACCTTGCATCATGACATGTACAAAATCAGGAGTGATATAGTTCAATAAACGTTGATAGTGAGTAATAATTAAACATCCGAAATCTTCACCGCGCATTTCGTTAATTCCTTTAGAAACAACTTTTAATGCATCGATGTCTAATCCAGAATCAATTTCGTCAAGAATCGCTAATTTTGGTTCAAGCATCATTAATTGTAGGATTTCGTTACGTTTTTTCTCTCCACCAGAGAAACCTTCGTTTAAGTAACGTTGTGCCATATCTTGATCCATTTCAAGAAAATCCATTTTCTCATCCATTTTACGAATAAACTTCATAAGAGAAATTTCATTTCCTTCACCAAGACGGCTATTCAAGGCAGAACGTAAAAAGTCTGCATTTGTCACACCATTAATTTCACTAGGATATTGCATTGCTAAAAACAGACCTGCACGAGCGCGTTCATCTACTTCCATTTCAAGTACATCTTGATCATCTAAAGTAATGCTTCCACTCGTTACTTCATATTTAGGGTGACCCATAATAGCAGAAGAAAGAGTTGATTTCCCTGTACCATTTGGCCCCATAATTGCGTGGATTTCTCCACCTTTTACTTCAAGGTTTAAACCTTTTAAAATTTCCTTCCCATCAATCGCTACATGTAAATCTTTAACCGTTAATGTTGACCCTGCCATATCTATACCTCCGAAATATACAAAGTAATATTTAATGACCTATTTTGATCATCAAACTTCATTCTCATTTTATTCTCATTACAATCTTATAACAAATAGAATCTGATAGCAACCATTTAAACTGATTTACACTATGTACATAATGTTAACTTAATTGGATCATAATAACATTGATGTATATCAAGTTTTAAACATATTTTGCTTAGTTTTTACTACCTTTATAAATTCATGTATGGGCAATATTCGCTCAAAAATAATTATCTTCAAACCTTTTTTCTTCCTTATTATATAGTAACAAAAAAAACTGACCAATTTTGGTCAGTTTTTTTTGTTGTTATTCAGATACAGGTACTACTGCACCCTTATATTTTTCAAGAATGAAATCTTGAATTTCTTTCGAACGTAGTACTTCAACTAACGTTTTGATTTCTTCTTTTGTTTCGTCACCATTTCTAACTGCAATTACGTTTACATAAGGCGAATCACTTTCTTCAATCGCAATGGAGTCTTCAATAGGATTTAAACCTGCATCGATTGCATAGTTTGAGTTGATTAATACGGCATCGCCTTCGTCATTATTATAAATTTGAGGAAGTAAAGATGCTTCGTATTCTGCATCAAAATTTAATTTTTTTGGGTTATCAATAATATCTTCAACTGTCGCTTTTGTTTTATCGATGCCTTCTTTTAAAGTAATAATGCCTTGTGATTCTAACATTGATAAAATACGTCCATGGTCTGCAACTGAGTTACTAACAATAATATGTGCACCTTCAGGAAGTTCATCTAGGCTTTTATATTTTTTAGAGTAAACACCGATTGGTTCGATATGAATACCACCAGCATTAACAAAATCATAACCGTTTTCAGCAATTTGTGCATTTAAATAAGGAATGTGTTGGAAATAGTTTGCATCTAATTCTTTTGATTCTAACGCTTGGTTTGGAAGAACATAATCTTGGAAAGTTGTAATTTCTAAATCGATTCCTTTTTCTTTTAACAATGGTTTTGCTTCTTCTAGAATTTCAGCATGAGGTACGTTTGAAGCACCTACAACTAATTTTTTTAATTCATCTTTCCCTTCCCCACCATCTGTTTTTTCCTCAGAAGTTCCACAAGCAGCAAGGACTAGTGCAACTGCTAATGATAAAATAATACTTAACCATTTTTTCATTTTAATCTCTCCTCTTATCTTTTATCTAATTTTCTAGTGATGAAATCACCAATGAATTGAATGACAAAAACTATGACTAATATAACAACGGTTGCCATAAATACGACATCGTAACGGCCCCTTTGAAAACCTTCCAAGTAAGCGAGGTTCCCTAATCCACCAGCACCAATAACTCCTGCCATCGCCGTAAATCCTACAAGTGAAATGGCTGTCACTGTTATTCCCGAAACTAAGGCTGGCATGGATTCAGGCAATAGCACTTTAAAAATAATCGTACTCGTTTTGGCTCCCATTGACTTTGCTGCTTCAATGACACCTTTATCAATTTCCCTTAAACCAATTTCAACCATCCGTGCATAAAATGGTGCTGCACCAATGATTAATGCCGGCAAAGCAGCGTTTTCTCCAATCATTGTTCCTACGATAAATTTCGTAAACGGAATGAGAAGAACAATTAATATAAGAAAAGGAATCGAACGGAAAATGTTAACAAATGCGCTGATGACTAGATTAATCGGTCTATTTCCCCATATATTCCCTTTTGAAGTTAGAAATAATAACAAACCGAGAAGAATTCCTAGTAAAAAAGTTGCCAACACAGAAATCCCTGTCATATAAAGAGTTTCGTTTGTGGCTTCCCACATTCGTTCCCAGTTCACATTAGGAAAAAATTTCTCAACCATTTGTGATCACCTCCACTCCAACTTGCTGTGAGCGAATATAATCAATCGCTTTCGTAATTTCTAGACTCTCACCATCTATATGAACAAACAACGTACCATAAGATCCATTTTGTGTTTGATTGATTTTACCTTGTAAAATATTCACAGTAACCTCATGATGGCGAATTAGATTTGTGATGAGTGGTTGCTCTGCATCGTCACCACCGAAAGTTAATTGGACAATCTTACCCTCTGGATAACGTTTTACTAGGTGATCAGCAATTTCCTTCGTTTCATCAGGCTCCGTAACTTGTTGGACAAATCTTTTTGTAATGGCTTGTTTTGGATTTTTAAACACATCCAAAACAGGACCAACCTCAACAATCTTTCCGCCTTCCATCACGGCAACACGGTGACAAATTTTTTGGATTACATGCATTTCGTGAGTTATTAATACGATCGTTAATCCCAATCTTTTGTTAATATCCACAAGTAAATCTAAAATGGAGTCTGTTGTTTGTGGATCAAGTGCCGAAGTGGCTTCATCACATAATAACACCTTTGGGTTATTAGCAAGTGCACGGGCAATCCCCACTCTTTGCTTTTGCCCACCACTCAATTCAGATGGATAAGCATTCTCCCTGCCATCCAGGCCGACAAGTTTTATCAATTCATCTACTCGTTTTTGTCTCTCCGCTTTTGCGATTCCCGCTATTTCAAGTGGAAAGGCAATGTTTTCTCTTACAGTTCTTGACCAGAGAAGATTAAAGTGCTGAAAGATCATACTGATTTCTTGACGGGCTTTACGAAGTGCACTTCCTTTTATCTTGGAAACTACACGACCTGCAACCGTTATTGTTCCATCAGTTGGAATTTCTAAACCGTTAAGCATTCGAATCAAGGTACTTTTCCCTGCACCGCTATATCCAATGACCCCGAATATTTCTCCCTCTTTTATTTCAATATTGACATCATCGACTGCTCTTACTTTTCCATTCTTGGAAGAGTATATTTTTTGTACATTTTTAATAGAAATCATTTATTTCACCCACTTTATTCCGTAATATCATTGTTTTAGAAAAATAAAACGCCTTTCTGCACAGATAAGCAGAAAGGCGTAATCAGACGATTTCCCTTTCTCTCATCTCCCAAAGTTTACACTTTGTGTGAATTGGCACCATTTCAACATTTGACCGTTGACGGTTGCCGGGCTTCATAGGGCACTTCCCTCCACCTCTCTTGATAAGAGCAAAAACATATCTATATTCAGTTAACACTTTAAAGCGTTTAAGTAATTTTCGTAATCACGAGTGATATCGTATCACGGAAAAAGTAGGGTGTCAATGCATTTTTCTACAATAAAATTTTGGTAATAATCGCTAATAAATACTAAACTTTTAAAGCTCTCGAACGAATTCCTGTCGATATTTCAATTGCTTGCTCAAGATCCTCGATTAAATCTTCGATATGCTCTATGCCCACGGATAAACGAATTAAATCTTCCGATACTCCGGCAGCGATTAATCCATCCTGATCCAATTGCTGATGAGTCGTGCTTGCAGGATGAATGATCAAGCTTTTCGCATCTCCAACATTAGCCACATGTGCCCAGAGCTCTAAAGAATCAATAAGTTTTGCTCCAGCCTCTCTACCACCTTTAATTCCAAACACTACCACTGAGCCTGCACCTTTTGGCAAATATTTCTCTGCTAACTCATAATCTCGGTGATCTTCATGTCCTGGATAAGCGATCCAAGCTACAGCAGGATGCTGTTCTAGATAATGAATCAGTTCTTTTGTATTGGCAATATGTTCCTTCATTCTCACATGCAAAGTTTCGAGACCAAGTGCAAATTGGAACGCATTTTGCGGACTTAAGGAAGGTCCTAAATCACGTAATAATTGAACTCTCGCCTTTATAATATAGGCAATGGGTCCAAGTACCTCACTGTAAACGATATTGTTGTAGCTAGGATCTGGTTCATTGAAACCAGGAAATTTCGATGAACTCCAATCAAACTTCCCACCATCAACAATTACTCCTCCTAAGGTTGTTCCATTACCCAATAACCATTTCGTTGCAGAATGAATAACGATATCTGCTCCATACTCAATTGGGCGGCAAAGGTATGGAGTTGCAAATGTATTATCTACGATGAGTGGTAGCCCATGTGAATGTGCAATTTCTGCAACTCTTTCAATATCTAACACTCGCAATGAAGGATTTCCGATGGTCTCAGCAAAAATGGCTTTCGTTTTGTCTGTTATGGCTTCGGCGAAATTCTCTGGTCGCTCTGGATCCACAAACGTTACTTTAATTCCATACTTTGGTAATGTTGTAGCGAACAAATTGTATGTTCCCCCATAAAGAGTGGAGGCTGATACGATTTCATCACCAGCTTGTGCAATGTTCAAAATAGCTAGAGTGATGGCAGCCATTCCACTTGCTACAGCCAATGCTCCCACTCCTCCTTCTAATAGGGCTACCCTTTCTTCAAAAACGGTGACAGTTGGGTTGTGAATTCTTGTGTATATGTATCCTGATTCCTTCAGTCCAAACAAGTTAGCTGCATGTTCTGTATTTTGAAATTGGTAGGCGTTATTTTGATAAATAGGCACTGCTCTTGCACCGGTGACAGGATCTGGTTTTAATCCCCCATGAACCCCTAATGTTTCAAATCGATATTTTTTTTGTTGTTCTGTCATTGCCATCTCTCCCTAAATTATATTTGAAGAGAAATCAAAAAACCTCTTCTAAAAGAAGAGGTTAACTATCATCTCTTCTTATCTACCAGAGTGTTCCCCCTGCTGGATTTAGCACCGTGTAATCTAACCGGTTGCCGGGTTTCATAGGGCCAGTCCCTCCACCTCTCTTGATAAGAAATATTAAGTTTTAATGGTAAATTTTATATTTAGCGCTAAATTTAAATGAATCTTATCACACGGTTTTTACAAACGTCAAGTTATTTTTTAGAAATTTCTGATAGAAAAGCGGAAGTGCCCGTTTAGCGACGTATGGACTGGTCTGCTCCGCAGTCTAGCTGCGGCTCCTAGCCCCTCGAGGTCATAAGCCACTCCTGACAAGAAGGTAAAAGGCAATCTTCTTGTCAGGACCGTCTTATGCTTGTCGGGGCTGGTCAGTCGCCTCGCTTTTTGATGCATGAGATAAAGGAAACACGAAGAGCGATAGCGATTCGATGTTGACTTATCGTAAGGAGGAGAGGGACAGTACACTAGGCGCTGGGCACTGGAGCTAGACAATTTTCATAGTCCCAAAAACATTCTGACTCTGAAACGAATTGTAAACTCGCCAATTGAAATATAGCCTCAAGTAGTAGGGTATTTCGAAAGGAAGCTTGAATAGAAATTTGTCTTTGATTGACCATTTTTCTAAGGTGATATTGTCCAGTTATCAATTTTTCAAAATTATCGCTTGTTCCATGGATCTTTACATTTGGAACCTTTTCCACCGTGTTTTTGCCTAATTCAACCTCTCCATTTGAAAATGATACATATACAGTTTTATGTCCGATATCGAAACAAACTAACATATCACTAGAATGAGTTAATATAAGTACAGATGGATTTTTCTGTAAAGAATACACCCAGCTTTGAATATATTTCTTCATGGCAATCACCTCTTTAGTCATCACCATTACTATTCAGCTTTCTTGGGACAAATCCTTTAATTTTCCTTCGACAAATACCCTCATGCACTTCGACAAAATAATTAATTTCCCGAGAAATATGTAAAAACTAACTAGCTGTTTTCAGCTTTTTTTCGTCAATGATTCTTTTGAAAACAAGATAATAATACACTGAACCAATTAAATATAAGGATGCCGTAATCGTAAAGACTGTAGCGTAGCCCCAGTAAGTGCCGTATTTAATTACGATTCCTGTTGAAACAGGTCCCATTAAAGCCCAACCAAGATTGAATACCATCTGGTTTACCGAATTGGCCAACCCCTTCATCGAATCGTCTACTTTAGACATCATTAATGATGTCTGTATTGGGTTTCCCGCATTCATTAATGCTTGCCTAAATAAAAAACCAACCGCTGCAAGCCATAGATTTTCCGTATAAGCCGTTAATAATAGAAATGGCAATGACAGTAATTGCAAGACAACAACAGCCCTGACCTCCCCTAATTTCTTCACAACAAGAGGACCGATAATCATAGCAATAGCCGTCGCCGCTTGACCGAGTGAAATAATAAAACCAATTGTTGTATTAGAGGCTGCAAATCGGTCTGAAAAATACAAATTTAAATATGGGATCACTAGCCCAGCCCCAACACCGATAATTAGTGAAGGGATCGCAAATAAAATGACTAACTTGTAGTTGTTTTTTTGGGCTAAACGTTTTTCTTTAACTGGACGATTTTGTTCTTTTTTGGGTAATTCTTTAAATTTTAAAATAGGAAAAATTCCAATTAAAAAAATGACAGACCCAATAAGTAATGTATAACGAATACTTTCTACTTCGGTAAAGAAAAGAGAGAAAAGGTCCGTCAAGGTTCCACCTAATACATTTCCAATCACATTTGCTCCAGTCATGGCCGCAAATTGAATACTGAAAAGATGAACCCTTTGCTCTTGGGTTGAATTTTCAGCCAACCACGGGACACCAGAAACTTGCAGAAAAGCCATTGTCGTTCCAGTTAAGAAGGCAAACAAAATCAATAAGCTTTGTATATCAGTTATACTTCTGCATATCAGTAGAATTCCAGTGAAGACCGCTCCAATTAGCATGACTTTTTTTCGCCCTAAGCGGTCACTTAAAAAACCAGCTGGTATTAAAATGATTGCGGTGGCTAATGAATTCATTGAAATGATTTGACCGTTCACTTGCTCGGTATATCCAAGCTCTCTTATATAAAAATTATATATAACCATAAAGATTCCCATACCAATTTGGATGAAGAGGCTACTTAATAACGCCAATCGAATATTCCGATTATAGCTGCGAATTTGGTTTGCCCATTCTTGATAAAACGCCATTTCTTTTCCTCCTAATGTTTCGCTCCCCTAAATATCATAATTCTTTCATGCTGTCCTTGTAAACAAAAGAAGCCTGACTATTAGAATTTTTTGAAAAAAATTAAAAAGATGCATTAAGCATCTTTTAGTTTTTCATATAAATATGGAACAGAATGGAACGCATAGATTTTCTCGAGTAGTTGACCCTCCTTTATGCTTACTAAGCAAGGCACACTTTCAATTGATAGAATATCAGCGATATCTGCGGCATAATTGAGGTTCGCTTTCGCGATGTGTAAATTTGGAAGTAATTCACAGGTGACAGTTAGTATTTTCGAGGCCATTTGGCATGTTCCGCATAGTGGTGTATAAAGGTAAATCAATCCTGTTTTATTTTCCTTCAAAAAAAGCTTTATATCTTCTTGGCTAAATTCATTCAATACGATTCATCCTTTTTCTAAATGTTCCGAATGCACATCGATATTAGCAGCCATTAATACGCTCGCTAAATGATTACTAGGAGCCGTTGCCACTTCACGATAAGAGCGATCAATATAAAGATGACCAGCTTCAGGAAATTCACGTTTAAACTGCTTTCGAAGCTTTTCTCCTGCCGCATCAGCATCCACTAATATATATACTTCTTTTTCTAGAAGAGAGTCAATGAGTTCATCCATTTTCGATAGGCTCATCGTACCATTTGTACAAATTATCTCAACAGGCTCTTTCACAATATTTTCAACCTTTTTCTTATCTGAGGTGCCCTCTACAATAATAACTTTATCTAGCATTATGATCACCTATAATAGTTGATATTGATTACTTTAAAGTATTCCTAATGTGACCGAATGGTGTGACAGTAAGAGTCTATCTTCGCATATTGATTCTTCAGCAACATCTTTATCATTTTATATTTATAGTGCCCCGTTTTACAAAGAATGTATTGAAAAATAATGAAAGCAAGCACCTCGTGATCCGAGGTGCTTGTGTCTTTGTCCAGCTACAGCGGCTAGCCCCGACGTACAGGATGTACGAGTGTCGACAATGCGACAGGACGTCGCGTTTTTGTCGTCCTCGAGGTTCCTTGTAGGGGCTGAACAAGCCGCTTCCGCTTTTCTATTTAATCTTCTTTTACCATTTCCTCATACTGTTCTGCAGACATTAAGCTATCTATTTCCCCAGCATCAGTTGGTTCAATCACGATCATCCAAGCTTTCTCATATGGAGATTCGTTTACGAATTCTGGGCTGTCGTTTAAATCTTCGTTAATAGCGACTACTTTTCCGCTAATTGGTGCATATAGCTCAGAAACAGTTTTAACCGATTCTACACTACCAAATGGCTCATTAGCAGTTACAGCATCGCCTACTTCTGGTAGTTCAACGAATACGATATCACCTAATTCAGATTGAGCAAAATCAGTAATTCCTATGCGTACTTGTTCTCCTTCAACTTTAACCCATTCATGTTCTTCAGAATAACGTAATTCCTTTGGTGTATTCATCCCTAATCCCTCCATTATTAATTATCAGCACTCAGCTTGAATCCATTCTGAATGCATTATCTATCATATTAAATGATGATATCCTAAATTAATTTATTAGCATACTTAAAGAATTTGCCCTAATTGCCTATCTATAACCATACTTTGGCAAAATCTTTTTCATTAAAACCTATAGTCACTTTATTTCCATCACTGATTAATGGACGTTTAATGAGCATGCCATCACTTGCCAATAGCTCAAACATCTCTTGTTCTGTGGCTGTTTTAAGCTTGTCTTTTAAACCTAACTCGCGGTATTTTATGCCACTTGTATTAAAAAATTTCTTCAAGTCTATCCCGCTTTTAAGATAGATTTCTTTTATCTCTTTCACTGAAGGCGGCGATTCTGCAATATGTATTTCCTGATAGGAAAGATTGTGTTGATCTAACCATTTTTTCGCACTTCGACAGGTTCCGCACTTTGGATAACAATAAAAGGTTAAATTCACCTTTTTCACCACCTAATCGACATTGTCTCAATTGAATAGTAGCATATTTTGACGAATTTTCCTAATAAGATCATCCATCTAAATCATTCGACTTTTTTTCAAAAAATCCTTCCTTCATGCAAAAAATCAAGCCCCCTTAAAAAAGGGAGCTTTCCAAAATTAAACGATAAATTTCTCTGCTTCGATTAATTTTTCTGCAGCTTCACGTTTCTTTGCAATCACATTAATTGGTGTATGGCGAGTAAATTTACGTAAAGCAGAAACTAGCATTCTTAAAGTGTCCCCTTGCTCTGTAGCGACAAGTGTTTCTTTTGCATGCTGTTCTATTTCATTGAATGCTTCTTGACAGAAGATTTGTGTGTAAAGAAGCTTTTGCTTGCTCTTCTCAAGTCCGAATTTCTCGATCGCTTTTTCTGTACGTAATACAGCTGATTCCATTGCATAGGCGTTCGAAATAATATCAGCAATATTAACTAAGATTTCTTGCTCTTTTTCAAGTTCTTTTCCAAATTTTTGAGCAGCAA
Source organism: Bacillus sp. CGMCC 1.16607 (assembly GCF_042683745.1). NCBI lineage: Bacteria > Bacillati > Bacillota > Bacilli > Caryophanales > Bacillaceae > Bacillus > Bacillus sp. CGMCC 1.16607. Next base: position 185,788 of record NZ_JBHUJX010000018.1, read on the forward strand.
GACCCGCAGCCAATAAGCCAATTTTCTTCGCATTTTTTACTAAATATTTTTCTTGTGCTAATGGTTCATCACCAGGCTCTTCTGGCATCATCATCATTAACTCTTCTTGTAATTGTAAAGCTTTTTGGAATAGTGGTAATTCACCTTTCATCGCTTTACGTACAAAAGTACCAGGTACTAGTAGACGGTTAATTTCATTCGTACCTTCAAAAATACGGTTAATACGTGAATCACGGTACACTCTTTCAATTTCGTATTCCGCCATAAAGCCATAGCCACCATGAATCTGAACGCCCTCATCGGCAATATAATCTAAAGTTTCTGTAGCAAATACCTTGTTCAATGAACATTCAATCGCATACTCAGCAATGGATTTCGCTACTTCTTTTCCATCTTTTACTTCTTCCTCAGACAATTTACTCATACGATCTTCAAATAATCCAACTGTACGGTAAACGGAGCTTTCAGCTGCATAAAGTTTTGAGGCCATAGTCGATAATTTTTCTTTCGTTAAATTGAATTGAGAGATTGGCGTTTTGAATTGTTGGCGCCCGTTTGCATATTGTACAGTAATTTCAAAAGCACGTTTAGAAGCACCTACCGCACCAACTCCAAGCTTATAACGACCGATATTTAAAATATTGAAGGCAATAATATGACCTTTTCCTGCTTCTCCAAGTAGATTTCCAACTGGAACTTCGGCATCTTGTAAGATTAATGTACGAGTGGATGAGCTTTTAATACCCATTTTCTTTTCTTCTGCACCAGTTGAAACCCCATTGTATTCTCTTTCAACGATGAAAGCAGAGAAATGCTCGCCATCAATTTTTGCATAAACAACAAATACATCAGCAAATCCAGCATTGGTAATCCATTGTTTTTCACCGTTTAGGATATAATGGGTACCTGCTGCATTTAGTTTTGCAGTCGTACGAGCACCTAAAGCATCTGATCCTGAGCCTGGCTCTGTCAAAGCATATGCTGCTAATTTTTCACCAGTAGCCAAGGCTGGAAGGTATTTTTGCTTCTGCTCTTCATTACCGAATAATACAATCGGCAATGAACCGATTCCAACGTGCGCGCCGTGGGAAATAGAAAATCCTCCTGCACGAGACATTTTTTCAGCAATAAGCGCTGAGCTAACTTTGTCTAGGCTTAATCCACCATACTCTTCTGGAACATCAGCACCAAGAAGGCCTAATTCACCTGCTTGTTTTAATAGTTTCACAGAACGGTCGAATTCATGGTTTTCTAAATGCTCAACCTCTGGTAATACTTCATTCGTTACATAGTCCTCGGTAGTTTTGGCTATCATTAATTGCTCGTCTGTATAATCTTCTGGTGTAAAAACTTGCTCTTTCGTTACATCTTCGATTAAAAAGCTTCCACCTTTTATTAAATGATCTGTTTGATTAGTCATTATGATTCCTCCTTAAATTTACAATAGTTCAAATACTCCTGCAGCGCCCATACCGCCGCCAATACACATCGTGACAAGGCCAAATTGCTCATTTCTACGTTTCATTTCATGAATAAGTGTTAAGGTCAGTTTTGCCCCTGTACAGCCAAGTGGATGACCTAAAGCAATTCCACCGCCATTTACATTCACTTTTTCTTCATCGATTCCAAGTTCTCGAATCACTTGAATGGCTTGAGAAGCAAATGCTTCATTCAATTCGATAAGGCCAATGTCTGAAAGTTCTAAGCCAGCAAGCTTTAGTGCTTTCGGAATGGCTACAACTGGACCGATCCCCATAATTTCAGGTGGAACTCCACCAACTGCAAATGAGCGGAATTTCGCCATTGGTTTTAACCCTAGAGACTCAGCTTTTTCACGATCCATTACCATAACTGCCGCTGCACCATCACTTGTTTGTGAAGCATTTCCAGCTGTTACACTACCTGTAACCGAAAAGGCTGGTCTCAGCTTACCTAAAGTAGCTAAGTTCGTATCTACACGGACCCCTTCATCTTGAGAAAATAACACCTTTTTCTCAACTAGCTTATGATTATGATCGACGAATCGCTGAATGACTTCTACAGGTACGATCTCATCAACAAATTTACCCTCAGCAATAGCTCTGGCTGCATTTTGATGGCTTCTAACAGCAAACGCATCCTGGTCCTCACGGGAAATACCATATTTTTTAGCGACTGCTTCTGCTGTATGCCCCATTCCCATATAATATTCAGGTGCATTTTCAGCTAATTTTACATTTAGGCGTGGTGTATGCCCTACCATTGGGACCAAACTCATTGACTCTGCGCCCCCTGCAAGGACCGTGTCCGAGTGACCTAACATGATTCTTTCTGCTCCATAAGCGATTGATTGAAGACCTGAAGAACAATAACGGTTAATCGTGATGGCTGGAACACTATTAGGTAATCCTGCTAATGCACCAATATTACGTGCCATATTTAAGCCTTGTTCTGCTTCAGGCATCGCACAGCCAATAATTAAATCATCTATATTTCCTTCATAATTCCCCGCTCTTCTAAGTGTTTCTTGAACGACTAAAGCTCCTAAATCGTCTGGTCTCGTATTTGCTAGAGTCCCCTTTTTCGCTTTTCCGACCGGCGTTCGGGCTCCAGCAACAATGACTGCTTCTCTCACAAGAATCCTCTCCTTCCTTACCTCTCTACAATTCTATTAACTTTCAAAATTAGTTACGTAACGGTTTTCCTTTTAAAAGCATATGTTGCATTCTGGCTTGCGTTTTTGGTTCCGCAAGTAGACTTAAAAAGGCTTCTTTTTCAAGGTCGAGCAGGTACTGTTCGTCAACTTCTGTACCGAACGGAACTTTACCGCCAGCAATGACATAGGCTAATTTTTTCGCAATCTTTAAGTCATGCTCGGAAATATAACCCGATAAGTACATGGTTTCTGCACCTAGTAAAAGTGTCGCATAGCCTGTTTCGCCGACAACTGGCACCTTTTTGCGAACAGGTGGTTTGTAGCCTTTATCATGAAGGGCTAAAACTGCCTGCTTAGCGTCATAGAGAAGGTGGTCTCCGTTCACACTAATTCCAGCTTTGCTATTTAAGAAATTATTTTCACGTGCCTCAGCAGCAGATGTTGACACCTTCGCCATGGCAATCGTTTCAAATACTTTATTAGCCACCTTTTGGAGATCAAACTCAACCCCTTTAGGCATGTTTTCTAAATGTTTAATATAAAGCTCTTTGTTTCCGCCACCGCCAGGAATTAATCCAACACCGACTTCAACAAGTCCCATATATGTTTCTTGTGAAGCTTGGATCGCAGCACATGGTAAGCTAACTTCTGTTCCACCACCAAGTGTCATTCCAAAAGTTGCTGCCACTACTGGCTTTTGGCTATATTTAATTTTCATCATCGATTGTTGGAATTGACGTACAACCATGTCAAGTTCAAAGAAATTGTCGTCTTGTGCTTCCATTAAAATCATCGCAATGTTTGCGCCAACACAGAAGTTCTTCCCTTGGTTTCCGATGACAAGTCCTTTATAATTTTTTTCCACTTCATCTATCGCAAAGTTAATCATTTGAAGAATATCAAGACCAATTGCATTGTTTGGGGAAGTGAATTCTAACAAGGCTACACCATCTCCAAGATCAATTAAGCTTGCTCCACTATTCTTTTTAATCACACCATTTGCTTTTTTAAGATTCTTTAGATTGATTATTTTCGGGTTTTGTACGATTTCTTTATACTCGCCATTTTGGTAGAAGCTGAGCTTTCCTTCTTCTTCTTTATAAAAAGTTTCATGGCCACTCTCAAGCATTTCCTTTACCCAGTTAGGAACTTGTACGCCAGAGGCTTCCATCTTGCTAACTGATTTCTTCAAACCGATGGCATCCCATGTTTCAAATGGACCCATTTCCCAGCCAAAGCCCCATTTCATTGCACGATCAATCGCTACAACATCATCTGCAATACTTCCTAATAATTCAGCCGAATACGTTAACACAGGGCTTAAGATGTTCCATAATAACTGTCCTGCACGATCATCTGCATATACAAGCGCTTTCATTTTGTTAGCAAGTCCTTTTTCTTGCTTGCTAAGTTCGACTGCAGCTGATTTCAATTTTTTTCGTGGTCCATATTCTAATGTATTTGGATCTAGCTCGAGTATGTCTTTTCCTTGTTTGAGGAAGAATCCTTGGCCCGATTTACTGCCTAACCAGCCTTTTTCAAGCATATGTTTCATGAATGCTGGAACTTCAAAGACTTCTTTCTCTGCACCTTCCACTTGTTCGTATACGTTTTTGGCTACATGCGCAAACGTATCTAATCCAACGACATCCAATGTACGGAAAGTAGCGCTTTTCGGACGACCAATTAATGGACCTGTAACAGAATCCACTTCACCAACACTGTAGCCGCCTTTTAACATTTCTTGAACCGTGACTAGTAATCCGTAAGTACCAATTCGGTTGGCAATAAAGTTAGGTGTGTCCTTTGCTTCTACGACACCTTTACCTAAAACATCCTCACCAAACTCCTTCATAAAGGAAAGAACTTCACTTGATGTATGTTTCGTAGGAATAACTTCAAGTAATTTTAAGTATCTTGGTGGATTAAAAAAATGGGTTCCCAGGAAATGTTTTTGGAAGTCTTCTGAACGTCCCTCCACCATTGCTTCCACACTAATTCCAGAAGTATTCGAGCTGACAATACTTCCTGGTTTACGGAATTGATCAACACGCTCGAAAACTTGTTTTTTCACTGCTAAATTTTCAACTACAACTTCAATAATCCAGTCTACTTCGGATAATCGCTGCATATCATCTTCTAAGTTACCTGCTTCAATTAGAGCTAAATTGCTTTTGGAAGTAAGTGGTGCTGGTTTTTGCTTTAAAAGTTTTTGAACCGAGCTCGTGCTTATTCGATTTCTAACTAATTTGTCTTCTAATGTTAAACCTTTTGCTAATTCTGCATCGGTTAATTCGCGTGGGACGATATCTAATAATAAGGTAGGGATCCCAATGTTCGCTAAGTGAGCAGCAATTCCTGAACCCATTACTCCAGATCCTAAAACAGCAGCTTTTTTAATACTTTGGACCAACTTTATTTCCCCCTTTAATAATCGTTGAATGAACACTCATTCATTTTCCTGTCAAAAAAAATATTCTCGTTCGAATGAGTTTTACTACCTTAACTATAAAATATTTCGAAAATTTGTGCAATCCTAAAACGAAAGATAAAATTATTTTTTTTGCGACAAAAACTTTTGTCTTTGGACATGATAAATCACGAGGTGATATTTATGGCAAAGCGCAAAAAGAACCCATCAAAAGCTGGAGTGAGTGCTGCAAGCGTCCAAGGAGATGCTGGGCCAACAGTAGAACATGATGGCGGCGGAAAAGTAAATAGCCAAAATAATCAATACAAGAAGTAGTTTGTTCGTGTTCGGTGTATAAAATTCATTTTAATAGCCTGATTTAAAGGAGGACCTAATGATGCAGCAGGAAAATATGAATATGCAGAACCAGCAAGGACAAATGCAGCCACCTAATTTCAATATGCAAAATCAGCAAGGAATCATGCAACAACCACCTGGGATCATTTCTACGAAAGATTCTAGTTATATCACGGACATGCTTTCATGGAATCTTTTAGCGATGAAAAAGGCACATTTTTTCGCAGAGCAATGCCAAGATCCTGAACTAAAGGCAATTATGGATAAATGCGGACAAATGCATCAGCGCCACTATCAGAAACTCCTTCACCACTTGAATGTTCATTTACAAAATCAGCCATTAACAGGAATGCAGTAGGAGGGATGATTGTGAATCAAAATCAGCAAAAGTTTCAAAACCCAGAAACACAAGTACAAAAAACACCACAAATGAACGAACGTGATTTTTTAAACGATCTATTATCTACAGAAAAATACTTATCTGATTCATATAGCATTGCCTTAAATGAAGCAAGTCACGAAGGATTGTATCAAGATATCTTGGCTATCTACACCGAGACCCAAAATGCCCAGCGGGATTGTTATAATATGATGTTCAAAAAAGGCTGGTACAAGTTAGAAGCAGCCGACCAACAAAAAATCCAGCAATCTTATCAGCAATTTCAGGGCTATTCAAACCAATTTCCTTATGGGAATTTACCATTGCAGTAAAGAAACCAGTTCAGACTATTTAAAAACAGGTCAAACCCAGTTTGTAGCTGGGTTCGACCTGTTCATTTTGCAGATATCCGCGCATCCTAAGTGTTTATCCGTCTATTCGATCAATATATCCGCCTTTTTCTCAATATATCCGTCCATTTCAAAGATATATCCGCGCTTTTCACAATTTCGTCACATCATGACCAATTACTTATTCGCACGATGCTGTTCGTTTAATTTTTTAATTTCTTCCATGACTTCTTTCATTTCTGCCTTCGCATCTGGGTATAATTCATTCCAATGCTTTGCTAACGCTGGCATAGATTTGGCGATGTGAGAATACAGAGCCCACATTTTTACTTTTTCCTGAACTTCTACGCTAGACTCTCCGACCAATAGTTCACTATACTTACTCATTAACGCTTCGAATTGTTGTACAAAAGCTTTGTTCACTTTGACACCTTCCCTCTTCATCCACTTGAAAGCATGGACAAGTAATACAGCGTTTATTACTTCCTTTTACTTGGTAGGAATAACAGCATGTTTTACGTGGACGAATGTATTTATCTGTTGCTGCATGATATATTTTGTCAGAATCAAATTTAGAAAGAGGGTTATGATTGTATGTACCGAAAACATACCCTGGAGCCTCTTGAATAACATAACGAAAATCAGACTCAATCAAGTGTTTTCTCTCATCATTATCATTTAACACATTTTCGTATAGCCAAAATAAATATACCGCTACATTCTCCCATAGGATAAGCTTTGATATTTTTGTTATCTTTGAAAGCTGATCGACGAGGATAGATATGTGATTGGCAAATATGTTCTCTACATATCGTTCCCGCCATTGTTCCCGATTATCGCTAACAGCTTCAAACGTTAAATCCTTAAAATAAAACTTAGGTAACCAATGTTCGTCATCAAAATGAGAGACTAGAATCAGATTACTTGTTTGAACATTCAATCCTCTGTCATAATGGGACATTGTAAATAAGGCCATCGCAGAAAGAAATGCATATCTTTTTATCATCATCGAGGCTGCCACTTTATCGTTTTGAGCGCCAATACCCAACTTCACTTTTTGCAAATAATGTTCCATTCCACCACTAATTAGACCATCAATATCAACTGTAAGCGGATCATTATTAAGGGTCTCGCTTAAGCGAAACCATAGTAGTGTAGTTATTTCTTTCCTAATATCCCTATCCATTGACAACCGCCGCCTTCTGCAATACACATCTACCTTTACCGTGTGGAATGCACAACGGAGTACCAAATAGTGGGTCAATGGTAACTTGGCAATCCATTCCGAATACGTCTTTAACAAGATGACAATTAATCACATATTCTGGTTTACCTTGTGCATAAATGGTTTGATTTTTGATTGCTACAATATTATGAGCATAACGACAAGCTAAGTTTAAATCATGAAGGACCATCACGATCGTTCTATTTTCATTCTCATTTAATTCAAAAAGTAGATCCAGAATTTCTATTTGATGTGTCATATCTAGGTAAGTGGTTGGTTCATCCAATAAAATAATATCGGTATCTTGTGCTAAAGTCATCGCTATCCATGCCCGTTGACGCTGCCCACCCGAGAGGGAATCTACTGTTCTTTCTTTAAACTCTTCTAAGTTGGTTGCTTTTAAGGCTTCATTTACTTTTTTCTCATCCTCTTCTGTCCATTGCTTTAACCATGTCTGATACGGATATCTTCCTTGCTTTACTAGTTGTAAAACGGTTAAACCTTCAGGAGCAGATGGGGATTGTGGAAGAATGGCCATTTTCTTAGCAATTTCCTTTGTTGATTGCTTTGCTATCGCTTCTCCCTCTAAAATAATTGAGCCTGATTTCGGCTTAAGCAGTCTTGCGATTGACCGAAGCAAAGTCGATTTTCCACATCCATTCCCACCAATAAACACGGTAATCTCACCTTTTGGAATCGTTAAATTTAACTCATTAATGATTAAAGTATCCCCGTATGAAAGTGACAGGTTTTTCGTTTCAATCGCTTGCTTCACAAAAATCGCTCCTTCTCTTCGATATTCTGACGGATTAGATGTCGTATAGTGGACAACTTGAATCCCTATGAATTTCTTGCTCTAAAAAGTAAATAAATAAAGTAAGGTGCTCCAATACTTGCTGTAAATACACCTGCAGGTACTTCTAATGGAGAAAACATCGTTCTACCAATTAAATCAGCCACCATTACTAGTATGCCCCCAATGAGGGCGGATACTGGAAGTAATGCACCGAACGCTGAACCGACTAATCGACGAGCCATATGCGGCGCCATTAAACCGACAAAACCAATTCCACCTGCAAAAGCAACAGAACTGCCAATTAATGCCGTTGCTAGCATCAGCAACCAAAATCTTTGTTTTTGAACATGACTGCCAACACCCGTGGCAATTTCATCACCTAATTCTTGAACATTGACATTACGTGCCATCATCATGACAACGACGAGAAGAATCAATGTCCATGGAACAAGCGTTATGACGTGTTTCCAGTTGGAGCCATAAACCGTCCCCGTTAACCATATATTCGCTTCGCTCGCACGATAAATCGGTCCCATAATCATCATTAAATTTGTTAACGCCTGCATGAGGGCAGAAATTCCTATCCCTATTAATACTAGACGAATCGGTGATACACCATTTTTCCACGCAAGGAAATAGACGAGTAAAGCGACAATCGCTGCTCCAATAAACGCAGCAACAGGCATCCATTGAATGCTCACCGTTAAGGAGTTGCTTTCATCACTAAAAAGGGCAAGAAATCCAACAACTGCTACTGCCGCTCCCCCCGTTATTCCTAGAATATCCGGAGAGGCTAACGGATTTCGAATTAATCCTTGTAAAATTCCACCTGCAACTGCTAATGATATCCCGACCATTAAAGCAATAATGATACGTGGAAGTCGAAAGGTCTGAATGACGAGTCGATGTATATCCGTTCCTCCGCCAAATAATACCTTTAATACATTGATTGGGCTAATTTTCATTTCACCTAATCCGGTACTCAAAATAAAAACTGAAAATGAGACAAGTAATAATGTTAGAAAAACAATAAGTGCCTTTTTATCAATTAAAAAGGAGATTTTTCCTTTTCCTATACGTAACCCTTTATATTGACTCATCGACCATTGAACCCCTTTCTAGCAATGTAAATAAAAAATGGGGTTCCAATGATAGCCGTCATAATTCCGACTGGAACTTCTTCAGGCATCATTACGTATCTTGCGGTAACATCTGCCGCTAATAACAGCATCGCTCCTAGTAGTCCAGAAAATGGAATAACCCAACGATGATCGATTCCGACAACGGATCTTGTAATATGAGGAATGATTATACCAATAAAACCAATTGGTCCAGAAATCGCGACTGCTCCACCTGCTAGTAAAATAATTACGATTCCCATTCCTAATTTAACAAATCCCGTTTTTAAACCTAACCCTTTTGCTACATCATCACCCATAGCTAAAACGTTCATCTTTGTTGCTAGAAACATTGAACCAAGCCAACCAGCTCCCAAATAAGGAAGGACAGATGTTAAACTCTCCAATTTTCTTCCTTGGACAGAACCAGCAAGCCAGAATAAGACTTGTTCAAGCCCAGCTTCATCTAATACGAGTAGTCCTTGTGTAAACGAAGAAAACAAAGCCGACATCGCGGCACCCGCCAATGTTAATTTCATCGGTGTTAAACCTTCACGACCAATTGCACCAATAAAATACACGCTAACTGCTGCTACTGCAGCTCCTAAAAATGCTAACCATGTAAATGCTTGTAAATTAGCCACAGAGAAAATGCTTACTGCGATCACGATTGCAAAGCCAGCACCTGAATTAATTCCGAAAATACCAGGGTCAGCTAACGGATTTTTTGTTAGCGTTTGCATCATCGCCCCTGCAATGGCAATGCTCCCTCCTACCGCAGCAGCGATGAGAGCACGTGGTAAACGAATTGACTGTATAACTAAATGTTCAGTTGATGCATTATAATGTGTAAATGCTTCAACAGCTGTACTCCAGGAAGTATCGGTATATCCATATACAATACTAATGCACATAAAAATAAATAATAAAAAAATGGAAAAAAGGAGTCCCATCCATCTCATTCGTGTATTTTTTAACAACATAATGGCTTAAACCTTTCATACATAACGATATTTGTTTACAATACAAGTCTATTCTAATTGAGAATTCGTGTCAATGAGTATGATAACCATTTTCAATTAAATGTTGACAACTTTCTTTCCACCCATTATGATAAAGATGCAATTGAAAATGATTATCATTAACAGTACATAATTCAGGGGGAACAGAAATGAAGTCAGTAAAATCTTTTTTTGCCTTATTAACTATTATGATGGTCTTTCTTCTTGCTGCTTGCGGTGAGAAAGAAAAAGACTCAGCGGATAAGAAGAATGCTGAAGAACCTAAAACGGAAGAAACAAGCTATACGGTTGAACATGCAATGGGTAAAACAACGATTGATAAAACACCAGAACGAGTTGTTATTCTTACAAATGAAGGAACTGAAGCTTTACTAGCAATGGGAGTAACACCTGTAGGAGCAGTTCAATCCTTTACCGGAGATCCTTGGTATGATCACATTGCCGATCAAATGAAAGATGTGGAAGTTGTTGGTGTGGAATCTGAAGTAAATGTAGAAGCCATCCTAGCATTACAACCAGATTTAATTATTGGAAATAAAATGCGTCAAGAAAAAATTTATGATCAATTAAGTAAGATTGCTCCAACTGTGTTCGCTGAAACATTACGTGGTGATTGGAAAGAAAACTTTAAATTATATGCAAAAGCCCTTAATAAAGAGGAAAAAGGTAATGAAGTATTAGCCAATTATGATGATCATGTAGCACAGTTAAAAGAAAAGCTTGGCGACAAAACAAATATGAAAATCTCAATGGTACGTTTTATGGCTTCTGACGTTCGTATTTACCATAAAGATACATTCTCCGGAGTGATTTTTGAACAATTAGGATTTGCTCGTCCTGAAAGCCAAGATGTCGATGATTTTGCTGAACGAGGAGTAACTAAAGAACGAATTCCAGCGATGGAAGGGGATATCCTTTTCTACTTCACTTATGATGAAGGAGATGGGAAAGCAAATAGTGTTGAAAAAGAATGGATTGAAGATCCATTGTTCCAAAACTTAGAAGTTGCTAAGGCTGGCAATGTCTATAAGGTGGATGACACGATTTGGAACACTTCTGGTGGTGTATTAGCTGCTAATCTGATGCTTGATCAAATGGAAGATATCCTAATTAAATAAATAACATTGAAACCTGCCAACTTGGCAGGTTTTTTTTTTAGAAAATGATCAGTTATAAATAACTCATTCATAAACTTTCCATTCAAGGTAAATAATAATAGTTGTTATGAAGGTGGTGACATGAATATGAAAAGCTGGTTATCAAAGAGTCGTGTAAAAGAAGATATAGAAAAAAAAGAGTGGGAGCAATCACTCGTTAAGTCCAATGACTTTAAAAAAACCTTTTATGTAAATGAAAAAACTAAAGTTCGTTTCTGTCTTTCCTTCATATCCACTCTCATTGATGAAGAAATTATTCATAATAGTTTACTTCCTTATTTACAAGAGAAGGAATTTAACGAGCTTGAAGATATAAAAATGATTGCACCAATGACCGTCGTCGAGATAAGTGATGATGCTTCACAAATTGAGGAAAAAATATTAAGCGGTTATGTGTTGTTAACAATAGAAACAGAGGAGAAAAGATTTGCCTTTATTGCTGCACAAAAGGATTTTGGCCGTACCATCGCCACACCCGAAGTGGAGTTTAGCGTCATTGGACCAAAAGAATCATTTATCGAATCCATTGGTCAAAACATCAATTTAGTTCGAAAAAGATTGCCGATTAAGGAATTAATTGTTGAAGAAATCATTGTTGGAAAGTTATCGAGAACAAGAGTGGCGGTTTTACATATTGATGGAATTGCAGACAAGGATAATGTACAAACCGTTACTCAGCGTATTAGTGACATTGAGATTGATTCGATTGTGGATAGCTCTTATATCGTCCAAATTATTTCAGATAATAGAAATTCGCCTTTTCCCCAACTATTAGATTCAGAAAGGCCTGACCGGGTCTCGGCTATTTTAGCGGAGGGGAAAATTGCTATATTAGTGGATGGTTCTCCTCATGCTTTAATTGCTCCAACAACGGCAGTAGAGTTTTTTGCCTCATTTGAGGATTATTTTATGAATTGGCTTTTGTCTTCGTTTTTTCGCTTAATTCGTTTATTTTCGGTAGCCTTTTCGATCCTAATTACACCAATATACGTCGCTACCTTAACCTATCATTACGAACTGATACCGAAGGATCTACTTGCTACACTGATAACATCAAGGAGAGAAGTACCTCTACCACCTATATTAGAAGCTATCTTCCTAGAACTCACGATTGAACTTTTAAGAGAGGCTGGAGCTCGACTCCCAACAAAAGTTGGTCAAACGATTGGTATCGTAGGAGGGATCGTTATTGGAACTGCTTCTGTAGAGGCAGGCTTAACGAGTAATGTATTACTTATTATTGTTGCCTTATCAGCACTAGCTTCCTTTACAACACCGGTCTACAAAATGGGTAATACAATTCGCTTGTTACGTTTTCCATTTCTAGTATTTGCACAACTGTGGGGATTACTTGGGATTGTCTTTTGTTTTTGCCTTCTTCTAACCCATTTAATCCGATTAACCTCATTGGGGAGACCTTTCTTGGAACCCCTTTATCCATTAAGAATTCCTGATTTAAAAGATGCTTTAATTCGTTTGCCGATAAATGATCAATCATTACGTCCTAAATTTTTACGAACAGACCAACCTGTTCGCTTTAGCGAGAAAAAAGCAAAAGAAAAAAAGGATATCGATGAATAGAATTCATCGATCATTTGGAGGCGACGTAGGTGAAAGTATCCATTCCTGAAAAATCACAAATATCTCATTTCCTCGTCTACTTTCTAATTGTTGGTATGCAAGTAGGTATTGGAGTTCTCGGATATCAAAAAATCATCGCAAAAACAGCTGGATATGATGCGTGGATATCCGTCATTTTGGCTGGACTCTCCATCCATTTCATTATTTGGATGATGTATAAAATCCTAGAAACGGTTGAAGGGGATTTAGTAAGTGTCCATTCCTATTTATTGGGAGAAAAAATAGGTAAAATAATTTCCTTCTTTTTTTCATTTTATTTTATGATGATGGCTATCGCAGTCTTAAGAACTTTTATTGAAGTTATCCAAGTTTGGATGTTCCCCGATTTCAGTACCTTTTGGTTTACTTTAGGATTCCTCCTAGTCACCATTTACATTATATACGGAGGATTTCGAACGGTTACTGGAATCGCCTTTTTCGGTACTGTGTTGCCATTCTATTTAATATTTTCCTTTTTCTATACTTTACCATTTTCACATTTTGAAAATCTCTTACCTATTTGGGATCACAAGGTTAGCGAAATCATAAAAGCTTCAAGAGATATGTCATTAACATATTTAGGTTATGAAACGTTTTTGTTTTACTATCCTTATTTAAAAAATCCGAAAAAGTCTAAGAAATGGGCTCATATCGCAGTTTCTTCAACCACCCTGCTTTATACCGTATTAGCAGTTGTTACATTTTCATACTTTTCGGAAAAACAACTTGAAAAAACGATATGGCCTACTTTAACAATGTGGAAAATCGTACACCTTCCGTTTGTTGAAAGGTTTGAATATATCGGAATTGCAAACTGGAATCTAATTATTTTACCTAATTTATGTATTGCTATATGGTGTGCAAGTCGAATTTTGAAAAGAACGATTCACATTCGTCAAAATAAAGGGGTCATCATCGTTGCCGCCATTTGTTTGTTAGGCGTGAATATTTTTGAAACTCGTGAGCAGGTCAATTTTTTAAATGATCTCACTGGAAGGATTGGTTTTTATTTTAATTTCCTTTATGTTCCATTCCTATTTGTTGTCGTTTTCATTACAAAGAAGGTGAAGAAAAAATGAAAAGTAGAATAGGGTTATCGCTTTGTACCATTTCCCTCCTTTCAGGATGTGTACAATCGGAAATACTAGATGATATAGCCATTGAAATTGCCAGATCATATGATCAGATAGAAGAAAATAAGATAAAAGGGACGATGCTTGTTTATAATTTCCAACCAGATAAATCGATAAAAAACACTACCTTAACAACAACAGCGACAACCAGTAGAGAAATCGCTAATAAATTACAAAAGCAAGCTTCCCAGCCTTTATCCGAAGGGAGTCTCGAGGTTATCTTGTTTGGGAAAGAATTGGCTAGTCAAGGATTGTTTGATTATCTGGATGCTCCAATTAGGAACGCTAGTATTGGAGCAAGATTGTTTATTGTGACAGTAGATGGAAGTGCACATGATTTAATAACTGGCGAATACGGGAGTAGAGGGAATGCGATTTTCATCTCTGATCTTCTCAATCATAATATTGAACAAGAGGATTTGCCTAATACAAATTTACAGCTTTTCTTTCATGATTATTACCAACTTGGAAAAACTGGATATTTGCCACAGATAAAAAAAATCGCTGATGATAAATTGAAGTTAAATGGGATTAGCCTATTTCAAGGTGATAAGATTCAGGTCGTAGACACCATTGAAGCCAAAAATATGTTTTTCTTTAAGCTTTTAGTCGATAGCTATAGTGAGGGAACCCAAAAAATAAAGGTAAACGATAGCGAAGCCATTATTCGAAGCATTACATCTAAGAAAAAAATGAAAATAACGAGAAGAAACCCCTTTGAAATAACGATTCAATTAAAAATAAAGGGAATTATTCGAGAATATACAGGACCTGAGATACTATCTAAACCATTAATTAGAAAAATAGAAAAAAAGATGGAAGAGCAAGTGACGAAAGAATGTGAGAAACTCATAAAGAGGTTTAAAGAACACAAAGTTGATCCTATAGGACTGGGCTTCTTTATAAAAACAAGAACAAGAGGCTTTAATTTAAAAGGTTGGGAAGATGGCGAAGAATATCAATCATTAAAGGTAAAAATTAAAACAAATGTGGAGATCGTTGAATCAGGGGTAATTGAATAAGAAAAGCGGAATCCCCGTTTAGTGACGTATCTTTAAAGTTAAAAAAATATTCTCCTTTAATAATGTAAAAAGCGGAAGCATAAAGTTTCCGCTTTTTACTCTGAAGTAGAGAACATATATTTTTTATGATGGTACCGAATCGAAAATATGAGGCTTATGGCGAGCATATTCCCCATAAGCGAGCTTCCCCCATAGCTTATAAACGGTAGAGGAATTCCTGTTATTGGAAGAACACCAATTGTCATCCCAATATTTTGAAAGACGTGGAAGGTGATCATACTGATGACCCCTACACATACATAGGTGTAGAAATTATTCTTCGTTTCCATTCCAATTTTGGTGATTTGGTAAATTAACAAGAAGAATAAACTGATGAGAACACTCGCCCCAATAAAACCAAACTCTTCTCCTATCACACTGAATATAAAATCAGTATGGCTTTCTGGCAAATAAACTTCTCGATGGCCGTACCCTTTTCCAGTCGTCGCACCTGATCCAATCGCTAATAACGATTTGGTCAATTGAAATCCTGTCGTGCTTTGATAATTATATGGATCTAGCCAGGAATAAATCCTATCAAATTGATATTCCTCGACTCCAAGATACTTTTCTAATAATTCTGGTTTCCAAAGTACAAAATAAAAGATAGTTGCCACTAATACGGACCCTGCGCTAAAGAGGGAAACTAAGATCTTCCAAGATATCCCTGAGATAAATAACATCCCTAAAAGGATAGCAATATACACGAGTGATGTCCCTAAATCCTCTTTAATCACAAGTGATAAAGGAAGAAGTGTCACAAGGCCTAACTTCACTAATAGCCATAAATCCGTTTGGATCGTTTTGATTTGAGTCTTTTGATGGTGCTCTACAATGACCCTTGCTAAAGCTAAAATAATAAAAACTTTAACAAACTCCGATGGTTGGAGTGACATTCCAGGTAATTGAAACCAGTTTTTGGAACCATTCCTTACGGGGGCAATGCTTTCTGGTGCAACAATCAAGAAACCTAACATCACAATTCCAAATCCGTATGCATACCATGTAATTTTTTTCAATTGGTCTGAATCTAATGTGATAACGGCTGCAACGATTCCAGCCCCCACTAGGTAAAATATCAACTGTTTTATTAAAAAATTCCCACTATATTGCCCTGTCTTTTGCGCACTATAAATCGAAATACAGCTCGCTAAAAAAAGTAAAAATAAAATTAAGACTAAATTATAATCAATTCTTGATGTGGATGTCTTATTAGTAGACATGGTATACCTCCTTTCCGTGAAACAAGAAACCATGTACCTCAAACTTTAATTATATTTATTTTTCAACTAAAGCACAACTCGAATATGAGGAATGGGGGCGATTTCCTTACATAAAATACCGCTCCCTAATGTCTTCTACCATCCATGTCAAATTATTCGGTACTTGCGGGATACTGTACCCGATATAAATGGGGGTCGTCACAAATCTTGGAATAATTTTCACGAAAATTTCTCCATCAAAATCATAGAAAAATAAATTATAGCTTCCACAATGAAACGGGAAATCATTTAATAAGTAGGATACAGCTGTTTTAATGTAATGTGAGAATGTCTTAACTTGTTGTAAACTTGTCATTCTCACATTAAATTCATAGAAGCCGATACTAGGCTTCGTCGATAATGTAAACTCAACGTCATCTTTTTTATCGATTAAATGCCCTTGGAGACATTCCTTATTAATTTTTTCTTTATAGTCTATATCATGCAAACCGATTATTTGCATATGGGGATGAGCGATGGTTCCCCCTGATAACGGGCCATGATTTTTAAAAAATAATACAGATTTGTACTTTCCGCTTTCCTCCATTTCGATCCAATGCTTGAGACCAAAAGCAATTAATCGCTCTAAAAAGGTATCTGTATAAAGTGAAATTTCCCCGTGACAATCATCTGTTTCAATGAGTACGGTTTGATTGGAATTCTCTAGAACAGGAAATTTATTTTTCAATAGGATGATTGGACCATCCGTGGCCAAAATATCCGTTAATTCTTCTCTTGCGCAAAAAGGACATGATTGTTGTTTATTACGAATGCTGTTAGGCTTTTTACGTCCAATCGTTGTATTAAAATGAAGATGACTGTTACTCATACTAAATTTCCCCCAGTTATCCAATAAAGTTCATACTTTATTGTAGATAAAAAAAAGGAATTTTTCGATGAAAATGCATTTTTTTACGTAATTTTTTTAATACAAAAAGGAAGCCCAATTGCTAGGCTTCCTATTAACTCCTATTTAATCTTTTTTTCTCGAATCCAAATAGGAATTCTTGTAATAAAGCTAATCAAAAAGACAGCGATGACTAAAACGGCCGCAGACTTATTTGCGATTTCCTTCGCATCTTCTACTAATGCTTCGGACTGTACATACCAAAGATGGACAGGCAAAGTTCCACCTTGGGAAAGTAAATGGAAATCCCACATCGTCCCTGATGAACTTGTACCTCCTGCCAGTAATATGACAGCGGATTCACCAAAAGCTCGACAGGCGGTTAAACTAATCCCTGTCAAAATACCATTCAATGCTGCGGGTACAACTACCTTAATGATTGTCTGTGCTTTAGATGCACCAATAGCAAACGAGGCTTCTCTTAACTCTTGTGGTACAGTATGTATGGCTTCTTCACTGACACGTGTTAAAATCGGTAAATTTAGTAACCCAAGTGTAATGGAAGCACCGATGATCGTTAAGCCAATTTCAAAAAAATCGACAAATAAAACATAGCCAAATAGCCCAATAACTATAGATGGAACGGATGCGAGTCCTTCCACACATGTTCTCACAATTTCCGTGTATTTATTATTAGGTGCATATTCAGCAAGAAATATTCCCGCCCCTATCCCGAAAGGTAGCGAGAATAGTAGCGATAAGATAAGAATATAAAGCGAATTAAAGATAAAAGGACCGATTCCACCACCCGCTTCGATTTCATCTGGTAAAGTGAGAAGGAAATCTAACGTAATGAAGCCCAAACCTTTGCTAATGATGGTAAACAATATATAGGCAATCAAGGAAATAATGATAAGAGTAATGCCCCAGAATAACGTAGTTGCGATTTTATCTTTCATCATGGCCTTGGCATTTTTTTTATAATATTGTAGAAAAAGCGTTTCCCTCATCATCAAACCCCTTTTACACGTAGCTTTCGTATAATCATAATTAAAACAAGTGATATAAGTAATAAGAGAAATGCCATCATATATAAGGCATAATTCCAAGTAGAATCAAACTGAACATTTAATATTTCCATAACGATATTACTCGTTAAAACGGATGTTGGCGAATATAAATCCTTTGGAAGGATGGCGGTATTTCCTATAACCATCACTACTGCCATCGTTTCTCCAATCGCACGGGCCATCCCTAAAATGATGGCCGTTATGATGCCTGATTTTGCAGCAGGAAGAATGACTTTTGTGATCAATTGGATTCTCGTACTTCCTAGAGCATAACTTGCTTCGCGTAATTCCTTCGGTACTGAAGTTATGGCATCATCACTAATTCTAGCAATCGTCGGTAAGACCATAGTCGAAAGCACAATTGCAGCTGGTAAAAACCCTTCTCCTATCGTAGCACCCGTTAGATCTCGGATAAGGGGAACAAGGATTGTTAAACCAAGATATCCGTAAACAATAGAAGGGATACCTACTAATAAATCTAATACAGGTCTTATTAAACTTTTTAACCATAAAGGAGCCATTTCAGCAGAAAATATAGCAATAACCAAAGATGTTGGAATGGCAATCAATAATGTTAATAACGTTAAGGAGAATGTTCCAATAATGAAAATTCCTGCTCCAAATTGATCATCATACGGTTCCCATGATAAAGAAAGAAAGAATTCTTTAAATGACACTTCCTGAAAAACTAAAAAGCCAGTTTTCCCGATAAAAAATAAAATAGATACTAAAATTAAACCTAATAAGCAGGCGCTTAGTAATGTATAGAAATGAAATAATTTGTTTTGAATGCGGGGTGTTTTAATTCTGTTCCTATCACTAAAAATAACCTCTTTCTTTGCTTCACTCTTCGATGAATGAATGATGACTTTTTCCAATGTCTCTTGCCCCTCCTGACAAACGGAAAGGCCAATCCTTACGACTGGCCTAAATTCCTGCTTCTTATTTCATCTCACTTAGAGGAATGAATTTTAATTTTGCTGATGTGTTTTTCTGGAATTTAGCCGTTTGAATATATTCAATAAATGCCTTATCTGCGCCTTTGGCTTTCCCTTTTGTTAATAAATATCCGTATCCCCAAATTGGGTATTTTCCCTTTTTAATATTATCGACCGTTGCAGCAATCCCATTGAAGTCCACTGCTCTAATATCGCCTTTCACATAAGGAAGATCAACATAGCCAATCGCATATTTGTTTTCTTGTACTTTCGTTACCATCTCACCACTTTTACCAGCCTTGACTAAATTAGGCGATTTATCATTAATGTCTTCACCTTCAAGAGCTTTTTCAATAAAGTTTACTCTTGTTCCAGATCCAACTGAACGTGTGACAACAACGATTTCTTTGTCTTCTCCGCCAACTTCTTTCCAGTTCTTGATTTTCCCAGAGAAAATTCCTTGTAATTGGCTAGTTGTTAAATTTTTTACTTTATTGTCTTTATGGACAATAACCGCAAACGGAATAACGGCGATCTTATGAGCGACTAAACCTTCGAATGCTTTGAAGCCTTGAACAGCCTTCGTTGCGTCCCAGTCACTTGCACCGATCGTTGCCGAACCTTTTAATACAGATTGTGGACCTGCAATCGAAGAAGAACCAGATACAGAAATGGATACTTTACGATTTTTCTGCTTAAATTCTTTCGCCGCTTGTTGTGTCAAAGGTAATAGTGCTGTGGATCCCGCAATGACAATTTTCCCTGAAACCGTAGCAGCGCTCGCATTTGCTGGAGCCACTCCAAACAATACCCCAATTAATAGAGCAAACATGACCATACTTAAGGTGATTTTGTTTAAGAATTTTTTCAATTTAATCTCCCCTTTTTAATTTTTCGTTAACTCTTCCAAACGTTTATCTTTAAAGATGGCAAGTTTATCGCCATTGTCAGTCGCAATAGTCGTTACGATTTGCTTCCCTTCCTTTGAAACTTCTAAACTCGTTATTTCTTGTTTCGTATTAATTTTCCGCTCTAGAGATCCAGACGTTGAAACTTTGTAAATACTTGAGCTACTGTCTTTTTCTTTTACTAAAATGTAGATGCCTCCATTGCTAGAGACTGTAACTCCTTCAATTTCCATATTCTCTACTAAATTGTTGATTGTTTTACGATCTGGGCTTGTTAATTTTAAAATAGGTAATTTCCCATCATCTTCTGGACTTACTTCTAAATACAGAATTCTTCCATTTTGTAGTGGTGTAATAAAAAATTTATTTTCTTTGGATGAAGTGATGATGACTGACTCAGGCTTACTTGATGCCAAATTAAATTCAAATAATTGTGGCTCTGTCCCTTCCGTCACAATCGTGTCAACGTCAGTTTTTTTATCATCTGTATATTTCGTTTCAGCCTGCTTTGCTGCTAAATAAAGGATTTTTGTTTCATCAGTAGATAGACGTAAGTCCGATTTATACTCTACCTTATCGTCTAGTATTTTTGTGATGCTTCCGTCCTTCACAGAAATACTAGAAACAGTCTCACCTTTATCCCCTTGCAGGAAGAAAATTTTACTTCCATCATTTGACCATACAAAGTCCGATTTAAATGAATCATCATTGGTAAGTAATGTGCTTTTACTCGATTGGATATCTAATAAAAATAAAGCATCTTTATCATCGGAATAAATGGCTTGTTTTCCATTGGGTGAAATAGTCAGTTCAGATTGATTAAATTGTTTTTTCACTTGTTTCGTCTGAACATTTAATAAATATGTAGAGGATATTTCATTTTTTTCGTTTGTAAAAAGAATATGTTGTTCATCCAACCATTTAGCATTATACGAACTTCCAGATACTAAATTATTAATCGATTGAGCTGCCTTTACCTCATTAATAGGAAATACATTCGGAGCAGCTCCAACAATCATTCCTGTTAAAACTAGGCTTGTTATCATCCTTTTCATGTTCTTCCTCCCTCATTTCTCTTACTCAATTGAATTATATAAACCGAATATTAAGACAGTTTATGTTTAATATAAAAAATGTAAATAAATTGTAGAAATATTATTAAGAAGGGCTCGCTTTAACAAATTAAAGGACTGGGGGGTCCCCCAGTCCTTTAATTTGTTAAAGTTATTTTTCTATTAGGCTTAGAAATTGTTTGGTTCGGGCTTCTTTTGGGTTTGTGAAGATTTCTTCTGGACGACCTCTTTCGATGATGATGCCTTGGTCCATGAAAAGGACTTCGTCGGCTGCTTCTTTGGCAAATCGCATCTCGTGTGTGACGACGACCATGGTCATACCCTCATTTGCCAAATCCTTCATTACCTTCAATACTTCACCGACAAGCTCGGGATCGAGAGCAGAGGTCGGTTCATCAAATAGCATCACCTTTGGTTCCATAGCTAATGCCCTAGCAATTCCAACTCGCTGCTGTTGACCTCCAGATAATTGAAATGGATAATAGTCCATTTTATCTCCCAAGCCAACTTTACTTAATAGTGATTCTGCTTTTTGGCGTGCTTGTTCCTTATTCTCTTTTTTAACCGTAATAGGTCCTTCCATGACGTTTTCTAGAGCGGTCATATGCGGGAAAAGATTATAGCTTTGAAAAACCATTCCTGTTTGGCGTCGGAACGAAGCAATTTTTTTCTTTGAAACTTCTTTCGAAAAATCTAATGTCTCGTCTCCAATTGAAACAACACCTTTTGTTGGAGCCTCTAATACATTTAAACAGCGCAGAAAGGTTGTTTTTCCAGAACCAGATGGACCAATTAGAACAATAACTTTCCCCTGCTCTACATCTAAATTCATTCCTTTTAATACTTCTAAATCACCAAACTGTTTATATAAATCTTTAATCGATATCAACTCTTCATCCCTCCCCTCAACTTATCGTGAAACATAGCGATCAAGTTTTTTCTCCAACCTTTGTTGAATCATTGATAGGAAGAAACAAATGATCCAGTAAATAAGGGCAGCTTCTGTATAAAGTAATAAAACTTCATAGGTTGCAGCGGCAATTTCTTGCGCTTTACGGAACATTTCCGTAACAAGGATGAGCGAAGCAAGTGATGTATCCTTAACCAAGCTAATAAAGGTATTTGATAATGGCGGAATGGATACTCGTGCTGCTTGAGGAAGAATAATCCTTTTCAATGTTTGTGAATAGGACATCCCAACTGAGTAACCAGCTTCCCATTGTCCTTTAGGTGTCGATAAAATGGCAGCACGAATAATTTCCGATGCATAAGCTCCAACATTCAAAGAAAATCCAATAACAGCTGATGGATAAGGATCAATGATAATTCCTACTGATGGTAAGCCATAAAAAAGAATATAAAGTTGAACTAAAAGCGGTGTTCCCCGAATGGCGGAAACATAAAATCTTGCAATGCCTTGTAAGATTTTCGAACTAGAAATTCGCGCTAATGCGGTCAGTACAGCTAAAATAATTCCACAAATAAAAGTAATGATTGTCAATGGAAATGTATAAAAAAGAGCTCCCTTCAACAATGGAAGAAGGGAACTTTCTGCTATGGAAATAAGCTCATCTAACCTCTCTGGATTAGCAAAAATACTATTTAAGTACATCTTCACCAAACCATTTCTTAGAGATTTCAAGATATGTGCCGTCTGTAATCATATCTTCTAATGCTTTATCCACTTCTGCAACTAGCGTTTCATTTCCTTTACGGAACATGAATCCACTTTGGGAAGCGTCATCAGCCGTATCAACAATTTTCACTGGTGCATCAGGCTTTTGTTTTTTAAAATCTAAAAAAGATAAATTATCATTAATTGTCGCGTCAATACGCTTGGAAGCAAGTAATTCAATCGCTTGGTTAAATCCTTCTACACCAACAATTTCTGCCCCGTACGATTTTGCGATATCCGCATAGTTACTCGTCATCGATTGACCTGACTTTTTCCCTTTTAAATCTTCAAATGATTTAATTTCATTATTACTTTCATTCACAATAAGTACCCCAGCAGAAGTGATATAGCCTTGTGAGAAATCATATTTTTCTTGACGGTCAGGTCGAATACCAACCTCATTCGCAATCATATCAAAACGCTTTGAATCTAAACCAGCAAACATCGCATCCCATTGTGTTTCCATAAATACAGGCTCTACACCGATACGCTTCGCTACTTCTTTTGCCACTTCTACGTCAAAACCAGTTAATACACCTTTATCATCATGAAACGTAAACGGAGGGTATGTACCTTCTGTCCCGATTAATAATTTTCCTTCGTCTTTCACTTTTGCAAGTAAATCTTGATCTTTGGAAGAATCGCTTCCTGTTGTTGCCTTTTCATCCGCTTTATTATCTTTATTTTCTGAAGTTCCACATCCAGTTAAGACAAACATAAAACTAAAGAATAGAGCAAACATAATAAGTAATTTCTTCATCTTTATAACTCCCTTAATTCATATAGATTTTGTCGGCATTAACCATCATAGTATAAACTTACTTAACTGTCAAAAGAAAAATATTGGTCTTTATCAGAAGTTTCCCCACGTTAAAAAGAATACATGTATATTTTCACAAAAAAAATTCAACCCCAATAAGCTAAGCATATCTATGAACAAAGACCCTTTACTATGATAAAATAAACATAATGGTGAGAATCGTTCAGTTCTCGTATCATGTCATAATACTAATAGGAGGGATTTATGAAACAATTAGAAGAAGAAGTGCTCGCTCATACAAAACATAAAGGTCTGACAAAGACAAAGGTTGCTCAAAGAATATTTTTTATTATTTTTGGAGCAGCATTAATGGGAGTAGGAATTGAAGAATTCCTCGTTCAAAATAATATTTTAGATGGCGGTATCGTAGGTATTTCGATTATTCTTGCACACCTCACTGGAATCAAGCTTGGTGTTTTTATTTTTATCCTCAATATCCCATTTCTCTATATTGGTTATAAGCAAATTGGCAAAACCTTCGCTCTATCTACTCTTCTTGGAATCGCTATATTATCAGTAACAACTATTCTGTTACATGATGTTCCTGTATTCACAGATGATCTGCTGCTTGCTACAGTGTTTGGTGGCGTTGTTCTTGGTGCCGGTGTCGGTATTGTTATTCGTTATGGTGGTTCTTTAGATGGAACGGAAATTATGGCCATCCTTTTGGATAAAAAGATCCCTTTTTCGGTCGGCGAAATTATTATGTTTTTTAATATTTTCATTTTCTGTATAGCTGGTTTTGTCTTTGGATGGGATCGTGCTATGTATTCGCTTCTTACCTATTTTATTGCTTTTAAAGTAATTGATATCGTCTTAACTGGCTTTGACGAATCGAAGTCCGCTTGGATTATTAGTGAGCATCATAAAGAAATTGGTGATGCGATTTTAGCGCGACTTGGACGAGGCGTCACTTATTTAAAGGGCGAAGGAGCCTATACAGGTGATGATAAAAAGGTGATTTTCTGCGTGATCACCCGAATTGAGGAAGCAAAACTAAAAGAAATCGTTGAAGAACTTGATCCATCCGCCTTTTTAGCTGTTGCTAATATTTCGGAAGTACGTGGTGGAAGATTTAAGAAAAGGGCTATACACTAATGCAAAAAACTGTCGACTAAGAGCGCCACGCCCAGTAGCAATGTCAACACTAGGACATCCTGTCCGTAGGAAATTAGTAAAAAATCTGAAAAAGACATAACCCCTAGTTATGTCTTTTCCTATATTATTCTTCTGTATCGTTTTGCGATTCCTTTAATTTATCTAAATCCCTTATAAAACTATTACCTCTAATACCTGATCTCCGAATATATATTGTTGATTCAACTTTGACATCTGCATTGGAAAAATATTGATCCCAATCCGATTTAATTTTTTGAAAAACCTTATGATTAGAGCGATTCAAGCTTTCCCCAAATCCAAAAATATCTACATTATATTCTTCCTGAACTTTTCGAATGGTTCCTTCGATTTCACTTTCAATAAACCGATTCGTTTGCTTCTCATATTTATCAAAGGTTTCCGGTTTATCTAACGCTTCTTTACAATGAGTCCCGACAAGATCAGCTTCACCCGTTACTTTAATAATTAATTCTGCCCTACCTGACTTATATTTCGTTACTTTCTTCGTAGAAGTGGAAATAATTCGAATATCATTATATAACGTCTTATCATCTAGTTTTCCACATGGAACGCTCAAACTCGTGGATTTTAAATCTTCCGTCCATAAATACGATCGGACATCTTCGACTGACATCATTCCTACAAGCTTGTCATTATTAAAAACAGCCATTCCATCCATGATTACCATTGCATCTAAATCAAGCATTTTATTATTTTCGACACTCTGACCTTTTTTAGCATCGCCTTTTATCGTGACAACTGCTGCAACAGGATGCCTTCCTTCAACCACTAATGCGGTAATAAAATCCGTTAATCGTACTTTCGGATCTCCTCCCCAATAATCTAGAAAAGATTGAGCTTGTTTATGAAGCTTTAAAGACGGATCTTTTTGCAGTGGGTAAGCGACCTTCAAGATGTCTGAAGCTTTGACCCCTTTGGATACCATGATATTAAAATCATTACGAAATTCTCCACTACGTTCAAGAAAGTCCAAAAATTCTAACATCCCCTCTTTAGCAATTTTCTCGCTAATAACGAGGATCCTAGTATGAGAGTAAATATTCTTTCTCGTAAGTCCTATATTCATTTTATTGGACAATTCTGAGATCGAATCCCCCTCCAAACTGAAAGTCGTACTTGGAGTATTTCCTGTTGCACTCGATTTTGATAGCTCCGTAGCATTAACCGTACTAACCGTCATCTTATATAGCGCATTTTCTCCTTTTTCAATAGCTATTCCGGTTATGATGGCAGCATCATTAATTTCAAGTGAATCCCAGCAGCCAGTTAGGAGGAACACGGCGATAAAAAAGGGAAAAATAAAGATCCTTTTCAAGAATTCCCCTCCTTTTTCGGCGGTCCGGGTTTATGGATTTCATTCATTTTAATATTTTGTTCTGTTTTTAAGAATGTTGGTCTCGTTTTATTTGACCATACAGGGAAACGTACAAAGACATCTTGCTGATCCTCCATAATTAATGGAGCAACTGGGGCTAAGTATGGGACTCCAAATGATCGTAGACTTACTAAGTGTGCCACCATAGCGATAAGGAAAATGAGTATTCCATACAATCCCATTACTGCTGCAAATAGAATTAAAACAAATCGCAATAACCTTGTCGAAATGGAAAAATTATATATAGGTGAAACGAAAGAAGCGATTGCTGTGAAAGCAACAACGATGACAAGTGCATTGGAGACAAGACCTGCTTCAACGGCAGCTTGTCCAATAACGAGTGCTCCAACAATGGACACTGTCTGACCAACCGCTCTCGGCATCCGGATCCCTGCTTCCCTTAAAATTTCGAAGGTCATTTCCATCAAAAAAATTTCAAACACCGCTGGGAATGGGACCCCTTCCCGCTGCGCTTGGATACTAATAAGTAAATCTGTCGGTAATAGTTCATGATGAAACGAAATAATCGATACGTACAAGCCAGGAAGCAGCAATGAAACCATAAAGGCCATGTAACGAATGATTCTTATAAACGATGACATTAAATAAGGCTGATAGTAATCCTCAGCACTTTGGAAAAAGTCTGTCAGCACAGCTGGAATGATTAATACGAACGGACTTCCCTCGACAATGATAGCAATTCGCCCTTCCAAAATTCCTCCCGCTGCCACATCTGGACGCTCAGTATTGAAGATTAATGGAAAGGGAGTGTAGTTTTTATCCGTAATGACTTCTTCAATATTTCCTGAATCAAAAATTGCATAAAGGTTTATCGATTGAATTCGAGATCTTGCTTCCATCAGAATCCCTTGATTCACAACCCCTTCCATATAGGCCATTGATATTTTCGTTCTTGAATCAATTCCTACTACATGTTCTTCAAATTGTAGTTTTGGATTTTTAATTTTCCTTCTAATTAAACTTATATTCGTATCAATTGACTCGGTAAAACTGTCTTTTGGACCACGAATAATCGTTTGCGTGCTTGGCTCCGTAATTGCCCGATACTCGATACTATTAACAGCAATAACAAGCGCACGGTCAAATCTATCAATCAAGAGGGCAACATATCCATTCAAAAGTTTTCCTGATAAAGATTTGTAATCTTTAACAAATTGGAACGGAAGACCTGCGAAATATTCTTCTCTTACTTTTTCTAAATCATCATCCGAGATGATAACCTTTTCAGATTGATTTATTTGGGTGAAATTTTTCAATATCCGCTCATTTACTTCTTTTTCATCTACCATACTTTTGAAATAAAAAAGAAATCCCGATTTGTTCACTAACTTAATTGGTTGATAATAAAAATCAGTTGTTGAACCGAAAATTCCTAAAAGAATTTTCTTATTTTCTAAAAGGTCTCTACCTATCGGTTGTTCTACAGAAATTTGTTCATCTCTCCATTTCTGTTGCTGTGGAAAGATGTCTTTAAATAATTTTTTAAATAGACTCATTCTTATTCACCAACCCCATTTTCTTCTTAATGAATGCAATGGTTAATAATAGTAACGGAATGATCATATTGAGAGGGGTCTGGAAATAATTCGGGATGAATATAACTCCCTTTTCAAAATAAGATGGGTAATCTTCTCCAATGGAAATTGAGAATAAGGATACGATCATCGCCATTGGAAATCCAAATGATCGATAGGGTAATCTGAAAATATGTTCAAGTCCCTTCAATCCTCCGTAAAATAAAACAGACACCTTTACGACAATTCCTAGCATCATGATAAAAACAATGAGTAAATCAATACGTTCAATAAAATGAAGGAGAGAGATTTCCCGTGCTGCAGATAATAAAGGGAAATTCGCCCGATCCTTTAATATTCCCAATGCTGCAATTTGCAGAATAGCGGAATAAGCTAGAATGATCCCACTCAATAAGTAGGCACTAATTCCAACCTTTCTGGCATATCGAATATTCGAAACATATGGGATGATAACCATAAATGTGATAAACTCCCCAAAAGGGAAATTCAAGAGCACTGGATAAACAGGTTTTAAAACAGGCATTAATCCATCACCTAAAATGGGAAATAAGTTTTCAATATCGAACTCCCCAGAAAATATTATTCCAAGACCAACAAATAGTAGAAATAGAAGAGCATAAGGAATAAAGATCTCAGCAGCACGCCCTAGTACCTCAATGCCTAGCGTTAATATATAGAGAATGACGATAATCATCGTAAGGTGAATAAATTCGATAGGTGTTCTAGTATAGATAGTTGAAACCATTAACTCTCCAAAATCCCGTAATACGAACGATGCTAGCAAGAAGAAGTTCACAATATAAAGGGTACTAAAGAGACGCCCTAACCATTTGCCAAAGCATGCTTCAATAATTTCAAACAGATTTTGTTTCGGGTACCAAGAGAGTAATTGATAATAAATAAAGACGAGCAAAAGTCCAGCAGCACATGCAATTAAAATTGAAATCCAAGCGTTGTTTTTTGCTTCTGTACCTAGGTTCAACACTATCGAGCTGCCTAAATTAAAGAGTAGAATGAGAATAAACAACTGCCACAGCGAAATATTTTCTTTCATACTATCATCCATTCATTTATCACCGTGATGATCTTATTTTCTTCATAAATAAAATAGGTAGGATTAGAAGCGGTACACCCATTTGCAATGGCAAATGTAAATAATGAGGAACCACTTTCAGTCCCTCCTCGATATGTTCGGCAAAATTTGTACTAATCACAATCGAAAAATAAGCAATCATTAACGACATCGGAACAACGAATTTTCGATAGGGTAAATGAAATAATTTTTCTAAACCGATAAGACCACCGTAGAAAAATATTGATATCTTCACAATAATTCCGAACATGACAATAAAAACAATTAATAAGTCAATTCGTTCAATAAAGTTCAATAAGGAAATTTCCCGTGCTGCCGATAACATAGGAAAATTGGAGCGATTCCGTATATTCACACCAAGGGTTCCAATTTGTATCACCACCGTATAAACAAGAAGGATGCCACTTAAGAATACGGATATCATGGCAACTAATTTTGCCTTTTTCAAATTGGAAACGATGGGAATAATAAAAGTAAAGACGATCAATTCACCAAATGGAAAACCAATTAGACTAGGGAAGATTGTCTTCAAAATCGGCATAACACCATCTCCTAAAACAGGCTGCAGATTAGATAATTCAATTTCACCTGACAAGAGAATCCCGAGTCCAACAAATAACAGAAACATCACGATATAGGGAATAAAAATTTCAGACATTCGGCCAAGTACTTCTATACCGAGAAATAATATATAGGCAATGAGCAACATAATCGTTAAACTCAAAAATTCAACAGGCGTTTTTTCAAAAATAGTCGAAACCATTAGTTCGCCAAAGTCACGTAAAACACGGGCAGAAAGATAAAAAAAATAAGTGATATAAATGAATATGATAGCCTTGCCTACGTATTTTCCAAAACAATATTCCATAATCTCAAATAGATTTCGATAATCACCTTTTTTCACGATCATAAAATAAAATAAGATGAGAAAAACCCCAATAAATGTAGCAAGTAAAATAGCAATCCAGGCATCCTGCTTTGCCTCACCAGCAATTCCGACCACAATCGCAGACCCTGTTTCAAAAATAAATATTAATAAAAAAAACTGCCACAAAGAAAGTTTTTCCATCCAAATTACGCTCCACTTAAGTTCCCTTCGAAACTTCTCTTTTAGCTTTCAACCTCTTGTAATCTCCTATGACCGAATAAAAAAGACCCGCAAAAAGACCGAAAAAAACCCACCATTTCCTTGTACCAAATTGTAACGACAAAACCGAATGGTAAAATTGATCCCACGTCTTATGAAAAAAAAATAAATCAATGATTCCAATTAAGACAGTCAGCAGCGAAAAGATTAATATAAATGCAAAGGTAAGCAATTGATCTCACCGCAATTCTTTAGTAATAGTATTTAATCTGTACAACCAGGTGAGGATTTAAACAAAATAATTGGAGGGATTTTCTAATTTCAAGAAATCAGTTTATAAAAAAAGAAGTTGCCTGCAAAAAATACAGACTACTTCTTTTATATTTTTTATTTTTGAAATGTTTTCAGCCACTTTCCTTGTCTCATGCTACAAATAACATACCCCACGAAAGAGATACCCAATAATCCAATCGAACCTTTCCAGATCAGGGAATGGTGTAAAAGCAAACCAGAGAAGGTTCCTACAATTCCCACTACTCCTAAGTAATAACTTTGCTTTTTTTGATTTTCAAAAATAGCAAACTGAAATTCTCTTTGCTGCTGTATTTCTTTTAATTCAAGTAATTGTTGGGGTTTTTTGATTAAATCAGTTACAGAATGAAACAGCCCGAAAACTGGCTGGGAATGAATCCATTTTAAAAACAACTTCCATTTATTCGTATCACTATGATTGAGCCAATCCATAAATGCTGGTTTAATAATGTCAAGCGGCTCCTTTTCAGGGCAAAGGGTAAAGAAGATGCCTTCAATTGTCATAAATGAACGTCCTAAAAATACAAAACGAGTCGGTACTTGAACGGGAAGCGATTTAACTAGATCATTCATTTGCTTTTGGACAGCAAATAGATCCATTTCCTTTAGTTGGGATAGATCAAATGATAGTACTTCTGCTAGTAATTTTTCAATGTATTTTAAATCTGCTCCCTGAAGTAAAAAGCCCAAGTCTAAAAAAGCTTCCGCTGCCTTAGAATAATTTTTTAACAATATCGCTTCTAGTAGGTTTTGAAAATTAGCCGCATCTCGCTTCGAAATCTCTCCTACCATCCCAAAGTCCAGTAAAACGATTGTTCCATCCGATTTCATTAAGACATTTCCTGAATGAGGATCTGCATGAAACATTCCCGCTTCTAACCATTGTGGAAGGAAAACGCGAAATAATCTTTGAGCTAATTCATGTCGATCTATATGATGAAGGTCAAGTGCTTCCACATCCGTTATTCTGACACCATCGATCCACTCCATTACTAATACTTGAGAGGTAGAAAGTTCTGAATAAACAGTAGGGATCTTTAGCCATTGAAAGGAGTGAAAACGCTGTTGAAATTGAACCGCGGTTTCCAGTTCTTTTTTAAAATCCAACTCCCTTTCGATCACTTGCTTTATTTCTAGATACAATTTTTTAAAGCTAATAAACCCTTTGGGAACGGGGGCAAAATAATGAGCAAACCAAATAATGATTGATAACGTTCGAAAATCTGTTTGAATAATAGATTGGCTGGAAGGTCGCCTCACTTTCACAGCTACTTTTGTTCCATCCTTTAACACTCCACGATACACTTCACCGATGGAAGCGGACGCCACTGCTTTCGTCTCGATGGAGAGGAGCTTATCTTCAATCGACCCATTCCACTCTTTTTCCAAAACCTTCTTAATTTCTTCCCAAGGTGATGGTGGAACTTGATCGACTAAATCCTCAATTTGTTTAATAAAGCTACTTGGAAGAAGATCCGCACGAATACTTACGATTTGTCCGACCTTTATGAGCAATCCTTTTAATTCAAATAGCATTTGTCGAAATTGCCGGCCTAATTTCTCCCATAATCTTTCCCAGTCAGTAGCTGATTTTTTTCGAAATTTATACCAGTAAACTTGTACAACTAGTGATAAGGCAAAGGACAGTACCTTCCATATTCGATATGATTTACTTTCAGATGTCATCATGATCCCCCAATTATGTTTTACTATTTCTATGTACGGTTGAAAATGATTGATGTTTCATTAGAAGAGCAGAATATTTTGTTTCATAAAGTTATATTGATAAAATATAATTAAATTTTGTTTATGAAAGAAGTGGATTCAATTGACACTTAACAATAAAAAACAACTGCATAGCATTCCATTTTCTGTACTTGATCTAGCTCCGATAACCGTCGGAGGATCACCAGCTATTTCTTTACGTAATACTCTTGATCTAGCTCAACATGCAGAAAAGTGGGGATATAACCGTTACTGGTTAGCAGAACATCATAATATGCCTGGAATTGCTAGTTCTGCAACATCTGTTGTGATTGGGCATGTGGCAACTGGGACTTCGAAGATTCGTGTTGGCTCGGGTGGAATAATGTTGCCGAATCATGCGCCACTTGTGATTGCTGAACAGTTTGGTACGTTAGAAAGTCTCTTTCCTGGTCGAATCGACCTTGGACTTGGTCGTGCGCCTGGTACAGATCAGTTGACTGCACATGCATTAAGAAGGGATCGTAGGAGTGATGGACAGGATTTTCCTGAACAGCTAGATGAATTGCGCAACTATTTTAACCCTACTAAGAAAATGCCGGTAAGAGCTATCCCTGGTGAAGGACTAAATATACCTATTTGGTTATTGGGATCAAGTGGTTTTAGTGCACAATTGGCTGGTCAACTTGGTTTGCCGTTTGCCTTCGCCAGCCATTTCTCTCCAGATAATACTCTACCAGCCCTACAATTGTACCGCCGAAGCTTCCGTCCTTCGGAAGTATTACAAGAACCATACGCTATGGTCGGAGTAAATGTTATCGCTGCAGATACGGATGAACGAGCACATTATCTCGCAACCTCTTTGCAGCAGCTATTTTTGAACCTAATTCGTAATATGCCTAGTCAGCTGCAGCCACCAGTGGAAAATATCGATACCCTTTGGAGCGAATATGAAAAGTCTATTTTGAAACAGCAGCTAGGTTCCTCGATTATCGGTAGCCCTGAAACAGTTAAAGAGAAACTCCAACAGTTTTTAGATATAACAGGGGCAGATGAAATGATGGTCAATGCCAATATTTTTGATCATAAGGAAAGACTGAGATCGTTTGAAATTTTGGCTGAGATTACTAATCGCTAAAAATTGAAAAAAAGATCCTTAAGACTTTAGAGCCTCGAGGATCTTTCTCTTGCTATTTTAAAGTGGCTTTAACTCTACTTTATCTTTCGCCCCTAAATCTTCAATCATTTCCAGCCAAGCTTGTGGCTTATTGGATAAAACAGCATAATAACGTTTCAAAAATTTCACAATAAGCTCTGAATCTAATTCTTTCACGCCCTCTTCCATGACAAGGAATGAAAGGTCTAGACCTGATACAGCCTCACCGTCATTATTCCAAGAAGGATGAACATACGGGAAGTCGAGACGTTGATAGCCTAAGTGTGATAATACTTCACGACGAACATAAGGATCCATCGGCTTTACGCCACCAAATTCATAATGATCGACTTGGTATGGATTATAGATTTCTGCGAACATACCAAATAGCTTTTTACCGTTAGCAGTAGCCAAAGATTGTAAATCCTCTGCACGTTTCCCTGCTAAAAACGGCCCAATGCCAAGACCCGCTTGACCAATAATCGTAAAATCAGTCATTGCCACGTTAAAGTCTTCATAATAACGATACTCCGTTGCACCGACCACTTTTCCTTCATGTACAGCAACGAATACACGGATTCCTGGATCTTCTAAAGGCTCCTTCCAAAGATCAAATTCTAGAACTTCCTCAGGTGGGAACACATCTTGCATTAATTGATGCATTTGTTTAAACAACGGATCTTCAATATTGTTAATTCGAATAAATTCCATTCTAGCATTCTCCTTTTCTATCACTTAAATGGATTTTTCCATTCCATTAAGGTTCCATAATTGCAGGATTCTTCATCTTCTAAATAATGAGGCACCACTTTTACCGGTGTTCGGCCGCAACGGAGTAAAAAGGTCAAGACTGGATCCTTTATTTCACCTTTTACAACCGATTTGACGTATTGTTCGGGTGTCATGTCCCGCGATTTTTTCAAATAGCCAGGCATTCTTCCGCCGCCTAGTAATCGATCTAATCCTAAATGCACTACGACTTCATACATGGATTGCATGAGCCATTTGCCTAAACCGAGCTTGCGGTAAGATGGACGAACACTAATATCAACGATATATAAGGTATTGCCTTCAGGGTTATGGTTTCGAATATAACCGTTATCGGTTATTTCTTCCCATGTATGGTCTGGATGATCGGGTTCGTAATTAATGAGTAGCCCCGTAATAGAACCGACAATTTCACCATCAACTTCGATACATAAAGCCCCTTCATTAAAAAGGTGAACATGATTATTTAATTGATCTTCATTCCACCAAAGCTCAGATGGGAACGGTGGCGGAAAGCATTCCTGTTGAATCTGAATTAAGCTTGCAAAGTCCTTTTTGGCATAGTTTCGGATGACGGCTTGAACCGGTTTGTCTTGGTCGAAAACATAGAATTCTTTTCGATACACATTGACCCCACCCTTATATTTTAGTCAATTCCTTTTCCCAATCTGGATATAAATCGCTTCTTCGATCACGCCAGGTTGTGACGGAGCCACTCTCACGAACTTTATATAGAAGTTCCAAGTTAAGGTCTGCGGTGACAATCATGTCTTGATTAATTTCGCCTTCTACCATGATACCTTGTGGAGGAAATGGAATGTCATTCGGCGTGATCACTACAGCCTGACCGAAATTAGCTCTCATAAAATCGACTGTTGGAAGGGAACCTACTGTACCTGTGGTCACAACATACACTTGGTTCTCGATTGCTCTTGCATGACTCGTATATCGAACCCGATGAAATCCGTGACGATCATCTGTACAGGATGGACAGAAAATAACATCGGCTCCTTTCGCTTTTGCCATGCGAACTATTTCAGGAAACTCGATGTCATAACAAGTTAACATTGCGATTGTTCCTTTTTCGGTCTCGAATACCTCAAGCCCATCACCAGCGGACATATTCCATTCATTCACTTCAGTTGGTGTGATGTGAAGCTTCGCTTGCTCTGCCACTCTACCATCTGGATAGAATAAATGGGCAACATTAAAAAGCTTATCACCCTTACGAATCACATGGGTTCCCCCAATAATATGCATCCCTGTTCGTTTCGCTTGCTCTATAAATAATGATCGATATTGTTCAGTAAAATTAGGCAGGTCTTGGATCGTTAAGGATTGTCCATTTTCGTCTCCAATGGACATAAGCTGTGTTGTAAAAAACTCAGGAAACAAAATAAAATCCGCACCATATTCCTCAGCTGTTTTTATATAATGCACCACTTGCTTAGCAAAATCCTCAAAGGAATAAATCGTATGGAGATGGTATTGAACCACAGAAACACGAAACTGCATAAAATTCCCCTCTTTCATTTGGCATCTCCATCTATTATAGCGAAACAAATCCTTTTTTGTACCCTGCTTTTCATTATATTTAGCGCATTAAAGCACTGGGGGACTGACCCCCAATGCTTTAGTGTGTTAAAGTAGTTCTTTTTAAGATGGTGTTCAAGATGTTTTTCCATGTTTCTTCGTCATCCGCCAGGAAGTGTCCTGCACCTGGAATATAGTGTGTCTGACAATTAGGGATGGTCGGAGCTAGTTTTTTCATTTCATCTACAGGTGCCATTATGTCTTCCTCACCATGCCAGACATCAACTGGAATTTGAATATCCTTTAAAGAAAACCCCCAAGGTTTTGTCAGTAAGGCAGGTTCATTGACACATTCATCAACAGAATTTCTAATCGCCTCTCCTAAATGCATCATCAATGATTGTAGTTGCTCTTCAGTTTGCAGAAATTGCCGGTCCCACTCATTTAAATGCTTATTTCCGTCTTTATTCATTTTCATAAACTTTTCTGGTTGGTTTTCAATCAATTTCTTTGTCGACCGATAACTTGCTTTTATAAGCCAAGGAGCTTTTCTTGCTAAGAAAAAGGAGATTTTATTTGCCTTCATCATATTTTTTGGGGCCTTCCCATTAACAAACTGTGTAGCACTTGAAACAATCGCTGCAGTATGAAGTCTGTCAGCAAGTCGATACGCACATGCCGCTGCGAATGCACCTCCACCAGAAACACCGATGACTGAAAACCTTTCAAGCTTTAAATAATCAGCTACTTCCTTCACGTCATCTGCCCAATCTAATAAAGTACGATTCGGTTTTGGGTCCGATATTCCAAACCCAGGACGATCAAGTGAAATGAGCCGTATTCCTAAAGATTTAGATATCTCATCATCATCCAAAAACATCAGTCTCGAACCAGGTGTACCATGAAAAAATAGGACTGGAGTACCCTCTTTATCACCATACTCAATATATCCTATTTTTCTACCATCCGTTAATGGAACCGTTAAGTCTTTCAGTTTGTATCTCCACCTCATTTAATTTGATTTAATAATTAAGTTTACTTAACTATTAACTAAAAAAATTTCTTTAATCGATGTTTTGTGTCTCTACCGCAATTTTGTATAGTTTTTCATGAATATCTAATAGTTTCTCTATATCTTCCTTCGACAGCTTAGCATAATACTTTTCAATTAGATGCAATTGATTTTCTTCAACAAGTTGGTTATACTCTTGCCCCTTTATACCGATATGAACAATAATTTCACGTCTATTTTCAGGGTTAATTTCTCTTTTTACATACCCTTGCTTTTCAAGTTTAGATACTAGTTGACTGGCCGCGCTTGCTGTAACTGAAAAATATTGGGAGATTTCATTTACGGTGCGAGGACGGACCCTGAGCAGTTCTAAGATCACCTTTTGTTTCGTTGATAACTCTGCAAATTCATTCGTAAACAGCTTTTTATAATCCTCTAAAAAGAGGGAACTTAATGCATTAGAGTAATCTACAATTTTCCGACAAATCATCGCTAAATCTTGTTCCAACTTTAACCACCTCTTATTTTTATTATAAACAACCATTAATAGTTAAGTAAAGTTAAATATTAAATAAAATTAAATATTTTTATTGTTTTGGATATCAACTTATTTTATATAAAAAAAGAACTTCCTAAATTAGGAAGACCTATTTTAATATGAAATGAGGAATAAAATGTTTATAAATGCAAAAATAGAGACCGACCGACTGATTATTAGACCCTATCAACTTGATGATGTTGATGCTCTGTATGAGGTTGTTTCAGAGCCTAATTTCTATAAGTACGTACCTGAGGAAATTCCAACAAGAGAAGGTGTAAAGAGGATAATTGAATGGTCGATCAACTGTAATTCGAAGAACAATCCTGAAAAAATCTATAAATTTAACCTTGTCATTTTCTCTAAAGAAGATAATCAATTAATTGGATATTGCGGACTTGGCCCCTATGATTTAAATTCTAGTAAAATTGAATTATATTATGGAATTTCTGAAAAATATCGTGTCAAGGGGTTAGCTAAGGAAACTGCTATTTCCGTTTCTGATTACAGATTCCGTATTATTGGATTAAATGAAATCGTTACAACCGTTCATCCTGATAATACTCCCTCCTTAAAGATACTAGAAAAAATAAGATTTACATCTACTTCAACCTTAAAAAATATGTCTAAAGAAGATGAATACTTTGAAGGATATGATTATTATCTATTAACAAAAGAAAAATTTGAACAGCATATATTAGTATAAAAGGTAGTTAGGGGAATGATATTTTAATATCCCCCAAAACTACCTTATTCATTTCTATTATATTTTCTTTCTATATGTTTTTGGATTTACATTGAATCGTTTCTTAAATACTCTTTCAAAGGTACTAAAGCTTCCAAAGCCTGCATCCATAGCAATTGAAGTGATGGATAATTTTGTTTCCATTAATAATCTCTTAGTATAATCAAGTCTAATATTTAGTAAGTATTGATGTGGTGTAAAACCAGTAACTTGTTTGAAAGATTTAATAAGATATGATTTACTAACATTTGAAGCTTTAACCAGTTCTTCAAGTGATATAGAATGCCTAAAATTTTCATGCATAAAATCTAATGCTAGATTTATGGATGGACATTTTAATTTATATCTAGGATTAAGCCAATTTTCACTGTGGGTACCATTTTGTATAGATAGTAAATTTACAACAATATCCCATTGATACTCTTCCAGTAAAGTTACATCAAATGGGTTATGCATCATAGCTTTCGTCATTTCCTCAACACTTGTCATTAAACTAGAGTTACATCCAACATTCCACATTTCAAATTCAATCGTTTTATTTGTAGATTCTGTAACTTCATTAAATACATTTAGCAGATACTCCTCTTCAATATTCACTATATACATATGTCCTTCAGAATGATTCGTAAATTTCCTATGCACTTCTCCAGGTCCTATAACAATTCTATTTTCTGGGTTCATCATTCTTTGGTCAGTTCTATGCCCCAAAAAAATATTTTGATCTAAAGGTAAACAAACCTGGTAATATTTATCGTGCTTATGAAAATCACAAGGGTTATCTTTATTGACCTGATACAACGATACTGAAAGATTTGAAAGCTTAAATGAATAGATATTCATTGGATATCGGCTCCTAATATCTCAAAAATTAGTCATTAGAAAGAGAATTTTTACTTAGTATTCATTTTTAATAATTGGTAATATTTTCATTGTAATACAATCTATTATAAAAAGGAGAAGAATATAAAATGAAATTACAAGGAAAAAGAATTGCGATATTAGTAGAAAAATTCTATCATGAAATTGAATTTTTTGTGCCTTATTATCGCCTGTTAGAAGAAGGAGCAATAATTGATATTATTGGAATTAATGAAAAGAAAACATATAAGGGGAAAATTGGAGAATTAATTGTAAATGTAGATAAGGATATTTCAGAAATTTCCTCATCTGATTACGATGGAGTGATCATCCCAGGAGGTTATTCACCTGAATATTTAAGAGTTAGCGACAAAATTATTCAATTCATCCAAAATATAAATAGTGAAAACAAGTTGGTTGCCGCCATCTGCCACGGGGGATGGGTCATTTCCTCTTCTAAAATTATAAAAGATAGAATGGTAACTTGTCATCCATATATAAGACATGATCTTATAAATGCAGGTGGTATTTATATAGATGAGAATGTAGTGATAGATAATAATTTGATTACTTCACGTCTTCCCAATGATTTACCTTTTTTCAACAGAGAAATAATTAAGTATTTATTGAAACAAAATTAAACAAAAACCGATGAAAAATCTAAGTAGTTCAGTTTTTGTAGAGAAACAGTCAAAATAGCATAGTAAATAAAAGACCAATTCACAATACGATTTGGTCTTATGCAAATTTCAATCCAAAGTATGCTCAATACGCATTGACTATTTTAAGAACATTCTACAACTTTTGCGAAACTTATAAATCAGCTGATGGGAAGGAACTCACTCCTGCACAAAGATTGGGTTTAACTGATAAAGTCTTTGATTTGAAATATCTTATTTATCTTAGATAGTTCGTTATTTTCAATGTAAAATATTGTATAGAATTAATTAGATAAGAAATGTGTCAGGGGGGAATGTAGAATGATAGTTGATGATTTTAGACCGATTTTGATTTCGTTTATTGTACTTTTAATGATTTTTTTGTTAGCTTCCATATTTTATAAAGGGAAACACAAATTAATAATTAGAGCATTTATGGTTATTGTGTCCTTGATTTGTACAATATTATCTGCAAAGTATATGTGGGATATAGGGATTATCGCAGATGAAAAAGGTATAGGTGGAGACCCTGTATCATTTTTTATGTTTTTATTCATCGTAGGATTATCAATACTTAATTTTATTATTGTTTCATTTAGAAATAGACCCTCCTTAAAAGAAGACATCATTAAATGACAATCAAAAAGACGCTGAAAAACGCTTGGAGATTTCTCCAAGCGTTTTTATGTGCTAAATTAACTGTTAATCATAATGCTAATTCTACTGTTTTTTGAGATGAAAAAATTACTGTGTATAATCCTATTTTATAACGCAGCATCATGAATCTGAAACATCATTCTATAATGATTAGCATAAAAAGGCATTAACAACCAATTCTTTTGTATTTCCATATTTATTATGCTCTCTTAAACGGCCACCAGTTTGCGTTTCCGAAGTTTTTAACCATTACTGGAATAAACAATGGAAGTACGATAAACGCGTATAGGAGTAAGCCAACTAAAACTATGGACGCGATTTGTAGTAAAGATAGCATTCCAGATGGCATCATCGCAGCGAATGTTCCACCTAAAATGATGGCTGCTGATATGATAACCGTACCCATCTTCTTCATCGCCATATGCATAGCCTCTGATACGGAAAGATCCTTATATTCATTAAATCGATCCATTAAGAAAATGCTATAGTCAACGCCGAGGGCAACGAGAATAACAAATCCAAAGAATGGAACAGCCCAGCTAATACCCGTGTAATCGAAGATATTAGTATAAATTACCTCATTAATCGCCATCGATGTAAAGAAAGTTAGGATGAGCGATCCAATAACATAAGCTGGCATAATAATTGAACGGAATAAGAAAACTAGAATAATAGAAATGCCAAGTAGCATAAGAACAACCGTGCGTGAATAATCTTCACCAGACACCTTTTTTAAGTCCGCATTCACACTAGTGATTCCACCAATCGCTACGTCAGCGTTCTCTAATTTCGTATCTTTTGTCGCTCTTTTTACCGCTTCTTTTATTTCCTTTACTTGATTAATCGCTTCATTGGAATACGGATTAGCTTTAAAAATAACATCCATTGTCATCACTTTACGATCGTCTGACAAGTAAGTATTTAATACTTGATCGAATTCTTCATTTTCTAATACTTCTTTAGGTAAATAG
This sequence comes from Bacillus sp. CGMCC 1.16607, assembly GCF_042683745.1. Classification (NCBI taxonomy): domain Bacteria; kingdom Bacillati; phylum Bacillota; class Bacilli; order Caryophanales; family Bacillaceae; genus Bacillus; species Bacillus sp. CGMCC 1.16607. Next base: position 226,808 of record NZ_JBHUJX010000018.1, read on the forward strand.
AAGCCATCCATTTCTGTTGAATTTGTCAATCCAGATAAATAATCTTGGGCTGAGCCTAACCCTTCAGAAACTTTATTTAACCCTTCCGCACTTTGACCAAGACCTTCGGTTAATTGATTGATTTGTCCGCCCAAATCTCCAAACCCTGAAAGAAGTTTCTTTTGTCCATCACTGATTCCTGCTAAACCATCTGTTAACTTCGGCATGTTTGAAACAATTTGTCCTTGACCATTTGCTAACTGATCTAACCCAGCTTGTTGCTTCTCAATTCCAGTGATTAATTGTTCAAGACCTGTAATTAACGCTTGCTGTCCACCTATCGCATTCTTAAATCCAGTGTTAGCCGCACCAACACCATCTGTAATTTGAGTTAAACCTGAATTTAATTGGCTTAGCCCTGCTGATAATGGAGCCATTTGCTGCTGAGCAACCTGGACAGTTCCTTTGATTTTTTGATACTGACCATCCGCAGATAATCCTTGATGATTTTTTTCTAAATTGGCGAAATCTTCCCCTTTAACTTGGGCTAATGCGTTCGATAAAGAAGTGATGCCATTGCCAATTTCTTTGTATTTAACGTTAAGATTATTTAGATTTCCACCAATATCTTCGTAGCCTTTAAGAATCTTGTTATAGCCAGCCAACAATTCCTCTGCGCCAGCTTTTGTTTTGGCTAAGCCTTTTTTCAGTTCATCAGAACCAGCGGAGCCTTGTCGGATTCCGTTTTCAATTTTTGCTAAATTTGTTTGAACCTCAGTTAAACCTGATTTAATTTGATTTGTACCTGTAATTAGATCATTAATCCCTTTGGTTGCTCCTTGTAATTCTGGGGCTGATTTCGATAATTCACTTCCCGCTTGATTTAAGCCTTCACTAATTTTATCAAGCCCTTCTTTTCCTTGACCGAGTCCTTCTTCAAGGCTTTGTGCTTGCTTCGAAACGAAGAAGTCTTCAATCGGTACTCCTGTTGGTCTTGTTACAGAACGAACCGTATCAACCAAATCAACCTTTTCTAATTCTTGGCTAATCTTCTCTGCCAAGCCTAAATATTCTGCTGAATCCATTTTTTCATCATTTTTCAAAATAATCTTCGTCGGCATGGATTCCCCAGGACCGAAGCTATCTGAAATTGCATTAAAAGCCTTAATGGAATTAACGTCACCACTGATTTCTTCTAACGAGTTGAATGAAATATCTCCATCATACGTAACAAGAAACGGTACACATATAACTGCAACGACTACTAAGGCAAGTAATGGACGTGCAAGTGAAAATTTCCCCACTGCTCCCCATAGCTTACTATCTCCGTGCTCTGCCTTCGCTTTTGAAGGCCAAAATATTTTTTGACCTAAAATAGCCATAAAGAAAGGAACAATCGTGAATAGAGCAATAAGTAAAAGCGCAACCCCAATCGCTACGGCTGCTGCGGATTGGTATAAAATAAATTTAGAAAAACCGATGGCCGCAAAACCGATCATCACGGCAACTCCGCTAAAAAATACTGTCCGACCAGCATTTCGGTATGTCTTAACAATCGCTTCTGTTACATTTTCACTGTGCGGCAATTCTTCTTTAAAACGGCTAAGTAATAAAATACAGTAATCCGTCCCAATCCCGAATAGAACGGCAACTAAAAATATTTGTGTGTAGTTTGAAATAGGAAAATCAAATTTATCAACTAGCATCGATACAATTGATTGTGATGCTAAGTAGGAGAAACCAACCGTTAATAAAGGAATGATTGGCGCAATCACTGATCGGAAGACAAGAAATAATACCGCTAAAATAAAGACAACCGTAATACCTTCCGTTTTCTTCAATCCTTCTTCGGAGCTTTTCATTAAATCTTCGTTAATTAACCATCCACTTGTATAATAGTGGTCAACTTCCACATGATCGATCGCCTTATATAAGGCTTCTCCTAGGTCAGCTGGCTCTTTGCCTTCCATGTTAATGCTTACAGATGCTAAGATGGACTTTCCATCTTTAGAGACCAACTGATCTTTCAAGCTTTTCTCATTAAAATGGGTAAGGATTTCGGTAATCCCAAGCTCCTCTTTCTTTTTCTCAAGCAGACGAATCGCCTTTTCCGCTTCCTTTATTTCATCTGCGGAAAGTTTTTTCTTATCATGGAAGACAAGGGCAACTTGAGTTGTATCCCCTGTTCCCTCTTTTTTTTGGACGTCACTCATAATTTTCTCCGCTAATGTGGATGAGTAACCTTCTGGAACTTTAATTTCTCCCTTTTCACGTACAAGGTCTGCCATATTCGGTGCAACCATGAATAGGCCTACTACCACTGCAATCCAAGCAATGATGACGAGCCATTTATTTTTTACAATCCATTTCACGAGCTATTCCTCCACCTTATAATCAATTAATACTTGGTTAAGCTTTTCAAAGGTTTCAATAAATTGTTTAATTTCCGATTGATCAAATTTCGTAATAAGTGATTCCACTAAATGATGAATCCGTTGCTCAGATTTTAAATACAATTCATTCCCTTTATCAGTTAAGGTCAAATACACTACTCTACGGTCTTTCTCATCACGGGTTCTTTGAATGAGTCCTTTCTCCCATAAGCGTTGAATAATGGCGGTGATGGCACTTTTTTGAACATCAAATACTTCTGCTAATTCGGAAGACGTACAGGTTCCAACTTGATTCATATATCTTAGTGTGAAATGCTGGTCATTCGTAAGATCACTGCCAATTTGCTCTTTTACAAGCGATCCTGCCTTTTTCTCAACGGAGAATGAAACCGCAATATATCGGTCAACTAAATCTTTAATATTTTCAGTAGACATTTTTATATATTCACCTCACTCGTGTATTATTCTACTATTTAATTGTTCAACTGTTTAACTATTTATGTATTTAACTATAATAAATATGTTGGAAATAAGTCAATGGTTTTAATAATGGCGATAAATATTTTTCGAAAAAAAAAGAAGGAGATTTGGTTAAGTAGGCGTCAAGATAATAAATTTGAAGAAGGTCGTCCAAAGAAAAATAGACTAAGTTACGATTCAGCAAGTCATTCGCTATTATCACAAACGAATTAAGGCATAATTAAAAGGCATGAGTCCAGTTTTAATACTGAACTCATACCCAGGTAGCTGCAAAATTTTCTGTGTCTAACTATTTGGCTTCAGAACATTTGCTTGATAAGTTGTTGGATCAATCCTTTTTCATCTATGACGTTTTTTCAAAATATTTGTGCCACACTTTCAGTACTATTTCTTTAGTGTTTTATTTAGGAGAATTCTAATCAAACGCTATAATGCTAATTCATACACTTTTAATTCTTTATAATCAACTTTGTAATCTAAAGTTCTTTTATGAAGAATTTTTAGCAAAGGTTTATTGTCTCCATGAACCGTAAATGTAACATACTTAATGTCGGATTCCTCACACTGGATTTTCAATGATTTACCAAAAAGAGAGATACTTCTGCCCAAATTCCAGTATTCCTTTTTTACAAATAAATTATCATACATGAGCATATTGCTGCCCGCTATAGTAGTTACACACCATCCAATAATATTCCCTTTAAATCTCATGACAAGACTATTTTTACCCATAGAGTTATATTGAAACGGATAAAATCTTTCAGGATACCAAATATTTTTACCTCGTTCTATTTCTTCCTCTTCTTGATTCGTGACAGATTGGATGCTATCAATTGTGAAATCCTCAGTTAAATGGTTTATTAATAACCAATGATCTTTGTTCATATTTTGGCCATCAAAAATGAAGATATTTTGATGGTTTTTTAGAATCCAATTGGAAGAAATGAGATGATTTTCTAGAACACTTGTTTTTCCAATGGTAGTAAAATGGTTTTGAGAAACAGTTAAGTAAATAGTACTTAACTGTTTCACTTTAGCTATTTTCACAACCTCTATAAAAAGAGTGCTATAAATTTGATCGTTATCGATATCGTTATCCTGATCCGATATTTTGATATCGCTGATTTCTGCTTCTTCCTTGCTAATAATTGAAAGAACACATTTGCCTATGATTTCATTGGATTCTATCATTTCGATAAGAATAATATCTTTACTACCTAATAATGTTTGATGAAAAATTATTTGGTTGTGATCCTTCATAATCTTCAATCCATTTCATTATTGATAGGTGTTATTGTTTGGTTTGCAAGTTTATTACCTGATAAATCTGTTATATCTGATGAACTTCGGATATATTCCACTCTAGTCACACTATCTTTTTCTTCATAGGAAATAGTAATATATTCATCATTTACATCAGTATCAATGATGCCATCAGTTCTATCAGTTGAAAAACCAGTAACAGTTCCATAATCAGTTCCTTGACTATTTCTTGAACCATAAATTTTGAAAGCACTTATACTGTTGTCAACAGTACTATCATTGATATTTTCAGAAAATTTAATTTGTACTCTGTCATATTTTCCATTTTGATTTTTTATAATTTTAGCTTCAACAATTGTTGGTGGTGTTGTATCCTCGATGACCTCTGGAATTCCATTAATGTCAATAGATTTTGGATTTGAATACACTGTTTCAGACACAAATTCTTTCTGAGGCTTCGCTTTGTTACCAGCAACATCCACTAAGGAAATATCATTTCCAATAGAGCTCATCGTAATTGTTGTACCATGGGATAGATTTGCTGCTGTTGCCGCTCCTAATGTAACAGTTACTACATTTCCAGTAATCAAGAAACTATCACTATTGTCAAAAGCAAAATCAGCTGTTTTATTTAGTGTAAAATCATTCACTAGAACCGCAAGATCAGTACCAGTAATAAGATTCACATTTTCTGAGAATATAATATTTATTTTATCTCCTGCATCCATTCCATTAGCGTTTACGTCAATGAAGTCAGAACTAATAATGACTGGTGCAGCCTGATCTTTTGCTTGAATATTGATTCCTGTAATCTCCACTCCGTTAACATCTCTAATTACTGAATTTGGATTTTGAATAACCATTGGAGTGAAGTCAGTGCCATTTGTTGGAGTCACCAAAATTGTAATATATTTGTTTTCACCTTGTGTATACAATGGATTGGGAGTGACACCATCACTAAGCTTAGGTGTTCTTCCATTTTTATCTGTCACTTTTATGGAATCTATAGTAAAACCATTTACCATAAATGTATCGTTCGCTACTGTCGTTGGATCAATGTTTGCTGAAAACTTTAGACGAATCGTTTCAACTTTTCCGTCTTGTGAGCTAACTCCATCCTTACCGTCTAGCATGACCGCTTCTAACAATTGGTTATTGACTGTTGTCACCGCATTTACTTGTCCAACCTTTTTTGCTAGTTTACTTGTTGTTGTTCGTTCTACAACTACGACCACCTTATCATTAGCAACTGAAATTTTCCCATCTGCTGGTAGTAGTGTCCAATCAGACACATCATTGTTTTGTATTGGTTTACCTGCATTGGCTTCAGTCTCATTATCAAAAATTTTATAGGCAAATTCATTTCCAGAGTCCAGAGTACCTGCTGCAATGATTGTTTTATCGTTACTTAAAGGATCATCCACTGCTGTGACAGTTAAGTTTTCAATCACCTCAATAGTTTGTGGAATGCCAATTCTAGTTCTAAAACTTTCAGCATATTGTGTCCCATTGTCTGAGATTTTTACGATTGCTACGTCAATTTCTGTCAATCCGTTGGCAAAACCATTGCTAACCCCGACCGTAATTTCTCCTAGTGCTCCATTTGGAACTATATTGTCAGACAGTTGCTTTCCAGTTGTATCGTAAACAGATATCATATATTCAGAATTAGGTAATGGTACTTTCACAGTAACGGTGTCAATTCCAGTAGGGTTGTCAGTAACTGTAATATCACTAATTTCTGGAGCATCAGGGAAAGTGGTTGGTACGCCTTTTTCCTCTCGATCGCTCTCTGATTTTCCAGTTTCTGTGATTGTTACATAGACCTTGTCAAGATCTTGTTCGAATCCATTAATAATTTGTACTAGAGCATATCCTGCTTGAGTTGTTATAAAACTTCCAATTACATTCCCGTTTGTACTTGCATCATACACCTTGACTGTCGCATCTGCAGGAACATTAGAAACTTGAACCAGATCAGGGCCAGCTGTCTCAAAATTAACCAATCTAATTTCCGATGCTTGTGGTGCTTGTGATTGAACTGGATTCGCTGCTTGTATCGTCACCAATGTTGATGGGCTAGCAGGTGTACTTCCATTCGCCGCAATGCGTACTTCATAGACTCCTGCTACTAAACTGGTTATTTCGGTTGATGATGCAGGGACATTTATCCATGTTGTAGCTGTTACTAATTTATATTGATAGGTTTTAGTTGAATCCAATCCTGTAATTTTCCCATTATTTATAATGGACGAAGTTGGTGGCATCCCTTGTAGACCTGTTGGTGCAGTTGGAGCTGAAGGAGTCCAAGTTCCACCATCACTTGATCCTCCACCTGTGTTGTTGGATGGAGGTATAGGCGTTGTGTCTGGGTTCTTTGTTCCACCAATTTGTTCCACATTTGTTTTTACAGAATCGTAGTTTCCAATAATATCAGAAGGTTTTGATCCTGATGGAACGACTAGGTTGCCTACTTTTGTTTCTGTTCCCAGCGTTACTTTTGCTTCTTTATTAACTGTTTCTAATGTTCCTACTTTTCCTTGCGTTTGCAGAGCTACATTTGCGTTTGTTGAAACGGTTAGATTAGCAATATCACCTTTACCAGATAATTTTACTTCGCCAGTAGCCTTTACTTGTAGAGCCGTTACCTTTGAGTTAATGGCAATGTCTTTCGCTCCTTCTGCAATGACAACTTTAGGAATCGTCACCGAAGAATCTGCAGTTAATGTTGCATTACTAGTAAAAACGATTTCTCCTACTGATGACGTTCCTTGTGTTTTCGATAGGAAAATAACATCTGCATTTTTATCAACACCCACATCACCTAATTGGAATTCGCTAAATACCACTCTTCCTCTAGTTGCAGTTTCATTTGCTGCTAATTGGAAGCTCTTAGTGGCTGCAACTTTGTATTCTAGAGAATTATAGCCTTGATTTGTTTGATTGACTACTTGCAAGGAATCATCAATTGTCGTTTTTCCTTCTACTCTTGTGAATTCTGAGAAGAGTGAGTTTTCAACACCTTTTCCAATATGTAAATCGCCTTTAATCGTCACATTTTTCATAACGACATAGTCGCCATTCACTGTGATATTCGCGTCAACTGTTGCCCCTTTTCCATCGAAAACAACATGATTCGCATATGGATTAGACGTATCTGTACTTTTTGAACCCTTTGCAATTAGCTCAACCCATTGTATTTTTTCAATTTTATTCTCTTGTGCCGTTAGTTTAATTGTAGCTCCGTTCAAAGCTGCTAGATTACTAGGGTTGATCCATTTCTTTTGTTCATCTGAAAGTGTGTATGTTCCGTCAGATGTAACAAGTGTTTCATTCGTAATATTTGAAATCGTCTCATATACTTGAACAGGGCCTACTTTGTTCTCACTGCGATAGACGAAAGCGGCTATTTGCCCGCGTGTCACATTTTTATTAGGTGAGAATGTTGTAGGAGTAGTTCCAGATGTAATTTCATTTCCAACTAATGCACCAACATAATTCGCAAACCAATCACCGTGTTTAACATCTGTAAATGGCAGTTGCTTTGAATCATCAGTTTGTAAATGATAGGCTAAGGAAATAATCTTCGCCATTTGGGCACGAGTTAATGGGTCATTCGGTTTGAATTCATCGCCATAGCCTGCAATGATTCCTTTATTTGCTAATGCAGAAATATATTGATAGGACCAGTTTTCTTTGGGTACATCTTTAAATCCTGGGTCTTTTATAATTGTCATATCTAAATCTAATGCTAGAGCAAGGATTTTTGCTGCTTGAGCCCGAGTAATGATTTCATTAGGACGGAATGTGCCATCACCAAAGCCATTAATGATATTGCGTGCATGTAAACTATTAATTGCTTCGAAAAAGTATTCATTTGAAGGTACATCCTTGAAATTAGTTGCTGCAGCGTTAGCATTTGGAGCAAACGACACAATCGCACTTGTTGCAACAGAAGCTGTAATGGCAGATGCCATGATTTTGTTCATTTTTCGATTCTTTTTTTGCATAATATTTCCCTCTTTCTTTTAAGTTATGAGTAAATTCCCCATAAAAAATATAGTAACTTGAAATGCATCTACTCTATTGTGAATAATGCAGGGAGCCCTCACCTTTCGTTTTATTTATACAGGTAGATTACCATAGTGCACTGAACAAATTCTGAACAAATTCGACGAAATATTACAAATTTAACCGTGCTCATAGAATTATAAAGTGTGCTTATCTATGTTGATTCCTATGTAATTCACGCCTCATTCTTTAATAAGATAGATTTTTAAAAAAATTAAAAGGACAAAGATTCCAACTATCTAGAAATCTTTGTCCTTCTTTTAAATCCTTTTACTTTTCTACTAACCACTCTTCATTTGCTTCATGCTTATATTGATGGTATCTTGCCGCTTCTTCAATTTCTTTAAATGCCCAATGGGATGTTGGTACGTCTGGAAATGTCGATGTTTCAACTCCATTTAATGGCCCTCGTTTGAATAGGCGATTTAATACTTTTACAGCTTGCGCTCTCGTTAATTTATCTTCTGGTTTAAATGTGTTACCATCAAATCCTGTCATGATATTCGCAATCTTCATGAAGGAAATGGCTTCTTGTGCCCAGTATTTTGACGAAACATCTTTATAGCCAGCTGAATCAATTTTACTTAAAGAGTCACAGCTTTCAAAAGCCTTCGAATCCTTTACACATTCTTTTTGGATATAACGATAAGCAATCACAGCCATTTGAGCACGTGTTACAGCTCCACCTGGATTAAATTTTGTTTCGGTTACACCCAGCATGATTCCAGCATTTTTTGCTTTCATAATATCGGCGTAAGCCCAATTGTTTTTATTCAAATCTGTATAACCCTTGATGCCTTGGTTAATAGTTTGATCTGGTAAATTTCTAGCTAACATTGCAGCCATTTGCTTACGTGTGACAACTTCAGTTGGCTTGAATTGTTTTCCGAAGCCTTGGATGTATGGTGTGTGCGTTTTTGTTTCAGTTTTATCAGTTACACTAATAATTGTAAATGTACTGAATTTAGTAATTTCAATTTCAATTCCTACAGGCTTGCCATTAGCATCGTATTTAATTTTCCCTTTATTGACTACTTTTTCACCGTCACTATGCTGGATAAACACGGCTAATGAATTTATAAACGCTTCTCTTTCTGTTATGTCAGTTGGAAGAGCAATTTCCTTTAATGAGAAAGTAACCAATGTTTTTTGATTTTGATAGTTCGTTTCAATTGTCATCGGTTTACCAAGAATTTGTACATCGTTTTCTCCCGCAACTTCTTTCACAACACTAGCATTTAACGTATTGGAGATTACTTCTTTTTTCTCATCTTCTTTTCGGATCGGGACAACTCGGAAGAATAAGTCGTCTGCCTTTCCGTTTAATCCTTGTACAGATTCTTTTGGTAATTGAATACTAACATCCTCTGTTTGAATATTTAATGCCACATTTGAGCCAGATAATTGACCGATAGATTGTTTTGGTATTTTAACGGAAACCTCATCTGCTAAGTCATTAGGTATATCTGAGATTGATATATTTACAGTATCTTTCTTTTGTTCTAATGCTTTTTTAAGTGTATCCTCAGTAGTCTTATTATCTAATACAACTTGATCAACTTTTTTATTATTTTCTGATTGACGTACGATTTCAACCTTAGCTGTTGATTCTGATTTGTTTCCATCACTGACTCCCACATCAGCTGGGCGAGTCGTTCCACTTGGTTTTGAATTAGGTTCTCCTCCAGTGTTTCCACTCGGTGTTGTAGTGTTTCCTCCACCATTATTATTCCCTTCTGGATCTGGTGTTGCAGCTATATATTGCGGAACGACTACTTCTTTGATCTGGCCAGCATTATAACCTGATTTTGTTTTATAACGTACTTCGTACGTACCTGCTACTAATCCTGTGATCGTTGTTCCTGTCACTGGAATCCATGTTGAATCAGTTTTTAACTTATATTCCATTTCTGATGATGTATCTGTGATTTGACCATCATTCCCTAATACTGTCGGTGCGACTCCTGACAGTCCTGTTGGGGCAGTTTGTTCTTGATTTGGTGGTGCCACATATGCTGGAACGATTATTTCTGCTGGTGTTCCTGCATTGTACCCTTCTTTTGCTGCATAACGTACTTCGTACGTGCCTGCTACTAATCCTGTGATCGTTGTTCCTGTCACTGGAATCCATGTTGAATCAGTTTTTAACTTATATTCCATTTCTGATGATGTATCTGTGATTTGACCATCATTCCCTAATACTGTCGGTGCGACTCCTGACAGTCCTGTTGGGGCAGTTTGTCCTTGATTTGGCGGTGCCACATATGCTGGAACGTTTATTTCTACCGATGTTCCTGCATTGTACCCTTCTTTTGCTGCATAACGTACTTCGTACGTGCCTGCTACTAATCCCGTGATGGTTGATCCTGTTACTGGGATCCATATTAAATCCGTTTTTAGCTTATATTCCATTTCTGATGATGTATCTGTGATTTGACCATCATTCCCTAATACTGTCGGTGAGACTTCTGACAGTCCTGTTGGGGCAGTTTGTTCTTGATTTGGTGGTGCCACATATGCTGGAACGACTACTTCTACCGATGTTCCTGCATTGTAACCTTCTTTTGCTGCATAACGTACTTCGTACGTGCCTGTTGCTAATCCTGTGATCGTTGTTCCTGTCACTGGAATCCATGTTGAATCAGTTTTTAGCTTATATTCCATTTCTGATGATGTACCTGTGATTTGGCCATCATTCCCTAGTACTGTCGGCGCATTTCCTGACAGTCCTGTTGGGGCAGTTTGTTCTTGATTTGGTGGTGCCACATATGCTGGAACGATTATTTCTGCTGGTGTTCCTGCATTGTACCCTTCTTTTGCTGCATAACGTACTTCGTACGTACCTGCTACTAATCCCGTGATGGTTGTTCCTGTTACTGGGATCCAAGTTGAATCGGTTTTTAGCTTATATTCCATTTCTGATGATGCACCTGTGATTTGGCCATCATTTCCTAATACTGTCGGCGCATTTCCTGACAGTCCTGTTGGGGCAGTTTGTTCTTGATTTGGTGGTGCCACATATGCTGGAACGACTACTTCTACCGATGTTCCTGCATTGTAACCTTCTTTTGCTGCATAACGTACTTCGTACGTGCCCGCTACTAATCCCGTGATGGTTGTTCCTGTTACTGGGATCCATATTAAATCCGTTTTTAGCTTATATTCCATTTCTGATGATGTATCTGTGATTTGACCATCATTCCCTAATACTGTTGGTGCGACTCCTGACAGTCCTGTTGGGGCAGTTTGTTCTTGATTTGGTGGTGTCACATATGCTGGAACGACTACTTCTACCGATGTTCCTGCATTGTAACCTTCTTTTGCTGCATAACGTACTTCGTACGTGCCCGCTACTAATCCCGTGATGGTTGATCCTGTTACTGGGATCCATATTAAATCCGTTTTTAGCTTATATTCCATTTCTGATGATGTATCTGTGATTTGACCATCATTCCCTAATACTGTCGGTGCGACTTCTGACAGTCCTGTTGGGGCAGTTTGTTCTTGATTTGGTGGTGCCACATATGCTGGAACGACTACTTCTACCGATGTTCCTGCATTGTAACCTTCTTTTGCTGCATAACGTACTTCGTACGTACCTGCTACTAATCCTGTGATCGTTGTTCCTGTTACTAGGATCCATATTAAATCAGTTTTTAGCTTATATTCCATTTCTAGTGATGCACCTGTGATTTGGCCATCATTTCCTAATACTGTCGGCGCATTTCCTGACAGTCCTGTTGGTGCTGCTTGTTCACGATCAAGCGATACTTTAACAATATTAGAAAAACCTGATCTTTCCCCATCAGTAATCACTAATCTAAAATAATAAGTAACATCATTTTCCAATTCCGTTGCAACTGCACTTGATGATAGGGAATTAAGAGATTCAGTTTGTGCTTTGCTCCAAGTTACTCCATCTTCTGATTGTTCAAGTTCTACTTTAGTAGCATTAGATGGTACGTCAAAAGTAAAACTTACCATTTTGTCCCCTGCAATTGCTTTAAGATTTCTAATAGGATTGGGTTCTGTTACTGCTAAACTACCTGGTCCCAGCCCTTTAAATTTTAATTTTCCTGATAATCCATTTTGATAAGTAGATAAGACTAACGTATATTTTTTACCTGCCTCAAGATTAAGATTAGGAATATACGATAATGCACGATTCCAATCACTTCTATATAGTGAAAGCATATCATCATTACCAACCATTAGATTTATTAATGGATTAGTAGGATCAAAAGTATTTTGATATACAAATAGTACCGGATCCTTAGTAACGCTAGATTCATCACTTCCAATAAGATCTGTATCCTCGACCCAGATCATATAATTTCCAGAAATTACAGGTGTTACATTAACATTATAATAATTGTATTCCTCAGCTGATAACTCGTTGAAATCATCCCCCAAAAATACCAATTCTGGATTATCACCATTCCCTGGGAATTCCGGTCTTTTAAATAGATCAGTTGTTGATAAAGTACCTTCAAACGCTGTATTTATTAAACTATCTGTAGAAGGTTCTTTTATCAACTGTGGCTCACTAAAGACAGGCTTCCCTTTTGTATCAAATATGTCTATTGGGGTTACTACCAAACTAATATACTTTCCATAATCTGCTGGAGTAATAATATAAGAAATCCCATTTGCTCCAGCAATAGGAACTTTGTCAGTATTATCTGCATCATTAGAACTATACCATTGGAGCAAAGATTGTCCAAAGTCGTCATTAACGTCATATATATCGGAAATCTCATAATCACCCTTTAAAAAATAACCTACATATGGATGACCCGATATATAAATATTTGTAACAACTGGAGCATCTACGTAGATCAAGCAAGTATCCGATAACCTTCCATCCTCTGTTTCAACGGTAATAGTTGCACTCCCAGACCCAACTGCAGTTATATTACCATCTTCTATAGTTACAACATTTTCATCACTACTAGACCATATCAAATTGGTGTTTGATGCATTTTCCGGAGATATTGAAACATTTAACGCTGCAGTTTCTCCAGTTAACATAGATAAGGTCGATTCAACTATATCAACTCCTAGAACAGTAGTATCAGTACTTATCGGATTGCTAGAATTCGTTACAGTCCCTGGTCCAGTAACTTCAAAATCAGCAGTACCACTATCATCCGCAAAATAACTTGTCATTACAATTATATAGTTAGTGTCCGCTGTAAGTTCAATGGATGGAATATGTAAGAGATAGTTACCATTGCTAATATCATCATTTGCTTTTAATAAATTCATTTTTGGATTTTTAGGATCGAACGAATCTTTATATAAAAATAAAGCTGTATCTTTTTCAATTATAGTACCATCTGGGTTTGTATTTTTCTTTATTAAAGTCGTTTCCTTAACTGTAATTGAATACGCCCCAGATACACTTGGATTTATATATTGTAAATAGTAATTATATGAATTCTCTTTAATATCAGTCAGTTGAGTTGGTTCGTATATGAGTGAATAGTCAAGATCACCATCTCCCACTTCATGTGGAAATTGCAATCTGTGAAATACTTTTGAAGGTTCTAACTCTCCTGTAAATTTTGTAGTTAGGGATTCTGCTTTAACATGATTTCCATTTGGAAAGTAACTGAAAGATACAATAAACATTAATAGCAAATTGAAAACTCTTCTAAACATATATACCTCCTTATACCCTTCATAAAATTTTGATGATCCCTTTCTGTTTTTCAAATAAAATAAAAAATCCCTCCCTAAGTTGATACTATTATTTTCATAGTCTAATACACCCCACTCAACAAATTCTGAACATTTTCGACAAAAAACAACAAAAAGACCGCTATTTTATATAAAATAGCGGTTTTAGAAAAATTTTATTTATTCGTCCCAAAAATCTTCTATTCTTAATCGTGTTTCTACTCCCATTTCTTCTGTAAGTCTTATATTATATTGTTTTAATAAATTTAAAGCTTCTCTTTGATTTCCTTGTTTAAGATAATATTGGATGGTTCTACTCATATATTGCTCTTCCCATGGGTCGAGCTCTATTAGTTTATCAAGTGCGTCTTTATATATTTTTATCACTTTCGTTTCATCCGTAGCTGATTGAACAAATTTTTTGAGGACTATTGTGACTTTCTTTTGTAGGTTTTCACGTTGTTCAACAGCCCATGAGTAATCTTCTTGAGCTAAATAACCCTCTTGATATAAGTTTAATAATCTCCTCACATTATCACTAGTGATGGATGAAAGCTTCAATATAGAGTGCAGTGTTTGAATATCTGAATCAATTCTGATGTTCAATGAATAGCGATCATCAACAAATAAAATCGCATCTTCATATCCTTGCTGTTTCATCTCTTTTCGCAATTGATATACTGTTGTGTGTAATATTTTACTCGCTTTATCAAGAGTGAGGGTTGGCCATAATTTCTCTATAATAATATCTTTATGAACAGGCTCTTCATGATGTAATAAAAAAGCACAAAGCTCCTTTACTTTTTTCGTACGCCACTTTATCTTTTCACCACTTACGCTGTATAAATAAAAACTATTTTGGAAAGTAGCTTTTAAACTAGTTTGCTGATTAGTTGTCGGTGGTGTAATGACCATTCTTCTATTAAGAATGGTTTGAATCGTCTTTTGGAGCCGATCTTTATCGATTGGTTTTAAAACATAGTCGGTTGCACCAACATTAAATGCTTTTAATGCATATTCATCGTAGGCTGTCACAAACACGATATCCATGTATGTTTCTGGCTGCTCAATTAAATCGGCTACCTTAATTCCATTCATCTCTGGCATTTCAATATCGAGAAAAAGAATATCAGGATGGGATTGATTAACCTTCATCAACCCTTCTTTTGGGCTTAGGAACTTTCCCACTATTTCAACGCCACCAATTTCTTTCAACATCGCTTCTAGTAAGTCTAATGCCAATATTTCATCATCCACTAAGACCGCTTTTAACAACCTTTTTCTCTCCTTTCTCCTCTTGAATGAGTGGGAAATTAATTAAGATAGTCGTTCCGATATTTTCTTCGCTTTCGATCGCAATAGATGCTTGTTCGTAATATTTCAATCGTTTGGCAATATTATGTAGCCCCACTCCAAGTTCCAATGGCTTTGCATCATTCCATACTTGCTGAAGTTTTTTATTTGAAATACCTTTCCCATTATCCGTTAATTGAAAAATTAACATCTCTCTTTCTCTACTAATTGAAAGGTTGATTTTCCCACCTTCGGATATCCCTTGAAAACCATGAATAATCGAATTTTCCACTAATGGCTGCAATAACAACGGTGGAAAGAGGCAATGAATGTCTTCCGCACATTCGATTCCCCACTCTAACTGTTTAGGAAATCTTGTTTTATGAATATCCAGATACGATTGAAGTAAGGTTAGTTCTTTTTCCAATGGAACGAGCTGGTTTGTGTTCGCAAATGAAAAGCTACCTCTTAAAAAAGTAGCGAAATCAGTGATCATTTTTCGCGATTTATCGATATCTAAATAACTCAAAGACAAAATAGAATTGAGCACATTATAAATGAAATGCGGCTTAATTTGCGCTTGTAGAAAGGCTATTTCCATTTTTGTTGCCGTCTCTGCAGATTCCTTCATTAATAATAAATTTCGGATCCTTGTCTTTAACTCAGAAGACTCTAAAGGTTTATGTAAGAAATCATTGGCTCCTGATTGAAATGCCGCCACCATATCCTCAGGGTGAATCGCTGCAGTTAGCATTAATACCGGGAGTTCGGATAAATGATACGACTTTCGTATCGCTTGACAAACTTCATAGCCTGAAAGTTCTGGCATCATAATATCCAAAATAATCAAATCGACATCAGCATGGAATTTTAATTGCTCCAATACTGCTTTTCCATTATCAACTGCGATAATAAAATACTCTTCTGTTACTAAAGTATCAATTAATATTTTTAAGTTTGTATGATCATCATCGGCAATTAAGATTTTTTTTCGTCCAGCTTTCTCATTAACATAAGGGATTGAAATATGCACTTTTCTCCACTCTTCCCTTGTAGGAATCTGCTCAGATGACGCTAGACTATTACTAGGATGAGGCGCTTCAGGTAGACTAATCATACATTCTGTACCCTTACCTATTTCGGATTGTATCGAAATTTCTCCCCCTTGTAATTCAACAAGTTGCTTTGAAATAGGCAATCCTAGACCTGTTCCAATCGATGTATTTCCAAACTGCTGAAATGGATCGAAAATCGTATTCAGATCTTCACTTGAAATTCCTGGTCCACTATCACTCACTTTGATAAACACCTTACTATCAGATCGATAACTATTAATTTCAATAACACCTTTTTCGGTATTTTTAATCGCATTGTCAATTAAATTATATAAAATTTGACGGATGCGTCCTTCATCGCCAAGTACAAATAATCCTCTTTCCATTCGATTAATAATTTTAATATCTTTATCGATTAAATAGTGGAAAACACTTGTTACCATATGAGTAACTGCAAATAAATCGACGGAAACAATCGTAATCTTTAATTCTCCTTGTTTTAGTTTAGAGAAATCTAAAATATCATTGACTAAATGAGATAATCGCTGTGAAATATCAACGATTGTTGATACTTTTTCAATTTGATCACTTTTTAGGCTCTCTTTATGATCAAGCATATTTTGCGAGATTGCGATAATACCATGCAAAGGGGTTCGAAATTCATGAGAGGTTTTGGCAAGAAACTCATCCTTTAATTTATCAATCTTGATAAGGGCTTTAGTCAGTTCCTCTTTTTTTGAAAAAGAATCTGTAAACCGTTTCGATATAAACAGTGTCAGCATTAAAAGACAAATAAAAGGTAACATTGGTGGAAGAATTGTTAACTCTAGGCTGTCGTTTACATTTATAGAACCGACAATGAAATACAAAATAATAGCAATTAAACTAATGGTTAAATAAGTAGCACCTACTGCTCGTCGGTAGATCGCTACACCTTGTATATAACTAATATATAATAAAACTACAAATAAATAGATTGAATAAGGCATTTGAAGCTCTGAATTAATACGTACGGGTAAAAAAGCAGTAGTTGTAAGAATTATTCCTGCTATGCAAAGAGTATTAGCAATTTTTTTATGCGTATATTTCTTGAATGAAGATACAAAATAGAGCAGTAAAAATAA
Source organism: Bacillus sp. CGMCC 1.16607 (assembly GCF_042683745.1). Classification (NCBI taxonomy): domain Bacteria; kingdom Bacillati; phylum Bacillota; class Bacilli; order Caryophanales; family Bacillaceae; genus Bacillus; species Bacillus sp. CGMCC 1.16607. The sequence continues at coordinate 244,148 of NZ_JBHUJX010000018.1, forward strand.
ACCGATAATAATAGTCGACAATGCCTGAATTCTTTCAAAAATCTCATACGGAATGGATGGAAAAATAGAATAGACAACCTTCTCTCCATGTGAACCCGTGTACAATCCAGTAGCCAAACAAAATAAAGAGAAAAATAGAAGATTTGAATCTTTACTCGTATGGAGATACGTTCCAATAAAGTAAAGAAACATCGTTAAAAAGGCGGATATGGTTATCCAGTCGTAGGCAAGTGAATTCTCACGCATGGTTCCAATACTCTTCTGATCACCTAAAAAAATCGAGCCCATGATTCCTCCACCTGTGGCATAATCAAAATTGGCGACATGGACAAGTACCTCGATCTGTTTCCCTTTAGTAGAGAAGTACGAAACATATGGTATATTATGGGGCACATAGGAATGATCTTCTTTTGGATTTCCACTTTGATTTACATTAATACCATTAATAAACATGCTATTTGACATTCGAATATTTGTTGTCTTTATGCCTAGATCCTGTTTAGAATCCTTTACTAATACCTTTAGTCGATAGGTTCCACTTGTAAATTCCGGAACCTTTTTCCCATCATGTTCATATTTAGTCCACAATGAAGGGACAGGTACATAATAGGGAGAAAGCTTGTTAAATTCCAATGAGTTCAGAAGTTTACCCGGTATAAACTCCCATTCTCCGTCTAGTTTTATAAGCCCCTTTTCACCGAAATCATAATTTCGTAGATCCAATACCCCGTTATTCGCTGTGGGTTTATCTGACTTTTTCCCATTCCAAGCTAAATAAATAAGGTAGACGCTTGCAAAAAGAAGAAGGGCTGAACTCAAAATGATCGTTAACAATCTCGTTTTCATGTGTATTACCTCATAAAAGTTTACTTTTCCTCTAATAATATCGGTATTTGATAATAAAAGTTAATCATTTTAAGGAAGTCAGACTACAAAGCGATTAGTAAAACGTTTGGAAATTTTTATACTTAATAAGTAGAAGGGCAGTCATTTTACTCCGACTCCCCTTCGCTTTATTTTAAACGTTCCATTTCCTGCACATATTTCTCATCCATTTTTCCCATTCTTTCATTCGTGACTCAAGCGTTCTTCCGTCCAAAAGAACTTCAATCACTTCTAAGCAGACATGCCAGCCCGCAAGGTCTTTAGGAGTATGGTTTGTTAATTGAAGTAAAGATTCCGTAAGAATTAATCGGCAGCCTTCTTCGAGGGGGCTCAATTCAAAACGTACCATATCTTCACCCCATGTATAGGCCAACACTGAATACATGTCCAAGTCAGTAATTTTTAATTCTTTAAAAGTACCGTCCTGCATGTCAAACTTTATAGCCCCGCCCACCCGGAGATCATCCACACTTAGCTCTTTGAACCATTGTGACAACTTATCATTTTCTGTCAACATGGACCAAACTTGCTCAACTGAATGATTCAGATGACGGTCGTATCGAGCGGTATAACCATTTTCAACTTTTTCAATTGTAGCTAACATTTTCGTTCTCCTCCATTAAGGATTCTAAAAGGTAATTAAAATTAAATCCAGTTTGAAATAAGCTTAACCAACGTGCAATAAAACTTCAATTTGTTAGATTTGCTTCTATTATAAGGTGGATATGCCTTTTGGAATATTTTCCTTACCAAGAAACATACTTATATTATTCAGCTATACTTGGAGTGAGGGGCTATGCATCATTCATTTTGGTATTTTTCGCTAATTTTTTTAAGCCTCGTCTTATTTTGTTTTATATTATTCAAAAAAAGAAACACAAAGGTTATTCTTCTCTATTTAACAATGGTTGGGTTCGGATATATGATTGAAACCACCATCTTTAACTTCTTAGGCAGTTATGATTATAACCCTAATTTTATTAAGCATTCTTTTTATGACAATGAATTGGGGGCATTTGTCTCGAATGCTTTTTCTCTACCAGTTACTGCTGTATTAATTGCAACTTTTCGGTTAAATTGGATTTGGATTTTAATACTAGCAGGATTATTTGTCGGGGTTGAGTGGTTATTTTTAAAGTTGCATATCTATTCACATAATTGGTGGAGGTTAGCATACTCATGCTTGGGGTTTCCTGTTTATTATGTTTTTGCAAAAATCTTTTACAATTGGATTTTACAGTCTTCAAAAGGATTCAAACATATTTGGTTACTCTATTTAATCATTGGCTCCATATCTGCCAGTGCTCATGTTCTCCCAATTGTTTTTTTCGAGAATCGATCTTATCACCCAGGTTGGTTTGAAAATCATGGACGCGATACAATTGCCTTTGCTGCAGCATTTTATTTATGCGCCAGCTTCTACTATTGTTTAATGGTGAAGATCAACTGGAGGACGATATGGACCAAATATATTTTTACTGGGTTCCTTATGTTTATTGTGAATCAAGTTCTCAAAAGTATAGGTATCCTTCATAGTCACTTATGGTGGGATCAGCTGTACTATATTTGTATATCTTTATTACTTATCTTTCTTGCTGATCGAATAGATGCGAAATTATATACAACTCCTTATTTAAAAGAAGGAAAGCTTAGTACTTAATTAATAATAAGTCGAGACAAGAAAAAAGCTCTTCACTAATTCTAGTGAAAAGCTTTTTCTTTGCTAATTCTATTTACTTACCAGCCATTCTTTGGCAAAATCTACGATTGTTCGTTGCTTCATTAATTTGCAAGCTGCTATACCAATGGACAAAGATTTTATTGGATGAACTTCTTCAAATTCTTTTCCAAGCTCTTCGAATACATCTGAATCATATACGATCTCTTCGTACGTTTTCCACAAGCGTTTCCCCTCAAAATTGTATGCCGCGCCCTTCTTTACTTTTTCTCTATTAGGTACGGCATGCTCAGCTAGATGTAAGGATGTATTACTGTCGTGATTTACCCCTAACAATAAAATAAAACCATCTAACTCATATATTTTCCCGAGTGGAGATCGTGGACCAAATCCTGATTCTAAAGGTTGTTCTGATAGTATATAGTCAGCATGCTTTCCCCATGCGGCAAAGGAATACATAGGATGAGAGCTGCGTTTTACTCCTGGAAACGTTCGAAATACCTCTACAATTTTGCCCATTCCCCTTGTTGGGGTCACGTTTGGATCAAATGCGGGCATTTCCTCACGTATGACTGGCCACCACTCCTCGGGAACTGGAGGGTTCCCCCAACCTGCTGGATCGGAATTATCAGCTGTTTGTGTAGGCATGATAATCGTTCCTTCTGCACCTATGATATCCATTAATGCTTGAACAACGGTTACTGGACCACCACAAACCCAGCCGAAAGCACTTAATGATGAATGGACGATGACGACCATTCCGTCTTCTAAACCGAGTTGTTTAAAATCAGCATGTAGGCTAGATCTTGTATTCGGAGATTGAATTTTTTCTATCGTATTTATTTCACTCATTTTTCTCCCCCACAGCTTTTTTGTTTACGATATATTTCTCGTATTTGGCCGCATCAATTTTTTTACATTCAACCAATAGCTTTGTTCCAGTCGAATCATAATCCATTGACCGTACATGACTATTTTTATTAAAAAATGAAACGATTTCCCCTTCATGAAATGGAATGAAAAATTCGCATTGCACATAATCCTTAAAAATTTGATTACATATGGCTTCGGTCAGTTCATCCAAGCCAATTCTTTTTCCCGCAGAAAGGTAAACACGATCTAGATGAATAGCCGGAAAATCACATTCCATTAAATCAGCTTTATTGTAAGCGTAAATAATTGGGATATCTTTGACACCTATTTCAGTTAAGATCTTGTTTGTTAAATTTCTCTGTTCCTCATGATAGGGATTGGAATAATCTAACACATGAATGAGTAAATCTGCCTCTGTCACTTCTTCAAGGGTTGAGCGAAATGCTTTTACTAAATGATGCGGAAGCTTGTTAATAAAACCGACTGTATCCGTCAACAAGAACGTTTTATGATTCGTTAATTCGACCTTTCTTACCGAGGTTTCTAATGTGGCAAATAACATGTCTTTTTCAAATACTTGTTTATCTGTGTTAGGGTGATATTTTTCGAGCATTGCATTCATCATTGTTGACTTTCCAGCATTCGTATAACCGACGAGAGAGACAACAGGAATACCATTTTTGTTTCGCAGCTTTCTTTGTGTTTTACGTTGATCAACTAATTTTTCTAGCTCTTTATTTAAGACCGCAATTTTTTCCTCGATTCTCCGTCGGTCGAGTTCTAGCTTCGTTTCCCCTGACCCTCTGTTTTTAAAACCTGATCCTCCACCTTGTCGGCCTAATGATTCCCCCATCCCAACTAAACGAGGAAGCATATATTTTAGCCTTGCCACTTCTACTTGTAGCTGTGACTCCCTTGTTTTAGCGCGCTGGGCAAAAATATCTAGGATTAACATTGTGCGATCCACTACTTCACAATTGAGTTCTGATTCTAAATTACGAATCTGTGAAGGTGATAACTCATCATCAAAAATAACGATATTCGCTTCTTTCTCATTTACGGCAGCGAGTAATTCTTGAATCTTTCCAGTTCCAATATAATGAGCTTTATTGATTTGATATAAATTTTGTGTCATTGCCCCTAAAACGTTCATATGACAGGCCTCTGCTAAATTACCTAATTCCTGCATAGAGTATTCAAAATCCTCTTGACTTTTCTTTATGTTGACACCAACTAATATCGCGTTTCTTTCCATATATATTCCCTCCATTACTTAAAAATAAAAAACACAGACTATCTGCCTGTGCCTAAAGTAAACGGAATGGATAAGACTAAAAAGGGTAGACGAGTGCCCTTACATCGAAGAAAATAGATACCCATCTGCGTAAAACAAAAAAGCAGATTCCTACATCTTCAAAATGAAAAGACAACAAAAAAGAGGGTAGACTCGCCCCCCTCTTTTATCGATATTCGAAAAAAATAAGGTTTCCTAATTTAATAGGCAGACCAATCCCGTTTACTCTCCCACAGCAGGCAGAGTCATCTGAACATATGAAATTACTTGTTCAAATTTTGGAAACGACGTCTGATTAAAAACACTAGGAAACCTCCGTTCATTTAAAGTGATGTTTATTATATCACGTTAGGAAAAAGCTGGCAATATCTTTTCACCTCGTCTTATTTCTCATACGCCCCAAGACCTATTTTGAATTAAAGCTCAGGCTCCTTATTGAATTTGTGATGACTTGATAAAGTGAAGATATCATTTGATTCGAAAAGGAGATAAGTCGTGATGGAACGGAAGGTATACTTATTGCTTACGGATACAGGTACTCTATTTACAAGAATGATAAAGTTATATACAAATAAACCATATAATCATGCATCCATTTCATTTGATTCCCAATTGGCAGAGGTTTATAGCTTTGGAAGGAAAAGTCCACGAAATCCCTTTATCGGTGGATTCGTAAAAGAAAATATCCAGGATGGTTTACTCAAACATTCAAATTGCGCAATTTACTGTTGTACTTTAACGGAATACCAATATCAAAAGATGAAAAATTTTATTCAGAGTATTGAGGAACAAAAGCACTGCTATCGCTATAACCTATTGGGGCTATTTGCTATTATACTTAATAAAAAGTTAAAAAGGGAAAATGCCTTCTTTTGTTCAGAATTTGTCGCTACAGTATTAAACAAAGGAGAAAACTTCCATTTTTCAAAACCCCTTTCACTTGTGACACCCCATGACCTACAACAATCTTCTAATTTTCAAAAAATCTATCAAGGCAGTCTTAAAGATTTTTCAAAAGAAAATGAGGTTCAAAGAAATATTAGAGCTGTGACTTCCCAATTGATCGCTTCGGGTTTTTAGATAGATCATCACATTTTAACAGAGGAAGATATTCCCTTTATAAAACGAAAATCTCCTCCATTTTTTATAAATGAAGGAGATTTTTCTTATCCAAAAGCCTTTTGATCTTTGTTCTCAAGTATATTGTTTACTCGTTCCATCACTTTTGTTTTTTAAAGCGTTTGTAATCCAGTTCTTACCTTCGACCAAACGCGTGACAAGCATGGCACAAACTGTATTCCCTGTTGAATTGAGTAAAGTGGCTGGAGCATCAATAATCGTGCTAATCACAGCGATAATCGGTAATGTTTCTGGTGGAAAACCGTAAATACTAATAATGAGCATTTCACCAATCATCCCGCCACCAGGAATAGCTCCCATAACAGCTCCAACTAAAAAAGCAACGGCAAGAATACTTAAGATATTGGGAATGCTAGTTAAATCTTTACCAAATAACGCAAATAAAAAGACAATTTTCAGCACCCCACCAAAGACAGAACCGTCTTTATGAGTGTTAGCCCCGAGCGGAATTATGGTTTCAGCGATATCCTTTGGAACGCCCATCTTATTAACAGCTGCAAGATTCACAGGAATACAGGCTGCACTTGAACAAGTAGCAATCGCTGTAACTGATGGTGTAATGGCATTTTTCCAAAAAAGCTTGACCCCCGCCTTTCCGCCTGCTATGAAAGCATACAGGCTGAAGAAACCGAAATAGTAAATCACCGTTAGGAGCAAATAAAGAACAAATGAACGGGCATAGCCCTCCAATATTTGCGGACCTAAATCACCGACCACAGTGGCGAAATAACAGCCTAATCCAATCGGAGCATAATACATAACGACGCTTACCATTTTCATCATGACTGCGGTAGCAGCTGATAAAAAGTCAGCAACAGGCTTAGCTTTTTCCCCAGCCATTGCCGTCGAAATACCGAATAAGAGGGAAAATACGATCAACTGTAACATATTACTTCTGGACAGTAATAAATGAAAATCAGGTACAGTAAAGGTATTAACTAATCGACTTAAAAATGTTATTTCCTCTTCATCAGAAGGCTCAGCGCTACTCATAATCGCTTTAATCGACTCAATATCCGTATTTTCAATAGGTTTTATGAATGATGCACCTATGAACCCAAGGATAGCCGCAACAGATGCAGTCAGCAAAAATACAATAAGGATGCTGCCCATTATTTTTCCAAGCCTTTTCATTCCATTCATATTTGCAATGGCTGAAGCGATACTGAAAAATACTAACGGCACGATCATCATAAACATTAAATTCAGGAACAAATCTCCAAATGGACGAACGACCGCTGCCTTTGGACCATACATCAGTCCAGCTGCACCTCCAATTAAAATGGAAGCTAACAGGACAATCGTAAATCGATAGTTCTTAAAAAACATTTTCAACATTTCCACTGCCTTTCGAAGTTTCTACAAATGCAGTTTTCCCACCCTGAAAATCATACATAAGAACTTGGTTCCCGTAAATCAATTTTTTAAAGAAAGCATTTTATTTGAAAACAAATATAGATTCGCCCACTTATTCTACTTCTCTAATTTCATTCCAGCTAGTGACCGCTGCCCATAAGATTTCTTCCATTTAAAAACAACAATCCCCGCAATCATTAATCCAAGTCCAAACAATTTACCAGTAGTAAATGGGATGATTTCAAAACCAAACCAACCGAATGTGTCGATCAGAACAGCTATTGTAATCTGAGAGACGAGTACAATGGATATAGCAAAGGCTGGTCCGAGCAGTCGGATTGCTTGCATAATACAAAAGACGATTCCTACTCCAAGGATCCCACCTAGTAAATAAAGTTTATTAATCCTTCCAAAGGATAGTAAATTTGCATCTTCCGTCAATAGAAAAATCGGAAGTGATGTAAAAAAGCCAAGTCCTAGAACAAGGGTAGTTGTCGCCCATGAGCCAACTTTTTCACTCACTCTCGTATTAAATACAGTTTGTAAGCTAATAAAAACACCTGCCATAATGGCAAATAAGATTCCTTGCATGAGGTCTGCCTCCTATTTCATTCATAGATGTTTCCTTCTGCTCGCTCCCGCAATCGGGGTAAATCTTTTATATAGAGCGATCCTTTCTTCCTTTGTATAACGCCTTCATCACATAGCTTTAAAATGACTCTATTTAAGTGCCGATAACTGGTACCTATGAGATCGGCAATTTCCGTTAGGCTTGATGTTCCCATTTCCTTATGAAACATCGATCCTTCTCCTTCCGATGAAAGAGATAATAAATAGCTTGCTAATCGAACCTCGACAGGATAAAGAATGTTAAAGCTCGTAGCATGAGATTCCGTATAAAATTTTTGTGTGACAATCTCCAATAAAAATTTCAAAAACTCCACTTGATTCGTCTTCATTGTTCTTAACTCGTCAAAATGAATCCCAAATACGATGCCATCACTAACTGCCTCCACTGTATTGAACACCGTCGAGCCTTGCACATATTCCACATCACCAATAATGGCCAATGGTGTTTTAAAACGGACAATTAACGTTTTCCCTTCTGGAGTAGTCGTGAAAATCTTCACCTTACCTTTTACAAGGAAATACATATGCTGAATATCTTCGCCTTTTCGGCAGAGAATATCTCCTTGTTGAAAGGAAAAGAGCGTCAAACGATTCTTTACTTCTGTTGAAAAAATCGTATTCAGGTCAAATTGGTTTAAATAATCAGAAAGCCCCGTTCTATCTATCAATTCCTTCATCTTTTATCACCCATTTACATTTTAAAAATAATAACACCCGCTATCATCATTGCCATTCCAATCAATTGCTGAGTCGTCACTTGAAGCTTTCTTACACCAAATAAACCTTTCATATCTACTATAAAGGCACAAAGTAGCTGAGCGATTAGCAAAGTAGCAATAGCCATTGACATGCCGAGTAAGTTGATAGCTGTCATTTCACCAACCACAATTAGAACACCAAACATACCTCCAAAAGCATATATAATGGGAACCTCTTGAAAGCCTTTTACTTTCCCGTCTCTTACAAATAAATATATAATCATGGCAAAAATAAATCCGACGAGATGAACAATCGTCGTCGTGTGCCAAGGACTGATTACCTTACTTAATTTGGAGTTAAACACTCCTTGCAGAGAAATAAATACCCCAGCAATAATAGAAAAAATAATTCCTTTCACGTTCTCCCTTCCTCTCTAAAACCCTTTCATCCATTTAAATATAAGATTAGGTGGAAGAGAAAGGACATATGTCCTATTTTAAACCTAATAAAAGAAAAATGGCGATCCATTCCCAATAAAGCTAGGGATGAATCGCCATTTTTTATTTAAAAATTCTTCGTTTGGTTTTTAGATTTACTTTTTCTAGGTATGATGGCTTGCTCCACTTTTTCATAGAAAGCAAGTAACTGCTTTAGAAACGCAAGCTTCGGAGCCAACCAAAATATGAACGACGCAGAAATGATTCCGTAAAGGGCTCCAACTAGCACATCAACAGGATAGTGAACACCTACCCAGATTCGAGAGATGCCTACAAAGAGGGCAATCAATAACCAAAGCCATCCCTCTTTCCGCACTAACAAAATTGAAAAGCAAATCGAAAAAAAGATGATCGTGTGGTCACTCGGAAACGAATTATCTACACTATGCTCAATTAGCTTATTCACATTTGTTAATTCTGCAAATGGCTGAAAATGCGAATGAAACTTTCCTGATATTTTTCCAAGTATCTCAGCAAGAATGACTGCTAATACGGACTGTATAATCATCATTCTGTTTTTGTTCGTTCGTGATAACCAGTAACATAACACACCAAAACATAAAATATACAACATATATTCCGCAATAAAAACAGCAATTGGGTTCAGGGAATCATATTGTTTTCCTATATCATTGATTGATCGAAAGATGTCAATGTTTAATTGAGATAAAGACATTTTTAACCTCCTGCAGAAAAGACTTGATAAGTTTATTATGGGCGAAAGGCTTTAAATAGCCCTTAACCATTTCTTAATTGTTTCTTAATCAGATTTCGATTTTCCACTAAGGAAACTTTACTTCACTCACTGCATATTCTAGGAGAATGGAATACATTTTAAGTTAGTAATTTCGTCAACCAAAAAACTTGCAATCTATGATTAACTGTCGTTTGATAGAATGGTAGAATATTAGTTAAATATACAAAAAAAGGATTTACGTTTCGAGGTGACATTGTATGAATCTAAAAATAAAAGAAAATCTTATACGTCCCTATACTTTAATTATGTTCGTTTTATTTATCAAAATCACGGCTTTTCAGGTTGTTATTTTTGATAATAAATCAATTTTTCATTTATTACTAGTTGAATTTCCGTTGTGGGCACTCTCCATAACCTTGATGATGATTATTTTCAAAAAACGCACATGGTTAGCCATTTGGATTTTTAATCTATTTCTATCCATACTTTTTCTCATAATTGTTTATTATACAAGGTACTTCTCAACTATTCCTTCCTATTATGACGTGAAACAAGTGTACCAATCGAACTCTGTCGGTGGAACCGTTGCTCTTCTTGGAAGTCCGTATGATTTTTTATTTTTTTTGGATGTCGTGTTCATTCTTCCGCTTATTTGGTACCTTACCAAAAAGTCTAAAAATGTATCGTTTGACAATTTAAAAAAGTGGGTAATCGGCTTTAGCTGCATCGGCTTCGTTACGACCATCATTGCCTTTTTCTACCCATTAGTTGATGTCTCCTATTTCGCTAAAAAGCATGGCTATATTCAATCACAATTCGTTCAGTTATATGAACGAGGCATTGGTACAGCCTTCGCAAAAAATGATCAATTATCTGACAAGGAAATCGAAGAATTAAAAGGCAATACGTATGTCCCTTTTTCCGAGCATAACACTTTTGGTCTTGCAAAAAATCGCCATGTTTTTATTATTCAAGTGGAATCTTTGCAAGAATTTACGATTAACCAAACCGTCAACGGGCAAGAAATTACTCCCTACTTGAATGCTTTATTAAAGGATAGTGCCTATTTCAATCAAGTTTACCAGCAAATCGGGGCCGGTAATACATCAGATGCGGAATGGCTCATGCACACCTCCCTTTACCCAGAAGGGATGGATCCAACCGTAAACCTAATAGACGGAAGTCCTATCCCTTCTCTTGTTCGTACATTAAAAAAGAATGGCTATGGTACAGCCACCTATCATGCCGATGACATTACGTATTGGAATCGTGATATGTTGTATCCGGCGCTTGGTTTTGATTATATTCATACAAGTAATGAAATCCCAAAGGAAAAAGAAATTGGATTTGGCCCAGCTGATGAAGTTTTATTTTCCTATGTGGAATCGCAGTTACCGAAACAATTGAAAAAGCATGAACGGATGTATTCGAATATCATTACGCTTACAAGCCATACACCGTTCAAGATGCCTGCAGAATATGAGTCACTTAATTTACCTGATACTTACAATCAAACGTATGTCGGAAATTATTTACAATCCGTTCATTATACCGACCAACAAATTGGTCGATTCATTGATCGCTTAAAGTCGATGGGCATCTATGATGATTCAATCATTCTTATTTACGGGGATCATTCAGGTCTGCATGGGGCACCAGTTACAGAAGGGGATAAAGTTTTATTAAAAGAGATACTCGGCCACGAGTACAATTTGCATGATCGCTTCGTCGTCCCCGTTCTCTTTACTGCGCCTGGCATTTTCGCAGGTGAAACGCATTCACAGCTTGGCGGTCAAATTGACTTAATGCCAACATTACTGAATTTGCTAGGAATTGAACACGATGCCCAAATGATTGGACATAATCTATTTCAATACAAGAAAAATCTTCTTGGCATGCGCTACTATCTCCCTGGAGGATCTTTTATAAGTGATAAGACTATTTACACGGCACCGAGTGCGAAACTGCCGGCTGCACTATACGATCGAAAAACAATGAAGAGAACGAAGAATATTAATAGAATGCAAGAGAAAATTGATCATACTTTATTGATCATGCAACACTCTGATTATATTCGGAAGGAAAAAGAATAAATCCACACAATATAATGGAGGACATAAAGGCTTTCATATAAATTAAAGCACCCTTACTTTCAAAATCTCTTTTGAAGGAATGGGTGCTTGTTTCGTTATTGAGTATTTATGGTAAATATTTCACTTTCCAAATTCCAGAAGAATTCTGAAAAAACTCGATCTTTACATTCTTATGATCATCGAACGTAACATAGGCACTATCTTCATCTATCATCATTCCAAAATCAGAAACTTTTTCTCTCATTTTCTCAAATAATCTATGTTCTTCTTCAAAGTTTTCCTCAATGGTTTGCTCTGTAAAAGTTTTATAATCTGGAAGTTCTGATCCTTCTAGCAAAAAGTATATAATTTCAAGATTCCCATATTCAAACGCTTGCCAATAGAGTCGGAATACATCCATTGGACCTAAACCTTTAAGGTCTGTTTCTTCTCTAGAAGTCACCAATTTCTTATAAAGTGGTTTTAACTCTTCTGTTAAAATTTGAAATTCTTTGAAAGCTTCAATTGGCGGAGTGCGCTTGATTTTACTTCCATTTAGTTTAACGATTTGTCCCCTATCAAAGTATTTTTTTAAAACGGGATCTTTATATATAGCATAGTGTGCAACTGTCACCATTGCATCCTTTTTAATACCAGGTTTTAACTGTAAATACTCGGTCAAGTTCTCTATCGGACTAGCGAGAATGATGAATGGATCTCTTTCAATCCCCTTAACAATTGGAAGTTTAAGAAGGGAGGTTTCGTTGGGATAAAAGGCTACTCTTTCCCCTTCTTCATTTCCACCGTCTAAAGAAACTAATTCCAAAACTCCCTCTAATTCCATTTCACCATTAAAATTAAGTGAAAAATAATCATCCGCGTCAGATTCTGCATTTTCACTTATATCAACTAACTCAACCTCAAGCTCATTCATTTTATCTCCAACTTTTACTACTTTTGGATCAATATTCGGTCTCGCCTTTTCTTCCCCATTTCTCACTTTATCATCTGGAACTGAATCTGGATTCTGACCTACGTTTATATCATTTGAATCTTTTGGGAACAGTCCTCCTAAAACATCACTGAAAAAAGGACTCGATAAAAGTACAAATAATATGCCCGCGGTACAGGTTGCTAAGATGGGAACAAACTTAAAAGATCTATTTCTACTTACTTTAACTTCTTCTAATTTCATTCTTATTTTGTTTTTATCTTTATCGGTAAAGATATTTTGATCTGAAATATACGTATCGAGCTCCTCTTTCAGATTGAACAGATTTTTCTCCATTATATCGTCACCTCAATTTCTTTGATAAAAACATCCTTAAGCTTCTTTCTTCCACGGTGCAATCTTGATTTAGCGGTATTTTCGCTAATTGATAATATTTGAGAGATTTCTTGAATTGAAAATTCTCGATAATAAAATAAAAGTAAAATCTCACGGTATTTTAAAGGCAGTCCCAGTATTTTTTTAATCATTTCTACACTCTCATCATTGAGAGTAACAATTGCTTCTGGGGAATGAAAATGAATCATATTGGGTTCATTTTCATTCCCAAAAAGTCTCACTTTCCGATAATGCCAGCTCTTAAAAAAGTCTTTACACTTATTAATTGCAATGGAATACATCCAAGTTTTTATTGAAGAGTGACCGTTAAAACTATGTAACTTTAAATAGACATTCACAAAAACTTCTTGTGTAATATCCTCGGCAGTTATAGCATTTTTCGTATAGGTAAATATAAATCTCTTAATCTCTTCTCCATATTCATCCATAATTAATTCCAAAGCTTTATCAGCTTCCATCGTATGAATATAGGACCACTTATCGCAACAATGCTCATCCCTAAGATTTTCCATAATAACCTCCTTTTGCTACTCCTTTGACGAAGCTTAGCAGATTGAGGTTGCAAAAATAACTTTTTAATATTTCCTTTATCATTCTTATTATTACTTCCTCAACTAAAAAAAAACGTACATTAGTCCCATTATTCTAAATCTAAACCATATATAAATTTTAATAGAAAGATGAATTCATAAAAAAAGACATCCGAAAGTAGTTTCGATGTCAATTTTTATTAGCATTTTATAGGTAATTTACTTTATTTGTTCCTCTTTGTATTCGAACAATGTTAACTAATTATTACTCCTTTGCCCCAACTGCCTCCAGCTGCTCCTGTTCTTTTTGATTATAGATCGGTAAAATAAAGACTAAACCAATGAAGAACAAAACTGCAGCAATTTCAAACATCGTAACTAATGAAAATTGTTCCTTTAAAATACCTGCCACACTCATGGTTAAAACCATTGAGCCAGCAAATAGTGGGCTTAGTATCCCATTTACCCTTCCGATAAAAGCTTCTTCTGTTTTTTTCAAAATTAAAGTATTAATACCGATTTGGATACAAGGCATCATTAATCCATTGAAAAATTCAGCAGTTAATGTAAGCCATAAATTAGTTGAATAACCCATGACAGCTAACCCAATCGCATTGATGAGCATTCCTGCTACAAGCAGTCTTTGAGGAGCCACATTTTTGGCAAAAATCATTGCCGCCGCTCCACCTAAAATCATACCTGCACCATTAATCATAAGTAACCATTGAAGATTTTCCTTTGGCAAGCCTAATTGCTCCGTCACAAGGAAAATCGATAAGGGTTGAATAAAACCAATACCAAGCCCCGCAGCCATAAAACATAATCCCAATAGGCTTAATTCTTTTTTTCCTAGAACGTATTTAATTCCGCCTTTCATTTCTTGCCATAAAGTTGATCCTGTGGCTTCTTCCATCTTGTGATCTTTTGGTAAGTAAGCAAGTGCTCCAGCAGAAAGTAAAAAGGCAATACCTGTAATGGTTATCGAAACTTCGATTCCAAGAGATTGGAAGACAAAGGTTCCAATAATCGGACCTAAAACCATGAAGATCGCAAAGATTGTTTGATAAACGGACATACCTTGCTGTACTTGATCTCCAGTTAAATGCATTTTAAATAGCTTCATCCCTGAAGGCTGGGAGAACTGTGACAGAATCGCTGAAATTAATGTGGCGAAGAACACAACTTTCCACGTGCCAAGAACGAGCGTTGCTAACACTGCAAATACAGAAACCGCACTTAAAATATCGCACCAAACCATCGTCTTTTTCGGACGCCAACGGTCAGCAAACGTTCCACCAATAAATGAAAAGATAAAGATTGGCGCAAACTCTGCCACAGAAATCATTGAAACCGCAAAGGCATCCCCTTTTGTTTGTTCCATCACAAATAACAATACCGCAAAATTCCGAATCCAAATTCCAACTTGTAAAAACAGTCCGGAAACGATAATCGCCTGAAAGACACGATTACGAAACAAACTGGACGACGAGGCAGATCCATTTAAATTGTCTATACTTTTTTCCAAAATAAAAACCTCCTGTAAAATTTCTGAATAGGAGGCCGTACAATACAAAAATCAATAAAGAATCTCATTTCCCACTTAGAAAGAAATGAATATCAATTGGCTTTGTATATAAATGTACAAACTAACCCCATTCAGAAAAAAATAGATCGTATGAATAACGAATTTTTTCAAAAAATAGGATTAATTGTTCATCTGCTCAAAGCCACCTTCCATTTTGTACATAAAATACTAAATGATTTCCAATATTAAATCAAGATTTTTCTTTTCTAATTGGTTGGATTTTCAAGTAAGTTACCATCCTCCAAATCCATTCAAGTGGCCCAAATTGAAAGAATCGTAACCACAGGCTGCTAAAGATTAGTTGAATGACAAGAATGGATAAACAAAGATAGAGTGATTGCACATATGAAATGTTTCCGTATAGATTAAACAACTGACCGGCTAATAATATGAAAGCCGTCTGCAAAACGTAGTTTGTTAATGCCATTCGTCCGTAATTTCTTAACGGTAACAATATCTTTTGAAAAAATGACCAATGTAACAGTAAGCAGATGAGACTGATGTAAAAGGCTGAGACAATCGGTCCGACCATGATTCCGATATTTTTAAACGTATTAGACTGCTCTATATTCCGATCATCCATTCCACCTAAATTCATGAAATCAAATGGATTCCCTGGGACATTTTTCCACTGATAAAATAGAGCGATACCACTCAATACAAATAAAATGACTGTCATTGGAATAAGCTTTTGCTTTTGGTTTGGTAAATTTTCAAATACCCGATATTGCCCAGCAGTCAGTCCTAGTAAAATCAATGGGAAAACCAATAATAATTTTGCTGAGATTAAACTAAAAAGAACGAGAAAAGCTATTCCAATCACGAGATTTATTTCTTTTTTCACTTTGTAAAAAGGTAAGACAAAAAGCCCGAAAACCGAATAAACTGTTAATGCCTCACCTGGCTGAAAAGTAAAGTGTACAACTCCCATAAGAAACATCGCCAATATTCTTCGCAAAAATAAAGCGGTGCCATTCTTCCCTTTTTCCTTAGCCCGCGATAAAAACAAATAAAACCCAACTCCAAATAAAAAGGAAAATATCGTGTAAAATCGTCCTTCTATAAATAAGAACAGAAATCTTTGATAAGCTGCATCTAAAGTGTGTGGTGAGGGGGTCGTGACCAAAAGCAACGGTAAGACATTGACAAGAATAATTCCGATCAAGGCTGTCCCTCTTAAATAATCTAAGATGCTAATTCGTTTATTTATGTCAATTGAATTCATAACGATTTTTTTCCTCTCGTTTCCTTTTCTATATTTTACTATATAAATCAACGAAACTCTTTATTATTTTGGCATCTTAGCACGTCACATTTTCGTCATCATTTAGGAAGGAAAACCCTATTGACAATGATTCTCATTATCTTTAAAATTCTTGGTAAGAACAACAAGATGTATCAGCGGGGGGAACAACATGTTTAACATGCTTTTTGGGTTGAAGGATATTTATACCGTTATTTCAAATCATCGGAAAATAGGCGGTGCGGCAGAAGCAGATGAAATTCGATTAACTTCTGGTGAAATCTACATTCACCCAGTTTTTACAAATGTTGATATCTCTAAAGGCCAATATGTTTCCGTCGGATTTATTGATGAAAATGGGGTAAATATTATTGCCCATATTGATCAAATTGCAGTCATTAAAGGATTACAGCATAAATTAATATGTCAGCTCAATAACCTATATATTAAACAAATGATGGTTCGCGATACATTACAATACTTACAAAAATTATGTGAAATAAATGCCGGATTTGTAACTCAAACATTTAAAAAAGAAGCATTGAAGCTTGTTCGCGACGTTAGCGTGAAAGAACTTAACAAGCATAATATTTCCCTTCCATTTCCTGTGGAAGATAATTTAGTTCATCTAAATAATCGATTATTTGCATAGAAAAAAACGAGGTTTCGTGATGAAACCTCGTTTTTCTATTTAGCTATGATACCTTCTTAGTGACCGTTTTTTCTCTTTTTCTGGGTTACGGGCTCTATGAGCACTTCTTAGTGACCGCTTTTTCCCTTTTTCTCGGTTTGCGGGCAATAAGAGCACTTCTTAGTGACCACATTTTCCCTTTTTCTGGGTTGGCGAGCAATATGAGCACTTCTTAATGAGCTCCTTTTCCTTTTTTCACAATTCGCAGGCACTATGACACCCTTCTAATAGATTTGCACCTGGCATGCCAAGCGATAGCCTTCGTTTAACTCCTTTTGTAGCTTTTTTTGTTCTTGTTCATTCGGATTTGATAGTCGGTGCGCATCTTCAATCTTCACCTTACATTGACCACAAGTTCCTTTGAGACATTTATACTGCAATGGTTTTCCTTGCGCTAATGCTACTTCTAATAAATTTCCTTTTAAAGGTGTAATCTCATAGCTTTGCTCATTTTGCATGATCACGATTTTAGGCGATCCTACTTTTTCAACTTTTAGTGGAGTAGGTTCAAAAACGCTACTCTCTAAAGGATTAACATTTCCAGGAATAAGTGAACCCACTGTAAACACTCTTTTATCCAATGAGCATTACCTTCCCGGGTCTTCTAACGTACAGATAGCTGATGGACGCTTGATTCGTAATACGACCGTTTCATATACACGAAACGGATGATTCATCCCTTCCTGTCCCATATAAGCAGTATCGAAATCCTCTGACACGGCAAGGTCAAGATTATTACGCCCTGTATTGAGCAGCACACCTGTCTTCCCTTTTAACACCGATGATTGGAATACACCATCTGTTACTAGTTCTCGAACATGCTCAATTTCAAGCACATTTGTATCACGATGTACCCGATGCAAGAGTGAATAAAGCTCTGGTGACAGCACTAAAGCAAATGGTCCATTATGATTCATTTCAAGTAATTTACTTCTAGCATCAACAATATCTTGAAACGCGTTGCCCGATTCTAACCATTCGCCAAGTAAATGGGTTAACCGTCCATGAACATTCATCAATCCAGGGATGTCAAACTCCTTAGCACCGTGGAAAATCATTTGATCTTCTAATCGTGCCACATCGCGTGCCGCATTCGCAGCTACTGAAAAATCAATCGGAATATCCAAAACTTTCGCCTGTTCTAAATCACGCCAGAACAGAACGAAATCTTTATACAATAACGGAATCGTATGATTCACTCGTTTACTGGACTCAATATCCGTATCAAAGGAGCCTTGAAAATCCATTTTTGCTTCAAGGCTTTCTGTGAAAATATCATTAAAAATGCTTTGTACCCCTCTTCCAAGAGGTCCGTATAATTCAATAAAGCGCCGTCCGACCAATTGTCTGCGAGCTGCATCTATAACCGTTTTATCTAATTGAGTAAAATCATTAGATGTTAACGGTGCATCTGGATATAATTGTGACTTATTCATAATCTCTTTCCTCTCTAAATTAAACTACCAACCGTAAAACCTTTTCTCTGTTTGGATCCAATATCTACTGTTGTTACAGAAGTGGACCGATCTAAGTGATCATGATGCTCATCATGGTGTGCGTGCGGATCAACGTAATCGTGGTCAAAACGACTATTGATTTCATTTAACATCGTTTTCACTTGCTGATAATCCTTATAGGATACTTCTCTTAATTGATTAAGTAGTGTACTCCGCTCCACATCCTTAAATCGAAACAACGCTAAATCAAGATGCTCGACAAAATTATGTAACCCGAATTTTTCAAGATTTAATTCCTGCAATAAACGGTTAAACTCATTATTCGTTGGCGTAAAATCTGACTCGTCCTTATCCTGTTCGAACTTACTGATAAGTGGAATAAGCACCACCAAACGAGATAACCGTTGTTCCTCTTCTTCATATATATGATGGTAATACAATCTCTCATGGTCATCAGTTGCGTTTTGAATTACCGGATCGAGCATATTCATAAACTTTTCAATGGCATCCTTCGTCGTTGTGAAAATGTGATAAAAAATCTTTAGTTCCTCTTTCACTCCCTGCACCCCCTCTAAATTTCTACTAATTTCCATTATTGCCCTGAAAGACTTTTTTAAAACTCACAAAAAAAGCTAACGAGGTCTTTCAACCTTCGTTAGCTTTGCATTACGTATTTAATATAATCTCTTGTTCTTCACAAGCTAATTCATTGAATGAGCGAACAATATTTCTGCCGCTTTTTTTCGCAAAATACAATGCTTGATCTGCTTCATCAATGAGTTCCTCTAATGAAGTAAAAAACTCTTTTCTATCAGCCACCCCAAAACTAGCGGTAATTGAAATAACATGATTCTCTGTTATCAACTCATTATTCTCAATATCACGACGAATAGTTTCAGCAAATGTGACCGCTTCATGAAGAGGGACTGATGGTAAACAAATGATAAACTCTTCCCCACCGTAACGGGCAAATAGATATTCCGTTTTGAGATGCTGATTACAAATGGAAACAATATGGCGAATGGCTTCATCTCCTACGATATGACCGTAGTTATCATTAATACTTTTAAAAAAATCGATGTCAAAAAGCAAGATTGATAATGGTTTATTTAGAAGATTGGATTGATTAAGTAATTCATTACCTTTTTCCATAACATATTTTCGATTAAAAATATTCGTTAATCCGTCCTTAAATGCCAGCTCCTTTAGCTGCTCTCTCAGAAGAATCTCTTCTGTTATATCACTCAGGATCACTGTTCTCCCCGCTAATTGCCCATTACTCTTATATACAGGTGAAGAGTAGATTTGGTAATAGGCAGAATCACTTTTTCTTTTAAGTACCTCTGAATAATCTTCTTCATCTAACCATAACGAGGATGAAAATCCCTCCAATTCATTCCCCACTACAGATTCTAATTCTTTTCCAATCGAGGAATGATGAAGATTTTCAAATATTCGTAAGGCCGCTTTATTATAATCAATGATCATATTCGAAAGATCGAGAACGAGAACACCATCCCTCATGCTTTCAAATACTCTCTCTTTTGCAATCGGGGCAATAACGAGCATTTTATTAGAAAAGATCGCCCAAATATATAGAACAGAAGTCAAACACATGACAATAGGAACCGGATCCATTCCATAAGGCGCTTTACCTATTAAATAGAGGAAAGACGCGATCATAGGAATCAATAGTCCTAATAACATGGTAGTCAATTGCTTCCAATACGCTGATTTTGCATTCTTCCAATGCGAAAGTAGTAAAATAGCAGCGACTAAAAGACAGCCAAATGTATAACTACCATGAATGATATACCATAATCCAATTTTAAAATCTACGAGAAGGGCAGAAGTATCTTGACGGAATATATACGATTGATAGAAAAGATGGTGATATTCATTCGTAAGAAGCATCAAGAAAGTACAAACTGGAATGGCGAATAAAATCATCAATTTTTTTCTAGTCATATATTTTTCAAGACCAATATATTGCATGATTAATACTAAACTACTAGGCGAGATGAAGGGCATCCCTAAATATTGAAACTTAATCCAAAATAATATTTCTGAAAGAGAGTTACTTGCCAGCTCAAAAGCATGTCCAAACGTATAAATGGCAGAAAAGACCGAAATGAACATTAAGGTGATACTTCCAGAAAAAGCTCGTCTTTTTGCGTAAGCAAAAGCTCCTAATACTAATGATAAAACACCGGAAATAGAGATAATGACAATATAATTGAAAACATCTGGATTCATCGCTTCACCAATCTATGAACTTCCCACTCAATTCTTTTTTAATGAAAAATATATCAGTCCATCAACA
Organism: Bacillus sp. CGMCC 1.16607; assembly: GCF_042683745.1. Taxonomy (NCBI): domain Bacteria; kingdom Bacillati; phylum Bacillota; class Bacilli; order Caryophanales; family Bacillaceae; genus Bacillus; species Bacillus sp. CGMCC 1.16607. The sequence goes on from NZ_JBHUJX010000018.1 coordinate 265,146, forward strand.
AGCTCTGGCGCTTTTGTAAATCCTAATCGGTCCATCAGGACAATGGATCGTTCATTTTGTGGATCAACCGTTGCATCAATAACATCTAAATTCATGCAATTAAAGCCAAAATCAATTAAAGCCTTCATGGTTTCATTCATTAGCCCTTTTCCCCAAAACGGCTTTGCTAAATCATATCCAACCTCGGCAATCACTTGTTCTTCCATTTCTCTAATATAGTGAAATCCACATGTTCCGATAAAATCATCATATTCCTTATCATACATACCCCAGCGGCATCCTAAATCCTCAAGATGGTATGTAATAATTTCCGCGGCTTCTACATGATCCTTGCAAGGTTCAATATCCATATATTCAGTAATATTTTTATCGCTAAAATGCTTGTAAACTTTCTCTGTTTCATCAAGAGATAACACCCTAAGCGAAACTCTTTCCGTTTCAATGCTTGGGTAGTGAAAGCTTTGATACATCTTCATTGAAATGTAACCTCTCTTTACAAATATTATTTTATGTTTCATTAGCAGATTATATCTGACCCGAAAGTTAAAAAATCTTTATCAAAACTAGAATACTCGCATTCCGTACACAAAGGGAATTCTGTATGTATCATAAATAAATTTTATTAAGCCAATCTTTTACTAATGCTTGTACAAGTTCCCTTTTATCCATTTGAATCATGTGCCCTGCTCCATCAATAAAAGCTACAGTAGAATTTGAAAAAAGATCCAAAAGTGTCACATAATCCTTATACCCACAAATTGAATCTTGTTTACCAGCAATTATGAGTGTTGGCTGGACTATATTTGAAATTTGTTCAAAGGGCTTTTCCGAAAGAAAGTACCCCTTTTCCTTCCAGTTGGAACTCAAAAAATCACGGTTTGCTACCAATCTACCAGGCTGTATCTCTTTTAAAAAAAGTTCTAACTTTTCTTTATTTTGATAGATCATTAAGGTTTCAAAGGCTAACCGTATATCCGCATCTAATCCGTCTAGGAGCGACTCATCTTTTTCAATTACTACTTTTTCAGGTAAAGTTCGATTTTTGATATGAAGAGCAGATGCCATTAAACAAATCCCTTTTACCATATCCATGCGATTATGCATGATTCCTTGTGCCAAGTATCCTCCAAAAGAATGCCCAATTATTGAAAAAGATTCTTCAAGTAGAAGTCCATCAATAAATTCTAGCAGATTATTAAGAATATCTTTAGTTGACTGTAAGTTGTGATTAATCTTACTGTACCCATGAGCGGGGATGTCAATATATATTCTTTTAATATTTTCCATATTCTCAAAGATAGGCTCTGCCCATGCCTTCATCGAGCGATGATCTGTTCCCATCGAGTGAAGGAAAAGAAGTGAAGAACCCTCACCAATTGTTTCATAATTTATAGTCCCATTGCTAACTTGGTATTCTATCCCTTTCACCCCTTTATTAGCAGCTAATGCCTTATTCCACATTTCTTATTGTTTCAATAATACTAAATTTCTTTAATTTTTTCGAGGACCATAAGGCAACGATACTACTAATCCCTAAACATACTAATCCTGAAAATAGACAAGCTTCAAAAGGAAATTTCCAAAAAGGAATCAATCCATTCATAAAATGATTAACAAATAGAAATTGTACATAAGATAAGACAATTGATAAGAATGTTCCTAAGATTATGCTTATTAGTCCGTAAATTGCCCCTTCCCAAACAACCATTTTATTTAATTGACGCATGGTCATTCCAATTGCCCTTAGCATCCCAAATTCATTTGACCTTAATAAAAGACTAGTTAGTATGACATTATAAATACTGAACACACCTATTAACCCAATAATGAGAATAGAACCATACATTAACTTCTTAAATACCTGAAAATCAGAATCAATACTTTGTATATTTTCATAAAAAGATCTAAGCCTAAAACCTTTTTCTTTAGAATAATTTAGTAGAGTATTATATATTTTCGGATGGTTTTTACTATTTTCATTTAATATAAGATCTAGTCGATTATACGTATGTTGTTGCGTGAAAGATTCGTAAAAGGTATGATGACTAACGATCTTAATGCCCTTTACTTCACCAAAGGTTGGATAATCCGATAAAATGGCACCTACACTCACCCATTTCTCGGTCTTTTCATTATTTTGCTCTAATCCAATTATTATTTTATCTCCCACATTGATATTTAACTTAGGGTTTCTAGAAGATTCAACGATTAAGACTTCTTCCCCTGTACGGAGCTTTTCTTCATTTATTTTTCCTTTTTCCATATAGAAATTTGCTTTATTTAATAGTTCCTTATCATATCCATAGATTCGGGAGGTAGAGATGATTTCTCCTTCCCATTTTGAACTACTGGAATTCTGTAATTCTTTTAAAAAGTCGGATGTCACTTGGTGTTTTTCTATTGATATATAGCCATCGATGTATTTTGAACCGTAAATTTTCGAATCTGTAACTAAATTCCGAATGTCATCTATGTCTTGACTTGAAAAACCATTGCTAGATTGGAGAGAGTAGTTAGAGTCCCATAAATAATTGCTTCGAATTAAAGAAGCGGGATCCTGCGTTTGAAAAAAGGAGAAATTTAAAACAAAGAGTACCATTCCTATCGACATGGAAAGGGTCGTCACAAGCAATCGAGTCTTATTACGAAATACATTTCTCCATGCAACGATAAAACTTACTCCTAATATTCCCCCTATTTTATTTTTTTTCAAAGTTTTCGTCGTTATGACCAAATTTCTATTCATTTTCATTGCCTGGGTAGGGGATATTCTTCCGGCCGCTAATGCAGGTCTGTATGCAGAAATAATGATTGTAACGAGACTGATCACTGCAATGATCCCTATTGATAGCAATGGTATTTTAAATGTAGATGCATTCTTGAAAAATGATATGTAGACTAGTAAACGCTGTGCAAAGAGACCTACCGCAACACCAATTGGAATAGCAATAGCTCCCAATAATAGCGCTTCACCTAAAACTAGCTTTCTTATTTGTCGTGGTGTTGTTCCAATCGATCTTAATATTCCATACTGATGGATCTTTTCAATCACGGAAATACTAAAAATATTGTTAATCGTTAAAATGAGAACGATTAAATTAACAATGATTAAGAATAGAGATGAATAGTTTGGTTGATTATATTCCTGTAAAGCCTTATAAACTATTTCGTTTTTTTGAACTCTCTCTAAATGTAACGTTTTAGTCAAGTCATTAATCATCTTATCTAAATCACTAGTACTTTCAATATATTCTTCCTTGAATTGAACGTAAACTACCTCCTGCTGATTACCTAATGCCTGAAGACTTTTAGTTACACCTAAAGATGTATTTTTACTTTTTGAGTCAAGTTGTGATTTCATGATTCCAACTATTTGGTACGCTTGTCCTTCAATGATTACTTTATTTCTCAATTCAAGATCTAAATCGTTCATAATCCACTCTTCTAATACAATATCTGTAGTTGATGCTGGCATTTTCCCTTGCAATAACCTTGAATTTCTAAAAATTTCAGTCGTCTGTTGATCCTGTGTCATTAAACGAATGTTGCCATCGAAGCCTTTCATTTTTCCATTTTTATAAAAAACAGAGCCAACTTTATTGATCTTTAAATGGTTTTTCAATGCGTGAAGCTGTTCCTCACTAGGTTGGACAATTTCCATATGATAAAATCCCGTACTGTATTTGGTAGAATCATAGATGGTTTCTTTTAATTGATGGACGAAAATAACGCAAAAGATCATTAAGCTAACCGAAAGGACAATTCCTATGATGGTTAACAACGTTCGTTTACGTTGATGCTTTAAATATTTTGAAATGAGACCAGTATACCGTTTCACCCTCTAGCCACCTCATCACCGATCATTCGTCCATCCTCAATCGTAATAATCCGATCTGCATGGTAAGAGATTTCTTTATTATGTGTGATGAGGATTAAGGTTTGATGGTATCTAGTAATAGACTCACGTAATAAGGTTAGCACTTCTGTACTAGATTTAGTATCTAAGTTTCCAGTTGGCTCATCTGCAAAAATAATTGACGGTTTAGCAACTAAAGCTCGCGCAATAGCCACTCTTTGTTGTTGACCACCAGATAACGCATTAGGAAGATGATTTTTTCGATTTTCTAATCCTAAAAAGTGAATTAAATCTTGAATATAGGTTTTATCTACTTTTTTATTATCCAATAACAGTGGGAGTGTAATATTTTCCTCGACCGTTAACACAGGAATTAAATTAAACTGTTGAAAAATAAACCCTAATTTTCTTCTCCGAAAAATAGCTAAATCATTCTCCTTTAAGGAATATAGATTTTGACCATCAATGAAAACATCTCCAGTCGTCGGTGTTTCCAATCCACCAAGCAAATGAAGCAATGTACTTTTTCCTGATCCACTTGTTCCAACAATTGCTGTAAACTCACCTTGACTAATTTCTAGATTAGTCGAATGAAGCGCATTTACTTTTGCGTTATCTTTCCCATAAGATTTACTTAAATTTACCGTTTTTACTACGTTCATAATAGCCTCCAATTTGAAATATGTTTTTATTTTACAGAGACTACCTTACATTTAGGTGAAATCAAAGCTTACAATTTTGTCATCTTCTCGTTTTTTGGAAATGTTAAGGTAAATACCGTTCCTTCATTTATCTTACTATTCACTTCAATATGACCTCTGTGCTGTTCGATAATGATCTTTGCGAATGACAAACCCAATCCTGTACCATGCTTTGCAAAATGACTAGGTTTTTTCCCCTGGTAAAACCGTTCAAATATATGTGGAATATCTGTTTTTTCCATTCCATAGCCATTGTCAATAATATTAATCTGTATGATTTTATTTGTTTGTCTAGCTTGAATCTTTACAAACCCATCTTCCCGATTATAATCAATGGCATTGTCTACAATATTTCTAATCGCTTCTGAAAGCCATCTAACATCATGGTTAAAAAAAATCTCGTTTTCGAATCCTTCCAGCTCTAAGTGAATCCCTCTTAGGTTCGCTTTACTTTGAAGGGAGAGAATGACATCTTCAATAGACTCCATCATATTCCTGTTTTGATACTCGAAATCCATGTTCCCAAATTCTACTTTCGACATATTTAGTAATGTCTGAATCAACCACTGCATTCGTTCTAGTTGGGATTTGCTTTTATCGATAAAGGTTTCTCTCGTTTCATTATCGAGATCGTCCCCTTTTAATAAATCATGAAATAATAATGAGGAGCTTAAGGGCGTTTTCAGTTGATGGGATATATCAGAAAAAAAACGTTTTAACCTTTCTTTATCTTTTTCAAGCCTCTCGAGTGTTTGCTCTAACCGATTTGCCATTTGGTTAAACTGAAAATTCAACTTTGGAATATCCCCTTCTTGAGAAGCATTTAGATTGGTTCGAAAATCTCCATCCATTATTTTTTCGGCTTCTGCTGTTACTTCATTTATTCTGCGATAAATGTACCTAAATACTCGAAACGCTAGAAAAGTCGTTACACCAAAAAAACATAAAATAATGATGATCGCCCAAGTCATCGCTTGATTGAAACGATTATGTAAAAATAAATTGGAAAAAAGAGGATCTTCACTCGTTAGTCCGTATTTTACTGTTGCCCGTATTCCAACTTCATAATCTTTCTTTGACATTCCTTTTGTATAAAAAGGAACAATCTCTCTTTCTAAATCAGGATGTTGCTGGATTATGTTACCTATTATAGCTATATTTCGATTGTTCCACTCTTGGTGGATCGCTTGGAATAGATGAATAAAACATACAGAAACAATGACCATGGCTAGTAAAATACTAAAACTTAATAGTAAGGTATACTGTCGTATCTCCCTATTTACAATGATCGATTTGTTCATGAAGATGGTTCTCCTTCATACCATTTATACCCTGTTCCTCTTATGGTAACGATATATTTAGGTAAAGATGGATCGTCTTCTAATTTTTCTCGTAATCTACGAATATGTACGGATAATGTATTATTTTCAATAAATTGACTATCCATATCCCAAAGCTTTTCTAAGAGGATTTCTCTTGTCAATACTTGATCGGGATGCTGCATAAAGGTTAAGAGCAGTTTAAATTCTGTATACGAGAGATTTATTTCAATTCCACGTTTCTCTACTCTTTGTTGATCTAATAGAATGATAATATCCTTTGACTTCAGCCTTTGATTTTGTAAGGGAGTTGCTTTAACAGACCTTCTTAATACAGATTTTATTCTTGAAATAAGTTCCATCACTCGAAAAGGTTTCGTCACATAATCATCTGCACCAGCATCTAGCCCTCTAACAATATCAATCTCATCATCTGCAGCAGTTAGAAAAATGATCGGGATGTTATAAGCTAAGCGAATTTTTCCGCAAAAATCCAGACCATAACCATCTGGTAATTGATTATCAAGTATAATTAATTCTGGAGTATGATTCTCCAAAAAATCCGTTGCTTCTTTTAAAGAGGTCACAACTGAAACTGACCAATTCTCCCTCTCAAGAGCATATTTTACTCCGAACGCTAACGTCTGATCATCTTCAATAACGAGGATGGAAGTCATACAAATTCTCCTAACTAATGAAATAGAATATTTTGAACAGGTTTTGGTATTAATTATAAATTAAATAACGAACATGCGAGTATTTATTATTTCCTATACAAAAAACCACCACCAAATACGTCTTTGGTGGCAGTCAGAAAAAGGATATTTATTAATATTTTTTAAGACCATCCGCTCTTACGACTCGATTTCTACCATCATTCTTCGCTTGATATAATGCTTGATCAATGAGATCAAATAATTCAGTATGATGAATGGCTGTCTTTGGCATATTTCCTACTCCAGCTGAAATAGTAATGGACCTTCCAATCGGACTAGTCGCCGTTTCTAATTGACTTCTAATATGATCGGTGATGGTATAAGCCTCATCCAAATCAGTATTAGGGAATAAAATAAGAAACTCTTCTCCTCCAAAACGGAAACACAAATCTTCATCTCTCGTTTCCCTTCTTATTAGGTCAGCAAGAAAGATTAAGACTTTATCCCCCATTAAATGTCCGTACTCGTCATTTACCGATTTAAAATAATCGATATCGAACAGAGCTAGTGAGTAATCATTATACTCACTAATTTGTTTGTTAAAAGCACGACGATTATATAATTCTGTTAAGGGATCAAGAATGGCTTCCTTTTCAAATACGTGAATTTGCTTTTTATAATATTCAATCATAATGAACATCGATTTCTTTAATTCCTTCAATTCAAAAAAGCTTTCCGGTATAGTTGGCAAAGGAATTGAAGGTTTATTGATGATATTATGAGCGAAATCTGCTAATATCCTTAAAGGATTTACAATTCTCTTTAGCAAAATAAATGTAACCAAAAACACAAAAAGCATAAATGGTATCGTGAATTTCCCTACTTCTTTTGCAATAATCGTTGTCGGTTTCTTTATCGAATCTTTCGGAGTTTGACTAACAATACCCCATTTACTCGATTTAACATAGGCATATCCCGCAAACATCGGTATTCCCTTTGTATTAATAAGCTCAAGCTTACCATCCTTACCTTTTATAACTTGTTTAACTGCTTTGTTTTCCTTTACATTATCGCCAATTCGATTCTCATCCCGATGATAAATAATGCTCCCCTTAGAATCTACTACATATACATATGAATTACTTAAATGCTCTGGATGAAGACCTAAAGTATTTTGAAGGCTATTTTCCTCTTCCAAATAGATACTTCCAGCAATAAACCCTAAATATTCACCATTCTCACCGAAAACTGGATTTGAAACAAGGATAATAAGTCGGCCAGTTAAACCTAAATAGGGCTGTGAGATTAATGGTGCTTTTTTCTTTAATGCTTCCTTCGCCGCAATAGAATTTAGCAGTTTTCCTTCTAAATCAAGATGTGGCGCTGTCGAAATAACTATACCTTTTGGATCAATAAAGATAATCGAATTGAAGAAATCAGTTGAACCATATATTTGATTTAATTCAGAATACAAGGCTTTCTTGTTTTTAGTTAGGTTCGCAACCTCATTTGCCCCTACTTTTAAAGTTTGTTTCATATTTTTAAAAAGTGAATCTGTAGTACGGGCTAATTTTTGAGCATAAAACTGATTTTCATTTAAATAATTACTTTCTAAATTTTGTTTACTTACGATCACACTTGAAAGGATACTTCCAAGTAAAGTACCTATCATGGCAAATGCCGTTAAAGCCATAATAAGAGCTTGTATCGTAATTTTTTTTGAATTCATTCAATCACCATTATTCAAGAAGTTTATTGTGCTATTAAGTATTACTTTTATTATCGGAATAAAAACATCGATTTACAGTCATCCTGTTCTTTTTTCCCTAGCGTAGAAGGAAAAAAGCATATTCCTTCCATCAAATGCGTAGTAGGAATGAAAACATATCAAGGAAAGGGTAATTCCATTTTAATTTAGAAGCCTTAAAAAGTATAAAAAGCCAAGAAAAATTTCTCAGCTTTTTACTTCAACATTACAACTTATATTTAGCAGTGTTATCATCCAACTCCACTGCCAACTCCTTTAAAGTTGAGGATGAGGCAGTTAATTCATTCATTAACTCGATTTGATCTTGTGAGATTTGTGTCAAGTCACTAAAGGTTGTAACTGTTTGACCAGCAATCGTGGAAATCTCTTCGATTGATGCACTAATTTCCTCTGAGCTTGCGGACATTTGTTCAGAAATCGCTGAAACCTCTTGAATTTGGCTTGTTACACTTTCCGTTTCAGTGACGATTTTTTGAAAGGTTTGTCCAAGTTGTTCTATTAGTTCCGTTCCAGAGGCTACTTCAAGTATGCCTTCCTTCATCGTTGTCACTGCTGATGCTGTATCCCTTTGCGTTTCGATAATTAAATGGGATATTTTTTCGGCTGAGCTTCGTGATTCCTCTGCTAATTTTCTAACTTCATCAGCTACGACCGCAAATCCTTTTCCATGTTCTCCAGCTCTTGCCGCTTCGATCGCTGCATTAAGGGCTAAAAGATTCGTTTGCTCAGTAATGGAGGTGATGACCGAAAGAATTTGACCAATTTCATTCGAGCGTTGTTCTAATTGTTCAATCACCTTTGCCGAATGGTTCACATTTGTATTAATCGTATTCATTTGATTAATTGTATTTTCTACTAATTTACTACCTTCCTTTGTTTCTTCAAGAGTTACCTGAGATTTCTCAGAAACCGTGCTAGCCATATTAGCAATTTGCTGAATTCCAATGGCCATTTCTTTCATCGCTTCGGTACTTTCTTCTGTTCCTATTAGTTGTGTATCCATCTGAGAAGAGACATCCTTAATCGAAGTCAATACTGTATTGCTTGATTTATAAGTACTTTCAGACACGGAAACAATCTTGTTTGATGATTCTCCAAGAGCATCCGATGCGAGTTTAATTTTTGAGAATAAAGTCTTTAAATTGTCGACCATTCCATTGAAGTTTTTGGTCAACTGTCCTAGATCATCTTCTCTATCTAAGTCCAATTTTGTTGTGAAATCACCTTTACTTACTTGTTCAATTGCGACAAAAAGTAAAGATATCGGTTTTAGTAATTTTTTTAATGAAAAATATTGAATAAGTGCAAAAACAAGAACCAACCCACCTGTAAGTATAGAAATCAACATCATCAATTGTTGTTTTGTCTTTAGGATGGATGAAGCATCGATATCATATCCGAAAATAGCTATAATATTTCCTGACTCATCCATGATTGGTACCATTCCTGTCATCCAATCTCCAAATTCGTCTTTATAAATATCTGTCGTTGTTGGTTTCTTACTTTGCATCGCTTGTTTTGCCGCCTCAAGAAAAGCACCACCTGGTTCGTATTCGAAACCTGGAGTAACCCCACTTTCAAAAAGAGCTTTAGAAGCGTTTATAACCAAAATTATGTTATTGTCTTGAATTTCTGGTGAAATAAAATAACTATTACCAGTTGCTTCATGTTGATCTACTAATTGATTCAGCTTAAAGGAAACGGATTCTTGCGCCGCATTTGCAATATCGAGATTTTCCTTTGCTTCTTGAACTTCATCTTGACTAAAAACACTGGACCACAAACTTCCTGTATCTATTGTATTCCTTCTAAGTTCTTTCTGAGCCAACATGTCTTGTAAAAAATAACTTGTCAATCCTAATACAATACTAACAACCAAAATACTTCCAACCGAAAATAGTAGGTTTTTCTTTGCAAAACTCATTTTTCTAAGCCTATTCATTGAGATTCTCCTCTAATCTATAAAATACTAGATTATGTACACCGCTTTATTTTTGGGGTTAGCACATACTCTATGATTGTGTCCTAAATAATTTTTTCAATCGACCATATTTTCTTTGTATGGAATAGACTGATCGATCCAAAAACATTGCGATCTCATCGTATGTTTTACCTTCATTAATTAAATTCAGTAGATGTTTCTCTTCCAGATTAGTCCAACATTTATAATTTGAAACTGTATTTGTCTTTTTTCGTTCGATGTCATACCAATGCGGATGTGGCGGCAATGTATCTGGCTCTATTTTTGAAAAATCAATTTTTTCTTTATGTTCAATAGCCCAATCCCAAAAATCTAGAATATCAATGAAGGTAAAATTTTTTTTACTGTTGGTTACACGTCGTGTAGATTTTAAACCATGGCGGCTAATCCAGCCAATCACCGTATTACGATCGACTTTTAAAATGGTGGCAAGTTCTCCAGCCGTTATCATACCAGTGTGGATTTTTGTATTGGAAGAACCCTTTTTTTTATAAAGCGTAATTTCTAAGGATTTAACAGGTTTTCCTAAGCGTTGGGCTATTTTCTTTAATGAGAGAACACCCAAGTTTTCTTCTATAAAACTCATTTGTGATTTGCGACTTTGCACTTTATTAATAAAACTCCTTTCGTTACTCGCTAACAAAGAATCGTTCAAATCGAATAGAAGTCCATTTTTCTTTACCTCTACCAGATTCTTTCTCCTCTTTATTTACACTTATACTAGATACATAAACTGTATCTTCTTCTTTTTAAATGAAGAATTGATCACTAGTCATTCCGTTCCATTCTTCGATCCATTTACTAAATCTATCTTTCGGAAGTGGTTGGGTAAATAAATAACCTTGAACAACTTTACAATCTTTATTTAACAAGTAATTATATTGTTCTTTCGTTTCTATACCCTCAGCTACTATTTCTAAATTAAACTCCACACCAATTTTAATGATCATTTCTAGGATAGGTAAATAGACAGTCGAATGAGTTACTTTAGATAAAAAGCTTCTATCTATTTTAAGGATTTGAACTGGAAGTGTTTCAAAATAACTAAGTGATGAGTATCCTGTTCCAAAATCATCTATAGCTATACGAATTCCAAGATTTCTTAAATGATGTATTGTATTAAATATTTCATTGTTACCTATTGGCAGGCTTTCAGTTATTTCAAACACGAATATGGATGGATTGATTTTATATGTTTGGAAAATTTTATCAACATTACTTACGAAATCAATACTATGTAACTGTCGAATAGAGATGTTTATTGATACCTTTCCTTGGAATTTCAATTCCTTTTCCCAAACAAGATATTGCTTACACGCTTCGTATATAGTCCAGTATCCTATCGATTCAATTAAACTAGACTTTTCCGCTATCGGAATAAAAGCGGCTGGACTTAATAGTCCTTTTGTGGGATGATTCCATCTTATTAAACATTCATAACCAAATATTTCATTTGTTCTAATATTGATTTGCGGTTGATAGTATATTTCAAGCTGTTCATTTTTTAGGGCAGAAGCAAGTTCATCCTTCAAAATATTAAAATCAATTTTTGTATCGATGAAATCAGGTTGAAAAAAGCGATAATGATTTTTGCCAGAATTTTTTACTATCTGCAAACTTGCAAATGCTTTTCTAAGAAGTGATTCCGCTGTCTTTCCATCATAGGGGAATAATGATATTCCTACACTTGTTGTGATATGCACCTTTTTTCCATTAATTACAAAGGGGTATTTTAAAAGTTTTACAATTCTATTTAATTTATCTAACACTTTCCTTTTTTCATGAACATCTGTAAAAAAAATAGCAAACTCATCCCCAGAAAGATGTCCTACAAAATCAGTATGTTTTACTACATTCAATAACCTATTCTTATATAAGGATAAAAGTTGCTCCCCACCAGCATAATTATATTTTGAAATGATTGACTTAAAATTGTCTATGTTAATAATTAATACCGCAAATGGATTATTGATTAGGACCTGATTAGTAATGAAGCTTTCTATAGATTTTCTACCTTTAGGTAAAAGTTTTTTAAACTTAAGTGTAAATAGAGTATCTATTTTCATATTTACCTCACAATTTAATATTGAGTAACAAATCGAAAATCCCCCAATTTTTACATTGACTGAGGTATTCTAACATTTATAAGTAAAATTTAAGTCAAGAGGTAATCAAATCCTGGTCAAACTACAAATTTTTTCTAAAAAATGCTTAGAATCCTATTTTTCCAAAAGGCAAACTTTAATAGTATTTTTCCTTATACATAGCAAATAATCCTCATCTTAATAGACAGGGATTATTTGATTCTTCTGTTCTTTATGTTGGGAAACAGTCTCATATACCGTATCAATGACTCCTCTTTCAGTATCTTCTTCTAATTTCTGCAGAAGAATTGCACAACTTCCATCTCCAAATGTAGGATACGAAAGAAGACATTCTTGATTTGCTATAACTTGGCTATAAAATGAACCTACAACCAAGGCATTTAATAAACGTGTCTTTGCTTTAAGGTATCTACTTACGTGGTCTATTGCTGAAATCATTCCGATACAATTAGCGTTATTATCGTAGACAATATTTACAGCAACAGCCTTGATTTCTTCTTTAATTAAAAGTGCATTCGATGGAATTAAGTATTTTGGAGTATCTGAAACTATAATAACCATATCAATTTCTGAAGGCCTGACACCCGAACTAGTAAAAACTGTGTATACATAAAAATAGAAAACAATTAGCTATTCTCTAAGGGAAGAATGATTTTTACAAGTGTATACTCTTGTATTTTACTTTCTATTTGGATCGTACCATTATGTGCTTCGATAATCGCTTTTGTAATGGACATCCCTAATCCAGTACCATTTTTTATATTTTGAATTCTACCTTCTCTGAAAAACTTATTAAAAACTTTACTGAGGTTGTCATTCGATATCCCGATACCGAAGTCTTTAATTTCGATGAAAATGGATTTATGATCAACTGTATATACATTTACCTGGATTTCAACGATCTCATGCTTGGAGTATTTTATGGCATTTACAAGTATATTATAAAAAGCCCTATTCATCTTTTTCGGATCTACAAAGGAGTATGGTAAATGTTCTTCATAAACTCTATCAATCTTTATATCCTTTTTGCTTGCTTGTGTACTAGCCAATTCAATCGAATGATCCAAAAGCATGTCAATAAATATAGGTTCTTTATGGTATTCTTCAAGAGGAGAGGTTAATTGTGACACGATATATAAATCGTCTATTAAATCTGTAATGTGATTCAATTTTATTTTTAATATATTGATGAATTCATCTCGATCACTTGTAGGTAGATCATATATCTCAAGCATTTCTAAATATCCCTGAACAGATGTTATCGGTGTCTTTAAGTCATGGGAGAGCTGCATGACTAATTCTGATTTAGCTTCTTCCAACTCTCTTAATTTTTGATTTGTATCAACCAAAGCCTTATTGGATAATTCCAACTCTTTTTTCTTGGAATCCAGTTCATCCGCTCTTTTGTTCAAATTTTTTAATAAAGTTTGAATCGTCATATTCATGTCATTATAAGAGCTTGTTAATTGACCTATTTCATCCCATTTCCTTATGGGAATTTGATAATACTTCCCGTTTGCTAAATCTGTTAAAGCAATTTTTAAAACATGCATTGGAATTGTTATATGCCTAAAGAACACATAAGCCAACATGATAATAAACAGAGAAGATATTAGGGTTGTAACGATTAACTTTTCAAAAAACTCGGTTAACTCTTTTTTTTCTCTCGTTTTCGTTGATAAGATAATAGGGTCCAAAATCTCCCTTTCAGGAATGACCATATTATAGATCCATTTATTACTTTTTATTTCTTTAGATAATAAATAATATTTATCATTCAAAGCTATAATCCTTTTTACTTGTTTGTTTGATTCAAGATTTCTCCTAATCATACTATAATCATTTACGGGAATATGGTTGCCAGTCATAAATTTGTCCAAATTATATGGAGTAGTCTTGATTTCCCTATTTTTATTACCAGCAATAAAGTTTCCTTCATGATCAATGACAAAATTATAGGTATTCTCTTCTTTATACTTCACATTCAATATTCCTGATAAATATTGCAAAGGTACGTCCACACCTACCACACCAATCAACTCTTGTTTATCTGAATATATTGGTGCTGTTGCGCTTACTACCCACGCCGAATTAAACGTGAATTCCTTATATGGTGCCGTCCATGTAATTGTTCTAGTAAGGTTATGGTATTCGTCGGAAACTTTATAAAATGGATACTTTCTAACATCTAAATCTGGCTGTCCCTCACCTGCATCGATTTTCGCTTTAAAATCAAATGAGGGATAAGAAATAATTGCAGAATTAGAATGACAAAACCAAAGATTAAGTTGAATTGCGGAGTTTTTATATACCTCTTTAAAAATAGTATCCATTTCCTTAATAACCATTAACTCCCTATTGAGATCCTTTAAGTTCCTGGAACGAGCACTTACAAACATGTTCGATTCCATATATCGATTTTTATATGGTTGCCATAAAAAACCTTTTGGATCCTCCGTAAGCTCAATTTCTTTTAATGGAATTTTTTCTTTTTTTGAATACAAATATTCAACTTGCTTTTGAATCATTTGAAGGTTTGCTTCAACTTGTTCTAGTTTCAAATTAATCGATTCCGTTTCCTTTTCTAAGGACAACATTTTTTCCTGAACGGTTTGCTTGACTTGCTGATGGATTTGATCATCATTATTACCTTTAATGAGTTTTGAGACTAAGGCGTAATTATAAATTCCAAACACTGTAAATGGTATTAACGATAGCATGAGAGAGAATACAAGTATTTTTGAAAAAATTGATTTGGTTATTTTAGTCTTTGAGAACAAATTTGTATCCTACCCCTCTTACTGTGACAATATATTTCGGATTCAAAGAATTCTCTTCTAACTTCTTCCTTAAGGAGGAAATGTGGACGATAACGGTTCTTATCTCACTATTCGTATCTTCCCCACAAAGGTGATATAGGAGATCCTCAGCAGGAAAGACTTGATTTTTATTTGTATACAAGAAAATGAGCAAATCATACTCTTTTGAAGTCAAATGAATTTCTTTGCCGTTTTGAAGGACCTCTCTAGCTTGTAGATCAATTTCGATATTATCAAAGATTACTTTATTCGTAGATGTTGTGGATATTGGTGTAGGAGGTATTTCTATATATTTACTTAAAATTCTATTCCTTCTCAGATGTGCTCTCACTCTTGCTATAAGAACATTTAATCTAAATGGTTTTTCAATATAATCGTCAGCACCAACACTAAACCCATACACTTTATCGTGATCTCCATTTTTACAACTCATTAAAATGATGGGTGTGCATGTTATTTTTCTAATTTCTTCACAGATGTTAAAACCATCTTTACCTGGCAACATAACATCAAGTAGGATTAAGGAAGGCTCTTTATCAGACTCCAAGTAATCAAGTGCTTCCTCTCCAGTAGAAACCATATTATATTTGAGACCTTCTTGTTCAAAACATAAAGATAGTAACTTTTGTATATCTATTTCATCTTCCACAATTAATATTTCTTCCATATTTCTTCCCTTCTGTCTTTATTAAGTAACAAATTCATTAGGATCCAAATCTTTTAATCTTAAATCGTTAAAAGATTTAGTGCAACCGTTTCCCCAAAGGGGAATATATCCCATAAAAGTAAAAAAGTCCATAATCGGACCAAATTGTTAATGTTAATTTAAGGTTATATTAACTAACGTACGTTAGTGTGTCAATGGAAAACCATGGAAATGAAAGGTAGTTATTGTCCTATTTAATGTTGGTTGATGGACAAAAAGTAGACCGCTATTTCAGCGGTCTACTTTTGATTATTTCTCTATTTACTTTTTATTCTTAAAAAAAGCATAGAATGAATCTAATTGACTTTGGTCAGGGAACAGTTCCAGCTTCTCTGCTACTTTAAATGCAAACTCTACATAGGCATTCCCAGTTGCTGTAATCAGATTCCCGTCAATAACAACATCTTCTTTTTCAAAGATACCTTCGAAAAGCTCAAATTGTGGTTCATTTTTACCGACATTACTAGTGAAGTGCTTTCCTTGGACAACGCCCGCTTCTGCTAAAAGAGCAGGACCATGGCAAATGGCTGCTAGTATAGCTCCATGATCATTTAACTGTTTCAGTTTTGCTTTTAATACCTCGTTCCCCAATGCTGGATAGGAGTTCCCCCCAGGAATCAGGAATAAATCTGCTGTCGTCACATCTAGTTCTTCAATTGCTATATGTGGCTGAATGAATAATCCGTCGTAACTATGTATAGCCTGTCTATCCTTTCCTACTAAAATTAGTTTGTGCTTATAGCTTTTTAGTAAATACCCTAATACAACTGCTTCAAATGCAGCGAACCCTTCATAAACATACATGTAAACTTTCATCTCAATTCTCCTATCATTTTGTATTCTACAATGAAAATAGTAAAATATAACATACCTATAAAAAAGGTCCAATTACGATTATTTTTACTGTACCACTTTAAGGAGGAAGGTTTTTTGACCATCTTAGGGTTACCTATTAATTTATACTTAAACAAATACCCATATAAATATTTAGCATTTTATCATGCGATACGAGACGGAATTTTTAATGGTACGATACCTGCTGGCACTCGCCTCCCTTCTTCAAGGGAATTAGCTAGTCAATATTCGTTATCTAGAGGGACATCCAATATTGTCTATGAAATGCTTTTAGCAGATGGATATATTAAAACGAAAATAGGAAGTGGTACATATGTTTCCCCTACCTTCATCCATGAAAATGTTGATAAAAAAGAAATTAATTATCAATTATCTAATTGGGGGAAAAGACTAAAGAGAGATCCCTATCAATCCGGAATATCTCCACATATTAAGTATGATTTTTCATCTCAAAGAACCCAAAACGAGCAGTTTCCAATTGAAGCATGGAAGAAAGCTGTAAATCAGGGGATTAAAGATCGAGAATATTTAATAGATTCATCATCCAATACAGATCCTAAAGGATTACTAGAGCTAAGAGAAGGAATTGCGAATCATTTAGCGACCACAAGGGCTATCGATACAAATGCTGAAAATATAGTGATCATCAATGGTTCTATAAATGGTATGGCCATTATAGCTCAATTATTAATCTCAGAAGATAATCAGATTTTGGTTGAGGATCCGTCCTACATTAGAGTAAGAAATATTATCGAAACAGTTGGAGGGAATCCTATTCCTTTTTCAATAAAGGACGGACTAAACGATTTGGCTAATCATACAAGTAGACTTGCTTATGTAACACCAAGTAGTCAATATCCTACTGGAAGGGTGATGACATTAGATGAACGATTAGTCTTATTGAATTGGGCTGATTCTAATAATGCATTAATCATAGAAGATGATATTGATAGCCTATTTAGTTTAAAGCAACGCTCTGTTGAGCCTTTAAAGGTGTTAGATTCCCATAATCGCGTTATTTATTTTGGAACCTTTGCTTTTACCTTATTGACCTCTTTAAGAATTGGATACGCCGTTGTTCCTTCCTATTTAATGGATGATTTCATAAATGCTAGAAATGTATTCCAGCCATTTACCGTTTCACTATTAGAACAAGCGGCCATTTCTCAATTTATAAAAAATGGAAGCTATACCAAGCACCTTCGCAAAATGCGAAGAGTTTACCGGCAAAAGCACGATATATTTATGACACTTATGAATACTCATTTAAATGATGCCTTCCATTGGAGTGATGGTGACACCGGAATGCATATATTTGGCTGGTGGAATGGGACAAGTGAAACCTATCAAATATTTCAGGAGTTATGTGCGAAAGAAGGAATCCTTTGGGAGGACCCTTCTCCATATTTTTTTAGTAAACCTAAACCATGTGCAGTTTTTTATTTTAGTGGGTTTAGTGATGAAGGATTAGAAAAGGCTGTGTGTGCAATGGGAAAAATCTATACTACTATAAGAAGTTAAATCTTGTGCTTTTCAATATTCAAAGTCCATGTAATTATTAAATCCTAAGGCAAAGAAATCATTTTGTTTTATAGAAATTCAAGTATTTAATTGCTATTATATGTTTTAATCAAAACTATACTGAAAAATGGGGGCTGAAAATAGTGATTGTAAAATTAGATCTTCATAATAAAGAAATAACCCAAAATATTCTTGATGTGCAAATCCCCTCTTACAAAGTGGAGGCAGAATTAATAAATTTCGATGGTATTCCCCAGTTAAATGATACCGTAGAAAATATATCGGAATCCCCAGAAATTTTTATGGGTTATTACATAAATCATGAATTAGTAGCCTTTATCTCTTTTGATATGAACGAAAACGAGATTGAAATTTGCCGGTTAGTTGTTCACCCTAATCATTTTCGTAAGGGTATAGGAAAAAAACTTGTTGAATATGTTATCAAAGAAATTTCAAAGGATAAAAAGGTCATAGTCAGTACCGGCCAAAAAAATTTCCCAGCCAAAAAACTGTATGAATTCTTTGGATTCAAAGAAGTTAAAAATATCGAAGTAGCTACTGATGTTTATATTACACTACTGGAATTAAATTAAATTTTAAAGAAAGATAGCCTAAAACAGGAGAGAACTTCTGCTCAGGCTATCTTTTAAAAAAGGAATAATTCACCAAGTTTCATCTAACTTATCAGAATAGAACTTTAAAGCTCGACTATATGTTTTTATCCATTGATCTGAGGAAGTATCGATTAAATTATTTAATAATAGTGTCATTGCCATTTCTGACTGCTTCAAGTTATATAGTGTCATAGACAAAATGTTTGGATAGCCCTATTTTCTGGAAATTCAAGTAACCCTTTTTCCAAAGTGCGTAAAGCCGCTTCATATTCTCCAATACATCTTTGGCTGCTACCTAATTGAACAAATACTTTTTCTCTATTACTGCCTTCAATACCTAAGGAAATAGCTTTTTCATAATATGGGATAGCTTCACTTTCTAGTCCCAGCCCATCATGTGCGGAGGCACAATAAAACTGAACATCTGCGTCATCCGGATACGTTTCTATTAATTTTATTAGGATATTACGTGCTTCTTCGTCTTTATTCTCTTTCATTAGTTGGATGGCAATATCTAACATCCATACTTACCCCTTAAATATATTAAATCTGTAATTCTGACACCATATCCCAAGAGGTTCCATCAATGCCTACCTTTTTGAAGCCAAATCTAGTATATAAATTTAATGCGGGATTATTAGGATCTACACTTAAAGAGATTGCGGTAATTCCTTTCAACTTTGCTTCTTTTATTAAAGATTCTAAAAGCAGTGTTCCCACACCTTTTCCTCGATAATTAGACAAGACAGCCATACTAAGTATCGGTGTATTTTCATTGACGAATCCATATGTTTTATTTTCTTCTTTAAATAGTCTTATCCATATGGCTCCTATAGGAGTATTTTTTGAATCCACTGCAATAAAGGATAAATCCCCTTTTCTCCCCCAACTTTTCACATAACATTGAATCTTTGGATCGTCTAATATGTCTCTTGGTGGCTTCGGATGTCCCTCAGGCACATAAATAGCTTCATATAACATATCCCAAAGAAAATCTTCATCTTTTTCTGTACCAAGTCTTATTTGATATTCAACCATTTTCATTGCTCCATTCTGATCTGATTTTGTAAGCAAGCCCATTAAGCTTGAGAAGTAATCGGATGTTTAAAATATTTTGGCATTTGAACATTTTGATTATTTTTTACAAATAGAACATTACTATCTTCATAGGGTACTAATTCAAATTTTACACTCTTATCATTTGGAGTAAAGTGGAAAATGACATGATTGATGTCCTTTGTAGCAAAGGCGCCAACTATTCTACTTATATTTACTTCATCCTCACTTATCACATCATAAATATGGAGATCTTGGCCCTTCGTTTCGCATAAAACAATAGCCTTTTGGTCTGCTAAATAATAGATATGATGATTAAAAACATGGATACAATAGAACATTAGCAGTTCTTCTGTACCATTCGTTCCGAAAAGATTGGAGACAGTCGATCTTTGTGATGCCAAATAATAAATAAAATCTAAATCTTCTTTTCTACTTACATCTAACTTTTGAAAATTTATTCGTTCATTTTCGGGAATTTGAGGAATCGCCATCGTAAATAACGTTTCCCCCAATCGATTGAACCCAAACTTTGGATAGAAGTCGAGAACTGATTGATTGGCAAAAAGATACATTAGATCATACTCGGAATAATCTTCTAACACCCGATTCATTAATTGCCTGGAATAACCCTTCCCCTGATAATCTGGATGGGTCATAACCGTACCAATTTGTATTGCTCGTTTTTGCTCATTTTGAATGACTAAATTCAGAATATTTACGGACACATTTGCTACCACCTTATTTTCTAGTACGAAAGAATAAGGTATGTATTTATCTCCCCAAAACCCATGCTGGTACCACTCTTCAAATTCAATGCCAAAGATAGAAGTAGCTAATTCATTAAAGCTTTTTCTAAGAACCTCATTATTTCTATAGCCTTTTACAAACGTTAATTCACTCATTGCCTTCACCTCTTTTTCCTATCACGGAATGAAGTTTTTTAACAAGATTTCTGAAAGTCATCACTTCTTCTAATGTAAATTCCGAATAGTATTTGTTGATAATGTCTTGATCTATATCGTCATAGTTTTGAAAGAGGGCAACACCTTTTTCTCCTAACATCACAAAGACTTCACGTCTGTTGTTTACATTTACCTCTCGTTCTAAATAATTCGCCACCTCTAGTCGACTAATTAATTGGCTTAGTGAACTCGGTGAAAGTGACAGCTTTTCTGATAAAAAATTAACCGTGATCTTTTGCTCATCCCTTACTGTACGTAATAATAAAAGCTGTTTAGGTGTTAATTCATGATTTAATAGGGATTCATATTCTTTCGTTATGGCCGAATTTACTTGTTCAAGTAAAGCAAACGCTTCTTTAACATAGGCATTTTTACTCTCCATAATTGCCTCCCAGGTTTATATTTTATACTCGTAAATATTTTATATACATAAAGTATTTATAAACATAAAACAATCAACTGTCAACTGATTTCAAATCGAAAGACTTAATATTACATTTTTTTCTATACTTGTAGTATCTTTAGAGGAACGAAGTAAGAAGATCGTGAGGAGCTATCATGTGGAAAAATAAAAATGTGTGGATTTTATTAACGGGTGAGTTTATTGCAGGATTAGGTTTATGGCTTGGTATCATTGGGAATTTGGAATTTATGCAGGAAAAGGTTCCTTCTGATTTCTTAAAATCTCTCATTCTAGCAGTAGGTTTAGTTGCCGGTATTATTGTTGGACCAATGGCTGGTCGAATGACTGATCAAATAAGCAAGAAAAAAGTGATGCTTATTTCAGGCTTTGCTCGAGCCATGAGTGTCATTTTCATGTTAATCGCTATTCAAACTGGATCCGTTTGGTGGATGGTTGTTTTTCTTATTTTTCTTCAAATCTCGGCTGCTTTTTATTTTCCAGCTTTACAAGCAGCCATTCCTCTTGTAGTCGAGGAAAAAAATTTATTACAGCTTAATGGGATTCATATGAATGTATCCACGATTTCACGAGTATTAGGAACCGCTTTAGCTGGAATTTTATTAGTAATCATGTCACTTTCAATGCTATACGTCTTGTCTTTAGTGGCTTATTTAGGGTTATTTCTTTTGACCTTGTTCTTGAAGATCGATGAGGAGAAAAAAGAACCGAAGCTAGACAAAGGGAAGGATGCAGCTAGATCGAGCTTTAAGGATGTTTTTCCAGTTATTAAAGGAATACCCATTGTGTTTATGACACTTGTATTAACACTCATCCCTGTCCTTTTTCTCGGTGGATTTAACTTGATGGTCATTAATATTAGTGAACTACAGGATAGTACATCCATAAAAGGGTTAATTTATACTTTCGAAGGTATTGGTTTCATGTTGGGTGCCTTTATCGTCAAGCAACTTTCGAAAAAAAGATCGCCATATGCAATTTTATTTTTCTTCTCATTTGTGATTGGGTTGTCACAGCTAATGCTCTATTTCGCAGATATAAGAATTTTATCTTTATTAGCTTTTTTTGTCTTTGGTTTTTCGGTTGGATGCTTTTTTCCAACAGCTGCAACGATTTTCCAAACGAAAATCCCGAAAGACTTTCATGGAAGGTTCTTCTCCTTCCGAAACATGCTTGATCGCGTTACGTTCCAAATCGTTCTGCTCATGACGGGATTCTTATTAGATGCAGTGGGGCTTTCAATCATGTGCGTGATATTTGGAGTACTCTCCCTTATCATGACTGGGGCATTTTATGCGAAGTTTAGGCAGAAAAGAGTAGGTATGGTGGAGGAGAAGGTTTCCTAAATTTCATTAGAATATAGTACTAGAAATAGGAGTCTATCTATGGAAATTTCATTAATTAGACACGGAAAATCTCTGTGGACTGAAAATAATCCAATAAATTGTAAAGAGTTTAAAAATTGGGTTGAAAACTATGATAGCAATGGAGTTTTTAATGAGAAATCTTACCCACCAGAAACAACTAATATTATTTCAAAAGCAAATGTTGTAATTACAAGCCACTTGAAAAGGTCAATCGAGTCTGCTAGCTATTTACAGCCGAGCATTAAAACAATTTCAGAACCATTGTTTCGTGAAACAGAACTTCCTAATTTTCCAACAAATTTGTGGGGATTAAAGCTACATCCAAATATCTGGGCAGTTTTTTTGAGATGCCTATGGTTTTGCGGATATTCAAATGGTTGTGAATCTTTAGTTGATGCAAAAGTCAGAGCAGAAAAAGCAGCTAAACGTTTAGTTGAATATACTAAAGAAAAAAATAATGTAGTACTAGTCGGTCATGGATTTTTTAATATGTTGATTGCTAAAGAACTTCAAAATTTAGGTTGGATTGGCAAAAGAAACACAAGTTCTAAGCATTGGCACTCAACCACTTATTCTTTTGATTAGCAAATATACTATGTAATTATTAAGGAAGCTTTTAAAATACCGCCTATTAATAAAGGAAATCCAATTCATATGCGAATTGGATTTCCTTTATTTTCTCCCAAAATTTATTCACTTATTTGAAGAATGTTGCACTGCTGATAAGATTATTTTTTCCATTTCTTCCTCTAATCAGTTATTGCTGATTTTTTCTGCGATATCCATTAAATTATTTACTCCTAATGTTGGCTGCTTTTTATTTATATGATTGTAAACTCCATAGAAAACGCCATCTTGAATCCATGTCAGTCCTTCACCATATTCAACAATTCCGTATTTCGCGTCTTTTCCATTCGGTAGTTTAACTATCTCCGTTTCTAATTTCTCGTAATCTTGTAAATCCTTATCTAATTTCGAAAATACTATGTATAGTTCTTGCGCTGTTTTTTCATTCAAATAATGAAGGCTTACGCGATGTACCTTTTCTTGTCCATACTCAGTTATATTGATCGTTCCCTCTTCTTTAGTGATTGAAAAGGGTAATTCATTGATAAGAGGAATAGCAAAATTCGCTTTTTGTTTTGTTTCTTCTAATGAAAGTCCCACTAAATTGGAATAGCCCGTTGGAACCTTACCTCCTGAATCGGATGTAAGATATACTGCTAACGCCAAAATAATGAAGAGTCCACACATAATCATAATTTCTATCTTACTTTGAAATTTATGTTTAAAGGATGTCTCGATTGTTTGTGTACTCATCTAGTTCCCTCCCTACTCTTTAAAATTTCTTCATTGCATTAGCAATCTTCATGATCTCTTCCTTCTTTACTACATTAGCAAGGTCATAAATCGTGTACTGAATACCGTCTTCGCTCCAACTCAATGAATAGCCATTTCCATTTTCTTTTTTTAATTGCGCTTCATTTCCACGTATCATATGGTCTCCTTGAATCTTCATGTCAGTTTCAGAAATTTTTCTCATAAAAACAGTAAAATACGTAAGTTGTTTTTCCTTTGTATAGGAAAGGCTGATGACACCTTTACTTTCCTCAACTGATTCAATTTGAATATCTTCTGAACTAGGAAAATAATAAAAGGATTGATTAAAATAGGTTTTCATCTCATCTAAAGTAATGAACTTTCTTGCCGAAGGTTCCTCAATCTTTTCTACACCTTCCGGAAGCTCTAGAGTGAATTTTTCAGTTAAATCAGAAGGATTGGCTTTGTAAACCTTAAACAAAGTTTCTTGACGTTCATTTCCAATTACACTTACCATCTTTTTCATCATCCATGTTTCTTGATTTATCCAAAGTTCTTTATCACCAAAAATCGCCCTCTGGTCCTTCGCTTTTAATTTCAAATGATAGGTTGGAGCACCATCAATTTCTTTCTCACCAACCAATTTAATCTCGTGAGTGCTCGAAAATTCCTGAAGCATTTGAATGATAGAATCAATCATTGATTTTGGTTTTGTTAGTGGATTATTTTGCGACTCCATCACAACCGCTTTCGCATCTCCATCGGTATAAATAATTCGGTTATCACCGTCATAAACCGAATATTGAACAGGTTGACCTTTTGGCATTGTTTCTATTCTCTCTTTACCTGTTTTAAATTCATACCAATGTTTCGATGTATTTTGATTTTGAACTTTATTATTTTCATAGATGGTTGTTTCCGTCTCTATGTAATAGGAATCAGGAATCTGTGTCGTCATTCTGTACTCAATTATTTCCTCCATCATTTGATCATAAGAGGTCAACCGATTTTGACTACAGCCAGAAAGAAGGATAACAAATAAAATTCCTATGATTCCTAGTCTAGTAAAGCTTATCATTTTCTCTATCTCCTTTTAAAAAGTAAGGAAGGCAGCAAACAACAGAAGTTCCATATCCGTCTTTCGAATACACACGAATTGACCCTCCATGTTTTTCGATAATCATTTTTACAATACTTAACCCTAACCCTGTTCCTTGATCTTTCTTCGTCCGTGAAGCTTCCACTTGATATAATGGCTGAAGAATTTTTTCCTGTTCGTGAAAGTCAATTCCCTTCCCTTCATTTTGAACAATCATCATCATGCCATGTCTTGTTTTCTCGATAGATTCTATAAATGGTGGGAAAATCCAATCCGGTAATTTCATCTCTTCTGAAAAAGCACCTAGCCATATGTTATTGGTTGTTGATGTGTGCTTTAAAGCATTACTAAATAAATTGTCAACTACCCTTGTCAGTTGGTTGATGTTCACTTCAAGAATTCCTGTTGTTCGAATATCCGCTGTAAGATGAATGTTTCTTTGGCTACATACTTCTTCATAGCCGCTATATAACATTTCAAAAAGCTCTTCACTTTCCACAACGACTTTCTCAACTGGTCGATCATTGTTTTGCAATAAAGTGTAGATGGTCAGATCATCAAACATTTGCTTCATAAAATCTACTTTATCAACAATAATTTCAAGATAATCTTTCTTTTCTTGTTCTGTTAAATGATTGTGTAAAACCGACTCACTGTACGCTCTAATGGATGTAAGTGGTGTTTTTAAATCATGTGAAATGGAGGCAATCATGTACTCTTTTTCATTTTGTGTTTGTTCAATCCTTTGCTGACTTTCAGAAAGCATGGTTTTCATCGTTTCAAAATGTTTGATTAAGTCGCCGATTTCATCTTTTCTAGGTTTAAGTTTGTCTATCTTTTCACCTGAACCGAGTAAATCCATTTGTGTCATTAATTGTTTAATGGGCTGAATCAGTTTTCTATTTACGAAATAAATCATCACGATGTATATGACGATAAAAGTTAGGAAAAGTAGCGCTATGATCATATCCCTTTTAGCTTCAAGCTTTTCAATATTCTCTACCCTCATCATACTAATCTCATAAACTCCAATTAGTTTATCTTCAAAAAATACAGGCTTTTTTATCGTGTGCGCTCGTAATCCTGTTTGCAAGCGATAGAAATCTTGATAAAGCTCTGATTTATCCACACGGCGATTTCTCCATTTATCAGAAGGATGCGAATATAAAATATTTCCACTAGCACTAAATAAAGCGATTCCAACATTTTTATCCGCCAATTCATCCAACTGATCTAGATATCTGTCCGTATTCATATAGAGTGCTGGCTGCTGTAAATCTTGATCAAGCTTACTCAACATTACTTCCACTTTTAAAAAATCATGAAAGGCTTGTTTTTCATAATAACTTTGTATCCAGTTATAAAAAAGGTATGTAAAGATCACAGGCAACAGCATGATGACCAAATAAGAGATCATTAACCAAGTTTTTACCTTCATTCGTTCACTCCGATAAACCGATATCCGACTCCCCAAGCAGTTTGAATATAAACTGGGTTTCGGATCGAATCATTTAATTTTGTCCGCAAACTTTTTATATGTACGGTAACGGTATTATTCCCATCCACATCCACTTGGTTCCAAATATGCTCGTAAATCTCTTTTTTTGAAAAAACTCTACCAGGATGCTTGATAAACATCACTAATAGATCAAACTCTTTAACGGTTAATGAAATCTCTTTTTGATCTACTTTTACATTTTTATTTTGTAAATCGACTATTAATCCCGGCTGAAACGTTAATACTTGATCGTTCAATTGCTTGTCCATATCATAGTAACGCTGATATCGCCGTAATAGTGATTCCACTCGGGCTTCTAATTCACGTAAACTAAAGGGCTTCGTTAAATAGTCATCTGCTCCATCTTTCAATCCACGAACTTTGTCATCCTCGTCCACCTTCGCACTCAAGATTAAAATAGGAATATCACTTTGTAATCGAACATGCTTAACTAACTGAAACCCATCCATCTCTGGGAGCATGAGGTCAACCATAACCAGGTGATAGTCACCCTGTTGAAAATCCTCCCAACCTTCCTTTCCTGATGATGCCCAGGTGACTAAGTATCCTTTTCGTCTTAAGTGATCACAAACAATTCTCGCAATCTCTGAATCATCTTCTGCCAGTAAAATATGTACACTCAAAACCAAACTGCCTCCTTCGATTAGAAGTATATATGCTAAAAATAAGTTCGTTTAAAATTTAATAAATTCTTTATAAATCTAGTTTTATTATACAATTTACGTATTAAGACTACGATATGGTTGGTTAAAATAAGTTAATGTTTACCAAAATTTATTAAATTTGAATGTTACATAACACTATGTTAAACTCATATTATGTAACATGAATGAAAGGGCGTTATTTATGGAGTATGTCGAAGCTTTAAGAGACATCATGCAGATCAATTCCATCAAAAAATATTTAAAAAAGCATTCCGAGCGTGACTACGTACTCTTTGTTTTCGGCATTAATACGG
Organism: Bacillus sp. CGMCC 1.16607; assembly: GCF_042683745.1. Taxonomy (NCBI): domain Bacteria; kingdom Bacillati; phylum Bacillota; class Bacilli; order Caryophanales; family Bacillaceae; genus Bacillus; species Bacillus sp. CGMCC 1.16607. The sequence goes on from NZ_JBHUJX010000018.1 coordinate 292,752, forward strand.
GGTTGAAAATTACCGAAATGCTTGATATTAAAGTGGGTGATTTACTAGAAAGTACAGATTGTGTGAAAAATTTCTATCTATATCCACACAATGAAATCATGAAAGAAATATACCTTAATACAAAGGTAAAGCAAGCCATTTTGCATTATGTACAACATCAACATCTTTCCAATGAAGATTTTTTATTCAAATCCACAAAAACAGATAAACCAATTACCCGCCAGCAAGCCTATCGAATTATTCACCAAGCAGCAGAATCGATTGGAATTGAAGGGAAAATTGGTACCAACTCGATGCGTAAAACCTTTGGATATCATGCCTATAAACGCGGTATTGCCATTTCACTTTTACAAAAGCATTTCAATCACTCCACCCCATCCGAAACACTTAAATATCTTGGGATATCTAAAGATGAGAAAATTAGAACGGAAATTGATGTCAATCTTTAGGATTGAGTCTCTTAATCCATGTACAAACCATATAAGGAGGAATAGAAAATGAACATTCGGGAAATTGAACTTCCAGGTATCGGAAAAAAATTCGAAGCAATCACGAAAGATAATGAGAAATTGGTTATCATCATTCATGACGACGGCAGAAGAGAAATGTATTATTTTGAGCAGGGTCAGTACGAGGAATCCTCGGCTAGCATCTCCTTGGATGATAAAGAAGCAAGGCAAATTGCGGCAATTATTGGTGGGATGACTTATGCTCCAAAAGCATTGGAATCAATTGAGATGGCCTTTGATGATTTAATGATTGAATGGTTCAAGGTAGAGCCTGAAGCCATTGCCGTTAATCAAACAATCGGTAAATTAAATATTCGCCAAACGTACGAAGTTAATATTGTAGCTATTATCAAAAAAGATCATCAGAAAATTCTCACCCCAGGTCCTGAAACCCTCATCGAAGTTGGAGATACACTCATCGTATCTGGACAACGTAATCAAGTAAAGTTAATCGTAAAAGACATACTTTCAAGAAAGGGTGGGTGATGTATTATGACAAATCACTTAGTTTTTGAAGTAGGTACAGCATTAATTTTAGTTGCCCTTACTGCATTACTAGCAAGTAAATTGAAATTTTCGATCATCCCATTTCTTATTCTTCTTGGAATGGCTTTAGGTCCACATGCTCCTCAAATAGGTATCATTGATCTTACCTTCATCAAAAGCTCAGAAATTATTGAGTTTTTCGGACGAATTGGCGTTTTATTCTTACTATTTTATTTAGGACTTGAATTTTCTGTAGGAAAATTAATTCGGTCGGGTAGATCGATTGTTGTCGGTGGAACGATATATGTGGCACTTAACTTTGTATTAGGTTTAGGTTATGGTTTTATCGTCGGATTTCCTATTATGGAAACATTAATTATTGCTGGTCTCCTAAGTGTTTCCTCCAGTGCCATTGTTGCCAAAGTTCTAGTAGATTTAAAAAGAACCGCCAATGCGGAAACAGAATTAATTTTAGGAATTATTCTGTTTGATGATATTTTCCTAGCTTTATACCTCTCTATCATGTCTGGCCTCTTACTAGGCGGTTCAACGACGATATTAGGTACGATGACATCCGTTCTAATATCTTTAGGATATATGATTTTATTTTTCATTATTGCTCGTAAAGGAGCTCCAATCCTCAATAAACTATTAAACATCAAATCTAATGAAATTTTCGTCATCGTCATATTTGCTTCATTATTTTTTGTTGCTGGTTTTTCTGAAAAGCTCCATGTCGCCGAAGCCATTGGTGCCTTATTACTTGGCTTAGTCTTTTCTGAGACAGAACATCGTGAACGCATTGAGCATTTAGTAATCCCCTTTAGAGATTTCTTTGGCGCTATTTTCTTCTTCAGCTTTGGATTAAGTATCGACCCTTTCAGCTTAGGTGGGGCTGTCTGGCTAGCTCTAGGTGCTGTTATCCTTACCATTATTAGTAACTTTGTAGCTGGGATGATTTCCGGAAGAAAGGCAGGATTATCTTATAAAGCCTCTTCAAATATCGGATTAACAATCGTTTCTAGAGGTGAATTTTCGATCATTGTTGCTAATTTAGGCCTGATGGGAGGCTTAATGCCCATATTAAAACCATTTACTGCTGTTTATGTCTTAATTTTGGCGATCATTGGCCCATTATTAACAAGAGAATCCAAAAATATTTATTTATTTTTAAATAAAATATTCAAATGGGAAGCACAAACACAAAAGAATCAGTTACCTCAAAGAAAAAACCTTGATCTTTAATCTAAAGTAAGCTAACAAAGTTGAACAATCAACATTGTTAGCTTATTTCTCTACCTTTGCTTGTTGTTAACGCAAGGTAAGTTTCAACTATACTCTAATGAAAGGAGACGATGTTTTATGGGCATTGGATTAGCCATTTCGTTATTAACCTATGTCTTTTTATTAGTGATGTCCTATGTGATTATTATTTGCACTAAGGAGAATAAAGAGAGAGGCTCTAAAATTGTTAACAAAGCTTATCAGCACGCATATACCATCTTTCTCTTCGGTAACCTTATTATCATCGCCCTCATACAATTGCCACACATCACTTTAGACATTCAAACCACAAGCTACCTCATTCTGATAAATAAATTCATTTCAGTCCTCACACTAGGTGGCAGCCTTTATCTTCTTAACCATAATTATTGCAAACGATAAATTAAAGTCCTTTAAATATTTGTATAATCTTAGAAACTCGTTGATTGCTTTGTTAAATGATTTAATTCTTTTTTTATCGCTACGGCTAAAAGACCGCCTATTATTGCTATATTCTGTAAGAAACTCAAGAATTCAGATGCTGCCTGTTCTGCTGGCATAGCCCAAAAGTTGTGAAAAATAACATTAGTCGGTAAAAGGAACAATGCTAGTACAGTAGCGACAATTTTCAATTTTTTCCCAAAAACTAACATAACACCACCAACGACTTCAACGAGGATAGCTACCACTAATAATGCAGGAATCAACGGTAAACCCTTCATAGCCATCCAATCCGCCGTAGCTCCCCAATTCAATATTTTATATACGCCCATATATGTAAAAACTAAACCAATTAATATTCTACCGAATTTCTCCATCGTAAACTCTACTCCCTCTATTATTAAAATTGACTTATCTATCTTTAAAACTAATTACTATACCACCCTAATGTATATAATATAAAAAAAAATTTTAGACAATTTCTTAATTCATTCAACTTATCACCTCCTGATTCATAATATACTATACCCATCTACCGTATGTAAAGGGTTATTTATTACAAATATTTACTTCATATTTCTAACCTTAATCCACATCTTGAAATTTTTCACCTATTCTTTCGCTTATACCATGACATTTCCAGCTCTAATAAAGTATATTGGTGACATAATCTTTCGTAGGTGATCTATAATGAAAAAAATGAATCGATTATTTGAATTACTGAATTATATAAATGACATAAAAAGGTTTAGCACGCAGGATCTCGTTGAACACTTTTCCGTTTCTAAAAGAACGATTATAAGAGATTTAAAGATTCTAGAAGATATGGGTGTTCCAATCTATAGCACCACCGGTCCAAATGGTGGCTATGAGATTTTACAAGCTGCTAAAGTGCCGTCCATTCCCTTATCGATGGAGGAGGCAACAGGTGTTCTTTTATCTTACGAAATGCTAGAGCTTTATCCAGACAGCCCTTTTAAAAAAGATCACATCCCTACGGTTTCAAAAATACGTGCCAGTTTACCTAGAAACCTATTAAACGAAGTTGATGAGTTTAAAAAGAGAATCTTACTAGATGTTCCACACCGAACAACAAAAAATATATTTCTTAAGGAACTTCTTTTAGCTGCCATTTCGAAAACCATCATTAACATCGAATATGAATCAAAGTCTGGGTGTACAAGAAGAAATATTTATCCTTTTGGCATCTATATGTCAAATGGATTGTGGTATTGTGGCTGCTATTGCTATAAAAGACAAGAGCACGTCACACTTAGAGTCGATCGCATTGTTTCCTTGGAAGAGTTAGATGACAACCATCTTGAAAAACCAGAGGATCAAACTTTTGCAGAATGGAGAAAAATGCGAAAGAAATGCGACGAGGACAAACTTCTTTCTCTTCATATCTCTTTAACTCAAAAGGGATGTAAGATGCTGGATCCAGAACCACATTTTGCAGCATTAATTAAGGTCGCACTTGATGGTACAGGAGAAATAAAAACGAAGATTTCACCGGATGATATCGATTGGTACGGTTCAATCATGCTATCCATGCATACAGAAATCCATGTTCATGAGCCGATAGAATTAATTGACTGGATAATGAACAAAACCTGCAATATTAGGGAGAAATATCAATAAAAAAGGTAAGCTTGGTCGCTTACCTTTTTCCTCCTGTTTTTTCTAACCGATATGGGGTGGGGGACTAAAGCATATTCAATATTTTTTCAATCACTTGCCTATCTAAAATGATATTATGACCAGATACACAAGTATCAAATTTCAACTTGTGATATTTTAATAGCGTGTTTCGATACTCATCTTTTGAGCACTCTAAACTTGGAAGCAATTCATCCAATGAATCACCGATATTATCAGCTACATTTAATACCTTATCCACTTCATCCAGCACACTGATGGTATCCATCGTATGCCCAGGTGTGTACATGATTCTTATCTGATCTTCCGGAAAATATAATTCCTTTTCGAAGGTTAAATTAGGAAGAACCATTTCTGCTTCACCATCAACATATTGATGATACTTCTGAATCATTTCTTCCCAATGTAACTCTATCATTTCCTTACAACGTTTGTGAGAGATAATCATGCTTTCTTGGAATGAACAATTTCCCCAGATATGATCCCAATGATAATGTGTATTAATCACGATGAGTGGTTTGTTATCGTGTTTGATATATTCCTTAACAGGCTCCATACTTAAGGAACCAAGACCCGTATCAATAAGATAATTGTACTTATTACCCATTATAAGTTGAATATTTAAGTTCCAGCCTGCTGGGACATGATAGGTAAAAAGAAAACTTCTACTTTTTATTTTTTCTATTTTCATTGACTCACTCCATCTATAAACTCTAGTGCTATTTCTCCCGCTTCCTTTGGATATTGAAACCAAACATAAGCATGATAGGAGCCCTTTATATATTTAATTTCATATGAATCTAGTAAGGATGCAAAATAGTCTAGACTGTTCTTTATTTTTTCATTTTCTGACTCATCCTGACTTGGAAGAAAAAGGACCGGGCATGTCACCTTTTTATAATAGTCCTCAAAACGAAGTTCCCAATACTTTGAGATGTACTCCGTTCGAACATAGTTTGGATAACCATTCGTGTAATAACCGTCTTCCGATTGTGTCATCGTACTTTTTATATAATTTAAAATATGGTCGCTCCATAGACCACTTTGTACAAAGGATTTTTTTACTTCCTCTATATACTCTGACTCTGAATTACAGATTGGTAGCTTGCGATTATTTATTTGTGGTCTTAGCTTTTCTTTTTCTTGGTTAATTTCTTCCACACTACCATTAAATAGCCCATATTCCCCGAATTCATTATAGATGGCCCCTTCACATATAATGGATGTGACCATATCGGGATGAGAAGCTGCTAGACTTATTGCCACTTCTGCTCCAAGTGAGCTGCCTATAACATGGCATTGCTTAATATTTAGCTCCTTTAACAATAAGTACATATCATTTGCCATGTCATCAATATGATAACCAGTTAGTGGCTTATCGGATTTCCCTTGTCCGCGAAGATCTGGAGCAATCACACTATATTTCTCTGTAAAAATGGGTAAGACCCCATCCCACATTTGTAACGTTCCCCCGCTAAAATGAAGAAATAGAATGGTATCTTCGTGATCTAATGAATATTTAACATTGATTCCGATTGAGTTTTCTAGTTTAATTATTTTTTCAATCATTGGATTATCCTCCTAGTGCCACATTATTAATTTTCATTTTAAAATGTATTAGTGACAAAAACTGTCATTAATAAAAAATAAAAGTACTCCAGTTCAAAATGAACGGAGTACTTTACTTTTTGTATTTACAAGTCAAAAAAGAAATCATTAGGGAAGATCTACTAACATTAGTCCAATACTTAAAGATTTAAAAAAACTGATGGCGATTGTTCGATCATTCTAATATCTATTTACTTTTTATAACATAAAAAAACTTATAGTCGGATAGCAGTGCTTTCTCTTTTCTTTTCAACTTCTTCTATAATGGCTAAGACTAAGTTATCCATTATACTAACTGTTTTTTCATCAATAATTTCCCCCATATCATTAATCTTTGAAGGAGCTTGGGAAATTAACACTTCCGGTCTTCTAATCAATTGAGCATTCATTGCATACAAAATTTCTCTTAGGTGTAATTGTCCCCTCACTGTGCCAAGCATACCAGGAGTTGCCCCAATAATAGCTGCTAATTTATTCGATAGTGGTGTCCCTGTAACAGGTCTTGAAATCCAATCAAGCGCATTTTTGAGAACACCTGTAATCGACGAATTATATTCTGGTGAACTTATTATGACAACATCTGCATTCTTTATTTTCTCTGCTAAATTTTTCACGGCAATAGGAAGATCTTCTTCTAGATCCGTATTATATAATGGTACTTCTGACAAGTCTCCAAGCTCAAACATATAGTTTTCTGGCAATAGTTTGCTCAAATATAAGAGAAGATCTTTGTTTATCGAGTTTTTTCTAAGACTTCCACAAATTCCTACTACTTTTAATTTTTCCATTTGGTTGATTCTCCTTTGGTTATTTTTATCTAGATCAGATGATAAAGATACCGTTCTACTAAATTAATATTTGTGATATTCATTTTATAATTAAAGATGCAGGTTTAATGGCTTACCTGTTTCCTATTTTCTGTTTTGCAGTGCTTTATTTGCCTCTTTCCTTTATATAGATTCGTTCCCATGACACCGGTGATAATCATAATTGAACCAATCACATGGTGAATTTTTATTTCTTCTTGTAGGAAAAATGCACCCCCTAAAATAGATATCACGGTTGATAAATTAGAAAAAATACTCATTTTCGAAGCTGGTATTTTCGACAGAATATAATTTGATAAAAAGGAAGTTAACATCGTTGCGAATATTCCTAAAAATACTACAGCGAGCATGAAATCTGATTTTATGAATAAAGTAAAATAATCTATCAGATTCCCTTTAATTACCTTTTGCCCAATGGCATATAGATTAAAGAAAACCATTCCAAATGTAACCATTATGTAAGTCATTTGGAAAGGACTAAAAGAAACGGATAGATATCTAGCTAATACGGCATAGCCAGATATCGAAATACATGAGACAAGCAGAAACAATATTCCAAATAGTTGCTCTTGAGATACCTTAAGTTCTAGTCCGTTCATCAAGAAGATATAGACTACTCCAAAAATAGACAAGCAGATAAAAAGAATCTGAATACTATTCACTCTTTCTTTTAAGAATAAGGAAGCAAAAATAGCCGTCAAAGCAGGAGAAAATGCCAGGATAATCCCCCCTTCAGCTGAAGAAGTATAATTAAGTCCAAATGCCTGAAAGCTAAAAAATAAGGTAGGGTAAAATAAAGCCAGTATAATTAAAGAAACAATCGTCTTTTTATTTTTGACTTGAAAAGTTCGCTTATTTTTAACAAAGGCTTTTATGTAAATGGTTAGAACAATCCATCCAATAAGAAAACGATATCCCAATGTATCGATCGGGGATGATGCCTCTAAAGCAATTTTTGTGAATAAGAAGGATAGACCGACAATTGTTGCATTTAATAAGGCGGCAATATACGGTGCTGAATTTTTCAAGTAATCCCTTCCTTGTTTGTGTTTTTCTTTAGTTATATTAACGGTATCATCATATAAATTTTTGCCAAAAGTGTAGTTTTTGGTCAAATAAGATGGAGGAAATTTCCCGGCATATCCATGTTCCTCCCAATTCTTTCATGGAAAACTTTGAATAGGATATTGTGTTATTACTTAATACAACGATTGTAATATCATCCTTGATATATCGCTCAAGATGAGTAGTGTATCCACCAGGATGTGTTCCACCGTGAGACATGCTTTTTCTACCAAACAGATTCTTAATAATCCAACCGTAACCAATTGTCACATACTTTCCCTTATATGAAGGGTGTTCCATTAAATTAATAGATTCCTCGTTTAGAAGGATTTGAGTTTTAAGCGCTAAATCAAATTGATGGATGTCTTCAACAGTTGAAAAGGTTTCTCCGCACGCAAATAAAACGGAAGGACTTATATGAGGCCCACTTTCTTGATTAATATAGTTTAAAGCAACGTCATTTACTCCTTCACTAATAAAACCAGTATTAACCATACCAGATGGGATGAGTATATTCTCTCTAACATAATCGTAGTAAGACATCCCTGTTATCTTTTCAATAATTATACCTAGCATCAAATAACCAGTGTTATTGTAAGACGATTTTTTTCCTGGAGGAAATTTCAAACGGTGCTGTTCCACTACATCAAGTATTTGTTCTGGTGTATAATCCTGATCCCATTTGATTTTATTCCGTAGCATTAAATAGTTTACGATTCCGGATGTATGATTCAATAAGTGATGGATCGTAATACCCTTTCCCTGATAATGCGGAAAGAAATCTTCTATTGATTGGGTTAATGTTAATTTTCCTCGTTGTATGAGCTGCAAGATACTTACTGCAGTTAATGGTTTATTTAACATAGAACCTACACAAAATTTTGTATCTATTTTATTTTTTATTTGGTTTTCTTTATCTGCCCAACCAAATGCATGTTCAAAAACAATTCTTCTATTTTTCAAGATGGAGACAACCCCTGAAAAGTTTTTTTCACTCAAGTAATTTCTTACTTCTTCCATCAATAACACCTCCATTGTTCCAGTTCAGACTGGATGTTTAATAATTAACATTCATTCTCTATCTTTCAATATGATAAATATAACGATCTGCAGATTTTATAATAGCTTCCTTTCCCTCGTTTTCAATATAGTATTCAAAAGCACCATATATCGAATTGAAATCATATTTATCGACAATCTGTCTTATCTTTTTCACTTCACTTGTAGGTAAAGGTATTCTGTTAGGGTGGCTGTATAAAAAGCTTACCCATCCAGGATCAGGAACAATAAAAATGGTGTCTCCTACTAATAATGTACCTTTACTATTTGATCCATAGTTCCAATGCAGTACTGAACTTCCTTTAAAATGACCACCCAAGTTAATTAGGGAAACTTCAGAATTTAATTGAATAGTTTCTCCGTTCCAAAAATGATAGTTTAAACTTTCCCTGGCTATCCATTCCCTATCTGCTTCATGAATATAAATTGGACATTCAAAAGCATCTGCCCAAACGGTAATCGTACTATAATAATGAGGATGTGATATTGCTATTCCTTTAAGACCACCTAACCCATTTATCTTATCAATAGTTAGTTGGTCAATATATGTAATACAATCCCATAATATATTCCCTTCAGGAGTTGTAACTAGATAAGCCCTTTGCCCGATACCGACTTGCGGTTTTGTTTGTATCGCATATAATCCTTCTTCTATTTGAATAAATTCGTTATAATGCCCCGTCTCTAAAAGACCATTTAAATCAATCCAGTCTTGACCTGATTGAGGAACGTACTGTCGGTCATCTGAACAAATTTTACATATTACAGGTGGTAAGATTGAAGCTTCATACTGTACACCACATGTTTTACATACATAATTTATCATTAGTCCTTTTCCTCCAAACTCCCTAAGGTTTCTATTTAATTATAATAGCTAACGTTCGTTAGTTAGTCAACATGGATACTTAAAATTTTCCACTTTTTTCATTAACCTTGGAAATAAAAGAACGTTTTAAATAATTTTACTTCAAATCTACAAAAAAAAATGAAGTAACCCCTGTCAAAGTAAACGGAGTACTTCATTTCTTTTTACAAATCAAAAAATATGCCCATTAAAGAGTAGATGATGACAGTCGAAAAAAGAATCGTCATATGAAAAAGGGAAAAGATGAACATCGATTTTGCCCATTTTTCCGAATCCATTTTTTTATAACCAGAAATGCTTAAGTAAAGCCAGGCGATACTCAACAGAAGGGCTACAAACATTAATCCCGTACTTAAAGAAACAAATAGAAAACTGATGACTATTAAAACAATTAAATAAATATTCGTTTGAATATAGGTTCTTTTAACTCCCTTTACGACTGGAAGCATTGGAACATTGGCAGCTTTGTACTCATCATGCTTACGAATCGCAATCGCATAGAAATGCGGCATTTGCCAAAGAACCGTTATGACAAATAGACCAAGTATGGCAGGATGTGTGATATCTGGATGAATGGCAGCCCAGCCAATTAGTGGTGGCATTGCTCCAGAAATACTTCCAATCTCTGTATTATAGATCGTTCTTCTTTTACTCCACATTGTGTAAGGGACGACATAAATAAACAAACCTAAAAATCCTAATAGTGCGGCAAGAGGAGTAGCAAGAGCCAGAGCGCCTAAACCGAAAATAGTCATGAGCGTACCAAGCCATACTACTGTTTTGGGCTGTATTTCCCCTGTCACCGTTGGTCTATTTTTTGTTCGCTTCATAACCGAGTCAATGTCCCGATCATACAAATTGTTAAAAGCCCCTGCTGCACCAATTACTAAAATCGAACCGATCAAGGCAAAAACAATTTCTGAAGCTTTTTCATAAATGTCAATCTGATAGGTGTATAATGCTAGAGTCAATCCAGCAATCATCGGAATCAAATTGGATTTAATAATACCTGTTTTAATGGTTGCTGCCAAAATTTTCGAAAAGGACTGCTTTGGCAAATTTACAGAATTTTTTTCAAATCTATTATTATTTCTCATGACACATCCTATGGTTCCCTTTTATTATTTGTTATTCGAATATATGTATTTCTTTCTATTCAGGTTGAAATACGCTCGACTATTACATTGTAACTTTTTTACGCCTCTTTACACAACTGATCATTACTAATTTTCTTTTGAAATCAGCTTATAACGACCTTATTCTCATACATTTCTATTAATATCATCATATATATTTTTAATAGTTTCGGCAACTAAGGTTAGGAGATTGAGCAATACTTTTACGGTTCTTAAAGGACTAACAGTACTACATACTCTAGATTTAAATAAATTTAAAAATAGGATACATTAGGAGGATTCAGATGAAAAAATTAGGCAAGATGACTTAGTTTCAGGATTTGTTCCTCATCAAAATCACCGATCAGTCCATGGGCTTAATTCAATACACAAACAAAAGACCACTCAAAGGAGTAGTCCGGATATAAAATTGCGTCTTTTCAATTATTGGATATAGATTTCATACTTTCAATTCTTCAAAAAACTTGAAATCCAGCTTCGAAAAATGAAGTACGACTTCCTCTAAAACGTCAATACCAGTTAGAATATCGTCAAGGTCGGTAAACTCTTCTGGGTGGTGACTTAGCCCATCAACAGATGGTACAAAAATAAGTCCTGTAGGACATAGCCTTGTCATGTTCATAGCGTCATGCCCAGCCCCACTAGCCATCACGTTATAAGAAAGATTTTTTTTCTTGCAAATCATTTCTACAACGTCATTTATTTCAGTAGATAGCAATACTGGTTCCTCTTTGCTAATTTCCCGGCTACAAATTTGAAGCTGTCTATTCTTTTCTACGGTTAGAATTTTTTGATATAGTTGATCCAATACCCTTTGTCTAGATTCTACCGAAGTTGACCTAATGTCAATTTTAATTTCCACTTCGCCTGGAACTACGTTCATTGCACCTGAATGAACATCAATAACACCAACAGTAGCCACCGTTCCATAATTTTGTTCTGCAAATGCTATTTTTTCAAGTTCCAATGCTATTTCGGAAGCACCAAGAAGGGCATCCTTTCTCATATTCATTGGAGTCGTGCCCGAATGTGAAGGGGTTCCTTCTATTTTGACAAGTAATCTCACTGGGGCTGCTATCCCTGTAACAATACCAATCTTTTTATTATTATTTATTAAGACCGGTCCCTGCTCTACGTGCAATTCAAAAAAAGCTTTTATTTTTTCATTAACCCTGCTCGCATTTTCAATACTATTGATTTCAAAGGCACATAAGGAAAGAGCCTCTTCAAACGTGATACCATCTTTGTCTTTTAAATACCTCAATTTCTCCTTATCAAAAAGTCCAGTCATAGCCTTACTTCCCACTGTTGAAACTCCAAATCTAGAAGATTCTTCACATGCAAATGAAATGATTTCAATTGGATGATCTGTTTCAATACTTTTTTCATTAAGTCGTTTTATTACTTCTAAAGCGGCGGTAACACCTACAACTCCGTCATATTTCCCACCTTGATATACACTATCCAAATGAGATCCAATTAAAACAGGAGGGAGACCTTTTATTTTCCCTTCTCTTCTGGCAATAACGTTACCACACTGGTCCATCCGGATATCGAGCCCTTCGGCTTTACACATACGCATAAAAGCATGTGTACAAGTCTGTTCCTCATTTGTATATGCAATTCTTGTAATTCCCTTTTCTCCTGAGTTATATTGGCTAATGTTATCAAAAAGTAATTGATATCTTTGCTTACTATCCATACAGATATCTCCTATCCATAATTCATCGTTTGAATACTTCTATTATAGAACTTAACGATCAATCATCGTATAATCCTCCTAAATGACAGGTTATTTATTGGGCACTATATACAATGATATTAATATGTTCTTTTGCTATATTAATTAATTGGAGAGATACGAATGAAAGTATAGACATTATTTACTTTATAGGATGTGTTTGACACCAATGAAAAGTACTATATTATATAAAAAAAGTGAAAACTATACACTAAAGGCTGATTTCTATGGTACTAACCGTGAAAATGCTCCAGTAATCATTTACATTCACGGTGGCGGTCTACTTTGGGGAACTAGAGAAGAACTTTCGGAACAAATGGTACAACTTTACACCGATAATGGATTTGCATTGTTTTCTATTGACTATAGGCTAGCTCCTGAAACAAAATTGCCAAATATCCTTGAGGACGTTAGAGACGCTTTACATTGGGTAGAATCTGAAGGACCAAAACAGTATTCTATAAATCCGGAAAGAATAGCTGTCATAGGAAGTTCAGCAGGAGGTTTTCTTGCACTTAGTACTGGAACATTTACTTTAAAGCCTCGAGCAATTGTCTCTTTCTATGGTTATGGTGACATCGGTGCAAATTGGGCAACAAACCCAAATAAATATTATTGTCAAAAAGACTTGGTACCAAAAGAAATGGCAAAAAAGCTTGTGACAAATAATATTATTACAGAGGGAACTGTTGAGGATCGTTTCCTTTTATATTTATATGCAAGACAGACTGGTGAATGGATTCAAGAGATAACAGGTATTAACCCACAAATCAATCCGGAGGAGCTTTTAGCTTTTTCTCCAATTCATAACATTCACGAAGATTATCCACCAACTTTATTATTACACGGAACGAATGATGTGGATGTGCCATACGAACAGTCTGTGTTCATGAGAGCTGCTTTACTTAAAAAGGGAGTACAATGCAAGTTAATTACGATTCCAAATGGGGAGCACGTATTTGACAAAGATTTTCATAACCCAGTTGTGCAAAATTCATTGAAGCAGGTTATTGAATTTCTTCAAATTTATTTAGATAATTAATTAAAATAATGAAGGAAAAGGCTGCTTAAGAAACAAGCAGCCTTTTTCTACTTAGTCTACATGATCATTCATGCACCTTCTATTGAACTTCTTCTACGCTTTAAAAGCAGTTCAAGAGAAATTGCCATAAATGTTCCTACTAGTAATCCATTTGAACATATATTCTGAAGTAAATAAGGTAAACCACTGAAGAATTCATCCGAAAGAAACATTGTCCCAATCCCCGCAAAAATTGAAATCCCCATAATGCAACTACTTTTTATTGTAAGCCCCTGTTTCTTTAGTGAGTATAGTGCAATCCTATACATTTCGATAAGTGTAGCTAAAAGTGCAGCACTCGCTACTGGTAATGGAAGTGCAGCTAGAAAACCTACGATCGGTGGGAACACCGATATCACTATTAATATTCCGCAAGCAACTAGAAATGGTAATATCCGATATTGCTTAGTTATTTTCACAAAGCCAGCGGTTGCTGGTAATGGAACCACTGCAATACTAGAAAACAGGGAAGCTACTATGTGTGAAACTCCCCCAGCCCATATACCAGAATAAAGCCTTTTCCGAAAAAAACTTTTTTGTTTAGGGATTGCTTCTTCGGCTGATGCAATGGCTGCAATAGTATTTGAGATTAATAAGAAAGTAAACAGAATTGCAGTAATCATAATGCTGCCATTAAAAACAGGAAGTCCCCAATCAAATAATTTTGGTAATTTTAATACTTCATCAGTACTAAATATAGATGTGCTATCTTTACCTAAAATCGCAAACATGATCCAACCAAACATAATGCCAATTAGAATTGCATAACTCTTTAACCAACCTTTTCCCTTTACGAGTAAAAGAATAATAAGAAAGAAGACAAATAATGATAGTATGAGACTTACGATATCAATTTGTCCTGCACCATTATTTGTTGAAACCATTCCCTTCAAAAATACACCACTAAGTTGTACAGCCAAGATAAGAAGAAAAACCCCAGTTACAATCGGTGTAAAAAGAAAAACTAAATGCCTAACCCACTTTGTTAGTCCCACTAATAATAAAATCAATCCCGATATGAGGATTCCTGATTCAAGTATTTGTAGAGTCTCTAACAACGGTTTCCCTTGCTGTATCCCTAAACTCGCGTAAATAACGAAAATACTTACCCAAGACCCTGCGGGGCCATCCGCAATTGGGTAACGATGTCCAAATTTCGCTTGTATAAATGAACTAAGTCCAACAATAAAAAACACTCGTTGCATAAGAGAGGATAATTCAGTAGAAGATAGTTGGAAAATATCCCCAACAACAATAGGGATTGCTATGGAATTAGCTAGTAGGTAAATAAGCCACTGAAATACACTTAAAGAATTGTTCTCCGTTTTCATTAGATGCCATTTTCACCATCCATTAAATTGAATCATACATTAGAATCTAGTATGACATAAATGACAAAATCCGGTTCTAAAAAGAGCCGGATTTAATCCATTTACAAGGTCAAACAGAATTAGACTTTACTTTTCCTCGTTTAATTTATGGAAATGCTCCCATAAATGATCACAGTCTTCTCTATTTTCAACTTTAATCATATTAAGGACGCTATCATCTTCACCTTTTAAAAACTTGCGAAGATGTTTGTCAGAAAACCCGTGTTCATGAGCATCTTCATTTGTGCTGCAATAGTATACGTTTTTAATTCCTGACCAGATAATTGCGCCAACACACATTGGACATGGTTCGCATGTAGCATAAATTTCACAGTCTGACAGGTCCAATGTACCTAACTTTTTACAAGCTTCTCTAATTGCGACCATTTCAGCATGTGCGGAAGGGTCAGTATCTCTTAACACTGTGTTACCGATAGCTACAACAACTTCTCCATTACGTACAATGGTTGAACCAAATGGGCCACCGACTTTTTTATTCATACCATCAATCGTAGCATCTACAGCTAATTTCATATAGTCCATTATGAAAGCCTCCAAAAAATAGATATTTTAATTATTAAATTGATGTTGCATACATATGATTCAGATCCATCTTACTTGAGAGTGTCAAAATGAATTATTGATTAAATAACACTTAACATTGAAACGATAAAGCTGATTGCCAAAACGAACTTTGCAATCAGCTTGTACCCAATCTTATATTCATCATTTGATCCTGGTGCAACATTTCTAAATCAAACTAGTATTTCTTGTGTAGGAAGAAAATCGATAACCTCAATCCTTCCATTGATTCATTCATTGAACGAATAAATGCGTTGAAGAAGAATGTATCACTAGTCTCTATTTTACTCTGTAACAGGTCCAATATTTTCTTTCTTATTTACATAAAGTTTATATGCTAAAAACGCTGCAATTAGTAAATATCCCCAAACGAAAGGCATAGCAATTGGTTGTGCAAATCCGATCGTGCTTGTATGAATTGCACCAACAAAAGTTAGAACGGCCCCTAGTACAGCAGCAACGATGCCTCCAATAGGCGTGTTACGGATCGTAAATATTGCTATACAGCCCCAAAGTACACTAGTAATAGGAGCTCCATTACCTAGAGCAAGCAAACCGTCGTAGAAAAGTCC
Source organism: Bacillus sp. CGMCC 1.16607 (assembly GCF_042683745.1). Classification (NCBI taxonomy): domain Bacteria; kingdom Bacillati; phylum Bacillota; class Bacilli; order Caryophanales; family Bacillaceae; genus Bacillus; species Bacillus sp. CGMCC 1.16607. The sequence goes on from NZ_JBHUJX010000018.1 coordinate 309,016, forward strand.
AGCATTGTGCAGGGCAAGTGGAGAAACTTGACCGGCAGCAGTTCCCACCGTCATACCTGTAGCTGAAATTGCATTGTTAACAGCGGTAAGCGCCCAAGTAGCAACCCACGGGAAGAAACATATAAATATTACTGGGACTTCAAATTGCGGACTGTTTTTGACCGCTTGATGTCCTGTTACAATCGCAATAAACACAAGCATCGGAACAATAGCTGCAATTGGGATAACAGCTAATAACAGACCCATTAGACTTAAAATTGATAATATAAATATCGCAGCTGAGCTGGCAATAGAATAGCCTATACCTGCTCCAACTTCTTTCCAACCAGCATGTCCTACATATACTGTTACTGGGAATGGGTTACCACAAAGGCCACCTATTGCAGAAACGATACCGTTTGTAAGCATAACATCCCTAGTTTTGTACTCATCACCAACAACAGCAGCAGCTTCTACGTTTTCCAGATTAAAAATGTAGTTTGCCAACCCTAGAGGTACAGCTGTTAATAAATATGGCAGAGCAGCATCAATATGATCGAAAAGCCCATTTAAATGCAACATAGGTGGATTGAAGCCAAATGATTTTAGCGCTTCACTAACCGCTTCTGGACTTTGATATCCAAATATCCAAGCAATTGCAGTTCCAATTACAATCAATAATAAACCCGTAGGTATTTTCTTCATTATTGGATGTTTACTTAACCAGTTCATGAAAATAATGATAATTGCAACAAATGCCACTACAGGCATTTCAAAAGATTGCAGCATTGGGTTCATACCCAAAAATACAAATGCCAAACCTGCTAAAGCTGCGAGCAATACAGTTCTTGGTACGAACTTTCTAAGAGTATCACCCAGGAATGCACCTACTATTAGCATGGAAGCCTCAAAGAAGCACCAAAGCACACCAACTGTTGTTGTGAAAGCAGCATCCTTTGTTTGATGATATAGAGGAAGCATAATCACAAATACGATAAGAAAAATACCAGGTGAACTAGAACCTGATGGTAGTGCGGTAACATCTTTTCTACCTGTTTTCTTTGCTAATTTATAGGCAAAATATGCAAACACAAGACCAGATAGTAGGACGGCAAATCCAAAGCCCGGAACAATTTGTTTAAAAATAAACTCTTTGGGCATACCAACTACACCGATTAATAATGAGATCATAACCAAAAAGTCTGTTAAAACATTAACGAACAAACCGAAGGAAGCTGCAAAGTCTCCTTTTTTCCATAAAGATATTTTTTCCATCATTAACACTCCTTGCTTTTTTATTAAAAAAAGCCTGTTTAAGTTATGCTCCCAAAGCGAGGATCCATTCGTTTGTGAGCGTTTTCAATTCGTACAAAATCCCAGTGCGTGCGCCTATAGGTCTCTTCGATCTAAATTGAATTAATTAATTCTGCATTTTTGCAAGGCTTATTTTGATGCCTTTGTTTGGATTGAGTCTTTTAGGCATTTGCACTAACCTTACATGATTATTTTAAACAAAATGCACAAAATCGTCATTGTATACTGAACCCAAAAATACTTGCATGCTTTTAGGCAGACTGTACAATGTATTGTGTACAAAATAAGAAAGAAGCTTTAACCAGTCTACGGAAGTATCAAAATTGCTTAATACAACTTTTTTCATAAGATTTGAACAATAGTTATCGAAAGGCCAGCCTAAAATTTAGACCAGCCCAATTATATTTACATATTATTTAACAATATGCGTACCCGCTTTTTCAGCAATAGCATCCTTTAAGCTTTCCGGGTCTGTGATAATAACTCTAGAACCGTTCCGCTCAATGAAACTTAAACTGGCTTCAATTTTAGGTAGCATACTTCCTGCTGGAAAGTGACCTTCTTCAACATATTGTTTTGTTTCTTCAACAGTAATTTTTTCAAGCGCCTTTTGGTTAGGTTTACCAAAGTTAATACACACTCTTGAAACACCTGTTGTAATAATTAATGTTTCAGCGTTTACTTGTTCAGCTAATAAGCTTGTAGCGAAATCTTTATCAATGACAGCATCAATACCTTCGTAAGTGTTGTTATCATTTTTCACTACTGGAATTCCACCGCCTCCAACAGCAATAACAACATAGCCTGCATCAATCAAAGACTTAATTACATCTTTTTCAACAATATTGATCGGTCTTGGAGATGGAACCACTCTGCGATATCCACGGCCCGAGTCTTCAATGAAAGTCCAATCTGGATGCGCCTTTTTCATTTCTACAGATTGCTCAAGCGTAAAGAAAGAGCCTACAGGTTTAGTAGGATTTTTGAAGTTAGGATCTTCTTTGCTTACTTCCACCTGGGTGATAACTGTTGCAACCTTTCTATTCATTCCGCGATTGGCAAATTCATTCGTTAATGCCTGTTGAATTTGGTAGCCGATTCCGCCTTGTGTGTCAGCTACACAGTTAACAAGCGGCATTTCAGGCATACCCGCCACCTCATTTGCAATTTCAGAACGTCTTAGTCCGAATCCTACTTGTGGACCATTTCCGTGTGTAACAACAACATTGTAGCCTTCTTGTACCATGTCAGTAATATTGATAACGGTTTCCTTTACTGCTTCATATTGATCTTGAACAGAATCAAGGCCATTTTCTTTCACCAATGCATTGCCTCCAATGGCAACAATAACAACTTCTCCCACTTGTGTACCTCCTTTTAACTTTTAAACTTCTTTGTTCTTTTCAAGTAATTTGATAGATTGCTCTTTATGCAAATGATATAAAGGATTTGTTGGATCATTGGCAATAGCATTCTCGATTGCAGTAATAGCTTCATCATGCATGTCTAAAGATCTTAAGCTGTTTGCCTTATGAAAAGAGAAATCATATCTATTTGGTTGGAGAGCCAGCAACTTATCCATTTCAAAAACAGCTTCTTTATGTCTACCCAATTCTCTTAAATAATTGGATTTATGGTAACGATAAAATGTTTCCTTGGGATCTAGATCACAAGCCTTAGCATATTCATTAAGAGCTTCTTCTGGCTTCTTCCAAAGTCTATAGCAATTTGCCGTGTAGAAATAAAAGTCAAGTTCGTTAGGATTTAGAGCTAAAGCCTTGTTATATTCCTGTAAAGCTTCTTCGTATTTCTTTAATTCCTGTAAGAAGTAGCCTTTATAGTAATATAAATCAAGGTTTTTATTATCTGTTTCTAATGCTTTGCTTATAGTAGCAACCGCTTCTGCATACTGATCTTCTTTTGCTAGTGACTTCGCCTTAACAATCACTTCATTTGTTTCAAAATTTTCTTTAATAAGAATTTTAACAACCTTATGCTGTTTTAGTTCTTCAGCATGCTGAAGTGAGGACTTTCCATCTCTGTCTTCTAAATGTATATCCGCTCCAGCATCGACAAGAGTTTGAATAATATCAGAGTATAAACGCCCTCCATTGCCGAGAATAACTGCCTCTAATAGAGCAGACCAACCTAAGTTATTGACGTGATTTACAGGTACGCCAGCGTCGATACATACTTGAACTGTTTTTAAATAGCCCTTTTCGCTGGATGGCAATAAAGCTGTTCCTCCAAAGCGATTCACACTCTTTAAATCCGCACCCCCAGCAATCATTTGACGTGTAATTTCGTAAAATCCATTTGCGGCTGATGCGATAAATGGTGATAATTGAGTGATATCTCTTGTATTTACATCGCTGCCAGCATCAATGAGCATTTTTGCCACAGCAACTTGGTTCTTTAATGTAGCAACCATTAGGGCAGTACGGCCAAGTTCATCTTTATAATCAATACTTGCGCCTTCTTTTAATAGATTCTCAATAGCATTTAAATCTCCCCGTTCACTTGCAAGAAGAAGTTCTTTATTCAAGGATTGATTATCCACAATTTTTCTCTCCTTTAAAAAGGGGTCTGACCCCAGTACTCGTATCTCGTATGGGGTCTAACCCTTTATGTTTTGAGCCATAATTTAATGATGTTATTGAATGTTTTCGGCTAAGGCGAGCAATGCTTTTTCAAATGATTCAACAGGAGGGTGTGTAATACCCGCACCAATCATTCCAATTCCTGGATCTTTATGAGCGATCGCCGTATTAATAATTGGCATGATACCTGTTTGAATAACTTTCCGAACATCAATTCCTGTTGGAACACCCATGAAATCAAGTAACGGAATCGTTACATTTGGATTTTCATCTGTTGTGATTTCCTTCATTTTTGTCGTAAATCCAATTGCTTCTTCAACTGTTCCACCAACTAAAGCTACAATTGCAGGTGCAGATGCCATTGCAAATCCGCCGATACCATACGTTTCAGTAATTGCGCTATCACCGATATCAAGACCAGAATCCTCTGGCTTATAGCCAGCAAACATTGGGCCAATTACTTTTTGTGCTGGCCCTGTGAACCAAGTGTGTCCAGCCATACCGCTTACACGAATACCAAATTCCACACCATTACGAGCCATAGTTGTAACAATCGTACTATTCTCAATGCCATGTGCAGCATCTAGAGCACATTTGCTCATCGCCATCCAAGTTGGACCAGAGAAATAGTCACTGCTTGCGATGAATTCAAATACTTCACGCTTTTGCTCAGTTGTATAATCTGTTTGAATGATATAAGGAGTTAGTGCTTGAACTAATAGAGTCGTACCAGCCACGTTTCGGTTATGACACTCATCACCCATATGAAGAGCTTGAGCAAGCATTAAACGAAGGTCAATTCCATCTGGGTTTAACTTCATTGCATCTCTTAACATTGGGCCAAATACATCACGCATCCAAATTAAACGATTAATAACACTTTCATCGTTCGCACCCATACGAAGGATTTTCGCTAATTGCTCACTTAGGTTTGTATAAGCAATATTTCCGTATGTTTTGTTTTCAACAATATGCATGAACATAGATGCAGATGTTACCCCAGCCATGGAACCAACACAATTGTGCTCATGACACGGTTTAAAAGTAATCGTACCAGAAGCTGCAACTTGCTCTGCTTCTTCGATTGTTTTTGCTAAGCCTTCGAATACGATCGCTCCTGTAACGGCACCTTTCATTGGTCCATTCATTTTGTCCCAAGTAATTGGAGGACCAGCATGAAGAATTGTCGTTTTAGTCATACCAGGTACACAGTTGATCGCTTGGTCATAGCCAATTAATACTGGCTGTGAGTTAATGATTCTTTCAACTGCTAATTTGTTAGCTTCTTCAATTTTCGCCATAATTGCTGGATCTTCAAGCTTATCCAGCGCAGCAATTAGTGCAGGATTTCCTCGTCCTGGAGGAGTCCACTCCAAATGAGTAACTACTGCGTTTTGCTCTTGCATGTCATCTTTAAATGACTCAATCCCTACATTGATTACATTAAGCTTACTATTAAAAAGTTCGTTAATTTTGCTCATGGCTATTCCCCTTTCACAACGAATTCTCTAGCCAATAGACCAGCATTCTGACTGCTGCTTGCATGGGTTACACCTGCAGCTAATAATTTATTTACTTGCTCATCAAGGTTTTGACGATCTAATTCTGTTCCAAGAACATATCCGATGATTTCTAAGTGTCTGCCTTCAGCCTCTGCATTTTGTTTTGCTTCAATCATTGCTGGTAGCATTGCACCAACTGGATCTTCATGCGCACCGTAGCCTAATACGAAGTCCATAACGATAACCCCTACTGCTGGATCTTTTGCTTCTTGGATGAATCTTTCGATACGAGTAGATGGGTCAATCATTGGATGTGGCTTGCCTTGTGTAAATTCATCATCACCGAAATCGATGAATGTATGCTCAATGCTAGTATTTCTATTTGTTAAGCGATGTTCAGGCTTTTTAGAAATATTGCTGTAAACGTTATCAAACTTTTCCATTGCTGCATGCATTGCTTCATCACAAAGCGTACCGCCGCTGAATAATCCTCGGATATATTTTTGTTCTGGCTTTAACTTAGTGCGAACTTCTTCAATTAATGGAATGTTTAGTGCACGTTTGTTCAGCTTGCTTTCATCTGCACCCGCTAATACAACAGCTTTAATTGCAGCCTCTTTAGACATTTTTGCAAAATGGCCGCCAGCTTCTGTCACTGCAGCTTCGTCGCCGCCGATGAACCATACGACTACTGGTTTCTTACATTCTTTAATTTTTGCTAAAACCTTTTCTTGAACACTTGGTGCAGGTGGCTTAGAAACAAGTACGATCACTCTTGTTGCTTCATCGTCTTCAAGAGCTTGAATACCATCTAGCATCATGATTCCGCCGATTTCTTCTTTTAAATCTCTTCCGCCTGTACCGATTAATTGGGAAATACCGCCGCCAAATTCATGAACACGAACGGTTACTTCCTGGCTTCCTGTTCCAGAAGCAGCTACGATACCGATATTGCCTTGTCTTACTTTATTAGCGAAGCATAGGGCAACATTTCCGATGATAGCTGTCCCACAGTCTGGACCCATCATTAGTAAGCCTTTTTCATGTGCTAATTGTTTTAAAGCTAATTCATCTTCAACGCTCACGTTATCACTGAAAAGCATAACGTTTAAATCATTTTCAAGTGCTTTTTTAGCTTCTCTTGCTGCGTACACACCGTTAACAGCAATAACTGCTAGGTTTGCACCTGGAATATTTTCAGCTGCAGAAGAAATCGTCGCGTATTTAACCTCGCTTGCTCCTGCTTTTGAAGGACCCTTCTTTTTCGTTAATAATTCGTTGATGCCAACGAAAGCGTTTTCGCATAGTTCATCTGATGCAGCCTTAACAACAATAATCAGGTCACTAGTTCCCGCCGCTTCAATTTCAGGTGTAAGTAATCCAACGTTTTTCATTACTTCTTTATTCATTTCAGTACCCATTGCAATAATGGCTTGCTCAACGCCTTCAATTTGGTTTGCTTTAGTTGATAAAGACATTAGCGATACTGAATCAAAATACGTGTTTGGCTTGATTACAGCTTGTACAGTCATAATTTACCTCCGACTATTATATTGTGCTCTAATCCGCAAATAAGCCCGTAGGCTATATCTGTCCCAGATGATGAGCCGATGTTTAATACTTTGGTAAGAGAATGGATTACCTCTTCCTCTTCTCCTCTTAGCAAGGATTTGACTAGAAGAACGATAGACTCTCTTACTTTTCCTACAGAAGCCTTTTTTAAAGTAAAAAAGCTTATCTCATTCGTTAAAGGCCTAGCAATGTCTACAACTTCCCTACAAAATACATGTAGATGATCATTGGGGCTATTTCTAAGATTAAAGGTAGTTAATAACCCTACTAAAAAATCATCCCCAGAGGGTGTTAAGCCTGGACCAAGGCCAATAAGGGCACGAGCATGTTGTAAGGCGCTTGTCAATTTTAAATCCTTTAGTTCTTTTAGTAAGAGACGTGATTTTTCTTCAAGCATTTTATGTGTTTCAATTTCAAAGGCGTTATGAGACATTGGGTTTTTTTTCATGCCACCGCATTTACCATGAATACCGATGTAATCCCTAGCCTTGGAAATATTGCTTCTAGCTATAGTCACATCAACATCATTAGGAAATTCAGGTAAAATACTCTCCCACTTTTCACTATTTTCAATTGAAATGGCTAGTTTATCAGCAATACAAAGTTTTCCATTTACAATATTCACCTGGTCATTTACTTCAATATCCGTTTTTTCAAAACTAATTAGATTTATAACAAGTGTATTGGGTCCATTATCCATTTCACTACATGCAATGGTGTATATTTCATCATTTTCTAAACATTTAATATTAAATGTGCGTTTAAATATACTATGAACATAACCACTTATTTCCCGCCGATTAATTCTTTGAATAAAGTCGCCATCACCAGATTTTGCAAAAATCACTAGAGTCACCTCTGATTTGGAAGACTAACTTAAACAAATCTGATTATTTTGCATCAAGTCAAAAAAATTGTTCAATTTGTTTATAATCAGTTCCTCCTTTTAGGTTTGAATGATGTTTAACAACTTCTCTTGTCACTTACTATAAATGGTTACAGCATACAAGCTACTAACCAATATCTATTGACAAATAACAAACCTTACACGATTATTTTAGGTATTATACATAAAAAGTACATCGTTTAATTAAACCAAAAAAAAACAAAACCATTTGTGCATGTTATACAAATATATGTGTCCAATTTTTGTTGGAAATACGTTCTTTTAGGAGTGTAAAAAATGCTAACAGTTAAAGACTTATTAAATATTAAAGCCATTGATGGGCTAAAGATTATTGCCGGAGAATCAGGGCTACATAACGAAATATCGATTGTCAATATAATCGAAAATCCCGATGCATTTGACTGGCTTTCTCCTAACGAACTACTTTTATCAACAGGTTATATATTTAAAGAAAACGAAGAGCTTCAAAACAGGATAATCAAGGAGCTTTCAGAAATTAACTGTGCGGGTCTTGTAATAAAAATGAAGCGGTACTTTGATAAAATTCCGCAAAACATGATTGATCAGGCTAACAAATATGGATTACCTCTGATAGAGCTACCGTTTGAATACACACTTTCTAGGGTAATCTCCATTATTAATGAAAAAGCATCTGGGAGATATGATGAATTAAATAGGAAAACGTTGGACATGCATAATTTATTTTTTCGTATTACGTTGGAAGGTGGGGGAATTGAAAAAATTTCTTCCATGCTATCCAGTACAATAAATAATCCGATTATCATCGTGGACAGAGATTGGAATTTACTACAATATACAGAACATAGGAGTAACAACATTCCTCTTGAATACTGCCTAGATTTGGTTAAAAATAGACAGGTATTTAACAATGATTTTATTGAATCCATACCTCAAAATATTAAAGAGATTAAAAAGTCGATAAAGAGGATTTATCACTTGGAACAGATGGAAATTAAATGTCGAATTCTACCTGTTGCTGTATCCAAAGATATTTATGGTTATATAGTTGTTTGGCAAACCGTTCGTGAACTAACTGAATTTGACTATATTATTTTAGAACAAGCTGCGACAGTTATGGCTCTTGAAAGGATAAAAGCAAAGGAAATTGAAGAAGTCAAATTAAAAATAAGGCAGGACTTTTTTGATGATTTACTTTCTGGAAAAATAACATCGAATGATACTCTTCAAACCTTATGTGATTTGCATGGATTAAATCCTACCTATATGTATTACAGTATGATTGTTAATATTGAACCTAAGAAATTTGATGATCATGAAGATATGATTATTGGAAAATACAGAATGGAGAATATTGCAAAAAAATGCGTAGAACTAGTATATGATTTCTCATATAAAGCAGAGGGAGAAATTACTTGCTTTCATAGAAACAATAGAATCATCATTCTAGTTGGCCAAAGTAATGATCGCACCTCCATAACGGTTAACGCTTCTAAACAATTTGCTAGTGTGTTACACGAAGAATTTACTAAAAAAATCCAAGAAACAACCTTCATGTTCGGTATCGGTCAGCAATACCAACGGATAAACTCCCTTCACAAAAGTTTTTCCGAGGCGAGTGAAGTTATTAGGCTGATGCAACAAGTTAATGAAAGAAACGAAATCTCTCATTTTGAAGATTATTCTGTGTATCACCTTTTAGATTCAAATATAAAGGTAGCAGCATTAGAGGACTTTTTCCAAAAATGTCTTGGAAAAATCTTTGAGCATGATAAAGTGCACCGTACAGGCTATATATCAACCCTTGAAAATTATTTTATCAATAATCTTAACGTTTCTGAGACGGCAAAAGCAATGTTTTTACATAGAAATACACTCATCTACCGAATCGATAAAATTAAGGAAATTTTAAATACAGACTTGAAGCATTCGGAGGAATTGCTGCGGATTCAAATCGCTTTGAAAATATACAGAATATTATATAAAGGTTCAGCCATCTAAAATTTCAATAAGTTATGGACGGAGGGAATGGAAGCTTCCCCTTCGTCCTTTCAGCTTAGGCATCCATTCTTCTTTTGTAAAAAGGTCTAATTGGAAAACACTCGTCTCCCAATTAGAAATTGTCCCATAGATGTAGCCCATGGGACAAAACACCGGTTTTCCAATTAGATGATGGGACAGGGGCCCACATCCAACTTGATCTATTATGACAATATCCGTTTTTCCCCTTCAATTGCTTGAATTGGATCGATATTTTGAGTAAATTCTAGAGTACCGATGTATTTACTATTTTCATCACGAACAGCGAAATAACGAATATATACATATTTATCACGGAACTTGATATAGAAATCCTCCGTGTCTTTCTTGCCTGCTTTAAAGTCAGCCAATAGCTCCTCCACAACATGAACACTTCTCGGTGGATGACAGTTTTGTACAGTTCGGCCTATAACTGCTTTAGTACGGGCAAAAATTCTTTCTTTTCCATGAGAGAAGTAGCGGACAACATCCTCTTGATCAATGAAAGTGATGTCTACAGGCAAATGGTTTAAGAGCAGCTCCAACTGTTTTAATGACAAAATACCTGTTTCCATCTTAATATATCCTTCTGACATGGCATTCTCATGCAGTTCCTTTCTATCGGGCTTCCATTCATCAACAGGTCCTGTCAGACAAAATCCGATTTCATCACTTTCATGAGCAATTTTTACCCATTCATCTTCTGTAAAATGATTCAAAGCCATTGGGAGGAGCATTTGTTCTTCTCGAAAAATCATATCTTTTACTTCATTTATGATATAGGTAACAACGTGGACGATTGCCTTTTTGTCCCCATTGTAAGTAGCTAGTTTTTGTTTTGCTTCCTTTATCGCATCTCGGATGAAATCATCAATTCTCCACATATTGTTGGTCGGTCCGTATATCCCGTACTTTTCTAAATATGGGAAAATTAGATTTTCTTTACGACTGTAGTGTTTGTCAATATCAAGCAGCAGATTGATATCACCCAATAGCTTGTAGACATTTTCAGTTGTATCCTCTATTACAAACTGATCTAAATGCATTTGAACCTGTGATTTTAAGAGTTTTTCAAGTTCTCTGTTTTCCATTTTAAAGGTATGAACTGGATGTCCTGGACAATCTTCAGGTCGTTTTGTTTGATCGCTTTTTACCTCAATCGCCCCTTTAAAAATAGCTGTATGCTGAGTGTATATACGCTGTAATTCATCAACAGATATACTTCCTTCGTCTACAAATTCATGTTGGAGTTGGGCAATTTCATCAACAGTAATTTTTCCGATAAAGGTATCAAAATGAGCTTTTACCTCTTCCAAGTTCCTTCCGTTATGAAGATCATTAAAGATTTCTTTTAATTTCGCCATTCGGTTCTTATTTTTCATCAGTTGTTGTTCACGGTTATTTATAATTTCGCTCATGAGGAGTCTCCTTCAATGTGGAATAGTAACTCTACTAGTAATGAGATTGTTTCTCACTAATAAAATAGCACTTTCCACCGCGAAAGTTTGTGATATACATCATAAGGCCTTTCATCACTTATTCTTGTTGTTAAGTCATCAATCATGTGGGGTATTAAATTAGTACCACCGGATATTGGAGTTCGCTTCTCAAATGATACTACCCTCAAACTATTTAATACTCCAAAGAGTGCTTTTACTGTAAAACAAAAAAATTATTAGGTTGATGATAGCCGAGCTTAAAAACACTGATGATGTTCCCCACCAACTTATCATCCAACCTGAAATGAGCATCGTAACAGGCATTCCGATTCGAAAGAGGGTACCCGTTAGACCACCTATTCTTCCCATTAAGTTCGCAGGTGTTTGCTCATGTCTAAAGGTGTAGGCACAAATGATGTAAATCGTTGTAGCAAAACCATTCAACACTAATGAAATGGCAAAGAGATAGTAATTGTCTGTATAATATAGTCCTAAATAAGCAAATGCATTCATCATGATCGACACACCAAACATCAAACCAAGTTTCCATTTTTTTCGAAGTGAATTGATTGTTATACTAGCAACTAATCCTCCAATACCGGCAAAGGATAGAATCATAGAAAGCGAGGAATTCGTTAATTTTAGGTCTGCCGTACCAAAGATCAAAACAGTTGTACTCACTACGGTCATCGTACTGTTAATAAAAATAATAAAGATGGTCATCGTCTTTAACGCCTTATTATGTCTAAATGCATCCCAGCCTTCTTTAAAATCAAGCCAAAATGATGTTCTTTTCGTTCTTTTTTCCGGCTCCTCTATCGTTAGACCCAAAATGAGTAAGTAAGAAACTATATATAGAATCACGGTCACTAATATTCCTTGTGTTTTGTTAGCAAAAAGTAAGACAAGTCCTAGAAATACAGGTCCCATAATACTAACAAAGGTTTCAACGAAGCTGAGCTTTGCATTGGCAGATGTTAGCAAATAAGCTGGAACGCTAAATTTAATTAGACTAATTTGCGTATTAAAGAATCCGTAATTCAAAGTCATAAGTATAAACCCGAGAATATAATAAACGATAGGCTGATAAAGTTTGGTCCCAAACAGGAAATACATTAAAAATAGTACTACGGCTTGAATGGAAATCATCAATAATGCCCATTTCTTTTTGTTGACTCGATCGACAATAACACCAATGAATATACCAAAGAATAAGTTTGGTAATAACTCAGCTGTCCTCATCGACGTCATGACAACGGATGAGCCATTTGAGAGATCATACATAATTAAAGGCAATAGCAGCTCATAAATTTTGTTTCCGATGCTAAGCAATAAGCTTGCAGATAGAAGTAAAGTAAACTGTCTCAATTTCCAAATACTAATAGTAGGTGATGTGTATTCCAACGCCATATAAGATGCCTCCAAAATCAATTTGTACCTTAATCTTATATGGATAGTGAGTTGCTAAAAATAGTAAAGTAGTGCTGATTTTTTCGGGTTTTTTAAGAAAGATTTGTTCAATGCCATAGATGATACACAGAGCTTATGAAAAAACAGAGACACTGCAGCATAGGTGGCTGCGGTGCCTCTGTTTAGTTGGATGAAATTCTAAAGTGCTTATACCATAAATCCTTAAAGTCAATCCACTTTCTTGAATTAAAATGGACACCTTCTAAAGAAACATCATAGGAAACCTCTACCTGCTTATGGACCAAGAAGGTAATAATACCATTATCAACAAGAAATTTCTCCAAATCCCTGTAGAGCTTCAATCTTTGTTTGGAATTGATTTCGCCTCTTATTTGACCAATGAAACCCAGCATTTTATTTCTCAAAGGTTCTGTTAACAATGGAAAAATAAACCCTTTCTCAAATAAAAGTAGTTCGAACAGTGAGATAAAGCCTTCATTCGGAGTGCCTTCAAACATGATCATATCGGCGCTACTGAGAACATCACTGCACTGAATTTTATTCCACCCAACAATCTTTAGCTCTAAACGAACCCCCGCTTCAGCTAGCATTCTTTGTATCACTTTTCCATCTAGAGAGTGTCTTGTATAGGTGTAAAGTGTTATTTTCTCGCCTAAATAGCCGAAGCTTTTTAGTTTCTCTTTTATAACAGATAGCGGTGGATTTGGGGCAGTGACAAACTCAGCTTGCTCTTGGTCAATTAAAAACCCGTCGGCTGGCTGTAAACGTGGTTTCCCAAGGCCTGCCAGTTTTTTACGATCGAAGAGTTGCCCGAGTATTTTCCGTATCTTTACATTTTTTAGTGGACCATCCTTGACTGTATTAAAAGTGATGACATTTGTTCCAGAAAAACTAACACTGGTTGTATCCCATTTCTCCTTTTCATCCCTTTTTGTTTCTCCTGTATCAAGAAATATTTTATTTAAGCCCTTGATGCTATCTTTTAACTCCTCGGGAATCTGAATGATTTCAATCTTATCTAGGTGCGGCCGATAGCCAAAATAGTTAGGATTAGCCTGTATCACACAGGAGGCTGACTCAATTTTTTCAAACTGAAAGGGTCCCGTCCCAAAGGGAAACTCAAAGAAACCTTCATGAGAGTGGGCGGTATCAATGATTGACATAGGTGTGTACGCTAAATAATGAAGAAATAAATGATTCGCTTTATTTAATGAAAAAGAAATCGCATACTTTGATAGAACCTTTATCTCCAAAATATCATCCATGAGCCACTTATGTGGGGAATGACGTAACCGTTCAATCGAGTTTTTCACTACATTGGCAGTCAATTCTTTTCCATTATGGAATTGAACTCCTTTACGTAAAAAGAAAACCCATTCCGTACAATCCTCGTTATTTTCCCAGCTATGTGCCAGACTTCCGGTAAACTCCCTTGTATCTTTGTGATAATCGACGAGTGTATTATAGACTTGTTTAACTAAGTGTGCATCGAAATCAAAGAACACCTGACACGGGTCGACTGTTGTAATAGGGCGATAGATGGGGAATCTTAAGATTTCTAACTCATTTTCAGAGTATGGTATTTTTTTATAGCCGAAGTAGTTGGTAATCCAGTTAATGACGTATTCCTCTACTTCTGTGCTTTTACCGAATTCTTTCACCAAATCTAATGCCTTATTTACTTCATTTTCTTTGATAAGGATTTTAATTTGCTTTAGTAATGATGAGTTTAGGCTTTCTAAAAAGGTGATGGTAGATGTATTTCCTCTCCCCCTTCCAGACGTAAATTCGATTAATCCCTCTTCTATTAATTTGTTTAAGATCAACTTTACGTTTCTTTCAGTACAAAATAATGTTTGAGCAATCGTGGTCATGGAAATGGGTAAATGCACATAATTTTCAACGTCTTGGTATGCTCGCCTTAATAGTAAAAAATAATAGTATGTTTGAAGATTCATAGCTACCTCCATCCTACTCCGATATAGTTATTATAGATCTCCTGTAACAATTTTTCATATCTTGATAGGTAGGGTGAATTTATTCTTTTCTTTTTGTGTTATTCCACTTTCTTACTAGATTCGAGTAACTGCTCAAGCACCTCCTGAACTTTTACACCTTCATGGAAGGTGACAAGGCCAGTTGTAGCACCAGTTACACATGCCACAATATCATTTATGAATCCTGTAAAATGATTTTCTTGCGGTAAACTAACCTTCTCCATTTTGGTTCCTTTCGTCGCCTGCCATAATTCTGTCCAATTCACAAGAGACAGCACTCCATTTGTTCCATATAGAGTGAACTTTATTTCCTCCTCCATTCCAATTTCGGAGATACCATTAAACAAAATTGGTGTTCCATCCATTAAAGTAGCCATTGCAATTACACTTGACTCACATAAGTCAACTGTAGCTGGGTACTCCACCTTCGAGGTAATATTCTCTATATCTCCGAATAATCTTTGAATCATTTCGATATAATGTGGGAAAACCTCTCGTATAAAGCCTCCCTGCTCTCGGGACTGAATCCAACTATTTTTTTGCCAGGTTCGAGGCCATTCAGTAAAGTGGCATTGTACTTCGATTCTTCTTAATTCCCCTAGGAACCCTTCCTTTACATGTTCTTGCATAGTTAAAAAGGATGGGCGATAAATGGTTGGGAAGTTCATAATATGTATAATATTATTTTTTTCAGTGAGAGCTAGCATTTCTTTTGCCTCTGGCAACGAATTAGCTAATGGCTTTTCGCATATGAAATGTTTTCCTCGCTCTATGATTTCTTTTGCCAATGGATAATGATATTTAGGTGGAACAGCTAAATAAATGAAATCAACGTCTGGTGTTTCCATCAGCTTAATTGAATCATGAAACACCTCAACACTGTATTTCTCTCCAACAGTTTTTAATCTAGTTTCATCTGTATCAAATATTCCGACTACCTCTGTTTGCGGATGCTCGTTAAAAGCTTGCAGAAGTCTTTCACCTACTCCACCAATTCCAATAATTCCAATCTTATACTTGCTTTTCAGCATACTTTAACCCCCTAACTTAATATTCTTTTATATTTTCATAATTTGCCCTTTTTAAAAATGGAAGAATGCAATATATTATTTCAGCTTTTATAATAAGGAAAAACCGAAGTCCTAAAATGACTTCGGCTTTGCTTTAATTATTTCTATGTAGCTTTATTAATCAGTGAACATGTTTGTTAAGCAAATTTAGAAAATATGATTGAGCTTTTGAACTATTCATTAATCTTTTAACTCTAAACGGACTATCTAAATATCGTCGTGTTTTATAATTCATCACAAATAATTTTCGATATTTCTCTTCCTGATAAAGTTCTTGAAACCAGGGCAGTTTATTCAATTCATGTATATGGGAATCAATTCTTCTTGTATCAATACTCCTCCATTCATACAAAGGGTGTGTAATCGCGATGATAACATCAAGAATATAAGATATTTTCATTCGTTTACCTCCTAATTCTATATTATATAGTTTGATCAATTAGAAAAACTGCCATCCGTTTGAATGACAGTCTTGTTATTCATATTTAGTTTTCTCTCTAATATTTTTTTCAAAATAGTCCTATAAATACTGTCGTTATTGAAGTAGTGAATTTAAAGTATTACACCTGAAAAATCCCCTTTTAATACTTCTTTTTATTCTGATTTTTACATAAGAAAGATGCCATAATAGCTGTTCTATTATTTTCTTGTCTTTCGTATTTTTCAATTATAACTTCACATATTATTGTATCTCCCGTAAACACAGGTCTTAAAAACTCAAAATTCATTGTACGAGCGAGTACGTTGTTATCGCCTCCTATTTTTGTTGGTAATGTAGCTGTTAGCAATCCTTGTATAACAAGTCTTCCCTGTTCATCAGGAGTAACATGGTGAGATCCTTCATCACCTGAAACCTTAGTAAACAATTCAACATCTCTTACTGTAAAAGTTCGTTCAAACAATATGATATCCCCAACTTTTAATGGCATTTAAGTCTCCTCCTGAAGGTTTTAAACTGAAAGCATAAAATAATATTCAGGTGATTCGTTTAAATCCCCCTTAAATTTCAATCATTTTTATAAATTTCTTCTCAATTTAAATATGACATATATTCATATGCTGTTGTTCCATATATGCTTTTAAAGTGTTTATTTAAATGGGTTAAATCAACAAAACCACATTCAGTTACGGCTAAATATACATCTCTTTTTCTTTCTATTAACTGCTTTGCACATTCAATCTTATAATTAAGAAAGTATTGGTATGGGGAAATTCCAGTATGTGCTTTGAATAATCTAATAAACTGAAACTTTGATAAATGTAGCTCTTTACAAATTTTATCAAGTTTCAGTACGTTTTCTAAGTTGGAATGAATCAAATCCTTTGCTTTTCTAATTAAAGCATTATCTTTCTTATGGTTTGTAGAAAGATTATTTTGAATAAGACTATCTGTCAGGGATAAAAGTAATTCAGTGCACAAAGCCTCATCTTTTTCGCTTAATATAGCACTTGCAAGACTTAATATTCCTTGCTCAAGTCTTTTATCATACACAATTGGAGTTAAAAAACGTACTAGTTCTTTCTTCTCAGTAACTTCCAACATTAATGGTTGATCAATATATAGCATTACATAATCAAGTCCTGCCTCATCGTGTGCCATTCCATCATGTGCCTGTTCTGGGTTAAAAAGCATCACACCATTTTGATAGGATAATTGTAAACTACCTTCCAAGTTATAGTGTTGAATGCCACGCAATGTTACACCAATTGCATATTCTTTGTGTGAGTGCTTTTTATATTTAAAATCTGTAATACTTGCAGACAATGCAGTAATACCTGCCGACTTTTTATAGATAAATTTGTCCACTTCATTCACCTCTTATAGCGCTATGCTACATCCAGATCATGAATACAGCATAGACCAAACATAATGCCATTATTACATTAACAACCTTTTTATGCTTTTGTAAAAACTGCTTAAAGATTGCACCGAAAAGTACCCATGTAATAAATGCTAAAAATCCAATGATTGTTATAACTATAACACTTATTGCCACAGCTGATATTTCGGTAAAATAAGGCAAAACAAAGCTAGGAATGACAGTCAGCGTAAATAGTACTACCTTTGGATTTAAAAACTGCATAAGAAATCCAGAAATAAAAGTGCCAGTTTTATTTTCAGCTGGTTCTGATGTATCCATTTTGTAAATTTGATAGGCAAGATATAACATATAAATGGATCCGATAATCTGCATACCAATTAGTATTTTTGGTATGACCGTTAGAAGTACTGTATTTAACAAAGCAGATACGCCAAGTAATAAACCAAAAGCAATAGTTGCCCCGTACGTATATTCCATTGCCTTCTTGGGCCCAAAATTATGCACTGTATATAAAATGACGATGTTTGTAGGTCCTGGAGTAAATGTAACAATAAAACTGTAAAATAATAAGGATGTAATATTCATGAGGGTAACTCCTTTCGAGATATTCTCATGTATATTACACCTTAAAATGAAACAATTTATAGTACATTATTGCAGGTTTATATGCAGAGTTTATTCTAAAACTATTTAGTAGCGTTTAAAGCTTCTGCAAACCTTTTCATTCCCTCATGTATTGATTCTTCATTCTCTCTAGCAAAAGTAAAGCGCACATAACCTTTTTTTGAACCCATCGTTGAGCCTGGAACATAGATAACTCCATGTTTAATTGAGTTTTCCAATAGTTTCATTTCATCCACATCTTCTTTTAATTTGCACCAAATATGAATTCCACCTTGTGGTATACTAAACTCCATTTGATCTTTTAAATAGTAGTTAAGACTGGTTACGATCTGATCTCGCCGTTTTTCTAATTCCTTAACTATTTTTTTGAGATGAGACTGAAACTCATCTGAATCTAAAAAATCGTTGGCAATCCACTGTGTAAAGCTAGCATGCCCAAAATCAATTTGTTGTTTAGCATCCGATAATCTCTCTATGACTGGATTAGGTCCGATAATCCAACCAATTCTTAACCCTGAGGCAACGACCTTCGACAAAGAGCTAATATACAATACATTACCGTGAGTATCCAGTGATTTTAATGTTGCCACTTCTTCTCCTTTAAACGACATTAGACTATATGGATCATCCTCCACTACAGGAATCCCCAGTTCAGAACATATTTCTAAAAGAACTTTCCGTTGACTCTCTTTTAGTAGAATCCCTGTCGGATTTTGAAATGCAGGATTTAAAAATATCATTTTAATGCGGTGTTTCTTATGCAAAGCGAGAAGATCGCCTGTATTAATACCATCTTCATTTACTGGTAGAAAATAAGTTTTAATACCCGCCGATTTAAAAATAGGAAGATTATAATGATAGGATGGATCCTCAATCACCACAGCATCACCTGGCTTTAGTAGACATTGGACAACTAGGTGCAAAGCCTGTTGTGCGCCAGAAGTGATGAGTATCGATGAGGAATTTGTTTCTATATTGCGGAACTCCTTCACATGCTTTGTAATCGTATTCCTTAATATTGCATTTCCCTGTGGATGATCATATCCTAGTCTACCAATAAAGGATCTAGTTGAAGTGATCTCCCTTAAGGCTTTCATTGGAAAAAGATCCTCTGACAATTCCCCACTAGCTAAATTAATAAGTTTATGTTCTTCCATCTCTTTACGTATTCTTTGGGTAACAGGCAAATTAGGTAAAAATGAACCTGCTTCAATGTACCGGTTCCAGCTAGGTATACGTTTTTTGGTTATCCCCCATATATCCTTACTTATAGTAGTACCACTTCCACGAGTACGTTGAATGAGCCCATTTGATTCAAGCTCATCAAATGCAGATACCACTGTGCTCCTATTTATATTAAACTCTTTAGCTAAGTATCTCTCCGAGGGTAGAGGTTTATCTGGTGGAAAAGTTCCATCTGCAATCCCATCTTCAATATATTCAGCAAGTTGTTTATAGATCGGTTTCTTGGCTTTTCGATCAGGTTTCCATCCCATTGTTTTACATCCCTTTTTTGAATGAACTTTTATTAATATTATATCCTTTTCAAGAGCATAACAAAGGATCCAATTTATTATAAGAAAAGTGGAAGCGCCTTGATCAGCCCCGATAAAGAAGACTGGTCGATTGGCGAGAGTAGCGAAGCCAGAGACCTAGTCGCACTTATGCAAACCGTTCTTTGGTTTGCCAAGCAAATGCTTCGCCACCCAGAAAGTCGTTCTTTGACTTTTTGGGTGGCGAACATTTGACCTCGAGGTCGACAAAAACGCGACGTCCTGTCGCATTGTCGACACTCGTACATCCTGTACGTCAGGGCTAGGCGCTGGAGCTAGACATTTTTCAAAGTCCAAAAATGAATGCTTTTTTATCTATTATAAAAAATAACCTATTGGACAATTCGACCAATAGGTTAATAAACAAAAATAGGACTAAGAAAAAAATCTAATGTACACACCAAGTGCAATTAACGACAGTAGGATAACGACAACGTAAATTAGCGTCAAGTTTGTTGTATTTCTTTTAGTCGAACTACTATAATTGTCATCACTTTTCCCTGCAATCAATAAGGTTCCAACAATAGATATTATTAAAATAATAATGACTATGGCAATTAAAATATTCATCATACACCTCTTTGCAATTATGTTATAAACAAATCCTAATGCAAATTTTATTTCATTCAAATAATCATTATAAGATAATTTTGCAAAAATACGACCATCCATTTTAGTAGAAATTTAGCCATCCACTTTAAAAACCCATTTTTAACAATCAAATACAATTGAATAAGCCCGAATATAACGGCTATAGTGACTGTATTTGGAACTTTATTTTGTATGATATGAAATATATTTAATTGAAGAAGTGTCTACCTAGAGAAGCTAACTCAATTTACTTTCAATTCTAAACTAAAAGTACTTCGTTAAATTAAATAAAAAAGGGTAAGTTTTGATTAATCTCTTCTCAAAACTCACCCTTTTTATTCGATGTTAAAATAGGTTGCAGAAATGTTTATTTAATATTAATTTTTGATATACTCATCATTTAAATGATTCACTGTATAGCTATGGGCTTTTCCCGCCTCTTCAATTTCTTTGAAAGCCCAGTGATTACTATCTACATCACTAAATGTAGAAGGAATATCTCCATTCAATGGTCCACGCTTAAAGAGTCTGTTAAGTACCTTTACAGCTTGGGCTCTCGTTAATTTCTCATCAGGATGGAATGTATTATCTTTAAAGCCTTCCATTACATCAGCTTCCTTCATAAATTGGATTGCTTCGACCGCCCAATGTCCTGCTGATACATCACTGTAAGATATTAAAGAATTTTTATCTAGGGATGAACAGCTTTTATAGGCATTACTGTCTTTTTCACATTCATTTTTCATCCATCGGTAAGCAATCGTTGCCATCTGTGCACGTGTTACTTCCTGAAGAGGGTTAAATTTATCCCCAGAAAAACCAGTCATGATACCAGACTGCTTAGCTTTCATGATTTCCCCATATCCCCAATATCCAGTACTAACATCAATGTAATTTCCTTTATTAGATAGCACTACGTCCGCTGGTAGGTTTCGTGCAAGCATGGCAGCCATTTCTGAACGTTTGACAAACGCACCCGGACGGAAAGTTCCGTCTTTAAACCCTTTGATATATGGTGTATGAGTCTTTGTGCCCTCCATATTAACGATCGTAAACGTACTAAATTTCTCTATCGTGAATTTTAATCCTTGTAGTCCATCCTTGTACGTAACGACTTCTGGTTTTACTAGTACACGTTCGCCATCGCTATGTTCAATAAATATCCCAAGATTATTCAAGAAAATTTCTCGTTCCTTTAGATTATCCGGAAGGGTCACGCCAAGTAATGGCATGATAAGATCGACTTTTCGACTTAATAGGTTTGTTTCAATCGTCATAGGGCGTCCAACAACCTCAATTGTCCCGTTACCAAGAGCTTTTTTCACGACTTCTTCCTTTTTAGCCCTTTCTTCCACTTCCATGCGCTCTGCTTCCTTCTTAATAGGAATGAAATGGAAGTATAGATCGTCATTGAAGTCTGTTAACGATGTTTTAGGGATTGAAACGGTTGCGTTTTCCGTAAAAATCTCAAGCCTTAATTCCCCACTTTTCAGCTCGTTTAGTGAAGTTATTGGAACCTTAACAATGGTTTCAGTCACGATATCCTTAACATCAGGGATTACAATTCGGGCTGTATTATTTCCTGATTCTTTTGCATTTTTCACGGTATCCCTTGCAATATTTTCTGGCATGATGACATCATCTTTAACAGAACCATTTGTTTCTGTAGTACGTTTGATCGGTGTTTTATTTAGGTTTTTGCCACTTTCTCCATCTACGTCCACTGTAATAATCTCGGTCTTACTCCCCCCTGGTGCAGTTCCTGAATCACTTGGCTCAGGACGTGAATCAGGTGTTGGTTCTGGGGTCGGCATTGGTGTTGGATCCGGGGTAGGCACTGGCACTGGTATCGGTGTCGGAACAACTATATTAGCCGTAAAAGTTAGCTTAGTTGATTCACTCGCATAATTTTGTCCTTCGACTGACTTTACCCTAACCCATACAAATTCATTTCCAGGGAACTTAGGAATACTATTGGAATTATAGGAAGTCCAGCTATCTATTCCATTTGGTGAGTACTCCATCGTGTCATCTGCACCCACTATTACATTTAAATCGTCATCTGCCGTCACATTTGGTTTTTCTGGTGTACCATAATCTCTTGTCACTTCTAAAGTATATGTTTTCGTAAATCCACCTTGGGCAGTAACGACAAGAGTAATCGTGTTTTTCCCAACCTCTAGTAGAAATGCTTCTGTACCATTATTGCCCATTAATTGACCATTCATCGTTAATGTTGCCGTTGGATCTAATGTAGCCGCTGTTAAATCTAAGCTTGTTATATGATTTGGTACATTTAACGTATAATTTTCCTCTTTAGGATCAAATACAGGGATTACCTCTCCAAATGAAGGTACCAATGTCTTTAACTCATTCGAAACTACCTGTACATTTCTTGTCACTTCAGTAGCTGCATTATTAGAGGAATCCTTTACATTATATTTCAATACATAATTCCCCAATTGATTGGTATCAACCAAACCTGACACCGTAACTTCATTGGTCAAGTCACCATCTATATCATCTTCAGCAGCAAAGCCAGGCTCTTGATAAAACTCATTCATCAATGAATAGAATGGATTATCACCCTGAAGAGTAATTATCGGCTTATTTTCATCCTGAATGATAAATTCTGCTTTACCAATAGCGGTTTCTGGGTCAGCTTCACCATTAGTCGTTCCATTGTCAGCGATTGTATAGTTAAAGCGTGCAATACCTTGAAATTTGGAAGTAGGCACAAACTGTACTTGACCATCCTCGAGGCTGACAGTCCCCCCTACCGCTCCACTTACGTCTATAATACTAAGAGTTTGATCATTTTCATTTATTGGGCCTGTTTTATCATTATCAGTTAGTTTACTTAGAGGGATGGTAATTTTTTCAGCACCCAAACCAATGGTATCAAGGGTATCCGTATTTGCCGTTGGAGCATCGTTAACCTCTGAAACGGTAATCGGAACTGTAGTTGGTTCACTTAATCCCTTTCCTGCAGCATCAACGGCTGCTTGGACCTTGAATGAAAAAATTCCCCCTTTTATAGAATTGGCATCCGCATTAGGAGTAAATTTTATAACACTATTCCCTTGTGAAACTGGGATAAACTGACCTTCAGTGATGGCTGTTACCCCATCTTTTTGAAAAAGCTTCCCACCTTGAATATCACTAATCTTGTAGTAACCAACATCTTGCTCAGTAGAAGAAATAGTGATTTCGTTTGATTGAGTATCTTCAACTGCATTAATAGTTGTAGGTGTAAAAGTCGGTGGGTTTAATTTGATAATCGCCTCTTGACCATATAATTCAAACTCAAAAATCTCTGCCCATGACTTTGAAGTTGTACTAAAACTTTCTGTCACCTTCACTCTGAAATATCTGTATGTTACAGGAGTAAAGGATTTATCAATACTTGTAAACCCTCTTTTATCTAATTCAAGATTGTCATATGAATAATCGATAGTTTGAAAATTTACTCCATCATTACTACCTTCTAAGATAATATCCTTAATAGCCCCCACCTGATTACTACCTACTACTACCCAACGATAGACTGTGTGAAGTTTTTTTGTATCGATCTTTATCCAAACTGGATTACTTTCAGAAATCATTTTTTCCTCTGATCTCCATGAATAGCTGTTAAAGTCACCTATCTTCCCATCGACAGCCCAGATTGCTTCAGCATAAAGAGAATCATAATACACCCCTGATGCTGTAATAGGTTTCCCCCATGCAACATTTCCGCCTGTAAAGTCTTCTGCGTATGTTTTTTTTGGTCCATTAGAACCACCTAAAGGGAATAATTGAACTATTAATAAAAACACTAATAAAAATGATGCTAGTTTTCGTATTCTCATTTTCAACTCAAATCTCCTTCCTTAATGTTTCATATTCTCTAGCATTCTAGTAATACTGCCTAACTATTTAATGTACTGATTCAGTAGTTACAGAAGTTGCAACAGTTGAAATACTAGTTGCCGTTCAAATTTCCATTCCCCCTCTATTAAACTATCACTCCTATTTTGACAAAATTCGACATTTTTTCCATAAAAAAAAATACTGAACTCATTTAAGGCTGTAGGAAAAAGAAACTCTAATTCCGACAATCCAATATAACATACCAAACTGAACAAATTCTCAACAAAATACTTTCTATTTTTCAAAGCATCTACTGTAGTAGTTTTAATAAGCTTTTCTCTGTTGGAATACCTTCAAAGGGAATGAAAAAATTTAATCTCAAATAGAAAAGCAGTGAATTTCACAAGTGAAATCACACTGCGTTTATTATTTATTTGACTCAAAAAGGGTAAGTAACAGTAAAGGGACTTATAAGATTAATAGTAATTTAACTTAATAATGACCTTTCCATCTTTGTCGATGAATCCTGCTTTTCCGTCCTTTTTTACATAGAGAAGTCCTTCATGGAAGTCACCTAAGCTGTCGTATTCAGGTAAAATTACGATTTTTCCAGCTTTATTGATGAATCCATATTTTCCATTGTCGTTTATATAGAAATAACCATACTGATTCGAAAAGGAGTTAATTTCATTATATTTTGGTTCGACTATAACTTTCCCTGTTTCGGTCACAATTCCGTACTTTGAACCAGTCATCACTCTTAATAGTCCTGTATCTTCCATAGAATCAATTCGATCATATTTTGGTATGATGATGACTTCCCCTTTGCTGTTTATCACACCTTCTTTATTGTTTTGCTCAAAAATCAAATAATCACCATTCAATAGACCATCTCCATAGGTTGCCATCCTTATATGGTCGTAGGTTGGCTCTACTATCACTTTACCTGTCTCGTTAATAAAACCATATTTATTATTTTGACGGATAATCGCTAAACCTATTTGGTTAAACCAACTAATAAAGTCATAGTTGAATTCAAGAATGACCTCGCCTTTTCGGTTAATGACTCCAAACTTTCCGTCCCTTGTGACCACCGCTCCATCCTTTCTAAATACATAAAGCGCTGTTTCATCCCCATTTTCCGTTTTCTCAAAAATTGGTTTTATCACCATCGCCCCAGTAGAGTCAATGAATCCAATCTTTCCATCAACTTCCACGGAAGCCAAGCCCTCTCTAAAGGCACTTACTACGTTGAAAATTGGCTCCACTATTACTTTTCCTTCCGAATTAATGAATCCGTACTTTCCATTCAGTAAGGTTTGAGCAAATCCATTGGAAAATGGTCGAATCTTATCATATTGAGGCTCAATCAAGATTTCCCCTTTTAAGCTGATTAGACCATATTTGTCTCCCTTTCGAATAGATGCTAAGCCATTTTGAATGAATCCGATACTATCAAAGGTTGGGGAGACAATGATGTTTCCCTGCTTATCGATCAGACCGCTTTTTTTATTGAGAACGACATTGAATACACCATTTGAGTTTTTGCTGATTTTATCATAGGTAGGGACTAAAACGATTTTCCCACTTTTGTTTATCATTCCGTATTTACCATTTTGCTTGTAATAAGAAATTCCATTGTGAAATTCTCCGATTTTTTCATACTTAGGTGAAACGATTATTTTTCCGTTTGTATCGATAAGTCCGTATTTTCCTTTACGTTTGTAGTAGGCGACTCCGTTGTGAAATTCTCCAATTTTTTCATACTTTGGTGGAGCGATTGTTTTTCCCTTTGTATCGATTAGACCGTATTTATTGTACCTTTCAACTAGGATCGGACTTTTATAACCATCAGCTGCATAATGGTAGATAGGCTTAACAAGTACTTTACCCCTTTGATTGATAAACCCATATTTACCATTCCTTTTGACTCTTAATAAATGAACTCTCTTTGATTGAGTTATCTCTTCATAAAGTGGCTTTAAGACAACATTTCCCTTGTTGTCCATCATGCCAAACTTCCCTTTTTGCTCGAATGAAACAAGCCCATTAACAAATTGATAACCTATAGTTTTTTTACTGATAGCGGCATTTGATGAGGGCAAAGCTGCACCAAGTATCAAGCAAAACAACAAAGATACGAGTACTCCTATTTTTAAATGATTTCTCATATAATCACCTTCTCGTCCGTATATTCAATTATTTCTTTACAATTTACTTAGTCGATAAAGATAATTTTCTAATATTTATTTTATTTCTCTATTTAGACGAATTCGATAGTTGGAAGTTACAAGTATCGGAAATCATTTTCATTTCTTACCTTTGTCCCTAAAAAGTAATTAGTACTAAGGTCAAAGGCTCAGGAGGTATGAAAAAGTAACGTGGACACTCACATATAGGTAGATAATCATAATACATATAAAAAGACTCGTAGTCTGACTTAATAGGCTTTGTGAAGGGAATGATAAAATGTCCGAAAAAAATACTTTTGATTATATTGTAATCGGGGCTGGAACTGCTGGGGGAGTGGTTGCAAAAAAATTAACGGATGACAAATCTACTTCTGTAATCGTCCTAGAACCAGGAACAAATATGGTTAAGGGGCTAAGCAGTCCTTCTGGTGCAGTATCTGGAATTTTAGCTTCTGATAATAGACATTCCTTTAATATGCTTTCAAATGCAGAGCCTAGTATAGGGAATCAGCAGCTCAGAATATCAAGCGGGAGAGCAATAGGGGGAAGCTCCGAGCATAATGCTATGTATGCAGTACGGGGAAGCAGAGAACTTTATGATGAGTGGGCACAACTAGTTGGATCTCAATGGAGTTATAACAACGTAAGTTCTTTATTTATAAAAAATGAAACTTATACGGGGAATACGCAAGAATCCGAAGAACGCGGAAGAAGAGGCCCCATTTTTGTCAAACAGCAATCCATTCCAAAGGATGGGCTTACCGTTACGTTAGCAAGAGCAGCATCTGCTGTATTAAATATTCCCATTGTTGAGGATTACAATACTGGAATAAGAGATTGTACATTTTTCAAATCACAATTTTTAAATAAGGAAGTAAATGGAAAGTTCGTTCGTTCTTCTACAGCCACAGGATATTTAGGTAGCAATATTGTTACACAAGGAAATGAGTTCCATCCAGATGAAGTTGGAGTGGGTAACAGAAAATTAGTAATTTTCACCAAAACAACAGTGAATAAAATTCTATTTGAAAAAGATGGAAGAATTCAAGTTGCCGTGGGCGTTGAATTTGTCAGAAACGGTAAAACTAATAGGGTTTTTGCTAAAAAAGGGATAATTGTTAGTGCTGGTAATTTTTCATCTGTTATTTTACAACGTTCTGGAATTGGGCACCCGAATGATCTGGCTAGAGCAGGTATTGAAACCCTTATAAACAGCCCAAATGTGGGGCATAACTTTCAAGCTCATTTTACGATTGGAATGGGAGTAGAAGTTAAAACCAATCGAATTTTAGATCTCATGTCTGCAGATCCAGACAATCCATTTCCATTAGGCGCTTTTAAAGGGGAGGGTAGAAGAGGAGGTCGCCGCCTTCAAATATATGGATCCCCAACTCCAACATTTCTCCCTACTTCAGATGTACTGTCTAATAATTGGGGGTTTGATCGTAAAAAGCAGAGCAATATTATGAGCATTGGCTTTTTGACCTAAACCCCAAAAGTAGGGGTTCGATATTGGCCTCACACAGCGACCCTGAGGCATATCCTTCCATCGACCTTAATCCGCTTGGAAATCCTGATGACCTGGATTTCATGATTGATCAGTATATTGAGACCTTCCACATTATGAAGAAAGCACGTGAACTTGACCCTGAAGGCATTTATAAAGTCGTATACCCACCTGAAAAAATATTTGAGATTAGAAATAGAGAAGAACGCCGTAAAAATTTAGAAAGATATGCAAGAGCTTCATATCGCAATATTTTCCATTTTGGAGGTCAATGCAAGATGGCTAGGAGTATTGATGACGGAGTTGTAGATGGATATCTGAATGTCTTCGGTACCAAGAACCTAAAAGTCGCCGATCTTTCCATTTCCCCCATTTTACCAGATGGCAACACTTCCATACCTTCCCAAATGATTGGTTTAAATGCCGTTAAATTTATTCAGGAACAAGAATGAATAGATACGTCGGGATAAATTAAAGACTAAGCTATATTACAAGGAATCCATCTAAAAAATGACGTTGGTTAGAAAATTGACCAACGTTTTTTATCTCATAAAAAACTCGTAATATCTTGTGCTTAACAATCTTTCGGTTCAATTTCGCCTAATCACCTCTCCGTTCTGCATTACAAAATGGTGTATTAATTCGCTGAATAACCTGAATAGATGATTTTTTCCAAAAACATGGAAACTCCAACTTACATCTTGTCAACACAATTCAATAATAACAGAAGTTACAAACTAGTGAAGATAGCCGCTGTTTTAGTAAATTAAGTTAAATTATATTATGTTCTTTAAACTACCCTTTTCTTGCCCGAAGAAATTAAAATAAGTCAATCTAAGAATGCTATCAGGTTTCTGTTTATCGAAGGGAACGGAGTATGAATCGCCTTTATCGTCCTTTAGTATTTTTGCTAGTTCCTACCCCGAACGAAATACTCTGGCTAATAAAACTAAATCACCACATCCCATAATGTGCAAGTTCAAAATTCGAGGTGTTTCATTAAGTAAATATCCTTAGCTAATTTAAAATCATTGTACAAGAGGTTCAACGTGAACATGAACGTTATATACTTCATGTTTTTCTTCTAATTCATTCTCCACATTCGTAGCGATATTATGTGCTTCTCTTAGGCTAAGCTCAGATTGTACTAAAATGACCACGTCAACCACTTGATTATTACCATAATACCGCGCTTTAATATCCTTAACGGCTCTTACTCCCTTAGTGCGAAGAATCGCTTCCTTATAAATCAGTATTTCTTCTTCATCAAAACCATCTGTTAAATGGTGAGAGGCATCTCTAAAGATTTCCCAAGCTGTCTTACATATGATTAATCCCACAATTATTGCAGCCACTGGATCTAACCACGAGATTCCAAGTTGAGAACCAATAATTCCAATTACAGTCCCTATACTGACCAATGCATCGGATAAATTGTCCTTTGCTGCTGCCATAACAGATTGACTTTTGATTTCTCTAGCTAGGTTTCTGTTATATCGATAAACAAAGTACATGACAACAGCAGCGAAAATACCTGCCCATGCAGAAATCAATTCTGGTGATTGATATTCTCCAATAATTGATTTATGAACCGCCTGATAAACTACATGAATACCCACTGCCCCCATAATAAATGAAGCAACCATAGATGCGACAGTCTCAGCTTTCCAGTGCCCGTATGGATGATTTTTATCGGCTGGCTTTTGGGCAAATTTTAACCCTATTAATACAGCTATAGAAGCAACAATGTCGGTTGCATTATTTAGACCGTCTGCCTTTAATGCTTCCGATCCCGCCCATAGACCAATGACCACTTTCAATATGGATAAAAATATATAAGAAATAATGCTAATCATTGCTCCCGTTTCACCGCGTTTAAGATCTTGATATTTTGTTTCCTCCATAAGAACGTCCCCCCTTAAATGCCAATCTATAATATCAAAGGGAATCTGGGTGGGTCTATAGCAATCTTCTTTACCTGATAAACAAATCTAAGAGGAAGAAAACTATGTTTCATTAGGGCAAAAAGCCAATCAAATCTAGTTGATTGGCTTTTTGTTCATAATTAGATTTTTCTACCTTTTTTCCTTTATGTTATCAACATTTTTCGGATAATTACTTCCTATATCAATTAAATCTTACATCAGTTTCAGTTGTAGGACTCTTCCTGACGAACGTAAATAAGCAGAAAATATGCTCGAAAGCTTGCACATTTCTGCTTATTACTATTTTTAGTTATAATTATTAATCTTGTTCCAGTATTTTGAAGTATTTATTTGCCGAAAGTATTTTTAAGCATAAAGTTGCCAAAACGGCAAGATTATAGTTAAAGTCACACAAATATAAAAAACCACCAAATATGTATTTGGTGGAGACGGTGGGAGTCGAACCCACGTCCAGAAATATCGCCACTTAAGCTTCTACGAGTGTAGTCGACATATTCGCGTTTCACTGATCCATCTGCCTATCGACAGGCGTCCGGTCAGCTAGTCTGGTTGTTCTCTTCCTTCATCCTCAGACGGTGGACTCCGGCGTAGCCTACTAAGAGTGAGTCCGCTACCGTACCACATAGGCGATGGACGGGCGAACAGCTATGCAGTATTAAGCTGCGAAAGCTAAGTTGTTGTTAGTTTTGCCAGTTATAGGCTTTGACGTTTTAACGAGGCCGATCCCCTCGACTCGCAACCTAAGCTCGAACTACCCCTGTCGAATCCGTAGCGTCCCCATTATAAAATGGTCAGCAGCTGATTAGGCATGCGTGACGTTCGGAAGCTCATTGATTTCCTCGAGCTAAGTTATTCATCGCCGGATAAGAACCCGTCGACATTTATTATTATAACACAGAGCAATCGAATTTCAATTGTAAGTTATTGTAAAATAAATTCCAGTAAGCACTCTATTCCTTCTGGCGGCTACGAAACGCTCTTTCGATTTCCCGCTTCGCTTCTTTTTGTTTTAAATCCTCACGCTTATCATAGTTTTTCTTACCTTTAGCTAGACCAATTAATACTTTCGCATAACCATTTTTTAAGTACAATTTTAAAGGTACGAGTGCATAGCCTGTCACTTTTGTCTCACCAATAAGCTTATTAATTTCCCGATTATGAAGAAGTAGCTTTCGTGTTCTGAGTGGATCATGATTATATCGATTCCCTTGTTCATACGGGCTCACATGCATGCTATATAACCAAGCCTCACCATTTTGAATTCTAGCATACGAATCTTTGAGGTTTACTTTTCCTGCACGGATCGATTTAATTTCAGTTCCTTGAAGGACAAGTCCTGCTTCATATGTATCTTCAATAAAAAAATCATGATACGCTTTTTTGTTTTGAGCGACCGTTTTCCCTTCCCCTTTTGGCACTTGTCTCTCCCCTTTCAAACATCGTTTATCTTTTTATTCTACCAAAATTTTCACAAGGATGAAAGTGAGCTGAATCAATGATTCAGCTCAGTCCCTTATTACTTACGTTTTTTCGGTTTCCGTTTGGCACCTGGCGCATTTTCGAAGAATTTACGCTTTTTCTTCGGTTTCTTCGCTTCTCCGCCTCCGCTTGAAGCATTTCGACTTTCTCCAGCCTGATTGGATGAAAATCTTCCTTCACCCTTACGACCTTGACCGCCTGAACCTGATGGGCGTCCTTCTCCTCGGCGTTTTTGTCCCCCAGAGCCTGCAGGACGTCCTTGACCACCGCCTCTTCCAGAACCGCGTCCACCTTCACCTGGACCTTTCGTTCTAAAAATCTTTTTCGTATCACTTCTTTCACGACGAGTGCCCTTCATGCCAACAATTTCAAAATCAATTGATCTTTCTTCTTTGTTTACATTGACTACTCGGACGGTAATTTCATCACCGATTCGGAACACATTTCCTGTTCGCTCACCAATCATCGCGAAATGGCGTTCGTCAAAACGGTAATAATCATCGGTCATATAGCTAACATGAACAAGTCCTTCAATGGTATTCGGTAGCTCGACAAACATACCAAAATTCGTGACAGAGCTGATGATTCCATCATATTCTTCACCAATTTTATCCTCCATGAACTCGGCTTTCTTCAGTTCATCCGTTTCTCGCTCCGCATCTACGGAACGACGCTCCATTTTCGATGAATGTTCTGCAATTTCCGGAAGTCTGGCATTCCATTTTTCTCTCGTTGTATCGTCGAGTTTTCCTTCAATTAAATAAGTCCGAATTAAGCGGTGGACAATTAAATCAGGATAACGACGGATTGGCGAAGTAAAATGGGTGTAAAATTGGGTCGATAAGCCAAAGTGACCTAAACTATCTGGATCATATTTCGCCTGTTGCATCGATCGTAACATCACAGTTGAAACAACCATTTCCTCAGGCTTCCCCTGCACCTCTTCAATAATTTGCTGTAGTGCTCGTGGGTGAACGTCATTGGCTGTTCCTCTTACAAGATAGCCAAAGTTTGTGATGAACTCGAAAAATCTTTGCAGCTTTTCTTCTTTTGGGTCTTCGTGAATCCGGTAGATAAACGGTACATCCATCCAATGAAAATGTTCGGCAATCGTTTCATTTGCTACGAGCATGAACTCCTCAATGAGACGTTCAGCTACCGAACGTTCACGTAACACAAC
The DNA here is from genome assembly GCF_042683745.1 of Bacillus sp. CGMCC 1.16607. NCBI lineage: Bacteria > Bacillati > Bacillota > Bacilli > Caryophanales > Bacillaceae > Bacillus > Bacillus sp. CGMCC 1.16607. Next base: position 341,572 of record NZ_JBHUJX010000018.1, read on the forward strand.
ATCAATTGGCTTTCCATCCTCTTCGACTAAAACCTTTGCTTCTTTAAAATCAAAGTCAATTGCCCCACGGTTCATCCGCTTTTCTCTTAAAATAGCAGCCAATTGCTCCATCATTTGAAACATCGGAACAAGTGGTTCATAGCGCTTCATTAACTCTTCGTCCTGGTCGACAAGAATTTTATTCACATCCGTATAGGTCATGCGCTCTGTCGTTTTAATGACACTTTGAAAAATTTCATGCCCGACTACTTCACCCGTTGGGGTAATTTCCATATGGCAAGACAAAGTTAGGCGATCGACTTTCGGATTTAATGAACAAATCCCATTCGATAAACGGTGAGGGATCATCGGAATCACTCGGTCAACTAAGTAAACACTGGTGCCACGATCAGCTGCTTCACGATCGATAGGTGATTCCTCCGTCACATAATAGGAAACATCCGCAATATGTACGCCTAGCTTATAATTTCCACTGGCCAATTTTTCCACCGTAACGGCATCGTCTAAATCCTTTGCATCCGCGCCATCGATGGTGACGATCACTTCATTACGTAAATCGCGGCGGTTTCCGATTTCGCTCGGATCGATTTCGTCAGGTGTTTCATTGGCGTGTTGAATGACTTCCTCTGGGAACGCCATTGGTAAGCCATGCTTATGAATGACAGATAGAATATCGACACCTGGATCATTTTTATGACCTAAGATTTCAGTAATTTCCCCTTCCGCACTTTTTCGACCTTCAGGGTAACTGGTTAAGTGAACGACTACTTTATGACCTTCCACTGCCCCTTTGGATACAGCTTTCGGTATGAAAATGTCACTGGCGAATTTTTTATCATCGGGAATGACAAAGCCAAAATGCTTGCTTTCTACATAGGTTCCGACAATGCGTTGGATACCCCGTTCTAAAATTCGGACTACCGTCCCTTCACGTCGTTGACCTGAGGTTTCCGTTGTCACTCGAGCTAGTACGGTGTCTCCGTGCATTGCATTGTTCGTTTCATTTGGTGGGATAAAAATGTCATCCATCCCCGGTTCATCAGGAATGACGAAAGCAAACCCTTTCGCATGCCCAGCCAATTTTCCACGGATAAGGTTCATTTTTTCAGGTAAGCCATAACGATTGCTTCTTGTGCGAACGACTAGTCCTTTTTCTTCCATAATTACAAGTGCCTTGACGAAATCTTTAAAGTCAGCGGAATCCTCGATTCCAAAAGCCTGTTCCAGTTCTTGAACGGTTAACGGCTTATAAGCTTCATCCTTCATGTAACGCAGCATCCGGTCGATGTGGTTTTGAATCTCACTCATTTGCTAACCTCCTTTTATATTTGTTTATATTAGTCTATCCAATCTAATTTTTCTAAAAACTGATAAATATCTTCGTGCAATTGGTCTTTTTCTTTATCGAGGGTGATGACATGACCTGATTCTTCATACCATTTGATTTCTTTGAATGGTGATTCAATTTCGTTGTAAATGATATTGGCACTTTCTGTATTGATCATATTATCATTTCTCGCTTGAACGACAAACGTTGGAGCGTAAATCATATCCACGTTTTTCCGAACCTCTTGAATCAAGCCTCGCAATGCTTTTAATGTGTTCATTGGTGTCTTTTCAAATTCAGCCATTTCTTGCTCTATTTGCTGGTCAGATTTTGTTTCTCGCTTTTTATATTCGCGAGCGTAGTCCAAGATTCCTTTATACATGACTTCTTCACTTTTAATATGCATCGGTGCGCACATTGGGACAATTCCTTTTATAGGTAAAGTGTAACCTAATTTTAAAGAGAATACCCCACCCAGTGACAATCCAACGACAGCTATTTCATTGTGTCCTTTATCTTTTAAATGCTGGTAGCCTTTTTGAACATCCTCCCACCAATCATCTGGACCTGTATGTACGAGTTCTTCAGGGGGAACACCGTGGCCTTTATATTGAGGTGCATGACAAGTATAGCCTTTTGCTTCAAGGAATCGACCAATCATGCGGACATCAGAAGAATTCCCCGTAAATCCGTGTAATAAAAGCACAGCCCTTTTTCCACCTTCAAAGGTGAATGGTTTAGGTAACGCGATTTTCATTTATTTCAATCTCCTTAATTAACCATGAAATTCATAATCCTTATATTCTCTTTATTAGTTTTAACAAAGTAGGGACGAACATTCCAGAAAAACGAATGTATTGGCACTTTAGCGCATCACCGCATTGGGGGTCAGTCCCTCATCGCTTTAAAGCGATGGGGGACTGACCCCCAATGCTTTAAAGCGTTAAAAAGCCGCCCTTTTTCTAGGACGGCTTAATGGGTATTATAATTTAAAATAGGTTACTGCAATCGTTAGTAGGAAGAATAATACAACTAAAACGATTGTAATACGGTGTAGCACTAGGTCAAGTCCTCTTGCCTTTTGTTTACCAAATAATTGTTCTGCTCCACCGGAAATAGCTCCAGATAGTCCAGCACTTTTCCCTGATTGTAAAAGCACAGATAGAATAAGGCCGATACATACGATAACTAATAATACAACTAAAAACGTGTGCATGAAAGACACCTCCTGTAAAACGTACATAATGCATTATTACTAATTTATCACAAATTTCTAAAATGGACAATAGCTGTTAAAAAGCTCCTATTCTTTAACACATTAAAGCAATGGGGACTGACCCCCGCCGATTTAATGTGTTAAAGAGGGGCAATGTTTGCCCCTCTTGGAATCATTATTTTAGGTTGTAGAAGGATTTGCGGCCTAGGTATTGTGCTGTGTCGCCTAGTTGGTCTTCGATGCGTAGTAGTTGGTTGTATTTCGCTACGCGGTCGGTACGGGATGGTGCACCTGTTTTAATTTGACCTGCGTTTGTAGCAACAGCAATATCAGCGATCGTGTTATCTTCTGTTTCACCAGAACGGTGGGAGATAACCGCTGTATAGCCAGCGCGCTTCGCCATTTCAATCGCGTCAAATGTTTCTGTCAATGTACCGATTTGGTTTACTTTGATTAGGATAGAGTTCCCGATTCCTTGTTCAATACCTTGGCTTAGCTTTTCTGTATTTGTTACGAATAAGTCATCGCCAACTAATTGAACTTTTTTACCAATACGCTCTGTTAAAAGCTTGTGACCTTTCCAGTCGTTTTCGTCTAAACCATCTTCAATCGAGATGATTGGATATTTAGACACTAACTCTTCGTACCAAGCAACCATTTCTTCTGAAGTTTTCACAACACCTTCGCCTGCTAAATGGTATTTGCCATCTTCCTTGTTGTAAATTTCAGAAGCTGCACAATCCATCGCTAACATAATTTGCTCGCCTGGTTTGTAGCCTGCTTTTTCAATCGCTTCGATGATGGTTGAAAGTGCTTCCTCGTTCGAACCTAGGTTCGGAGCGAATCCACCTTCATCACCTACAGCTGTGTTTAAACCTTTTCCTTTTAAAACGGATTTCAAGCTATGGAAAATTTCAGCACCCATGCGGAGCGCTTCTTTAAAGCTTTCTGCTCCAACTGGCATTACCATAAACTCTTGAATATCTACGTTATTATCCGCATGTGCTCCACCGTTGACGATGTTCATCATTGGAACAGGAAGCTGCTTCGCGTTAAATCCACCTAAGTATTGGTATAAAGGAATATCTAAGTAGTTTGCTGCTGCATGTGCAACCGCCATCGAAACACCAAGGATTGCATTTGCTCCTAGTTTACCTTTATTATCTGTACCATCTAGCTCGATTAGAGCTTTATCGATTCCTACTTGGTCTAACACATTAAATTCTTCAGCAACAAGAAATGGAGCGATGATTTCGTTCACATTATCAACCGCTTTTAACACACCTTTTCCAAGGTAACGGTCCTTGTCTCCGTCACGAAGTTCAACCGCCTCATACTCTCCAGTCGATGCTCCACTTGGAACCATTGCGCGTCCGAAAGCGCCTGACTCTGTAAAAACCTCCACTTCAACTGTTGGATTTCCGCGGGAATCTAATACTTCACGAGCATATACGTCTACGATAAATGGCATGAAAAATCTCTCCTTTTGATAAATGGCTATTTTTTTTAAAAATCTTTATTTCTGAATTAATGTTGTGCCTGTCATTTCAGTTGGTTTTGTTATACCTAATAAATCTAGCATAGTTGGTGCTAAATCTCCAAGAATGCCATCTTCACGAAGCTTGGCATCTTGTTTCGTGATAATAACAGGGACGGGATTCGTCGTATGTGCCGTCATTGGTGTTCCTTCGAGTGTGACAACCTCATCAGCATTCCCATGATCAGCAGTAATAATGACCGAACCACCCTTTAATAAAATTAAATCAACAACTTTGCCGAGACATTCATCCACGACTTCGATCGCCTTGATTGTCGGCTCAAGCTTCCCTGAATGCCCAACCATATCTGGGTTTGCAAAGTTTAAGATGATGGCATCGAACTTATCAGCTTCGATTTCCTTTACAAGTGCATCAGTCACTTCAAATGCACTCATTTCAGGCTGTAAATCATATGTAGCAACCTTCGGCGAATTGATTAAAATTCTTTCTTCGCCTGGGAATTCAGCTTCTCGACCCCCACTCATAAAAAAGGTCACATGGGGATACTTCTCAGTTTCCGCAATACGCAATTGCTTTAAACTATTTTGAGATAACACCTCACCAAGCGTATTATCCAAGTTCGTCGGTTTAAATGCAACATATCCATCCACTGTTTCGCTAAAATGAGTTAAACAAACGAAATGCAAGTGTTTCGGATGTTTTGGCCCACGATCGAAGGAGCGGAAATCCTCGTTCGTAAATGTATTAGAAATTTGAATGGCACGGTCTGGACGGAAATTGTAAAAAATGACGGCATCATTGTCCGCAATAGTGGCAATCGGTTCGCCGTTTTCCTTTGTTATAACAGAAGGAAGAACGAATTCGTCGTAGATTCCATTTTTATAAGAGTCTTCAATGACCTCCATTGGCTCTGTATACGCTGGTCCTTCTCCATACACCATCGAGCGGTACGATTTTTCCACTCGCTCCCAACGTTTGTCACGGTCCATTGAATAATAGCGGCCTGAAATCGTGGCAAACTGGCCAACACCATACTCCTTCATTTTTTCCAATGTCTGCTCGATATAGCCACCTGCTGTTTGTGGCCCTACGTCACGTCCATCAAGGAACGCATGAATATATACGTTCTTCACGCCTTCTTCAGCCGCTAATTTCAACAAAGCAAACATATGGTTGATATGACTATGCACACCACCATCTGACAGAAGACCGAACAGATGAAGATTCGTCCCATTCTTTTTCACATGCTCCATGGCAGCGCAAATGGTATCATTTCTTTCAAATTCACCTTCACGAATGGCGACGTTCACACGGGTTAAGCTTTGATACACAACTCTTCCCGCACCAATATTTAAATGCCCGACTTCTGAATTTCCCATCTGCCCTTCTGGTAATCCGACTGCCTCTCCACAAGCCGTTAAATGAGAATGTGGATACTCGTTCCAAAAGCGGTCAAAGTTCGGTTTATTCGCTTGAGCAACGGCATTCCCTTTTCTTTCGCTTCGACAAGCAAATCCGTCTAAGATGATTAAAGCAACAGGTGATTTGCTCATTTCACACCTGCCTCCAATAATTGCAAGAATGAGGTGGATTCTAGACTCGCGCCACCTACAAGAGCTCCGTCAATATCTGGTTGTGCCATGTATTCGGCAATATTACTTGGCTTTACACTACCACCGTATTGAATGCGAACCTCATCAGCCACTTCTGTGGAAAATTGCTCTGCAATCACTTGACGAATATGAGCACATACTTCATTCGCATCTGCAGGAGATGAAGATTTACCTGTACCGATCGCCCAAATCGGTTCATAAGCAATGACTGTTTGTTTTGCTTGCTCATCGGTTAATCCAGTTAAAGCTATTTTCACTTGGTTTCCAACGAGCATGTTAGTTTGTCCGGCTTCCCGCTGCTCTAACGTCTCACCACAGCAAACGATTGGTGTGAGTTTATGCTTAAAAGCGGCTAATGTTTTTTTATTTACTGCTTCATCGGTTTCATTAAACATTTCACGACGTTCAGAATGCCCTAATATGACATAATTTACTCCAAGATCTGATAAAGCTACTGGGCTGATCTCACCAGTAAATGCACCGTTTTCTTCAAAGTGCATATTTTGAGCACCAATTTCTACCTCATTGCCTTTTGAAGCTGAAACTAGACTTTCTAAAAAAAGCGCTGGTGCACAAATCACAGACTCCACTTTGTCTTTCGCTGGCACTAAACCTTTCACCTCTTCCACAAAGCTATTTGCTTCCGAAAGAGTTTTATGCATTTTCCAGTTTCCTGCAATGATTGGTTTACGCATCTAGGTTCCATCCTTTCTCCTTATCCTTTTTCTTTGTTCCACTTTAAGACCTCTTTATAAAGGTTGATCTAAATGAAACTATCGTACTGTTACAACTGGCCACTTTTTAAAAAGTTGGTTTATTTCGCTAATCAGAATTTATATCCATAAATTCTGAACGCATAAGTGCAACTACCCCTCTGTCTTCGCCTTAAGGCTAGCCAATCGGCGAGTTTTCTTTATCGTTTAATGCGACAACGCCTGGAAGTGCTTTACCTTCCATAAACTCTAACGATGCTCCGCCACCAGTGGAGATATGGCTCATTTTATCAGCAAGATGGAATTTCTCCACTGCTGCTGCAGAATCGCCTCCACCAATGACAGAATACGTGTCATTTGCGTCTGCTAGACTTTGTGCTACGGCTTTTGTTCCGTTTGCAAAGGCATCAAATTCAAACACGCCCATCGGTCCGTTCCAAATAACTAGCTTTGATTTTTCGATGACATCCTTATAAATGGCTGCTGTTTTTGGTCCGATATCCAATGCTTGCCAATTGGCTGGGATCTCCGTCACATCTACTTCTTTTGTGTTTGCTGTAGCTGAAAATTCATCGGCTACAACAAAATCAACTGGTATGTAAAAATTAACACCTTTTTCTTTTGCTTTATCCATAAACGATTTTGCTAAGTCGATTTTATCTTCTTCTAAAAGCGATTTTCCGATTTCATGTCCATTCGCTTTTACAAAAGTATTCGCCAGTCCGCCACCGACAATAAGGTTATCGACTTTTTCAAGGAGATTTTCAATCACGTCTATTTTATCTTTTACTTTAGCGCCACCAATTATTGCGGTAAATGGTCTTTCAGGATTGGAAAGAGCTTTGCCTAGAACATCTAGTTCTTTTTCCATTAAGAGTCCAGAAACGGCTGGTAGATAGTGCGCGATTCCTTCAGTTGAGGCATGGGCACGGTGTGCTGCACCGAAGGCGTCATTTACATACAGATCAGCGAGTTCAGCAAAGGCTTTCGCCAGTTCAGGATCATTCTTCTCTTCACCAGGGTAGAAGCGCACGTTTTCAAGAAGAAGGACGTCACCTTCTGTCATTTCAGCGATGAGTTGTTTAACACTTTCTCCATATGCTTCGTCAGCCTTTTGGACGTCTTTGCCGAGAAGCTCAGAAAGTCGTGCTGCAACAGGAGTTAAACGCATTTCTTCGTTTACTTTTCCTTTTGGGCGGCCAAGATGGCTTGCTAAAATAACCTTTGCCCCTTGCTCACTTAAATATTGAATCGTTGGCAAAGCAGCACGAATTCTCGTATCATCCGTTACCTGACCATCCTGCATCGGCACATTGAAATCCACACGGCAAAATACTCTCTTCCCGTTCACATCCACATCTTTCACAGACTTCTTATTCATCACAAAAGAACCTCCCAATCGAAATAAAATAACACTTTACCACATTAACGCACTGGGGGTCAGACCCCCGATGCGTTAATGCGTTATAGTGGTGGGGGACTGACCCCCGACGTGGTAACGTGTTAAAAAGGGGAGTGGGGATTTTTCCCCGCTCCCCTTTCTAAAGACTAGCTTAATTTTCCAATATTCATTATAGCGGTTCTATTCTTCAATTCCAACTTTATTATGAATGTTTTATAGTCCTTTTTGTGCGATGTAGTCACAAAGGTCGACTACGCGGTTGGAATAGCCTGTTTCGTTGTCATACCAAGATAGAACTTTAACCATGTTTCCTTCTAATACCATCGTTGATAGTGCATCGATCGTTGAAGAAGCTGCGTTTCCATTGTAATCACGAGACACTAAAGGCTCTTCGCTATAAGCTAAAATTCCTTTTAATTCGCCTTCTGCCGCATCTTTTAATACTTGATTCACTTCATCTGCGGTTACCGTTTTATCAAGTTCAGCCACTAAATCGACAACAGATACGTTTGGAGTTGGAACACGCATCGCCATCCCATTTAACTTCCCTTTCAATTCAGGTAATACTAACGCAACTGCTTTAGCTGCACCTGTTGAAGTTGGGATAATGGATTCTCCCGCTGCACGTGCACGACGGTAGTCTTTATGTGGAAGGTCTAAAATTTGTTGGTCATTTGTATACGCATGAACCGTCGTCATCATTCCACGCTTAATACCAAATTTGTCATTTAATACTTTAGCAAATGGGGCTAAACAGTTTGTTGTACAAGATGCATTTGAAATGACATGGTGGTTTGCTGCATCATACTTATCATGGTTTACACCCATTACAATTGTGATATCTTCATCATTAGCTGGCGCAGAAATAATAACCTTTTTCGCACCCGCTTCTAAATGCTTCGCTGCATCTGCACGCTTCGTGAAACGGCCAGTCGATTCTATGACGATGTCGACACCAAGCTCTCCCCAAGGAAGCGCTGCAGGATCACGTTCAGCAATTACTTTCACTTTGTGGCCGCCAACTACTAAGTAGTCGCCATCGACCTTCACATCTACATCAAGAGTTCCATGAACGGAATCGTATTTTAAAAGATGAGCCAACATATTTGCATCTGTTAAATCATTGACCGCTACAACCTCTACATTTGGGTTATTTAATGCTGCACGAAAAACTACACGTCCAATACGACCAAATCCATTAATACCAACTTTTACTGCCATTTTTATTTCCTCCTTTTATTGTTTAAGGGTTATATTTATTAAAAAATATTTTGCTAACATATTAGGGTTAGTCAACTAACAAACGTTTTGCTGCCCCTTCATCCGTAATTAGAATGGTTGAAGTTGGAGCTTTTTGCATGTATGCGCGAATCGCTTTTGCTTTTGAAGATCCTCCAGCTACAGCTATGACATTGGGGATATGGTCTAAATCGCTTAATTGAAGGCCGACCGTAAGTACTTTATGAACAACTTCACCGGCTTCATTAAAATAATATCCAAACGCTTCGCCCACTGCTCTCTCCGCTTTCATTTTTTCCAAATCTTGAGGATTCGTTTTACGGCGCTCTGCCATTGTTATAGCGTCTCCAATTCCGTGTAAAACCATGCTAGCTGAACGGATTTTATCAAGCACCTCTTTAATCATTGGTTCCTTCATAAAGGATTCATAAATATCGTCGCTTACCTGATCAGGAACATAAAAAACTCGATGTTTTTGTTTCGTATTAGTTGCCATAATTGAACAAATTGTATTTGCTTGGTTTTGAACATCTTCACCAATTCCACCCCTTGCTGGAACGAATAACAAATCATCCCTTGTGAGATCAGGTGTTAATTTTTCGGCCACAGCAGCCATCGTTGTTCCACCAGTAACGGCGATCGTTTCATTACCACGAATGAAATCCTTCATACTTGTTGCACAAGCCCTACCTAATTCACTTTTTATCCAAGGAGATTCATCGCTATCACCAGAGACGATCACCACTTTACGAATATTAAAGCGTTGCCTTAATTGCTCTTCCATCACGTCGATACCCGCCGCTTCCCTCATCACCGAGTCAAGCTTTTCTAACAAGTCGATTCCGATAGAAGTAACCTCCATCCCGACGCTTTTAACCGAGATCAAGTGTTGATCTTTTAAAAAATCAACCTCACTGCGCAAAACTCTCTCCGTTAATCCTAAGCTTTGGGCTAAACTCCTTCTTCCTACCGGCTGCATTCGATAGATATATTGAAGGATATGATATCGTTTCTGCATAATTTCAAGCAGGTCAGGTAATAATTTCTTTTGTATATCAATCAATGAATACATAAGTCAAAACTCCTTCATGCCACTATTCAGTCTAGGTGGACAGAAAATGTCCCTGTTAGACAAATTATGTCCCACTAAGGATAAAAAAAATCACCCCTGCTACAATTTTCATTTTAACAGGAGTAAAAAAGAGTTTCAAGCTATATGCTTTCTTGTAACCGCTTACTAATAATAAATTTATTAATATGGCCGTATTCAACCTCTTCCCCGTCTATTTCAACTACTGGAATCATCAGCCCGTACTTTTCCGTTAACTCATCACTTTCATCTATATCTTTTTCAATCCATTCAAATTCCATTTCTTGATGGAGCTCCTCTATGACCACTTTTGCTTTGTCACATAAGGAACATTTTTGTCTTGTATAAAAAATTAGTGTCGGCATTTTTCATTTTACCCCTTTAATGATCGTATCTTTTCCTTTTAGAAGAGGATGGAATGCTTAGCTGATCGCGATATTTCGCGACCGTTCTACGTGAAACTACGATACCCTCTTGATCTTCTAATAGCGCTACGATCTCTTGATCAGAAAGTGGTTTTTGCTTATTTTCGTTATCAATTAGTTTCTTTAAAGCATCTTTCACTTGAGTAGATGAGGTCGAATCCTCATTTGTCGTTTGAATCGAGCTAGTAAAAAACGATTTTAGTTCAAAAATACCAAATGGTGTTTGCACATATTTTTCCCGAACGGCTCGACTTACCGTTGACTCATGGATCTCGATTTCATCCGCTACTTCCTTCATCGTCATCGGCCTTAAGTTCGATGGCCCACTTTTGAAAAAATCGGGTTGTTTCTCGACAATCTTAAGAGCTACTTTTTGCAGTGTTTCTTTCCTTTGTTCCAGGCTTTTTTGGAGCCATTGATATTGTTGAGCCTGATCTTCCATATAACGAGATACTTGTTTATCATCAGAACTTACATATTGATGATAATAAGCTTGATTAAATGAAATTTTCGGTAAAAGTTCATCAAAGACTGTGATCGAATATTCACTGCCATCCCAAACGACAACAATATCAGGAACGACAAAGGCCGTCGATTCTGTCATATATTTTGCTCCTGGTCTCGGATTCAAGGTTTGAATAAGATCAAAAGCAGACTGAATATCAATTAAACTGACTTGGAGTTGTTTGGATAGTTCTTTCCATTTTTTATCGGCAAAGGCTTCAAAATGCAATTCTACGAGAATAATTGCTAATGGGTGTGGAGTTGGCATTCTTTTTAGCTGAATCGACAAACATTCCTGTAAAGACCTTGCTGCAATTCCTGCTGGCTCCATTGCCTGCAAGATCGCGATGCTTTTTTCCAAATGATCAGAAGGAACATTATTACATGCCGGACACTCTGCTAAATACCCATTTTCATCAATGCATTGAATTAAAAGTTTGAGTGTTTGCCTTAAGGGCTTAATCTCATCATTTAAAGGAATTTGTGCCATTAAATGTTCGACAATTGACTTTTTATGTTCACCTATTTGTTCTAGCCAGTCATTTTGAATGGTAGTGGTCGTTGCTTTTCGTTTCTTTTTTCGGTCTGCAAGAGGGTTCACAGGCACAGCCGTTGGGTCGACTTGGATGAGTGGGTTTTCTAATGCTTTACTTTCAAGGAACTCAGTTAGCTCCTGTGTAGAATATTGTAATAACGCAATCGCCTGTGAAAGCTCCTGTGTCATTGTTAATTTCAAGCTTTGTTGTTGAAAAAGCCCTTGTTTGAAACTCATCACACTCACCCCTTATCCCTTATTTTACAATAATGTGTGAGTTTGGTGAATGGGAATAAAATGGAAGCGTTTACATAAAGGTGATGATCCGTTCAAAAATAGTTGAATAATTCATATTCTAACCTTTAAACGTAACGAATCCGACAAAATACCTAAAAAATTTGACGATACATGTCGAAATATAGTAAATTAGAACTAGCGAAGAATACTCAAACTATTCTTTTTCTTTGGCAAGGGAGCTCGGAGTACCGACCAAGCTTCCTTCTCCTTCAATTAACTAAAAAGGTATGGATCATATGGATATAATAAATACTTTAGAAAAAATAATGAATGAGAATATGGTTCAACTAGTCCTTTACATTCTTGTCATGATGATTTCAGGAACCATTTTATATAGATTAGTAAATTTCATAAAATTACCTGAAATTATTGGTACTCCTATTGCAGGAATGGGTGCATTATTTATTTCCTTTAAGTTATTTATGTTAACAAATGGGTATTAATTATAGGTACGGACACTTCATTGAAATGGAGTGTTTTTTTGTTAAAAATAAAAATGACAAACCTCATTACTAGGTTTGCCACTCTTTTATCCTATTAACGCGCCCGGAGGGAATCGAACCCCCATTTTAAGAACCGGAATCTTACGTGCTATCCGTTGCACCACGGGCGCATATTTACTGCAAGTGCCTTTACATTATATAAAAGGTTTAGGTTCTTTGCAAGAATTATTCAATTTACTAGGTTTGCTCTGATTAAAGTAATCCGAAACTGGTTATGATGAGTAAAAGTTGTCGAACGATTTCATCTATATAGGCAATCGAATTGTTTGACCTTAATTGACCATCAGTGTATGATAACAATACATAATCTTCTAACTTAATCAGCGGGATGAGATCCCTCTGATAGAAGTTTCACCTTATATTCAAGGAGGAAATAATAATGAATTTGATACCTACAGTTATTGAGCAAACGAACCGTGGCGAAAGAGCCTATGATATCTACTCTCGTCTTTTAAAAGACCGCATCATTATGTTAGGAAGTGGTATCGATGACCACGTTGCTAACAGCATTGTTGCCCAATTACTTTTTCTAGAGGCAGAGAATCCTGAAAAGGACATTACCCTTTACATCAATAGCCCTGGTGGAAGTATTACTGCTGGAATGGCGATCTATGATACAATGCAATACATTAAACCGAATGTATCGACGGTTTGTATCGGGATGGCAGCATCGATGGGTGCTTTCTTACTTGCAGCTGGTGAAAAAGGTAAACGATTTGCTTTACCAAATAGCGAAGTTATGATTCATCAACCACTTGGTGGTGCACAAGGTCAGGCGACAGAAATCGAAATCGCTGCCAAACGCATTCTTTTCCTACGAGACAAACTTAACGGAATTTTAGCTGAGCGTACTGGCCAACCGATGGAAGTCATCGCAAAAGATACAGACCGTGACAATTTTATGACAGCTGAGGCAGCGAAAGAATACGGTTTAATTGATAGCATCATTACGCGTAATGTTTTAGAAGATAAAAAGAAGAGTGAAAAATAGGACTTAGTGCTACTGCGCTATACTATAGAAAAAAGGACTGAGGCAACCTCAGTCCTTTTTTCTATCCCTCATGTTGAATAAATTTTTCCAGCGCATCTAATGCTTCTGATTCGTCATGGCCTTCTGTTGTAATGGTAATCATTGATCCTGAGCTAATTGCCAAACTCATTAGTCCCATGATGCTTTTCGCATTGACCTTTTTACCGTCTTTTTCTAAAAAAACATCTGATGAAAAACGGTTTGCCTCTTGAACAAATTGAGCAGCTGGTCGTGCCTGTAATCCTGTTTTCAGTTTTACCTCTACTTGTCTCTCAACCATTTCATTCTTCCTCCCTTAAAATTTGTATAGTTTCTCAATATGAGATTGTTTCCCCAGTACGCAGCTTGTCAGCAATTTCATCTATTTTTCGAAGGCGATGATTGATTCCGGATTTACTAATCGAACCACCCGATACCATCTCACCTAGTTCTTTCAATGTAATATCTTGATATTGAACTCGAAGCTCAGCAATTTCTCGAAGTTTCTCTGGCAATATATGAAGACCAGCCGTTTTTTCAATAAAACGGATGTTTTCCACCTGCCTGATCGAAGCTCCAATGGTTTTATTCAAATTTGCTGTTTCACAGTTTACTAATCGATTAACTGAATTTCTCATATCACGAACAATTCGAATATCTTCAAAATGCATAAGCGCATTATGTGCTCCAATGATATTAAGGAATTCCGTAATCTTCTCGGCCTCTTTTAAATACGTAATAAAGCCCTTTTTTCGTTCAAGCGTTTTGCTGTTTAAATCAAAAGTGTTCATTAACTCACAAAGTGAATCGTTATGTTCCTTATAAAGTGAAAACACTTCTAAATGATAAGAGGACGTCTCAGGGTTATTAACAGAACCCCCTGCTAAGAATGCCCCTCTTAAATAAGACCGTCGACAACATTTTTTTCGCACTAGCTCTTCGGCAATATCATGGGTAAAGGTAAAGCCTTCCCCTAGTATTTTCAAGTCTTCTAAAATTTCTTTTGCCTGCTCCGCTAAGCGGACAATATACACATTATTCTTTTTCAGTTTCATTTTCTTCCGAACAAGCAATTCTACTCGAACTTGGTAATTTCTCTTAATCAGTGTATAAATACGTCTAGCAATCGCCGCATTTTCCGTTTGGACATCGACAATTAACTTTCGATTGGAAAAGGATAAAGACCCATTCATCCGAATCAAAGCCGATAACTCCGATTTTCCACAGCATTCTTTTAATTCTAAATTCGTTAATTCCTTTTTCGTCTCCGATGCAAAAGACACCCCGTCACCTCCCTCTTTAACAAACGCTAGATTTTAGGGACATGCCTAGATTGGCGTCTATCCCATGGATGATAAGACAAACGATTGCACCTTAATCTTTACGAATGAAAGCGCTTTTTAGTTTCATCTTTTATCATATTATATAAAATTTCTGCCACTTTTTTCGTATCATGGCGAATGACATTTTTTTCATAACTGACAATTTTATCTTGAAGCACTTCAAGACCAAGCTCTTCTAACCTTTTAATATCGTAAACAACTGGCTTCGCAAGCTCCTCGTGATAACGCAACTGTACCTTTTCAGGAATATTTTCATTATTAACGAGAATCGTGTCAATGAATGAAGCATTCATATGGTCATAAATAGCCTGAACATGGTCACTTGCCGTAAAATTATGAGTCTCCCCAGCTTGCGTCATTAAATTGCAAATATACACCTTTTTCCCCTTCGCCTTGCATACCTCTTCCCCCAATCTCGGAACAAGTAGATTCGGCAAAATACTAGTATACAAACTTCCCGGCCCCATCACAATTAAATCGGCTTGCCGAATGGCTAATAAAGATTCTGGAAGCGGTTTAATATTTTTCGGAGAAAGAAACACTCGGTGAATTTTTTTCCCAGAGAAAGGAATTTTCGATTCTCCCGACACAATCGTTCCATCTTCCATCTCCGCATTCAAAATCACATTTTGATTCGCTGCTGGAAGAACCTTTCCTCTTACATTCAACACCTTACTCATCTCTTGGATTGCGTGCACAAAATTGCCTGTAATCGAAGTCATTGCTGCTAAAATCAAATTCCCAAGTGAATGGCCAGACAATTCATTCGATGTCTTAAATCGATGCTGAAACATCTCTTCTACTAAAGGCTCAACATCTGATAGGGCTGCTAACACATTACGGATATCTCCTGGTGGCGGAATATCCAAGTCCTCCCGAAGTCTTCCGGAGCTTCCCCCATCATCAGCCACCGTAACAATAGCCGTGATATCTACAGGATATTGCTTTAAACCCCTTAATAGAACAGGAAGTCCCGTCCCACCACCGATAATCACAACCCGTGGATTCCCTTTTCCTGTCATGTCGTGATATCCTTTCTCCTCTCAATGTCACGATGCGAAATGCAAGTGTAATAATCTTTTTTGAAAAATTGGCCAATATGCTCAGCTAGCGCGACTGACCGGTGC
Organism: Bacillus sp. CGMCC 1.16607; assembly: GCF_042683745.1. Lineage (NCBI taxonomy): Bacteria > Bacillati > Bacillota > Bacilli > Caryophanales > Bacillaceae > Bacillus > Bacillus sp. CGMCC 1.16607. The sequence continues at coordinate 357,414 of NZ_JBHUJX010000018.1, forward strand.
TGACCTCCTGTGCATCCGATGGCAATCACTAACTGGGCTTTGCCCTCTCTCTTATAGTGCGGGAGCATAAAACTAAGTAAATCGGTCACTTTTTCTAAAAATTTCTGCGTCTCATTCCACTTTAATACATAAGTGGATACTTCCTCTTCAAGACCTGTTTTTGGACGCATATGGTCGATATAATGAGGATTTGGTAGAAAGCGTACGTCAAATACTAAATCTGCATCAATCGGAAGTCCGTGTTTGAAGCCAAATGACATCACATTGACCGTAAAAATCTTTTTCTTATCCGCAGTAAATTCGGTTAATATTTTTTCACGGAGCTCTCGAGGCTTCAATTGTGATGTATTGAAAATTTGTTGAGCGCGTCCTTTTAAATCCTCAAGTAATTGTCTCTCTAGTTTAATCCCTTCTAGTGGAGATCCAGATGGTGCTAACGGATGAAACCTTCTCGTTTCTTTGTAGCGCCTAACTAGAGCGGAATCGTCCGCATCTAGAAAAAGAATTTGTGGGTTCACCCATGAGGTTTCAGCTAATTCATCTAACGCTTTAAATAAATGGTCAAAAAACTCCCGACCTCTCAAGTCCATGACCAATGCAACCTTATTCATTTTATTTCCTGACTCTTTCATTAGCTCAAGAAATTTCGGAAGAAGGGTAGGCGGAAGATTATCTACACAAAAGAACCCCAAGTCCTCAAAACTTTGAATCGCAACCGTCTTCCCCGCTCCCGACATTCCAGTTATGATAACCATCTGCGTTTCCGAAATCGATCCCGTACTCATCACAAATCCCCCTTACTTTACCACTTTAAAGTACCGGGGGTCAGTCCCCCGATGCTTTAACGCGCTAAAATGTGTAATTATAATCTTATGTTACGAACTAGGATCTAGTCGATAACTGATTAATTCAAAATCTGGTGTATATGTAAATGTTCCATATATGATGCCTTTGCCGTGTATCATGTAATCAAGGATATGATAATCCCCAGGTGCCATAGGCAGATGACGTACGTTGTCAATCTCGCACCATGACAACTTTCCCTCTTCTGAAGCATCTACATTTACCCCGTCCGAATCAGTCGCCATAAAAGTAAACAACATCCATTCAGAGGTAACCTTACTATCCTCTTCAATAATGATTGTAAAGATCCCTTTAATTTGGGGATTTTTCAAATAGACTCCCGTTTCTTCACGGTATTCTCTGATACATGAGTCCCGAACAGACTCTCCAGGCTCCATTTTCCCTCCTGGTGCCACCCACCAGCCACGACGCGGCTTTTGGAGCATTAAAATTTTCCCATCCTTAACAAGGACACAATTAGTTACCCGTTGCAAAAACCTTCACCTCGAATAGGTATAAGTGTATTCTTTTTATTATACTATTTTTGAATAGCAGTAACAACGAACAGAATTATACACACAAAATGCGAAAAACGCTCTAGTTTAGCCCCCTGAAGAATTTCTATGCAAAAAAAAGGCACAGGATCCGCTCCTGTGCTTTGAAAAATATTTTTAAAAGGGGGTCAATTTCTACCCTTATCATACCTTATCAATATTTCACTATTGTTACATTCAAATTAAAACAAAGTTACTTTTCTGTGAAAAATTTGTTAACACGCTTCACCGCTTTAAAGTTACGGGGGACTGACCCCCAGTGCTTTAAAGCGTTAAATTATTTAAGCTCTTCAAGTAGTTCTTCCACATAGTGTTGGGCGCTTTGGGCTGCGATGCTTCCGTCGCCTGTTGCTGTGACAATTTGACGTAGTGTTTTTTCACGGATGTCTCCCGCCGCAAAGATACCAGGCACCTTTGTTTCCATTCGTTCATTTGTTTCGATATAACCATTTTCATTTGTGATACCTAAGTTAGCAAAAGGTTTCGAAAGTGGAACCATTCCGATGTAAATAAATACACCATCAGCTTTGAATTCTTGTTCTTCCCCATTTTCAGTAGAAACAAGTGTCACGCTACCAACTTTTCCATCTTTTTCATTAATTTCTTTAATGGTATGGTTCCAAATGAAATCAATTTTCTCATTAGCAAAGGCACGATCTTGAAGAATTTTTTGCGCACGTAGCTCATCACGTCGATGCACAATCGTTACCTTCGAAGCGAAGCGAGTTAAATAAACACCCTCCTCGACTGCAGAGTCTCCTCCACCGATAACGACAAGCTCCTTTTGTTTGAAAAAAGCACCATCACAAACAGCACAATAGGATACACCGCGACCGCCAAGCTCTTTCTCCCCAGGGACGCCAACTTTTTTATATTCAGCACCTGTTGAGATAATGATTGAACGTGCTTTATATTGCTTGGATCCCGCAACAACGGTTTTATATTCTTTGCCATCAATAATTTCTTTAATATCGCCATAAGCATATTCTGCGCCAAACTTTTTCGCATGTTCAAACATTTTAGTCGATAAGTCTGGTCCTAAAATATGATCATACCCAGGATAGTTTTCTACTTCCTCCGTATTGGCCATTTGTCCCCCCGGAACCCCACGCTCTAACATTAAAGTTGAAAGGTTCGCACGAGATGTATATACAGCAGCTGTCATACCGGCAGGTCCTGCACCAGCGATAATGACGTCATAAATTTTTTCTTCAGACATGATTCCCACTCCTTAATGAACATCCGTTTGTCCAGCTCAATGTCTCCTCATGAAAGAGATCTTAGCTAGAAAACGGCTTTTCTTGGATTATTATTGCCTATATTCTTTATCCTATAAAACAACAGTATGGGAGTCCAAGAATATGCTCACCGAAGGCTATTATTCACAAATTTTACATATTTTTGAACCGTTGAAACAGATAAATCGTATTTTTCAGCTACTTCTGTTTGGGAAATTTTTTCACCACGAAGCTTAAACCATGTGTATTCCACAGCTGCTGCCCATGCCTGATGATTTTTCAAAGATTGTTGTACATCTTGAAAAATCGAAAACCAAAGTAAATAAATTCCCGATTTTAAAACCCCGATGGGCTGATGATATTCATAAAGCTGTAAAGCAACCTGATGAAAATCATACTCTTTTTGGTGAATATTTTTTATATACAACAAATAGTCCTGCTCTAAAGTTGTCAATTTTTTGCAATGTTTAGAAGAAAGTGTTTCAATTAACTGATCTTTTTTAGAAGATACAGCGATTAAAAAGAGAGCAAACATTCGTTCTTCCATATAATCACTATCAAGTTTTTGAAAAATCGATGCCGTATGATCCTCAAAACCACTTAAAACGGGCTGATCGTCATTCCAAGGTTCATGACCAACCTTATCTGGGCTCAACTCAAGAACAATTTTCCAAATGGACTTTGCGAATGCTGGATGCCCTGAATGAAAAGCTGTGTACGACAACCAATAATAAAAGGATCCATCACCCTCAAAGCCCTTTTTATAAAGCTTTCGAAGCCAAAAATGACCGAGCGTAAACTCTCCGATTAAAGCAAAGGTCGCACCTAATTTAAACTGATGCTCGGCAATCAACGGATTGATTTTTTCAAGTGCATACTTTAGCTTTAATGTTTTTTCTTCATCATGTAAATAATAAGCGAAAACCGCTTGATTACATATAGCATGTAGGTTTCCTGGATTTTTCAGAAGAACATCTTGTAAAATTTCGTCCGCTTTTTCCGTTTCCCCTAAATAAAAATAGGCTAGAGCAAGATTATTGTATGCAGACCAGTACTCAGGATAATTCTCAATCACTTCCTCCAGTACCTCTATGGCCTTAGGAAAATAACCGGATTCAAGTAATTCCCTCGCATGCTCCTGTTTAACAATTAGATCATCCTGTTCGTATAGTTCTTCATCCAGATCATCGGCTTCAAACGTTAATAGCTCGATTAAATCATCTGTATCTACACTGAATTCACCATCTGGTGCAAATTGTTTATATAAATTGGCGTGATGATAGGCATCTTTAAATAAGCCTAAGTGAGCATAATTGTTTGCTAAGAAATAGTGACACTCCATCATTTCCTCATCAAATTCTTCAAGAATCTGATGTAGTAAACGATTGGACTCATCGTATTCACCCATTTCTGTTGACAAAATAGCCAACTGGCAAGCAATCATCGGTTCCCCTGGCTCAAGTTGTAACGCACGCTCTAAATACTTTTTCGCACGTAGGAAATCTCGGCGGTGAAACGCCTTCAAACCCTTTGAAAAGTAATATTCTCCTGTAGGTAAAAAGGAAAGAAGCATTCCCGTATCTTGTCTTGCTTTAGAGTCTTTAATCATGGATTCCTCCAAATACATTAATAACCTATGTAGTATACCACATGGGAAAGGCAATCGAGAAGAGTTCCCAACCATAAATAATCACACTTTCACACATTAACGCATTGGGGGTCAGTCCCCCGATGCGTTAATGCGTGAAAGTTTCCTTTTTTCTCGGTATTTGCCACCTATACTTTTTGAGTCGAATTAGCAAAATAAAAAAGTATCATACCATGTCATGTACTAAAAAGGAGGAAGGAAAAACATGATAAAAAAGATACAGGTGGTTGCTGCTGCGAGTTCCCTTTTACTAGTTCTGGGAGCGTGTAATTATGATAACAACGCTGCAAACGATAGACGAGGGGATAATCTAAATGATGCGTTCACTACTCGAAATGGAAATGATACCGCAGAAGGTTTAAATACGGCTAATACACGTAATAACATTACGACTGATCGAGTTAATTATCGAGTAAATGATTGGGATGGTTTAGGTTATGATAACAATCGAAACAATGACCTAAATGGTGGAGTTGGTCATAGGGATTATGACTTAAATGTTGGTTTTAATAACAACAATCGAAATACGAAAAATGGCCTTGGCGGCAATATGAATGACAATATTTCTGCTGATTTTACCACTATTAATAGTGGTAAATATCCACATACAAGAGCAGTACAAATTCAGCCTGCTAAGTATGGTTATATAATATTTAGTCCACAACAAGGAAACGCCCAAAAATTTCAGTTTACAGTTCCAAATGCTGCACAGAGATATACGCAGCAATTTCAAACTGGAACCGTTCAGCCTGGTCTAACTCAACAACAGCCAAGACCACAAATGCAACAACCTAGTATGCAGCAACCGCAGCAAAATCAGGTAACAGGACAACAAAAACCTGTACAACAAACACAACCGAAGCAACAGACTCAAACAACTCAACCAAAACCTGCAGCACAAACGACACAAGGAATTAGTGCAACAGAACAAAAGGTTATTGAATTAACTAACGTGGAAAGAAGAAAAAATGGGTTACGTGATTTAATTGGTGATTCAAAGTTAAGTTCTGTCGCTAGAACGAAATCAAATGACATGCAAGCAAAGGGTTATTTTTCCCATACAAGCCCGACGTATGGTTCTCCTTTTGACATGATGCGTGACTTTGGTGTGTCCTATAAGACGGCTGGTGAGAACATCGCTCAAGGGCAACGTACACCTGAGGAAGTTGTTCGAGCTTGGATGAATAGTGAAGGACACCGAAAAAATATTTTAAACGGCAGCTTTACACATATTGGTGTCGGTCACAACACGACTGGAAATCAGTGGACACAAATGTTTATTGGTAAATAAAAAATACATTGAATGGGTCTGAGTAATCAGACCCTTTTCAAATCAACTAAATTGTGTATAATAAAGGGCAAGTAAATAAAAAATGTTTTCTAGGGTTCCGCTGTCATTTTTTCAGGTCTGGTCCGAGAGAAAACTCGCAGCTTTGTTTTACCGCTTTAAAGTGTCGGGGGACTGACCCCCATTGCTTTAAATTGGTAAAGTAAAATCTGTGTCACGGAGGGATAAAAGCCCGGGAGATTATAAGTGATTATAATCTTCTGGGCTTTTTTGTTTATTTTAGAAAGGGGTTGCTGCAAATTGAACAGAGAATGGTTGAAAGTTTTTATTGCCGCGTTTTTTGAAGTGTTTTGGGTGATTGGGTTAAAACATGCAGATGATTTTTGGACTTGGTTGGGGACGATTATCAGCATCTCAATCAGTTTCTATATTCTCATAATGGCTGGAAAAAAGCTTCCTGTTGGCACTGTATATGCCGTTTTTGTCGGCTTAGGGACTGCTGGGACAGTTGCATCGGAAATTCTCTTTTTTGGTGAGCCATTCAAATTGGTCAAACTTATACTTATTTTAATTTTGCTGGCGGGGGTTATCGGTTTGAAGCTTGTAACAGGTGAAAAGGAAGAGGTTGTTGCAAAATGAGTTGGATATTTTTGATTCTCGCTGGATTATTTGAAATGTTTGGAGTCGTGATGATTAACCGTCTTCATCACCATCGAAATTGGCAATCGCTCCTTTTACTTATAGCTGGTTTCGGAGGTAGTTTTCTCTTTCTTGCCATGGCAATGAAATACTTGCCAATGGGGACTGCCTACGCTGTGTGGACAGGAATTGGAGCTTCCGGGGGTGCCATGCTCGGCATCATTTTATATGGTGAACCTAAGAATTGGAAACGAATTGTCTTTATTACAATGGTGCTCATGGCGGCAGTAGGATTGAAGCTGGTTTCATGAGATTTATTTAGCACATTAAAGCACTGGGGGACTGACCCCCATTACGTTACAGCGTTAAAGCACCGGGGGTCAGTCCCCCATCGCTTTAACGCGGTAATGGGTGCTTTAGTTTTTTTGTGTGTTTCCGTATATTGGGTCGTCTGCCCAGCGTTGTTGTAGTTGTTCTTTTGTGTAGATGATTCGCATGGGGTTACCGCCGACGAAGGATCCTGCTGGGACGTCTTTATGTACAAGGGTTCCAGCAGATACGATAGCTCCGTCGCCAATAATGATACCAGGCAGGATCGTCGTGTTCGCGCCGATCATCACTTCACTACCGATATGAACATCACCAAGACGGAATTCTTTGATTAAATATTCATGGGCAAGAATCGTCGTGTTGTAGCCGATGACGGTGTTACGACCGACACTAATTTTCTCAGGAAACATGACATCCAGCATAACCATTAATGCGAATGAAGTCTGGTCACCAATTTTCATTTTTAAAAATGTACGGTATAACCAATTCTTCATTCCCAAAAATGGTGTGTAACGAGCAAGCTGGATGACGATGAAATTTTTGACCACCTTCCAAAAGGGGACGGTTTTGTACACATGCCATAAAGAGTTAGCGCCCTCTACTGGGTAGCGAACGGTTTTCCTCATGCCGATGATACCTCTAAAATTTCAAGCAATTCGCTCATTTCCTCCAAGATGTAATCTGGATTGTACTGTTCCAAATGCTCGCGCCCTTTGATGGACCATGAAACACCAGCTGTTTTCGTGCCAGCATTTTTTCCAGCTAAAATGTCGTGATAATTGTCGCCGACCATGATCGTTTCCTCTGGCTTGGAGTCAAGCTGTTTCAGCGCGTTAAAAATCGGTTCTGGATCTGGCTTTGCTTTTTCTACATGATCAAGAGCAACAATAACATCAAAATATTCGTCAAGTTGGGTCAGTTTAAGCCCCATTAATACGACATCAGAAACTTTTGTCGAAACGATGGCTAGTTTAAAACCTTTTTCCTTTAAAGTACGCACCGTTTCTAAAACTGTCGGAAAAATCGTCACAAATGCATCGTGATTGCTAATATTAAATGCCCGATAGGTGGCAATCATCTCATCTACTCGATCTTTATCCATCGGTTCGAATGTTTCCCTCAAAGTAGGGCCTAAGAACGGAAGAACATCCTCCCTCTTGTACTTATTTGGAAAATACTTCTCCAATGTGTGTAAAAAAGAAGTGATAATCAATTCGTTTGTATTAATTAATGTTCCATCTAAATCAAAGAGAATAGTCGTTATTTTATTGTTCATACGTTGCTGCTTCCTTTCTTTTTGTCGAAATGGTACGGTTCCAAATAAAGGAGACGACTAATGTTAAGACAATTGCGACCCCAAGTCGAATCAGTAAAAGTGGTAATACAGGTATTCCTAATGGAACAAAGATAAGTGTGTCTTCAACAACTGCGTGGCAAGCTACTAGAAAAATAAACGCCGTAGTCACATCTTTATGACTAACTCCATCTTCTTTCACTGCTTGAATCATAACCCCAGCACCGTAAGCCAAACCGAAAAGCAATCCTGCAGCCAACGTCGTTGAAGTATTTTCCTTCATCCCTAAAGATTTGGTAATCGGTGACATCCATTTTGAAAAAACATCCAACCATTTTTTATCTTTTAAAATTTGTATCCCTACCATGAGCGGAATAACTATGATAGCCAATTGAAAAATTCCGATGCCTGCTTTTTGTAAAGCTTCAACTAATATGGCAAGAAATCCTGAAACATGTTCTTCCTTTGTAGGGATGAGTCCATATTGAGCGGTTTCACCGCCACCGCGCCAAACAAGATTGATGATGATAGCTGAAACGAAAGCAAGTCCAAGTCTAACAAGGAGTACTAACCAAAGTTTTACCCCTACTTTGATAGCTACACCCGTCTCGATAAGTAAGTTATGCGAAAAGGACAACATGACCGCAATAATAAAAACTTCTTTTACGGTGAAATCTAATGTTAAGATGGAGCCAATGGCTGCGTAAAGATTGAGAAAAGTCCCAAGTACAAGAGGAATTGCTGCATCCCCTGACAGACCAATAAGCTTCATTAGCGGCTCAATTTGTTTGATGATCCAAGGTAAGACAGGTGTATATTGTAAGAGTGCGACGATAAGGGTCACGGGAAAAATAATTTTTCCAAGTGTCCATGTTGTTTTTAAACCGACAAGTAATCCCCTTTTGATTGAACCAGCTAGCATTTCTTCTCTTCTCCCTTATTTTTATATGTTAGAAGGATCTAAATAACGAGCCTCAGCGAGTCCCTTTTTTCGACGATAGATGATTAAGGAAACAGCAAGTACGATTAAGAATATTGAAATCGTCTGAGCCACTCGCAAGTAATCCGTAAGCATTAGGCTATCCGTTCTTAGTCCCTCAACAAAGAAGCGACCAATCGAATACCAAATCACATACGTTAAAAAGCTTTCACCTCGTCGTAAGTTCACCTTCCGTAAAGTGAGTAATAATATGACCCCTGCAAAATCCCAAAGTGATTCATATAAAAAGGTCGGATGATAATAGGCACCCTCAATATACATTTGGTTAATGATGAAATCTGGTAAAAATAAATTTTCTAAATAGCTGCGCGTAACTTCGCCTCCATGGGCCTCTTGGTTCATAAAATTTCCCCATCGACCGATGGCCTGCCCAAGAATAATACTCGGTGAGGCAATATCAGCTAACTTCCAAAAAGAGACACCTCTTGCCTTCGTAAAAAAGTAAGCAGTAGCCACCGAACCAATTAAGGCACCGTGAATGGCAATACCACCTTCCCAAATTTTAGGGATTTGACTCAAATTTTGTGAATAAAAATCCCACTCAAAGGCGACATAATAAATTCTAGCCGAAATAATCGCAATCGGTATCGCCCAAAGCATCAAATCCGCGAAGACTTCCTTTTGTAAATGACGTTTTTCAGATTCTCTCATTGCCATCCATAATGCTAGCGCCAAACCCGTTCCAATGATTATCCCATACCAATGAACTTGAATGGCCCCAAACTCAATTGCAATCGGATTAAGCGGCTGTATCTTCTCCTCCATCTCCTCACTCCTCCTTTAACACATTAACGTGGTGGGGGTCAGTCCCCCGGCACTTCACCGCGGTAAACCGCCGGGGGACTGACCCCCATTGCTTTAAAGTGGTGAAGTTACTCTTCTTCGTGGTCGCCTTCTTCGATGACGCCGTGGAGGCGTGCGTTGAATTGTTGGGCGGCGTCCATGCCCATTTTCTTGAGACGGTAGTTCATGGCTGCGACTTCGATGATAACCGCTAAGTTACGGCCTGGACGAACGGGTACGGTCAATTTGGTAATATGAGAATCAATAATTTTCATCTTTTCCTCATCCAAACCTAGTCGATCATATTGTTTGGTCTTGTCCCAAATTTCTAAGTTAATGACGAGTGTAATTCGTTTGTAGCTACGAACTGCTCCCGCTCCAAATAAGGTCATCACATTAATAATCCCTAATCCACGAATTTCAAGCAGATGTTCAATTAATTCGGGCGAATTACCAACTAGCATTCCTTCTTCTTCCTGTCGAATTTCCACGCAATCGTCGGCCACTAATCGGTGTCCTCGTTTCACAAGCTCCAATGCCGTTTCACTTTTACCGACACCGCTTTTACCTGTAATGAGCACTCCAACACCATAAATATCTACTAACACTCCGTGAACTGCTGTGGTAGGTGCTAGCTTGCTTTCTAAAAAATTCGTCAATTTACTTGAAAAGTGAGTCGTTTTCTGTTTTGTACGTATAAGAGGCACAGCTTCATGCTCACATGCTTCGATCAATTCTTCGGGTACGTCCAATTCTCTCGTAATGATGATGCCTGGTGTAATATCCGTACACAATCGTTTCATTCTCGAATTACGTTCAAACTCACTTAACTGTTTAATAAACGATAATTCCGTCTTTCCAAGCAATTGAATTCGTTCCGCAGGATAATACTCAAAATAACCAGCCATTTCAATCCCTGGTCTAGATATATCACTCGTTAAAATCGGGCGATTAATCCCTTCTTCACCGCTGATTAGCTCGAGATCAAATTGTTCTATTATATCTTTTGTTCGAACCTTAGCCAATGAAACCCTCCTCCTTGTGCGAAAAGCATATGTACACTTACACTATTTTAGCACTTTTTATAAAAGAACAAAAAGATGTGGTTTACGCTTGGCTATATTTTCCCACCCAAGACAACCATAACCTTTTTTAACCTTCCTACATATATTAATAATGAGACAATATTTTTCAAGTTAGAAAGGAGAGAAATGATGAAAATAATGTTGGATGCCGGGCATGGGTACAATACCCCCGGAAAAAGAAGTCCTGATGGTCTAAAAGAATATGAATTTACCCGAGCTGTTGCGAATTATGCGAAAAAACTACTGGACACCTATCGCAATGTGACAGTCTATTTTTCTCACTCTGACGACCGAGATGTCCCTCTAAAAGAACGAACAGACCTTGCCAATCGCTTAAACGTCGATTTGTTTGTATCTATACACGCCAATGCTTTTGGTTCTGCTTGGAATAATGCATCAGGAATTGAAACATATGTTTATGTGACAAAGCCTCCTTTAGCTACTGCACTTGCACAGAAAATTCAACGTAACCTCATCACTTCAACACAGTTAAAAAACCGAGGTGTCAAAACAGCCGATTTCCACGTTCTTCGGGAAACAAAAATGGATGCTGTGTTAGTTGAATGTGGATTTTATACGAATCCTGAAGAAATTAAGCTCATTCGTTCAGAGGATTATCGTAAAAAATGTGCTGATGCAATCGTCAAAGGAATTGTCGAGCAATTTAAATTAGTAAAAGAAAAAACATCATCTACTTCAACCCCTACTCCATCACAGCCGAAACCACCAGCAAATCCAACCACAAAAGGGTTATACAAAGTTCAAGTTGGTGCTTATGCGAATCGAGCAAACGCCGAAGAACTTCTACAGAGCTTAGAATCTGATGGGTATGAGGGCTTTATAACTTTTGAATAAGACGAGAAAGCTCGTGCTACCAGTTGCATTGTCGACACTAGTACTCCCTGTACGTCGGGGCTAGGACGCTTGCGCTGGACTATTTAAAAAAAGGGTGACCACATCTACTAGATGCTGGCTCACCCTCTTTTTTATCGATCCCGATCTTTTTTATCCAATATCGTTTTCTGAATGATGGTATTGGCGATCGCCATAATAATTGCGAACAAAAGTGCCATCCCAAACCCAGAAATCTCAAAGTCTTCACCCATTATCCCGTCAGTTAACAGTAAAGTAAAAGCATTTATAACAAATAAAAACAACCCTAATGATAAAATAGTGAATGGCAAAGTTAAAATCACGAGCAGTGGCCGAACTAAGACATTCAAGATAGATAGAGTAAAGCTGGCAATGAGAGCAGAACTAAATCCAGCAATATGAAAGAATTCATTAAAAAAACCTGCCAATGCCATGAACAAGATCGCATTAATTAGGATACTAAATAGCCACCGCATCTTTGTCCTCCTTTTAGAAAAGCGTGGGGCGCCTTGATCAGCCCCGATAAAGAAGACTGGTCGATTGGCGAGAGTAGCGAAGCCAGAGACCTAGACGCACTTATGCAAACCGTTCTTTGGTTTGCCAAGCAAATGCTTCGCCAGCCGGAAAGTCGTTCTTTGACTTTTTGGCTGGCGAACATTTGACCTCGAGGTGACAAAAACGCGACGTCCTGTCGCATTGTCGACACTAGTACATCCTGTCCGTCGGGGCTAGGACGCTTGCGCTTGACAATTTTCGAAGTCCGAAAATGTTATACTTATCCTTTAAAAATAAACCTCGTCCTTTTCTGCTGGCTTGATTTTAATCGAGCCTGTTTTTGTTTCTGAAATGACTTGTAGTACTTTTTCCATTTGTTGTACAGTTTGGAACTTCAGTTGTTTTTGCACCATTTCGCTTTTTTCATGAGATATTTGAATGCCCTTTAGATTTACATCAAAGTTACCAAGATTGGTCTTTAATTCACCTGAGACCGCTACTTCAGCCGGTACGAATAATTCAATATTACCCGTTGTTGCTTTTAAAGAAATTTTTTCGCATGCTGGACCCTTTACTGCACAAAGGATATTTCCATTAAACGAATGGAGCTCGCCTCTTTGAATGTCACCTTCAAATTTGATCGCTCCATTAATTGTTTCCGCTTCAAACTCCTCCAAATAACTATTTTTTACTTCGATTTTTCCATTCGCCGTTTCTACATCTACCTTATGCCCTTTTACCCCTTCGAGTGTGATCCTTCCATTTGCGGTATCTAGCTTCATATCATTAACATTTAAGTTTTCAGCTGCAATTGGCCCATTATACAATCTGACACGCACTTTATGATAATCCGCATGTGGAATATACACTTTCGCATCGACCTTCATCCACTTATGTTGCGTCTGTAACGTTAAACGATTATTTTCTATGGAAAAAATAACACCGTTCAAGAAAGTCGTCCGCGCTTCCTCTAACGTTTCCACACGATAAATTTTTGCTTGGCACTCCACTCGAACATCTGGTTGGTCCCAAGGAATCAATTTAACAGAGCCGTTCGCCACATGAATGTCCATATCCGTAAAGTCGGCACTAGCTTGTTGAAAAATATGAGCCATTTCAATCGATTTTCCAAAATTAAAATCGATATCTATATCCTTCAACTTTTTAAAGGCGGTATCAACAAATTCAAAAATCTTTTCTTTCGCTGATTGAAATTTATAGTACGACTCGTCTTTCTTCTCCGACTCATGTTTGAATTGTGATTCCTCCATTTTCGCTGTAGTTGAAAGCTCAGATTCTAGCTTCTCTGTAGTTCCATCTTTTTCTAACAATTCCAACAAAGTTAAAGCTTCCTCAACCGTTAATTTTCCACCTTCAACCATTTTTAAAATTCGTTCTCTTTCCTGTTTCATGTTGTTTTCTCCTCCATCCATTTCTCTATTTCTATTACTGTATTTATGCACTATTTAACATTTTCTCTCCTCATATGTACGATTTATTTTTTGGAAAGTTTCATGAATTTCGGCAAAAAAAAGAGTGAATCTGAAATTTTCAGTTTCACTCTTTTTGTATCGCTATTTTGATCATACATTCGAAGCTGCTTTTTCTAAGTCCTTTAGCCCTTTTTCCATTCTTGCACGATCTCGTTCAAGGATGGGCTTTAAATATTTTCCGGTATATGATTTCGTGACTTCTGCCACATCTTCTGGTGTTCCTGTTGCGACAATTGTTCCACCTTTATCGCCGCCTTCTGGACCGAGGTCAATAAGATAATCAGATGCTTTAATCACATCTAAATTATGCTCGATGGTGAGAACTGTATCGCCATTTTCAACGAGTCGTTGCAAGACAACTAACAGACGTGAAATATCATCGACATGAAGTCCTGTTGTAGGTTCATCTAAAATGTATAACGTACGACCGTTGGAGCGACGATGTAATTCTGACGCAAGCTTCACACGTTGGGCCTCTCCGCCTGATAATGTTGTCGCTGGCTGCCCTAGCGTAATATAGCCTAAACCTACATCATACATCGTCTGCATTTTTCTTGCGATTTTCGGGATGTTCTCAAAGTAAACTAATGCATCCTCTACCGTCATCTCCAAAACTTCGGAAATATTTTTCCCCTTATAACGGACGTCTAGCGTTTCACGATTATATCGTTTTCCATGACACACTTCGCAAGGGACATACACATCTGGTAAGAAGTGCATTTCAATTTTGATAATTCCATCTCCACGGCAAGCCTCACATCGGCCTCCTTTAACATTAAAGCTAAAGCGCCCCTTTTTATAACCACGTACTTTTGCCTCATTCGTCACCGCAAAAACATCACGAATGTCATCGAAAACTCCTGTATATGTAGCAGGATTAGAACGAGGTGTTCTTCCAATTGGTGATTGGTCAATATCGATTACTTTCTCAAGATACTCGATTCCTTTTATTTCCTTATACTCACCAGGCTTTGTTTTCGCATTATGTAGCTTTTGTGCTAATGTTTTATGTAAAATTTCATTAATTAATGTACTTTTACCTGAACCTGAAACCCCAGTAACAGAAACAAACATTCCAAGAGGAATCTTTACATTTACCTTTTTAAGATTGTTTTCAACAGCACCTTTAATTTCAATGAAACGACCATCTGGCTTCCGTCTTTCGATTGGCAATGGGATGTACTTTTTCCCAGATAAATATTGCCCGGTTAACGAATTTGGATCATTCATCACTTCTTCTGGTGTACCTGCAGAAATGATCTGGCCACCATGGACTCCAGCACCAGGTCCAACATCGATTAAATAGTCTGCAGCAAGCATCGTGTCTTCATCATGCTCAACAACAATTAAGGTGTTTCCGATGTCCCGCATATTTTGGAGCGTACTAATGAGTCGGTCATTATCACGTTGATGCAGCCCTATGGAAGGTTCATCTAATATATATAATACTCCCGTTAATCTGGAGCCAATTTGCGTAGCAAGACGGATCCGCTGTGCTTCTCCACCTGACAAGGTGCCCGCTGCTCGGCTTAGTGTTAAATAATCTAAACCGACATTAACGAGAAAACCTAACCGTTCGCTGATCTCTCTAAATATCAGCTTTGCAATTTGCATTTCTTTATCAGTCAACTCTAGATTCGCAAAAAATTTCTGTGCCTCTTCGACCGACAGTGAGGTTACTTTTCCAATATGCTGACCAGAAATAAGTACAGCCAATGTTTCTTCTTTTAATCGATAGCCTTTACATTTCGGACAAGGGTGTTGGGCCATATATTTTTCCATTTGCTCACGGATGTAGTCCGAGCTTGTATCTTTATAGCGGCGTTCAATATTTGTTAAAACTCCTTCAAACTCCACATAGCCTTCACGAATTTGTCCGAAATCATTTTCATAGCGGAAAAAGATTTTATCTCCATTCGAACCATGTAGCACACGGTCAAATAAATTCTTCGGAATATCTTTGACGGGAACATCCATGTCAATGCCATAATGATTACAAACCGCTTCAAGCAATTGTGGATAATATTGCGAGCTGGTTGGTTCCCACGGGGCGATTGCATGCTCCTTCAATGTCAAATCCCAATTTGGAATGACTAAATCAGGGTCAACCTCTAGACGTGAACCTAATCCATCACAGCTCGGACAAGCTCCGAACGGACTGTTAAAGGAAAACATTCTTGGCTCTAATTCACCGATGGAAAAATCGCAGTACGGACAGGAATGGTTTTCATTAAACAAGAGCTCCTCCTCACCGATCACATCAATAAGGACCTTGCCGGCACCTAATTTCAGTGCACTTTCCAAGGAGTCCGCAATTCGAGGCCCAATTCCTTCCTTTATAACGACCCGGTCAATGACTACTTCAATCGAATGCTTCTTATTTTTCTCTAACTCAATTTCGTCACTTACATCCATCATTTCGCCATTCACACGTACACGTACATAGCCTTGTTTTTTAACATCTTCAAAAACTTTGACATGTGTTCCCTTACGTCCGGAAACGACAGGTGCTAAAATTTGCAGTTTTGTTTTTTCAGGATACTCTAAAATTCGATCGACCATTTGTTCAACGGTTTGTGAGGTAATCTCGACACCATGATTAGGACAGGTTGGACGACCCACACGAGCATATAATAGCCTCAAATAATCATAGATTTCCGTCACGGTTCCAACCGTTGACCTAGGATTTCGACTTGTTGTCTTTTGATCGATGGAGATCGCTGGCGACAATCCTTCAATTGCGTCCACATCCGGTTTGTCCATTTGTCCGAGGAACTGCCTTGCATAGGCCGACAATGATTCGACGTAGCGTCTTTGTCCTTCTGCATAGATCGTATCAAAGGCAAGCGAGGACTTTCCTGAACCAGAAAGTCCTGTAAGCACAACAAGCTTATCTCTCGGAATGGTGACATCTATATTTTTCAAATTGTGCGCTCTTGCACCCTTGACAATCAGTTTATCCATTGCCATCTTCTACATTTCATCCTTCCACTGTCGAATCTTATTTCTATTTAGCTTTCTGCTTTCAGCTCTAATATGAGATCACGGAGCTCGGCTGCACGTTCAAAGTTGAGAGCTTTAGCCGCTTCTTTCATTTCTTTTTCCATATCAGCGATTACTTTTTCTCGTTCTTTCTTCGTCAATTTACCCAATGATGCAGCTGGTTTGTACTCTTCCTGTTCTTCGGCCGCATGGGTTGCTCTAATGACATCACGAATTCCCTTTTGAATCGTTTGTGGGGTAATGCCATGTTTTTCATTGTACTCTTCTTGGATCGCTCGACGGCGTTTCGTCTCGCTGATCGCCACTTCCATTGAGTTTGTCATTTTATCTGCATACATAATGACATGACCATTGGCGTTACGAGCTGCACGGCCAATGGTTTGAATTAAAGATCGCTCTGAACGCAAGAATCCTTCCTTGTCAGCATCTAATATCGCCACAAGTGAAACTTCAGGGATATCGAGTCCTTCACGAAGAAGGTTAATCCCTATGAGCACATCATACTTTCCTAAACGTAAATCACGTATAATTTCAATCCGCTCAAGCGTCTTTACTTCAGAATGAAGGTATTGCACCTTAATACCAATTTCCTTCAAGTAATCAGTTAAGTCTTCTGACATCTTTTTCGTCAAAGTAGTTACTAAAATACGTTCTTTTTTAGCGATTCGGTCATGAATCTCCCCAATTAAATCATCAATTTGTCCTTGAATTGGTCGCACATCAATCTTAGGATCAAGCAATCCTGTTGGACGAATAATTTGCTGAATCATTTCAGGTGAATGCTCCATCTCATACGGCCCTGGTGTTGCCGAAACATACAGGATTTGATTAACATGTTCTTCAAATTCATTAAACATGAGCGGACGATTATCCAATGCGGACGGCAGACGGAATCCATGCTCTACAAGCACTCCTTTACGTGCCTGGTCTCCATTGTACATTCCCCGAATCTGTGGCAATGTTACATGTGACTCATCTACAACAATCAAGGAATCCTTTGGAAAAAAGTCAAGCAGTGTATACGGGGTTGACCCTTCCGGACGGAGCGTTAAATGGCGGGAATAGTTCTCAATTCCAGAACAAAAACCCATCTCCCGCATCATTTCTAAATCATAATTCGTTCGTTGTTGGAGCCTTTGTGCCTCAAGAAGCTTTCCTTTTTCATGAAGCTCCGCTAAACGGACCTCAAGCTCTTTTTCGATATTCTCAATTGCAATTCTCAGCTTTTCTTCACGTGTGACGAAGTGGGATGCCGGGAAAATAGCGACATGTTCACGCTCACCGAGAATTTCACCGGTTAGTGCGTTTACTTCACGAATTCGATCGATTTCATCGCCAAAAAATTCGACACGAATACACTGTTCATCTCGAGATACAGGAAATATTTCCACGACATCCCCACGTACCCGAAACGTCCCCCGTTTAAAATCAATATCATTACGCTCATATTGGATATCCACCAAGCGATGCAGAAGTTGATTCCGTTCAATCTCCATTTCTGTTCGTAGTGAAAGAACCATTTCACGATATTCTTCTGGCGACCCTAAACCGTAAATACAAGAAACACTGGCAATGACGATGACATCTCTTCGCTCAAGTAAAGAAGAGGTAGCAGAGTGACGAAGCTTGTCAATTTCATCATTAATACTTGAATCCTTTTCAATAAAAGTATCGGTCTGTGGGATATAGGCTTCAGGCTGAAAATAGTCGTAGTAACTGACGAAATATTCGACAGCATTGTTAGGAAAAAACTCTTTAAACTCACTGTATAACTGACCAGCAAGTGTTTTATTATGTGCGATGATCAAAGTTGGTTTGTTTGTTTCTTTAATGACATTGGAAACAGTAAAGGTTTTCCCTGTTCCTGTAGCCCCTAGCAAGGTTTGATGACGTTTCCCCTCATTAATACCCTTCACAATTTCTTTAATCGCTGAGGGCTGGTCACCTTGAGGCGAATACTTTGAGACAAGTTCAAACTGATCTTTCAAAAAAACAGCCTCCTGTTCGAAATCGAGAGTGGCGGTACTTTTTCCGTTGAATGTAAGATTAGCCAATCTGAAAAATATAGATTTTTATGGCACCGCTCGTAATATATTATTCACTATCATCATTCTACCACAAAGTATCCAAAACTAACCAATAATATGCGAACGGATATTCGTTTTTTTTTATAAAAGACTTATTTTCCACAAAAAAAATCCAGCCGAAGGGAAATTCGACTGGCAATCTTTCACATTGTTTCTAAATGTTTTTAAACAAGATCGTTTTTAATAGATACATACAGATGATAAATATAATAAAATTTTTCCAGTTCATAACAATCCGATTATTTTTGGGCTGGACAATGCCGAATGCAACAATATTCCAAAACCATTTTTTATCAGTCCATGTTTTCTTTGTTGATGGTTTGTTTTCTCTTTTTTTGTTTTCGTGTCTCGCCCAAAGAATAATAATGACTACATCAAGAACGGAGGCGGCAGAAATGGCAATGATCATAAACCGTTTTGAAGGTCTCCATTTTCCTTCACGTTCTTTCTCTTTTTCTAGCTTTTTCTCTTCATAGGAGTCTAATTCCTTTTGAAAAGTAGTTGAAACCTCACTCTTTTTTTCCTTTACCTCTGTTATACTTTCTGATTTATTTCCTTGATAGGAGAGAGCAAAAAAAATCAATGAGACAATTAAAATCACGTACAATACAAAAAAGCCTAACACTGGGGATTTAAATCGTAGATTCATTTTGGGTACCTTTCTTAAATCACCAGTGGATTCATCCAATAAATGATTATGATTCGGTCAACTCCATGTATCTTTGAATATTCGATTCGATTCGATTAATCGCTTGCTGCCAGAAGTCAGGTTTCGTTAAATCGATGTCAAAATGCTTCATGGATAACTCTTCAACAGAAAGTATACCAGTATCTTTCAAAAGTTCAATATATTTACTTTCAAAATCGTCCCCATACGATTTTGATTGTTCATATAGCCCATTACTAAATAGGAAGCCAAACGTATATACAAAATTATAAAAAGGCTCTTCCACATAATAGAAATGCGGCGTGACAATCCAAAAATAATCTTGATAATGCTCTAATTGGTCACCAAACACTTCTCTCTGTTTTTCAACAACCATTTTCGTTAATTCCGCTGCTGTTGGATTCAATCCTTCCGCTTTCAGACGATAAAATTCGATTTCGAAAAAGAAGTGAAATTGAACATATAGAAGGTATAGTACAGCCGCATTAATTTGCTCCTCTAAGACTTCAAGTTCTTCTTCTTTTGAACTAACATTTTCTGAATCTGTAATGATTAACTCTGAAAGAGTAGAGGCTGTTTCAGCTAGACTCATAGGGTATTTTTGTAATAGCGATGGTTGGTCGAACAATACAGTCCCATGGAAGGTATGCCCTAATTCATGTGCTAAAACCGCTACATCATTAAAGCTTCCATAATAATTAAGAAACACCCTTGACTCCCTACTCACTGGGAAGGCAGCTGCAAATCCTCCTAGTTGCTTATCCACTCTAATTTCAGAATCAATCCATTGATTTTGATAGGATTTCTCAACAAACTTCGAAAAGATCGGAAATTGTTTTTTCGTTTTTTCTAAAATGAATTGAATTCCCTCTTCCAAGCTGTATTGCTTTTGACCGTCATTCTTTTGATCAATAGGGACGAATAGATCGAAATAACTAAGCTTGTCTATGCCAAGTAATTTTGCTTTATGTTTAAAATAGGAATGAAAAATATGATTATTCGATTTAATCGTATCCCACATTGTATTTAAAGTGTGTTGTGAAATCTTATTTAAAATTAGAGGCTCCTTTAGTACTGAATCCCAGCCTCTTTGTTTATATACTTTCATCCTAAATCCAGCAAAATGATTAAGGATCGCCGCAAAAGTTTCCTCATTTTCACGAAGCGTATTTTGTCGTGTATGATGGACTTCTTCCCTAATAATACGATTATTGTCCTTACTATATTTTGAAAGCTCTCCAAGAGTTAATTGTTCCTCTTGAAATTGAAATCTAAGATTGCTAATAGATAATTGGTATAATTCAGCCCACCCTTTATATCCATCAATAGCTAACTCTGATATTAAATTTTCCATTTCAACTGGCAATCGATCTTTCGCATTTTCGCGTAAATGATGTAAGTAAAGGGAAATTCGATCATCATTTAATTCTTTTTCTAGTTCCAAAAAATCTACATCATGTATTTCTATTAAAAAGTTTTGAAAGAGCATTTCCATGAAAGAATGTCTGGTGGAAATTTCGCTTGCCCTTGCATCTAATTGTTGTGCCTTTTCATCTTTTGTATTTTGAGAAACTAGGCAAAGAGTAAACTCAACTAACTCCTCTAATCTCTTTTTTAAGTCCTCCATGGTGTTCAAATAGAAAAAAAACAAGGATTTATTTGCTTTCTCTTCTTTATTCATTAATCTATTAATCTGTTTTTCAATGTCATTATGTAAATCCCTTACAAAATGTTGTAATTCTTCGGAGTCACTATAACCTTGATATAAATTATCTAAATTCCATTTTCCGTTTGACATCTATTACACATCCACATTTTATTCTATAAATTTTTTAGCATATAAACTTGTTTTGCAATTGGAGTGAAACCAATTTTTGTTAGAACATTATGAGTTAATTGACTTCTCTTTAATGGCAAATTCGGAATAACACGTCGAATGTCATCAGTAAATGATCCAAAAACATGATTCAACAGGAAGTGCGTTATTGTTAAAGAATCAGGATGTTCTTGAGAAGCTTCACATTGAAATAAGACGGTTCCAACATGCTTACCTGTCGAATCAATCGACTTGCGATAATAGGCATAGCCGACAACCTCACCATCCTTATCTTTAACCACTACTGCTTCACTGTCTTTTGCGCTTTGCCATTGTGTTTGCCATGGATTCAATCCTTTGTATAAAGCGAGAGATCCAATCTGCTGCGGCAATACTTTTTCAATAGAATAGTTTTCAAATGATTCTTCGAAAGGAGCTTTTGACAGAGCACCTTTCAATTCTAAGTGCTCTAGCTGATCAACCACTTCATAACCCATATTTTCGTATAAAGCGATTGCCTTTTGATTGTCAGCAATTGCTTCTAGAGATGCTAAGGTTACGCCCTCTTCTTTCAAAATTGATAGAGTCGCTTCCATAAGCATCTTTCCAATGCCTTGTTTTCGATAGTCTGTTGCAACACCCGTGCCGCCATTCCATCCCAGCTTCACATCATTGAATGTTCGAACCCCGTTCTTAACGATTCCAATTGGTTGACTGTCTTTAAAAGCGACAAGAGATAAGGTTGGTGACAATCCTTCACTCACTAATCGATTCACAAAATTTTCAACTGAGGTAGTCGCGTCGAAATAATATCCCTCAAAACCGACATTCCATGCTTTAACCCCTTCTTCTAGCGTACATTCTGATAATCTTTTTATTTGAATCATCTTATGCCATCCCTTTCTATATTTAAGTTCTAAATTGCTGATTTCCCTCTTATAGTTTTTACTAATCGATATGAAGGACAAATCCTTCTAAATTAGCAATCAAAATGTCTTTAATATGCACTATGAAGGACATTCCCCTTTTAAAACAATCGAATATCCTTCAAAAGTTTCTTAAAAATAAGATTTAAATAATCTCGTTCTAAAACCCCGTCAAACAGATCGGCTGCTTGCAAGAACCGAAAAACTGTCTCAAGGATTCAAGATAAGCTGGGTCACTTATTTTCAACTTACCATATTGATAGAGAGTGAGAGTCTCAACAGAACCCATAAAAAGTGACGAACAATCTGCAATATCTAATTCAATGTCAAAATCATAGTTTTTCTGTTCAGTTACTTGGAACGCCCCATTCTCCACACGAATTCCAATTGTTTCAGGCTGATTGGACACAAGTGTGTCAATAACGTTCATTTTGAATGAAAACGTTTGATTCGTGTCAATTTTAAACGTCAATTGGCTCAAGAAGAGATTCATATCAATAATTTTGTACATGATTCCCGTACCCGAAGTGTTTGTCTCGTGATAAACGCTTGGGATTAAATGCTTACTTCCATTCGTTGGGTCACTTAGGAGAAATTCAAGAGAATTGTCCTGTGTATTAAGAATTACTCGATGTATTTGATCTGCTTGGCTATGTAAAAATGTGTTGATTTTCGAGAAAGCTGTTGGCGTATTGTAAACCAATTCTTTAACGACAATATTATTCGTTAAGAAATTAGATGGATCTTCACTTTTAAAGGAGAACATGAGATAACCCTCTAACTCCCCGTTATTCATATATCCTACAAATTTAAACGCAGGGTTTTTGAACATCGATTCCAATTCATAGTTTGTTTTAAGCAGACCGCCATGAGTGTTCTCTGCATAGCGATTAAAGCAATTTCTAATCAAATCTTTATGGGATTCATCTAAGAAAACAATTCCTTCTTTTGTGCTAGTGCTTGGAAAACTTAATGGAGCTACTTGATATTGGTTCATCTTTGTCCCATGACCAAAGCCCATTTTTTTATAAAAGCCGGGATTGAAAGGATATAGCATCGCGACGGATGCACCTCTTTCCTGAAAATGGCTGATAAAAAAGGAAATGAGCTCCTTTGCTACCTTTTCTTTTTTATGCAAAAGGTCAACGGCCACAAGACCTACTCCGCCTGCTTCAATCATTCTAGAATACAAGTTCAATTGATAGTAATGAATTCTCATCCCACCCAATAGTTTTCCTTCGCGGAAAAGCCCAAAGAATTTGATAGAATCTTCATTCTCTTGAGTTTGTACAAGATTATTTGTAAATCGCTCTTTGAATTCAGGCGTATTTTGCATAACACCTGGATACGCATTAATCACAATCGATACAAAATCAGAAATTTCTTCACTAGTTAGTTTTCTTATTTGACTGTTCATTTTTTCACTCTCCAAAGTAGTCTATGATCATAGATTGCAAGACATCTGGCTTTTCAACCGCTGTCCAATGTCCACATTCTGAAAGCACTTTTATTTGTACATGTGGAAGATATTTCACAATTAATTCATTCAAATCGTCCGGAGTAATGATATCTGACTCCCCTTGAGCAATTAAGATCGGAATCTCACGTAAATTATCTAAAATAATCAATTGATTATAGTTTTCGATAATGTCCTGACCAAGTACTTGATTCACTTCCGCATTACTCTTTGTTTTCGTTTTACGTTCTAAGGTTTCTGGAGAGTGAACATAATATCGGTCTAAAATTTTGAAAATTTCAGACACCTCAGCTTCTCCTTTTTTATATCTTTCTACCACACTATCAAAGCTCGTCTTATCTTCTGGAGATAATTTATTATTTAATTTCTCCCCAAAGCCTAAATATCCACTTGTTGTTGCTCCGACGGCCGCTGTAAGAAATAGTCGGTTCACATGCTTTGGATATCTAGAGGCATAGGCTAAAGCAAGCATGCTTCCCCACGATTCACCTACTAGATTTAGTTTTTTAATCTCTAACTTTTGACGAAGTTCTTCCAGTGTTTCTACTTCCTCAGAGATCGTATAACTTTTTTTATCTTGAGGCTCCTCGGATTGTCCGCAGCCCCTTTGATCATAAAATACTAATTGAAATTGATTTGCTAATCCTTCTAAATGGGGCAAGAAAAAACGATGTTCTCCACCTGGACCACCATGTAAAAACACTAATGGGGTGCCTTCTCCCATTTTTTTCGTAAAAATATTTAATCCCCTTATCGTTATAAATTCTTCAATCACTTAAAACCCCTCCTCATTTTGAAAATTTGTAATTTTATCATAATACAAATAGACCAATTAGTCACATGATAACTCTTCAAATTTTTATAAAAATACCTCTGCCAACTTAGTTGCAGAGGTTTATGTATGAATGGAAAATTTCCAAAGAGATTCTACTAATTAAAATATTATCTTCTTAAACTATGAAGAGCCGTTTGATCTAATTTCTTTACTAACTCTACGAACAATTGAACAGTATGCTCAAAATCATCTTCATGGATGATCGAAGCATGACTATGAATATATCTGGTTGGAATTAATATTGCTAAGGACGGAACACCATTTCCACTTAAATGTGTACTTCCTGCGTCTGTTCCTCCACCTGACATCGCATCAAACTGGTATGGAATGTTTAATTCCTTAGCTGTTTCAATCACGAGATTCCTTAATTCCTTGTGAGGAACCATCGTTTTATCAAATAATACAATTTGTGGTCCATGACCAATCTTCCCTCTTGCTTGATACGCTTGAACTCCTGGAACATCTCCTGCTACACCCACATCTATCGCAATCGAAATGTCTGGATTGATAAGGTGTGCTGCCGTTTTTGCCCCTCTAAGACCTACCTCTTCTTGTACTGCTCCAACACCGTAAACGATATTTTCATGTGACTGACCTTTAAGCCTTTTCAAAACTTCGATCACAATCGCACAACCTAATCGGTTGTCCCAAGCTTTAGCCATTAGATGTTTAGGGTTTTTCATGACGGTGAAAGGACAAATAGGGGCAATCGTATCACCTAGTTGAACACCGAACTCTAGAGCCTCAGCCTTGGATGTAGCACCAATATCAATGAACATATCCTTTATCTCTACTACTTTATTTCTTTCTGCATCTGACAGAATATGTGGAGGTTTAGAACCTATTACACCAGTAATTTCACCGTTTTCAGTCACAATATTGACCCGTTGTGCCAACATAACTTGCGACCACCAACCACCTAAAGGCATAAACTTTAAAAATCCATCCTCCGTAATATCAGATACTAAAAATCCCACTTCATCGAGATGGGAGGTGATCATGACTTTTGGACCTGATTCATTCCCTGTTTTTACAGCAATAAGACTGCCAAGGTTATCGTAGGTTATTTCATCGGCGTATGGTTCAATATATTTTTCCATGACCTGTCTCGCCTGCTTTTCATCCCCAACAACACCAGCGACCTCAGTTAATTCTTTGAACATCCAATACTGATTTTCTGTCATAGTTTCTCCTCCTAAAAATAAAACGACTATTTAGTTTATATAATTAAAACATAGCAGCCAATTTTCTTCAAGATATTTCCGCAGAATATTTCATTTTTTTGAATATTTTAATTAGTATTTAAAACAAAAAGAAAAAAGGCAAATTCATCTGCCTTTTTCATGGTTACAGCTTTATTCTGTTATAAAACATGACTTGCATTTCCTTTAACACTTCATGATATGGATAATCTTCATAGACGGTTTGAGCTAAAAGACCATCCATCATCGTCCAAAAAAGGTCTGCAAAAACTTCTGGTTTATTTTCCTTTATCAGTTCACCATTTTGTTGACCTTGGCGAATAATTTCGGTTAGTAGTCCCAAAAAATATGTGTGTCGGCGTTTCGTTAAGATATCATTTACCTCTTTATTTCTAGAAGAATGTAGCTTAAATTCGAAACTTACAACAATTTCACCTAAATCCGCTTCATTATAGGGAAATGTTGTGTCATAAATGGAAAACAAGTAATCAAGTTTTTCAGAAGTAGTCTTGTATTCATCAATCGCTTTTTTAATTTCATTAAAGTTATTTTCTGTTTTTTGACTCATTAATTCTAAATAAATTTCTTCTTTGCTTTTAAAGTAATTGTAGATAGCTCCTTTACTAATTCCGGACTGAGCAACAATATCATCTACAGTGGATGTTTCAAAACCTTTTTTTGCAAAACAAATAAGAGCACTTTCAAGAATTTCTTGTTTTCTTTTTTCTTTATAACTATCTGATACGATCGGCGTCATTATTACCTCCTGTATTTATAAATTAATTATGTATAATTAGCTACTCATCCCTATTTAAACATAATAAATTCATTCTTACAATATGGTGTACAGTTAAGAACAGCTTAAATGACAGTCATTTTTCGGCATATGAGTTGTAAGATAGTCATTGGCGTTATTGTGATATAGGCAATATTATGGTGATATGAGTTCCTTTTCCTTTCGTGCTGTTTATTTGTATCGTTCCTCTCATTTTTCCTATGATATGATAGACCGTTACGATACCCATTCCTGTACCTTTCACTTTTGTTGAGTAGAAGAGCGTACCCAGTCTGCTTATTTCTTCTTCAGTCATTCCTATTCCTGAATCAATGATTTCAAAAACTAAATTAGAACTTTGTTCATAGGCACGTACTGTCAAAATTCCACCCTTCTCCATTGCTTCCACTGAATTTTGTAGAATATTTAGTAATACTTGCTTAATATCCGTTTTACTTCCGGAGAAAGTTAATGAATCCTCTATTTCTACATTTACATGAATGTTGGAAATAGAATGAAATTGAACTAATCCGAGGACCGTTTTAACTACCTCACTTACACGGAATGTTTGTATGGAGTAATGGTTAGGCTTTGAAAAATCAATAAACTCTCCTATTTTATATTCAATGGTCTTAATTTCCTGCAACATTAGATCAATAGCTTCTCTTTTCTTATCGTCTGGGTCTAACACAAGAAAATATTGCAAATAGCCTTTAATCGTTGTTAACGGATTCATAATTTCATGTGCTAAAACTGCCCCTAATTGACTAATCGCATTCATTTTATCCGTACTTTGTATCTTTTCAATTAACAACGTTTTTTCTTTAATATGTTGAACGACGTCCAAAGCTTCGCTAATTGTTCCACCTGTACGAATTTCTATAACCTCATTAGCCCCCTTTACGAAGGAAATTTTCTCATTAAATATCGTTGCGGTGATATTCAATGTAGCAAAAAGGCGCTTAATTTCTCTTGCCATGACATTAAAATTTTCCGTAAGTTCCTTTAATTCACCTATATGATTATTCGGTATTTCAACTTCAAAATTTCCAGTGCTGACTTGTTTGATTCCTTTTAGTAATTGTGAAAGGGGAACAAAGATTTTTCTTAACCCAATGTATTGGATGGAAATCGTAACAGTTAGTAAAATAAATAAAAAAATAAATAAAGATACAATCAGTTCACTTTGTCCTTTTTCTAGAATACTGGCACTCATGTCGATGGCAAAAATCGCCATTACTTTTCCATTATCATTAAGAATAGGATGTAAGGTCGTAATCCAAGAACCAAATGCGTCTGTATAAACTCCAGTATGTGCCACTTGTTTTGTCTTAAGTAATATTTTTGCCGCCTTTAGCCACTCTTTAGGCTGCTCATATTCCTCTCCCATTTTTATTCCTGCATCTAATATATTCTCTGGATTAGCCATCGCAATAGTTTTATTTCCATCTATAATTTCTGCTTTAAAGAAATAGGCTTGACCAATATTTTTATTGGTGTCTGACAGGAGTGTCAGCTGTTGAATTAATTTTTGATTCATTGGCGATTCTAGGCGATAATCAATCTGACCATTTTTGATTTCTTCTAAATCCATTAGTTTAATCCACGTATTTCCAATTTCAATCGCTTGATTAACTAAATTTTCTTTAAGAATTTTTTTTTGAATATTTAAACTCGTTGTGAAAAAACTGACTGATGAAAAAATAATAATGACGACTGAGAACATGAGATTTTTAGTGAAAATAGAGATGGCTTTTTTAGGCATACACTTATTCCTTTATTGAAATTTTTCTATAAATAATGAATTTTTAATAATGGGGAAAGAGTTTTAAACAATGCGGAAATATTTTTCTTATGAGGTTGGTTATCTAACCCAAATTAGCCCCGTTTTACCCGAGGCTAAGGGGTGGGTGCGAATTTCTAAGCTGATGGACTTAAATGTTCATGAATTAATTTCCATTCATTGTCCATTTTACTAAAAATATTTGTTGCATTTCCTGATCCACTTACAAGATTTCCATTGTAATAGCCTTCCCAATGATAGGTATAAAGGCAAGTGGCAAGGTTTTGATCAATCGCGATCCAATTAACTTTTGAAATACTGTACTTTTCATCCTTAATCAGATTCCAAGTATTATTAAAATAACCCTCTATCTCATCAAAAGTAGAGTATTCCTTTTCTTTAAACCAATAAATCGCATCTGGTGAGACGTATTTTGCCACATTCGTAAAGTCATGTGTATTTGTTGCGTGTATATATCCCTCTAATGCATGTTGGACATCCATCATTTACACCTCCCTTCTATATAAAAAAAGTAAAACATATCCATGACTGAAAGACTAGCAATTTGCTAGTCTCTATTCTACTGCTAATTTCAAAGGTGTTTCTCCCCCGCGAATCTCGTCGAATTGGAGCTTGTGACCAATACCCCAAACTGTTTTAATCGTAAGGTTAATATGGTTTTGCTTTAGTTTCTTTCGTAGACGATTTAGATGCGTATCAATAATTCGATCATCATCTATTTGAGAGTAACTCCATACGACATTAAGCAATTTCTCTCTAGTCACAACGGCATTTTTGTTTTTCGCAAGAATCCATAATATATGAAATTCCTTTTTGGTAAAATTCAATTCTTTTTTCCCATATAAAACTTTACAATCACTTCGATTCAAAAGGAGCTTGCCAAACCGAAATTCTTCCTCGTTATCATAACGTTTCATCACTTCATGATTAAGCGATACTTTAATTTTACAAAGAAGGACAGGATTACTGATTGGAAATTCATATACTTCAAAAGCACCAGCATGATAAAACTGAATCTTTTGATCCTCAGTTAACGTTTTTCCGACAATAATAATGATCGTGTCCATTTTTTCACGGATTTGACGACATAATTCTAAACTGTCTACATTTGTCAACGAATGATTGATGATGATGACATTCGGACACCATTCAATCGCATTGATCAATCCCTGCAACCCATTATTGTAGAACTTTACAGAGAAATAAGCTTCAAAGAAATGAAATAGGCTTGAAGTGCTTTGACTATTTTCTTCTATTATTAACATTTTCTTTTCCATACTTAAACCTCCCTCATGCATATAAAGTGAAACTTCCATCAGTGGGGGTTTTCTTCATCCCCCATTGATGGTTAGTTGAACTAATCGGACCTTTACGGGCAGTTGATCCCCCACCTATCTTCTTTGTTCACTCAGAATCTTGAATTGGGGGTCTTACTGCCCGTTAAGAGTGGGATAAACTATCATTATC
The DNA here is from genome assembly GCF_042683745.1 of Bacillus sp. CGMCC 1.16607. Taxonomy (NCBI): domain Bacteria; kingdom Bacillati; phylum Bacillota; class Bacilli; order Caryophanales; family Bacillaceae; genus Bacillus; species Bacillus sp. CGMCC 1.16607. The sequence goes on from NZ_JBHUJX010000018.1 coordinate 387,036, forward strand.
CACTTCTAAGCTAGTGGATAATGACAGGCAACGAAATGGTTATCATTTGCTTGAACAAACTTAGGTATTTCCTCACGACATTTCGGCTGGGCATATGGACAACGCGTATGGAAGGTGCAGCCTGAAGGTGGATTGATTGGGCTCGGTACATCCCCTTCTAAGATAATTTTGGGTTTATCGCGTAATTTCGGATTCGGTATAGGGTTCGCCGAAATGAGCGCTTGCGTATACGGATGCTTAGGTGATTCAAACAATGTATCTGAATCGGTTAACTCAACCATTTTCCCTAAATACATGACCCCAACGCGGTCACTTATGTGACGAACAATATTTAATCCATGTGAAATAAATAAGTACGTTAAGCCTAATTGGTCTTGAAGATCCTCAAGTAAATTAACTACTTGTGATTGAATTGAAACGTCGAGAGCCGAAACGGGCTCATCCAAAACAATAAGCTTTGGATTTAAAGCAAGAGCACGCGCAATTCCGATCCGTTGCCTTTGCCCACCACTGAATTCATGAGGATAGCGTCTCATATGAAATGGTCTTAAACCGACAAGTTCAAGCAGTTCCTTTACTCGATCTTCACGTTCTTGTGCGTTACCCATTCCATGGATTTTAAGAACACGAGCAATCGTTTCCCCTACACTTAATCTAGGATTAAGTGAAGAAAATGGATCTTGGAAAATAAGCTGCATATCACGTCTTAATGATCTTAATTCAGTTTCAGGTAAACTAAGTACATCCCTTCCTTCAAAGGTGACTTTACCACTTGTTGCGTTAAGTAATCGTAAAAGGGCACGACCAGTCGTTGATTTTCCACAACCACTTTCTCCTACTAAACCTAGTGTTTCACCTCTGAATATATCAAAGCTTACACCATCAACGGCTTTGACATGACCTTGGGTTCGGCCAAGAAGACCACCTTTTATTGGGAAATGCATTTTTACATCTTCTACTTTTAATAAAATGTCCTTCGGATTTTTAGTACCGACATCATTTTTGATATTAACTGGTTCAACTACTCCACTTACCATATTTACGCCTCCCAACGATCGGTGTATTTCCAGCAGCGCACTACTTCGTCATCACTTAATTTTTGTATTTCTGGCATTTCCTGATGACATAATGCTGTTGCATACTCACAACGGTCCGCAAAACGGCAACCAGGAGGAAGATTTAATGGATTCGGAACAACTCCATCAATCGCATAAAGCTTACCTATACGTTTTTCAGAGCTTGGCATCGATTTAAGTAAGCCTTCTGTGTATGGATGCTTCGGTTTATCAAAAAGGGTAAAGATATCAGCCTGTTCCACTACTTGACCGGCGTACATAACGACTACACGATCTGCCATTTCCGCAACAACCCCAAGATCATGGGTGATCAACATTATCGACATATTCGATTTTTCCTTTAAATTCTTCATTAATTGAAGAATTTGGTTCTGAATCGTTACATCGAGTGCAGTTGTCGGCTCATCGGCAATTAGTAACTCTGGATGACAAGCTAGGGCAATCGCAATCATCACACGCTGTCTCATCCCACCGCTTAGTTCATGCGGATACTGATTCACCCTACGTTCTGGTTCAGGAATTCCAACTAAAGTCAAAAGATTAATAGCTTCTTGTATAGCCTCTTTTTTATTTTTCTTTTGATGAAGTATGATTGTTTCAGAAATTTGGTCGCCAACCTTGTACACAGGGTTTAATGATGTCATCGGCTCTTGAAAAATCATCGAAATTCGGTTTCCACGAATGGAGCGCATTTCAGCATCAGACTTTTCTATTAAGCTTTCACCATGGAACTGAATATCTCCCTCGACTATTTTCCCTGGAGGTGAGGGAATCAATCTCATAATCGATAGTGATGTCACACTTTTTCCGCTTCCTGATTCTCCAACAATGGCTAGCGTCTCTCCCTTTTTCACTTCAAAGCTAACCCCATCAATAGCAGGAACGGTTCCATCTTCTGTATAAAAATAGGTTTTAAGATTTTCAACTGAGACTAATGTTTCTGTTTTTATTTTTGTAGTTGACATGGTCGGTTTCTCCTATTCTTTCATTCTTGGATCAAGAGCGTCACGAAGACCATCACCAATAAAGTTCACGGCTAAAACAGTTAAGATAATAAAGGAGCCTGGGAATAGAACGATCCAAATATAATCCATTACCGTTGTTAGTTCTTGGGCATTGGTTAACATATTTCCCCAGCTTGGTGTAGGTGGTTGAATTCCTAAACCAAGAAAGCTTAGTGCAGATTCGGCTAATATGTTATTAGCAATATCTAAAGTAGCAATTACTGTAATCGGTGCAATTGCATTCGGCAAGACGTGATAGAAAATAATACTTGATTTCTTTTCTCCTGTTGCTCTCGCAGCCTCCACGTAATCCCGTTTCTTAATTGATAAAATTTCCCCACGAACGATACGTGCCATCCCCGTCCAACCGAAGGCACTTAGCACAAGTACAGTAGACCATAATGAAGGCGTGATAAGAGCAGCAACGATTAGTAATAAGAAAAACACCGGAATCGATTGGATCGCATCGACGATACGCATCATCAAATTATCCACAGCTCCACCAAAATAGCCAGATACAGCTCCGTAAACGATACCGATTGAAACCGTACAAATCATCGCTAGTAAGGCTACGCTAAGAGAAATTCTTGCACCGAATAAAATTCGTGTCCACACATCTCCACCCATGGAATCTGTTCCCATAATATGCTTTTTACTTGGTGCTAGGAATTGGTCTAAAATATCATAAACATCTGGTGAATACGGAGTTAATAATGGTGCGAAGATCGCTAAAAAGCACATGATCAAAAACACCACTAGTCCCACAACCGCTAATTTATTCTTCCGATAACGACGCCAAATAATCGTTGCTCTACTTTCAATCTTATATTCTTTTTCTGTTGACTTCATTTGAACATGATTATTAACTGATGGATTTGGAATCCCCATTCTTTGTACTCCTCTCTAGTTCTTACCTAACTGAATACGCGGATCGACTATTGCATAGAAAATGTCTGCAATTAAATTGGAAAACACGACCATAACACCAGCAATCATTGTCGTCCCCATAATGACTTGATAGTCTCGTATAAAGATCGCATTGACGGTTAATCTCCCCATCCCTGGCCATGCAAATAGCTGCTCAATAAATAGAGCGCCACCAAATAATGCAGGCAACTGTAAAGCGATAATCGTGATAATTGGAATTAAAGCATTTCGTAAGGCGTGTTTGAAAATAACCTTTCCTTCTGATAAACCTTTTGCTCTTGCTGTTCTGACAAAATCTTGTTTAATTACCTCTAGCATACTTGAACGCATATAGCGGGACTTCGAAGCAATTAATCCAAAAGCTAGAGTTAATGATGGCAATATTAAATGATGGATTCGGTCCCATAAATCAAAGGCATCAAAATTCTCTCTCATACCTGATGCTGGGAACCAGTTTAAATTTAATGAGAAAACAAGAATCACCACAAGCGCAATAAAAAACGGTGGAACAGCGATCCCTAAAAATGAGTAAAAAGTAAAAAAATAGTCAAATATCGAGTATTTCTTAATGGCAGAGTAGATTCCAATTGGAATGGCAATGATGATGGAAATAAGAATGGCAACGGACATTAATAATAATGTGGCAGGTACCCTTTGTAAAATTTTCTCCATAACTGGTTGACCATCTTGGAAGGAGTACCCCAAATTCCCCTCTAACACCAATAACTTCAGCCATTTATAGTATTGAACATAAATGGGTTGGTCGACTCCTAATTGATCTTTGATAGCAGAAAGATCCTGCTCACCGCCAGATTCTGGATTTTGATACATGGCGGTCGGATCTCCAGGTGCGAGAGACATCAGTAAAAATGAGATTATTGAAATAATTAATAACAGAGGAATCGCCTGAAGTGTTCTTCGAATAATATATTTAGTCAAAGGTCTCACTACTTTCTGTTTAACTTGTTTTATATGATTTATTCTTGCAGCTTCTATTTAAATAGAAGACTTTCTTTCAAGGTAAGTTAAAAAATACAATGAGAAGATAAGATTTTCTATTTTTAATAATGCTCTTAATTTTTCATTCTATTAAAAAGAGAACCGCTAGCGATTCCAGTCGCTAACGGCCGCTTCAATTTGTCAACTATTTTCTTTTCTTTGGATCTCCCCAATACCAATCTTGTAAATTGAACATAGCGTTACCTAGAGACGTTTTAATACCTTTTAGATCCTTATCAAGACCCATGTTTCTCATTGGATGTACGGTCCAAATTAATGTGGCATCTTCAGCCATATATTTGTGCATATCTTGGTACATCTTAATACGCTTATTGCGATCTTCTTCTTTTAAGTAATCATCTAACCACTTATCGATTTTTGGATTTGAGACACGGTTACGGTTATTCCCTATACCCGTACCAGCTTTAGGAATACCATCTGTATGGAAGAAACCTCTGTGCTCAACATTTCCATCATATCCAGACCAACCTAAAGTATAGGTATCAAGCTCACCAGCAGCATATCTGTCAAGGAAAATCGACCACTCTAAACCACGAACGTTCAGCTTCACACCTAGTTTGCCCCAGTTTTGTTGTGCAAGTAATCCGACTTTCTCTCGCACTTTGTTTCCGTTGTTGAAGTAGAAATCAAATTCCATCTTTTTGCCGTCTTTTTGACGTACACCGTCTTTCATTTTCCAGCCAGCTTTATCTAGTAATTCAGCTGCTTTCTTAAGATCAAATGGAAGTGGCTTAACCGCTTTATTGTATTGTGGAATTTTCGGATGAAACGGACCAGTCGCAACATATGCTTTACCTAACATTAATTTGGAAACGATTGATTGCCGATCTAAACCATAAGTTAAAGCTAGACGTACATCCTTATCATTAAATGGTGCTTTTTGATAATTGAAACCAATAAAGTCAAATTGACCAAAATCCCATTTCGTTATCTTAAGATCCTTATCTTTCGCTACCTGTGCAACTGTTGCTGGGGTTAATGCTTCAACCCAGTCAACATCACCTTTAATTAAGTTAATTGCTTCCACGTTTGCATCAGGAAGAATACGTGTTACTACTTCATCCATATATGGACGACCATTCCAATGGTCTTTGTTTGCTACTACTACGATGCGCTCATCCGTTCTCCACTCTTTAAATTTGAATGGACCTGTACCAATTGGGTTACGGTGAATTTTCGTATTATTATTAAAATCTTCTACACCTTTAGGAAATTGGTGTTTAGGTATAATTGACGCTGCAGCAAAGATTCTTGGAACGATCATTGCGTTTGGTTCTTTTAATTTAAACGTTACTTTATATGGATCAACCTTTTTCACTTCACCAATAGATTTGAAGTTGGAAATATAACTATTGATTGATTTTGGATTCATAAACATATTATATGAGAATACGACATCATCAGCTGTAAAAGGCTTACCATCATGCCATTTAACGCCTTTACGAAGTTCAAATGTATACGTTTGTGTTGCTTTATTAAATGACCATTTTGTTGCTAGACCGGGAATAGGATTTCCTTGTTGGTCAACACCCAATAATGCTTCAAAAAGCATTCCTTGAATATCACTTGATGCTGAATCAGATGTTGTATACGGGATTAATCTTACAGCATCGGAGAACGATGTTACTACCACTTTTCCCCCAACTTTTTTAGGATCAAAACCAGGTCTTGCTGCATCTGCTTTATCAGCACCTAAGAATGTGAATCCGCTGAAAGCAACTGTTGATGCTATTGCTGTCATTGCTAATTTCTTATTGAAATTTTGCATCACTTTTTTCCTCCTTTTTATTTTTTAGGTTCTTCTGCTTTAACAGACAACACTTTTGCCGTACCGTCTGCTCCTGCTTCAAGATTCGCTGTGATTACTTTACCGGCAGATTGAAGAGCAACGATATCAGCTAATGTTGCTTCTTTTAATTTATCTTCTGATTTACCAGTCGCCTCATCTTTAACTGTTTCTACAATGTTAAATTTAGCATCTTCAGCAAACTTGAATGTTTGATTTTTAAGAGCAAAGCCGCTGAAGTCAAAAGTGACAGTATCACCAGCAATTTTCGCAGGCTTAAACTTCTCAATTTTTGTGATATAAGGCTCCAGCATCGTTACTTCATCCGTTACCGTGCTTGAATAAAGCGCACCTTCAAATTTCACGTCCGCTTTAGCGGCATAGTTACTAAATTCAGTAAATGTGAATGCTGTAGTTGGATTATTAGGGAGATTCTGAACAATAGCATTTAAGTTAAATTTCTTAGCAGCATCGTTAAATGTTAAGTTTCCGCCCACATAGCCTAATTTACCATCGACTAATTCAAGTCCATCTCCTGATACGAATGCTACTTCATTTTTGCTATTGAAAAGAATTTGTATCTCTGTTCCAGCTGCTAAATTATCTTTCTCACCTTGTTGCGCATCTAAGAAGATTGATGCATTAGCTGCTAGTTTATAGCTTACAACTCCAGATTCATTCTTAAGTGAGAAACCGGTAGCTGTTAAGCCTGAAACAATACCCTTCTTCGTTTTATAGCCTTCTTTAACAAGCATATATTTGTCAATCGCAACAGCTGCTTGCTCTCTTGTTACTGCTGCATCAAGATCAGTATCAATATCTAGAACGCCTTTACGCTCTAAATAGAATAAATAATCGATTGGACGGTTAGACCAAGCCTTTTTGAATCCAAGTCCGTAAGCTAAAGCCTTAGCTAATTCGCCTTGTGTAATATTAGACTTTGGTTTGTACTCGCCATTTTTATTTAGGCTTAGCAGACCGGTGTTAAGAACTTTTAATACCGCTGCATTTTGCCCCTTCGTTGTGTTAACGTCTTTAATTTTCACTACTTTTGCAGCACTTAAAGGAACAATTCTGCTTGTGATTTCCGCAAATTCAAGACGACTTAACCCAGCTTCTGGGTTGAAATATGTATCCTTGTCTACAATAATTCCTAAAGACACTAACTTATGGATTGCCATTTCACCTTCAGAACCAGATAGATCATCAAAACTTACCGCCATTGCAGAAATACTGCTAAATGTAAGTGTCGTTGCTAAAGCTCCTGTTACGATAAATTTCCGCCAATTTAACATGTTTGAACCTCCTAAATTCATCATTTTACTCAAAACGGAAAAACGAATAGAAAAAATCACCCCTTCCAATTTTTTGATTTGTCAGTAAATTGATAGCATACTAGAGTCTTGCACTTCAAACCGACTAGTTAGTTTCAATTCGGTTAAAAAAATAAATCTTCATTTTTGCTTAAAACAATAGCTATCATCAAACTGACTAGTTAGTTTTTTTAATTTTAGCATTTGCCTATTTAAATATCAACATGAAATATTCAGTAACTAGTAAATTTTGTCCATTACCTATATGAAACTATAAGGCGAGCTACCTATTATGTTAGATTCTCGCCTTTATTACTATTTCTCTAATTCAATTGTCATATCTAAATTTTCTAAAAAATGAGGGGAACTCATCTTGACTGTGGCAATATTTAAATTTTCAAGGGCTGGCATGTTCGAAAATGTTACTTCATATTGATTTGGCGTACTTCCCATTCGTTCAGCTGGCTGATCTCGGTCAAACCGATTCCCCTTTGCATCTTCAAGCCAAAATGAGTTTGCCTGTTTATAAGCGTCATCGCCTTCTACCTCATAAATGAATGTTGTAACTCCATTTTTCTCATTTGCTTGCAAAATAGTTAATTGCCCGATTTCACCTTGTGATAGAGTTAACTTTGCTCCCTCCCATTTTTGTCTTTCAATTATCGGGGACGAATTCTGTTTATCACGAAGATATGGCTTAATGGTGATTGATTTCGGTATTGACTCCAAAGGCTCATAATAATATTTGTATGACTGAACGAGTTTACCATTCTGCGGACTTCCACCACCACTTCCACTAAAGGGTTGTAAGGTACGCCCATGTTCATCCATCAATTGGTAATTTAACAACATGTATTTATCGTTAGCAACATCCTCTTCACTAATTACTCGAAGAGAAATCTCTGTTGAGGTCGGGAAGAAGGTTACTTTTTCATAGTAAATCGTTAAATCTTCTATTTCCTTCTTTTGATTCACAAGAAAAACTTTATTTGGCCCTTTCCTTTCAATCGGGAGTTCAACAAAACTTGCGTTTGCTTTTGTAGAACGAATTCTAAGTTTAAAAGATTCTGGGATTCTGTCTTGTACATGAATATTAATCGTTCCTGCATAAATCCCCTTACCAATCTTAACTTCTTTTCCACCTATTCCATAATTTTGAATGGGGTGACTATTTATGAAAAATTCTAGGCTATTTACAAATTTTGTTGGCTTACTGTTTTTTGGGGATTCGATTAAATACCCAAGATGAATTTCGCCTCCGTCATAGAGAGTCTCTGTAAACGTAATTATCTGCCCGTCTATCTCAAGCTTCATCCCTTGCACTGTTGATAAACCTTCATCCTTCCCCTTTTTCACTCCAATATTACCAACAAACTCAAATGCAGAACCTATCAAAGGGAGATTCTTCATGGTGTTAGCAAAAGCTGGAGAAACAAAAGATAATCCAGACGTAACTAAAATGGCGATAGTAGCAATCGCTAATCCATAATAAAGTTTTGGTCTTTGATTTTTTCTTGGCAGTTGTCGAAGCGTTTCTTCAATCCGCTGATCTATGCTACTTGGAAGGGTGCCGTTCACATCCTTTTTTAATTGTTGTTCCCATTTGTCCATGTCTCAAATTCCCCCTTTTCGATTAGAATCATGCGCAATTTCTCACGTGCTCGACGTAGCTTTGTTTTAATTGTATTTTCGGGTGCTTCATATATAAGAGCAAGTTCTTGAATGGAGAGGTCCTCAATATGAAATAATTTAATTAGTTGCTTTTGCTCTTCAGGCAAGAGATCAAGTAATTGATCTATCTCGATTTTGAAATAACCCTGATCAAGTGATATTGGCTCTTGATATTCGTCAAAAGGGATTATTTTTTTCCGATGTCTATGAATCTGGTAGCACTCATTTATTAATATACGAATTAACCAGGTTTTAAAAAAAGCTGGTTTTTTTAGTGAATGGATGTTTTTATATGCTTTTAATATCGCTTCCTGAATCGCATCCGCACAATCTTCCTCACTTGAAAGAATGGTACGAGCAACTCGATACATCGTTAATTTATTTGTTTGAATCAAGTTTTCAAAGGAGGATACATTCCCTTTTATCGCCCTTTTCACGTCTTTAATAATATCCATAGTCACTCTCCTTTCTTTTAGATTTATTTGTTAGATGCGTAAGTGGCTAGTTAGGTTTCATTGATGGAAGAACAAAATGCGCAAGCGCCTTGACAGCCCCGACAAGCAAATGCTTCTCCACCCGGAAAGTCGTTCTTTGACTTTTTGGGTGGAGAACATTTGACCTCGAGGGGCTAGGCGCTGGAGCTGGATTACGCCAAACTTCTTCAGAGTTTTCCACATCTTGTTATTTTATAAATTCTTAAGCTACAAAAAAGCAAACCAGAAATAAAAAATTCAGGTTTGCCTTAATGTTTTTCTTTACTTCTATAACTTAAATTGCTCCATTAGTTCCTGCATTTCTTGTGAAACTTTACTTAACGCAACTGCTGAAGCTTGTATCTCTTCCATTGATGCATTTTGTTGTTGTGAGGAAGCAGCAATAGTTGAAACGTTATCAGAAGATTCACGTGCTATATTGTTTAAATTCTTGACTAGTTCTGATACCTGTTTTGATTCATTAGACAATTTTTCTGCTGCTTCGGATACTAAACTAATTTTGTTGGATACATCATCTGTGGAATTCAGTATGTTTCCAAATACCTCACCTGCATCACTGACTACCTTCATTCCGTTCTCGACCTCAATCGTTCCAGAGTTCATCGATTCAACAGCTTTTAATGTTTCTTGTTGGATCACATGGACAACGCCAGTTATTTGTTGCGCTGACTTTTCAGATTGCTCAGCAAGCTTCCTCACTTCATCCGCAACAACAGCAAATCCTTTTCCACTTTCACCCGCACGTGCAGCCTCAATCGCGGCATTTAGCGCAAGTAAATTGGTTTGCGAGGCTATCTCCGTTATTACTTTGACAAACTGACCTATTTCTTTGGATCTATCCCCTAAAATTTTAACTATAGAAGCTGATTGATTAACAGATTGATTGAGTGTTTTCATCTGTTCTGTTATTTTCCCAATATGTTCGCTTCCTGTTTGAGCTTGTTTATACATAAGAGTGGAAGCGCTTGAAACATCATGTGATGTTTTCGCAATTTCTATGATTCCAATAGCAATCTTCTCCATTGAATTCGAACTTTCACTTGTTGTACTCTCCTGTGTATCTATCCCGTTAGCAATTTCTTGGATAGAAAGGGTAATTTCATTCGTCGACAATGCGGTTTGCTCTGCACTAGCAAGTAATTCTTCTGATGAAGCCGCTACTTGTTCAGCTGTTTCTCCGACACTCTTTATCATGCCTCTAATATTTCTAACCATTGCATTAAATTGTTGACTCAGCTTTCCTAACTCATCATTTCTCCGCTCGGGTAATCGAACGTTTAGTTCACCTTGCCCTACAAGGGAGATAGCTGAAAACAGATCTTTAACCGGCGCAAAGATTTTCCTTAAAGCAATAAATTGAATAAAACAAATAACAATTAATAATAGTAGTAAAGCAACGCTCATCTTCATGACTAATTCATTTTGGCTTTTGGTGATCAAACTTGCGTCCGTATCAATTCCAAAAATAGCGATCACCTCACCATTTTCATCGATGACAGGTTCTAATGTAGTGACCCACGTCCCGATACTATCCTTATATACATTTGTTGAGGCTGGCTTCTTTTCCTTTAAAACCATTTTCGCTGCGTCTATCCAATAATTGGATTGTTCAAGCATATCCCCAAGTACTACTTCTTCGATATCCATTAGATGCTTTGGTCCAGGCATAATCATCGTTTTGTTGCCATCGACGATCTCCGCCCCGAAGAAATAGCCTTGTGCTACATTTTTGTTTTTATCTGATAATTTAGTTAGGTTTTCTATTAACCTAATATTATTTTCAGAACTCTTATCAAAGTCTTCTAATGCTAGTTTGATATCTTCGGTGTCAAATGTACTTATCCAAAGATCAGCCACTCCCATTGATTGAGTAGTCAAGCTTTTCGTCATCACTGTTTTCTGAATAAAATAACTTGCAATAATTAATACAATGCCTAACACAAATAAACTAGATATGGTAAATAATAGATTTCTTCCAAAAAGAGATTTCAACATGATCGTTCCTCCAAAACTGTATTCTTAATTCGCTCATTTCTGAAATAAATTCTTACTGTCAGACCCATTCTTTCGTATGATCTACGCGAAAGGAACTCTATAAACGATGGGGTTTGGAAATATAATAGCCTTGAATAATAGGTATTCCCATATTAATGGCTCTTAAAAGGTCGCTTTCGGTCTCAATTCCTTCTATAACTAAATCTATATCGACACTTTCATCTCCTTGTAGAAATGATATTCCTGATTGATCTTCTTTTAGATAAAGTTTTTTTATAAAAGTTCGATCCAATTTAACAAAATGCGGACAAAAATTATTTATTTTACAGAGTGAGGACTCAATATTTTTAATATCATCAAAAGCTAACTTAAATCCTTCATTCTTAAGAAGCTGTAAACGAGCTTTAAATGAGCTTTGCTCCCAGATATTTTCTTCTATTGGATCTTCATTGATTTCAAAAACTACCCTGCCCTTAATATGTGGGTAAACAGCAATCATTTTCTCTAGAAATGAATTGAAATCCTTATGTACAATTGTCGACGGAAAAATATTTATAAATAGATAAAATTCATTAAGAAACTTTAGGGGGTATTCTTTAACTGCATTTAAGATAGCAGCTATATCCAAGTCATATAGTAAATTTCTGCTACGAGCATAATTAAATAGTTCAGTGGGATTCATTTTTGTAGGGGTTCTTAATAATGCCTCATATGCAAAAATACTTTTACTCAGATTGCTCCAGAGGGGTTGAAACTCATTGTAAAAGAGCTTATCTCTTATGAAATCCTTTAATATCATTTCATCCACTACTAAACCTCCCTTCTAAAGTATTTATTTTTTCAAAAAAATTAAGTCTCTACATGTCATTCCAATATCAAGAATTACCTTCGACAATATTTTTCAAATATAGACAATATTATTATATTTTAAATAGACCTAATAGTCTAGTTTGATTATAATTAAATAATAATCATTAATTTGGCTGCCTTTAAAATGAAGGTAGGAGGAGGCAAAGTATGAGTCAGACGGCAATCGAATACGAGTTAACTAATGAGAAGCCTTTGAAAACACTCTATAAAAATAAGAAATTCATTCTTTTATGGATTTCAAGTTTATTTACAGGGCTTTCATTGTCCATGTATATGTTGACTGAAACATGGTACGTAGTTAATGTATTGGAAAAAAAATCTATGCTCGGATTCGTTCTTATGGCTACAACACTACCGAGGGTGCTGCTACTGATGATTGGAGGGGTTATAGCAGATCGAATGAAATCATCTACCATCATGTTTTTGTCCAATAGTATGAGGGGAATATTAATTTTAATTATGATCTTCTTTTTACATGTCGGATTATTAAACATTTGGCTACTCATTTGCTTTGCCTTATTATTTGGGATACTAGATGCCTTTTTTTGGCCAGCAAGTACTTCCATTATTCCAATTATTGTTGATAAGCAAATATTAACAAGGGCGAATTCCATTATCCAAACGACAAGTCAGATTACAACAATAAGCGGCTCCGTTGTGGCTGGATGGCTATTATCGATTAGTTCCTTCAGTGTAACCTTTGGTTTTGTTTCTATTATTTTAGTTATTAGTGGGATTCTAGCCTTTCGTATAAATGATGAGAATCGAGTTAGAATTTCTAGTGGCTCTACTTGGGGGCAATTATTAGAAGGATTAGTATATGTAAAAAAATCACCTCTATTAATAAGTACAATGCTTTTAGGAGTTATCGTTAACCTATTATTCGCGGGTCCAGTTTCACTTGCGGGACCACTATTAGTAAGTGATCTATTCCAAGGAGACATTCAGGATTTAAGTTTTGTTCAAAGTGCTCTACCTGTTGGGATCGTTATTGGAGGATTTCTTGTAGCGGTTTGGAACCCTACGAAAAAAAGAGGAAGAGTGTTTTTACAGCGGCTTGTTATTATGGGATTTGTATTAGTGTTGTATAGCCAGGTAAAGGAATTATGGCAATGTATTCTTACTACTGGCTGGCTCGGAATATTAATTGCAGCAGGAATACCCCTCAGGTCACTCATCCAAGAAAATACCGAACCTGATAAACTTGGCAGAGTACAGGGAATCAATTTTACTGCCACTACTGGATTAATTCCATTGTCCTATGCTCTTACATCCATTTTATTATCTTGGGATATTTCTATTCAAAGCATCCTTTTCTATAGTGGGGTATTTTTGATTTTAGTAACTTTACTTGCTACTTGGAAATTTCCAATCTTAAGAAAAGCTGATTAAAAAAATGCAGTGGAATCGTCAATCGATTCACACTGCATTTTTTACCCCCTAATATTTACAATTTTATATAACTATTAATTATTTTCCCCCCAAAAGGAACATTTAAATTTTGAAAGTCATCAATAAAACGCTCTAAATCATGGTTATTATACTCGATATCTTTAAACTGAATATGAATTGTATTGCCAATTTCGATGATCGCATATTTAGCCCTTGGTCCTCTATTTATGCCTAGTGGTCCTGGATTCAGATAATATCTTCCTTCTGATTGAAAGTAATACACAACATGATGGTGACCAAAACAAACCATATCGATTGATGAATTATGATAAAGAGCATCTAATTTCTTTATTGATGACTCAGAATCAACTGGAATAAAGCTTTGACTGCCATCTAAATGATAGTGTTTAAATAGTACTTTCTTTCCTTCGTATTCACTCAATATTGTTTGGGATAACCCAAATAAGAATGGGAAGAACTTTGGATCAATTCGCTCTGCAATCCAATAATGATGTTCCTTAAATAAGTCATCAGGATTTTCTTCACCGTTTAAAATGCTTATAATTTCTTGATCATGGTTTCCTTTAACATAAGAAATATTATTCCGATTTGATAACAATTCTAAAACCTTGTTTGATTCGTGACCGACACCAATCATATCCCCCAAACAATATAAATGTTCTATGTCTTGATATTTATCGATGTCTTCTAACACCGCTTTAAGTGCCGAGCTATTACCATGAATATCTGAAAAAACAGCAATTTTTATACTCATTCTCGATCCCCTGTTCTACACTACTATAGGATGATTTTCCATATATTGTTCAATCTCATCGACCGTACGAATGATGTTTTTAGATAAGTTCTCATATCCTGTATCCGTAACGAGAATATTATCTTCGATTCGAATTCCTATACCTTCCTCATCTATATAAAGCCCTGGTTCTACTGTGATAACCATACCTGGTTGTAGAATACGATTGTGATAACTGCCTACGTCATGAGTGTCTAACCCGAGGAAATGGCTAACTCCATGATAAAAATAATTTTTAATTTGGTGATCTTCCTTAATTAATCCAATTTCTTTACATCCTTTTATTAAAATTTCCTTAGCAACACTATTCAATCTACTAAACTCTAAACCTGGTTTAATTATTTCCTCGACTGCATAAAGAGTTTTGAGTACAATATTATAAATTTGTTTTTGTCTTTCCGTAAATTTCCCATTTACGGGAAAGGTGAAACTTATATCGGCTTTGTAGAGACCGCGCTCCGCCCCTAAATCTAATAGAATAAGATCTCCATCCTTCGTTTGACAATTATTATCCTTATAATGCAATATTGTCGCATTTTTACCGCTTGCAACAATGGACTTATAAGCTTTATTTGAATTTCCGTTTTGCTTCAATGCAAAGTCAAAGAAAGCTTCTAACTGGTATTCCCATAAATATGATTCTGCGTTTTCTAACATATTTCTAATTCCTTTATCCGTTACCTCAATTGCTTCTTTTATTTTATTGATTTCGACCTCTGTTTTAATAACCCGCATCTCACAAATCTCATGATAAAGATTTTCAATTTTTAAATTGGGGTAGAATTTTTGAATGTCTTTAGCAATCTTATGTGAGGGACTCTCAGCTTCTTCAAAGCTATGTGCTTCTAAATCGAGATAGAGTGTTTCGTAATGATTGCTTCTCAATTCATTAGACAGGAATGAATGAAAATCATTTAAGTAAACGACTTGATCGACACTGGATAGATATTTCGCCTGCTCTTTAGAAATGGTCTTACCTTCCCATTTTTCTTTAAGAGGATTGGGCTCTTTTATGAACAATAATTCACTGACCATGTTATTTACCTTTTTCATGGCATAAATAACATTAGCCTCCGTTATCCCAGTTAAATAATAGAAGTTTTTATTTGGAGTAAAGTCATAATATTCGTCAGCAGATTTTCTAGGCGCCTTTCCAGAAAAAAGAATCATTATCGATTGATCTAGCAGTTGGTCACATAACTTTTTTCGATTTTTTTCAAAAAATTCGGGTTTCATTTATTTAACTCCCTTTTATGTCAGATTCTAGTGTGAGAAACCAGACTATTTATTTATATAAAACAAAAAACCAGGCAATCCCTACATGAAGGAACTGCTGGCCTTTTCAAAAAGTCCTATAGGATACGTGAAATCATGGGTTTGGGTCTAGATTTAGAACCTGATTGATCATCAATTTCTATTGATTGATTGCTAAATATTAAAATAAAATTTGTCGTCATTTGGACCACCTCATTTACTTTTAACTTACTAAGTTTAGAATACCGTATGTTACAAATTCAAAAAAGTGAAAATTATTTGATTCCTTTTCACCATTTACAAACCTCTACTTCATTATGTTATTGAAATTGAGTACTTCCATAAATCCAGAGCCATCACTGTTTATTTTAGCTACTATTTCTTCTTCATAGCTCCCATCTTTATTGTTTCTATCATAAATGAAATAAAGGGTGTTCTCATTTAGGTAAATAGGATGCTCTGCATAAGATTGCAAATTGGTTATTTGCCTTTTAATACCTGAAAGTATGTCCCTCTCAACTAATTCATATGGCTCCTGCCCACTCTCACTGTAAGCTACTTTTTTCCCATTTGGTGATAAAGTAGCGTTGGAAAACAGGTTCGTTTCACCATAAGCCAAAAGCTCTTTCGTATTAATGTCATAAATAATAAAATCTGTACCCTTACTACTTCCCTCTATTTTTATCACCTTTTTATTTCCATTATAAGGTATCATGATCATTCCAAGCTTTTCACCGTCTGCTGTTATCGATAGATCAGACATCCACTCACTTGAAAAGCTAGTTAGGCGTTGTTCGTCAGTACCATCAACATTCATTGAAAATAAATCATATGCATGTAGCCCTGCCGCTACACCACTGTGCGCAGCGTAAAACTCCTTTGCTTTTATCAAATAAATTCTCTTCCCATCTGGTGAAAAAATGGCGTCAGTTACGATCTCGTCTTCAGATGTTAATCTTTTATTTTCTGAACCATCCTTGTTCATAATATAAAGAACTTGATTTAATTTCTTTTTGTATATGGATGCTATATAAAGGATTTTTTCTCAATTATTTGAAAAGATAGGATTGATATGATCATCCTTCCTTGGACTAGTTAGCCTAGTAACGTTCCCTTTTAAATCGGTAAGATAGATGGCTCCTTTTCCCTTTTTAAAATATGAAAAAATAATCTCTTCTTCATTTGGGGAAATAGAGGTGCCACCATATATTCCTTGTTTAGGATAATAATCTTCAAAAAACAAACTTCCCCATAAAGATTTTCCGAAATAGAAAAATAAAATACAAAAAACGACACCTGAAAAAAGAACGAATCCTATTATTTGTTTTCGCAGCTTGTTTACCTCCTTTCAGTCTGTTCCTAAATGTTAAACCGACTAGTTAGTTTAATTGTAAAATTATTGCCTTATAGAATGACTCTTATTCATGATCGATTCCTATGTAATAAATTTTTTCTTTAGATAAACCTAATGTATAATTAATATAATAAATACGGATTGCTCAGGAAACATAATAAGAATTTGTGCTTTGTTTTTAGGAGGTAATTTATGCAACTAGCAGATTATTATTTTAGACTTTATAAAACGCTAAACACAGATTCCCAGACTTTCACTTTAATTAAGGCAAATATATTACAAATTTCTACGATATGTGATTGCACAAGTAGAAATGCAAAATATATAGTCAAGGAAATGCAGCAACAAAAGTGGATAAAGTGGCATCCTAAACCAGGCAGAGGAAACATTTCTTCTATTGAGTTCTTAAAAACTAATATAGAAGTCTTTCATCAGGTCATTCATCAAAAAATAGCTGATGGAGATCTATCTTGGTGTTACTCTCAATTAAAGCATTTTGATGCATCTACTCAAAAAGAATTCTTAGATGTCTTACATAATAAATTCGGATACGAAGCGGTCCAAAGTAGCGATAAAAACATTGATATTTTGCGATTACCAGCCTCATATAAAATTAAAGAAATAAGTCCTGAAAAATTACAATTTGTGGAGCAGTTGAATATCGTAAAACAAATATTTGATACACTTGTCAAATATAACCCAAGCAACGATCTTGTTGAGCCACATCTTGCACACTATATTGAAATAAATTCAGAAGCTACCCAATTTACATTTTATTTAAGAAAAAGTATTTCCTTTCATAATGGAAAAGGGTTTACGGGTCATGATGTAAAATATACTTTTAATCGAATAAAAAATGTACTACATCCCAGTTTTTTAAATCAAATATTTTCAAATATAATCGAAATTCAAGTCCCGCATCCTTTAATGGTTACCATTGCATTGAGGGAGCCGAATCACCTCTTTTTAAAATTTTTAACGGCAATTGAGGCTTCCATCATACCTGAAAATGCCTATGAAGAGTATGGTGGTCATTTTGATCAACTACCTATTGGAACTGGTCCCTATAAAGTAAAAGATCATACGGAAGATAGACTATATTTAGAGGCGAACCTCTTATATTTTAAAGAAAGGGCCCATATTGATACAATTGAAATTTGGACGATCCCTGAATTTGACTTTACGAATAAACCGCTTTCCTCCTTTCTTCCATCACCGCCAACAGCAAGTTGGATAAAATCAGAAACGATCGAAAATGGTGCTTTATTCCTTACATTTAACTTATCTAAAAATGGGATCACTCAAGACAAAGAATTCAGGGAATTTTTATTTTCTCAAATAAATAAAAACCATTTAGTTAGTCGATTAGGGGATGATTTCCAAACCGCTGATCGATATTTTGTTTCATCAAAAGATTGCGTATCAAAGGCATCTAATCAATGTTTGTCAAATGAATATAAAGGTCAGCTGAATCTCGTCACACTAAACAGTAATCTTTATATGATGACAGCTACTTGGTTAAAAGAATTATGTGAAAAGGTTGGGATATCATTAAATATAATTATTCTTCCTGATTTAGATGAGTCTACTTTACGTGATGTGTTTGAAATTGGAGACCTTTTCTTAATAAAAGATAGTGTGAGCGAGAATATCGAATGGGACATCTTTAATATTCTCTATTCCGATACATACTTTATCAATCGAGTGTTAAACAAAGAATTAAGGGATAAAAAGAATCAAATTCTTAAATCTGCGTTTAAAGAAATTTCTATTAAACGGAGATTCGTTTATTACCGTAAGATAGAAAATCTATTATTAAAGGAATCCATTGTTTGCTTCTTACTTAGACACCAACAGCATGTATTAACCCATCCAGGCTTGCAAACTCATTATCATGGAAATGAATTGCCTTATAATCAATTATGGTTTAAGCCATTATGTTAGTTAAATGTGAAGGGCTCCTATAATCTTCTAAAAGCAAAAGATAATCTTCGTGTCAAAAATCTATTTATGAAACAGTTGTTAAGAAGTAAATAAAATAGACCTCAAAATCTGAGGTCTATTTTATTTACTAAATTTTCATCTATCTTCTAATAATCTTATATAAAATTCCTACCAAAAACCTTGCGCATGGTGCGGTAAAGGGGAGTAAAACAATAGTATAAATTGTACCCCAAACTAATGTGTCTTCGATGTTTATCGTTTCCTTACCACCTCTAACAATATACTCACCAAAAATTGCACCTATTGTTCCACTGTATAAGGTTACAAAGAATGCACAAATACAACTAATAAGCCAAAGTTTTTTATTGGAAAGTTCTTTTCTATTGTGAAAGTATCCACCTAACACTCCAAAGGTAGCCGCAAATGGAATAATGACTGAAAAATATAACCAACTTTCACCCCAGAATGAAGTTATTCCCCCAGCCCATGCCTGCCCAATTAGCATAAACAAAAAAGCAATAATGAATGAAAATAAAGCACCAAGAATTATACCTTTTATCCGAGAAAGTTTTTTCATAATCTACACACCCACCAAGTTATCCTAAGAAGTTAAATGTAAATCATCTTTTAAAACCATACTAATATATACATCCCCATGCACTTTATTGATTTCGGTATTTTCTTTTATATATCCCGCTTCCATAAGACCATCATTAATCTTTTTTAATAATAACAGTTTAAAAAAATGCGAACGATTTGGTCCTATTTCTGCAGCGAGTTCCCAAATCCATGCTTCTAAGCTTACGCTAATCGGAATCTTCTCCGACTTTTCATTCGTCCCTCTTTTAGAACGAGATTTTTTATACAATAATCCCCTTTTTTTCTCTTTTAATATAGTCAATTTATACAGATGAGCATAAAGCTCGTTCACTTGAAAATTAGGATCAGTTGCGAAATGTTTTTTCAACTCTTGTGTTAAATAATCTAGGAATAATTGTCGAAAAAATTTGGTTCGATTGGGTTCTATTTTGCTAACAAAATCCCACATCCACTTTTCTAAATTAATACTTGCCGATATTTTTCTATTGGACGATTGACTAGGCATCATATCACCTCATTTATCATAAATAAAACGACTGATCAGTTTATTTAGAGTATAATATATTCCCCTTCTTTTCTCAATTACTTTCTTTTTATGGAATCATTTTCTTTATTTTTAAAATATTTGGAATAAATTGCAGGAATATAGTCCTAATCATCGAATTATATTTAGTCTATATATTTTTGAGGAGGAACTGTATGTCATTACGGCTTTATATTATTCACCGAATCTTCCAAGCGATTCCCTTACTCTTTATCATTTCAATTATCTCTTACTTATTAATGAGTCTCGCACCTGGTGATGTGCTTTCAATGTTCGAAGATCCTGGTGCATCCCATTTAGCTACACAAAATCAAAGAGAGCGAGTATTGGAGAGACTTGGCCTAGATGTTCCAATTTATATGCAGTATTTTAATTGGATCAAAGGAATTGTTCTACATGGTAACTTTGGGCGTTCCTTTTTAGATGGCCAGCCAATTATTCATTTAATTTTAGAAAGAATGCCAGCAACCTTAACTCTTACGATTACAGCAATTTTAATTTCACTCATTATTTCTATTCCAATTGGAATCTACTCAGCAGTGAAAAGAAATTCATTTTTCGACTTATTTTTTTCATTTAACTCTTATCTTGGTATTTCTTCCCCATCCTTTTTTATTGCTTTGATGGCGATTCTTTTTTTGAGTCTAAAGCTGGAATGGTTTCCGGTAAGCGGGATGAGAGCGGTGTTTGATCATTTTGATTTTACTGATCGGATTAGCCATTTGGTCTTACCAGCAAGCGTCCTTGCTTTTGGTATGATCGCTCAATATACTCGATTTATTCGTTCAAGTATGCTCGAAGTCATCAATCAAGATTATATACGAACAGCGCGAGCAAAAGGATTATCTGAGTTTAAAGTTATTGGTAAGCATGCCCTTCGTAATGCGTTATTGCCGATTATCACAATCATTGCGATGCAATTACCGATCATTGTCGGTGGAGCTTTTATTATTGAACTACTTTTTGCATGGCCAGGATTAGGACGATTAGGAATCCAAGCAGTCTTTATGCGTAACTTCCCGCTCATAATGGGAATAACGATGCTCGTTGCTGTAGCTATTGTTTTATGTAATTTATTAGCTGATATCCTTTATGCGATCGTTGACCCGAGGATTCGATTTCAGAAGAGAGGGTAAGCATAAAAAAATCTTATGGACTATACAATCCATAAGATTTTTTTTAAGCTATCCCTTATACTATTCGTAAAGGGGGCAACGACATGAACGAAAATCAAGCAGCGAATTATCAAGATCTTGATGAAGAAACATTATTTATGGTATCGCAAACCTTTAAAGCTTTATCAGATCCAACAAGGTTACGAATATTAAATTTGCTTTTTACTGGAGAACATTCCGTCAACGATATTGCCGATAAGCTTTCTTTATTACAATCAAATGTTTCCCATCAGCTCCGTTTTTTGAAAAATTTACGCCTAGTCAAATTCAGAAGAGAGGGTACGACTCTTTTTTATTCCCATGACGATGAGCATGTAATGGACATTTTAAAGAAAACGATTGAACACTCCAACCATCACTAATTGCAAGTACCATGATGGCTTGGGCAGCCGACTTCTTCTTTTTCAATTTGGATCGTGCTATGCTCGATTCCATATTCATCATGGAGAATGGATTGTGCGTGATGTAGCACGACATCATGCGCACCATCTCCAGCGATGCTGATATGACAGCTAAAGGAGTGGAAGTCAGATGTAATCGACCATACGTGCATATCATGGATATCTTTTACAAAAGGTATTTCCATTAGTGATTGTTTGACTTTCTGAGTATCTACCTGTGCAGGTGAACCTTCCATTAAAATATGAAGGGAAGCCTTTGTTACTCTCCAGCCGCTAATGATGATCAGAATTGCCACAATCACACTTGCAATTGGATCCGCTATTCCCCAACCAAAGAAATAGATTAATAATGCAGCAATGATTGCTCCAACTGACCCCAGCATATCCCCTAACACATGAAGAAAAGCACTGCGCACATTTAAATTTTCATCCTTATCTCCTCGCATCAAGATCCAAGCTGCGACAATATTCACGAGCAGACCGATTGTTGATATCGTTAACATTCCTAAGCTTTGAACTTCTGGTGGATCGATGAATCGGTGTATTGCCTCATAAAAAATGTAAATAGAAATTAGAATTAATGTTAATCCGTTTAAGGCTGCTGCGATAATTTCAAAGCGCTTGTATCCAAACGTTTTACTTTGGGTTTTCGCCTTTTCTCCAATTTTAATAGCGATAAAGCTTAACCCTAGTGCCGCTGCATCGCTTAGCATATGCCCTGCATCCGATAATAAAGCAAGACTATTTGTCAAAATTCCGCCTATTACCTCTACAATCATGTAAGTCGCAATTAAGATAAATGAGGTCAATAATACTTTTTTATTGTTCGATCCATGGTGATGATGCCCATGTCCATGGGAGTGAGAATGTCCGTGGTGGTGTCCCATACGATCCCTACTTTCTTTTTATATATGATTATATGTTCATATATACATTATGCAATAATTCCCTATAATGTTCAATCAAAACTTTTCCAAATTTTATATTACCTTTTAAAGTATTATTACTGTATGAATTTTTCAAGGATTTTCCGCTTACAAAACTAATAATTTCAAAACATATTACACACAGACCTTTCAGTCTGAACTTATTAAAAAAATAGGTAAATTACGATTCAATAATTCAAGTGTTTCAATTTTCTTTACAATATTTTGCTATTAGATTATAATAAAATAAACTAAATAGTCAGTTTATTAAATTCATTTAGTCAAAAGTATTAATCTGTACCATTCATTAAAAATACTAGAATTTTTAAGTTTATAGTTAATAGTTTTCAGCAAACAAATTTAGAAATAATACTGAGGTGAAGTAAAATGGCCAAAACTTCATTACTAGAAGTCAAAGGATTAAAAACTTATTTTAATATTAGTAAGGAAAAGGTAGCTAAGGCTGTTGACGGTGTTGATTTCGTTATTAATCCAGGTGAAACAGTAGCATTAGTTGGAGAGTCTGGTAGTGGAAAAAGTATCACTTCCCTATCTATCATGCAGTTGGTGGGAAAGCCAGGAAAAATTAATGAAGGAGAAATAATATTTGGCGGTAAAGATCTTGTCCAATTCTCTGACAAGCAAATGGCTAAAGTTCGTGGCAGCGAAATTGCCATGGTTTTCCAAGAGCCGATGACAGCACTAAATCCCGTCTACACGATTGGTAATCAAATTGTCGAAACTTTGATGAGGCATAAGAAGTTGTCCAAAGTGGAGGCTCGTACGAAAGCAATCGATTTGCTGAAAATTGTAGGATTTCCTCGCGCTGAAGAAACAATGAAGGAATATCCACACCAGCTTTCTGGGGGGATGCGTCAACGTGCCATGATTGCGATTGCAATTTCCTGTGACCCTAAACTGCTGATTGCAGACGAACCGACAACTGCGTTAGATGTGACAATTCAAGCCCAAATTCTAGATTTAATGGATGAGATGAAAAGGAAGTTTAATATGGCCATCTTACTGATTACACATGATTTGGGTGTTGTAGCTGAATATGCAGATCGTGTCATGGTCATGTACGGTGGACAAATTGTTGAAGAAGCAGATATCGAAACGTTGTTTTTAAACCCTAAACATCCATATACAACAGGGTTGCTAGATAGTTTACCAAGCTTAGACAAAGAGGTTGATAGACTCGGAGCGATAAAAGGAATGGTTCCACCAGCCCATAGCTTTCCAATCGGCTGCCGTTTTGCAGACCGTTGTCCAAATGTAATGAGTAAATGTAATGAAAGTAATCCAGAACTCTTTAAAGTGGAATCAGATCACAAAGTCCGTTGCTATCTTTATGAATAGGAGGTTTTACTTGTGACAGTGTTAAAGATAAAATCAGAAAAAAAATCAGAACAAGATTACATATTACAGGCGAAAAATATTAAAAAATACTTCCCTATTAAAGGTGGTGTTCTCAAATCAACGATTGGACATGTAAAAGCTGTCGATGATGTTTCTCTCGATATTTTGAGAGGGGAAACACTTGGTATCGTTGGAGAATCCGGCTCGGGGAAATCAACACTAGGTCGAGTTATTTTGCGATTGATGGATCCAACAGCGGGGCAAATCATTTTTGAAAATCAGGATATCTCTAATTTAGGGAATCGTAAGCTTCGTCCTATCAGACGAGATATGCAAATTGTCTTTCAGGATCCATTCGCTTCCCTCAACTCTAAAATGAGTGTACTCGAGCTAATTGAAGAACCGTTAATTGTTCAGACAGGTTTAAAAAGGAGAGAACGAACCGAAAAAGCTATTAATCTACTAGAAAAAGTTGGCTTAAGACCTGATGATCGATTTAAGTATCCGCACGAATTTTCCGGAGGTCAAAGACAAAGGATTAGTATCGCCAGAGCACTTGCACTTAATCCTAAATTTGTCATTTGTGATGAACCAGTATCTGCTCTTGACGTTTCCATTCAAGCACAAGTACTTAACTTAATGGTTGACCTACAAGATGAATTCAACCTAACGTACTTATTTATTGCCCATGATTTAAGTGTCGTCAAACATATTAGTGATCG
The DNA here is from genome assembly GCF_042683745.1 of Bacillus sp. CGMCC 1.16607. Taxonomy (NCBI): domain Bacteria; kingdom Bacillati; phylum Bacillota; class Bacilli; order Caryophanales; family Bacillaceae; genus Bacillus; species Bacillus sp. CGMCC 1.16607. Next base: position 411,677 of record NZ_JBHUJX010000018.1, read on the forward strand.
TGTTGCAGTAATGTATCTCGGACGTATAGCTGAAATTGCACCTAAGAAAAACCTCTACGATACTCCTTTACATCCTTACACAGAAGCATTATTATCTGCCGTTCCGTCAACAGATATTCGAAATCGAAGACAAAAAATTATATTAAGTGGTGATTTGCCAAGCCCGTCTAACCCACCTACTGGTTGTGCATTTAGAACTCGTTGTCCGAAGGCTCACGAACAATGTGCAGCAGTTCGTCCTGAACTAACGGAAGTTTCTGAAGGACATTACGTCGCCTGCCATTTATATCAGTAGAACCATTTGTTCCAACATATAAGGAGGTGGTTTCTGTAAAGGTAATGTTTTAAGTAAGAAACATTTTATAAAATCAAAAGGGGTGCAATATGTTGAAAAAGAAAAGCTGGTTAGTCATGCTTTGCTTTGTTCTACTACTAGGAGTGTTAGCGGCATGTAGTGGTGGAAAAGAGAAAGCTTCAAATTCGAGTGATGGTAAAAGTTCAGAGCCAAAAAAAGGCGGTACAATCATTGGAGCGATGGATACAGCTCCAGCAGGATTATTCAATCCAGTGTTTTACTCTGATTCCTATGAAAATAATATTTTAGCTTTTACCCACGAAGGATTATTATCTCAAGATAAAAATCTTGGATTTATCCCAAACTTAGCAAAAGAGTGGACATTTAATGATGACCAAACAGAAGTAACCTTTAAGTTAGAAGAAGGGGCAAAATGGCATGATGGGAAGCCATTTACTGCCAATGACGTTGTATTTACCTACAAAACAATTGCTAGCCCTGGTTATATTGAAGCGGGGGGCGTTCGTACCAGTTTCGCAGAAAGATTACTTGGTTATAAAGAGTTTTCTGAAGGAAAAACGAAAGATTTCCAAGGTGTTGTTGCTGTAGATGAGCATACTGTTACGTTTAAATATGCAGAGCCGAATGTGTTAGCATTAGCTGACGCAGCATTCTCTTATTTAATGCCTGAGCACATTTTTAAAGATATTCCAATTAAAGATATGCCTTCCGCTGGACCGTCACGTAACCCAGGAGAAGTCATTGGTACTGGTCCTTTCAAATTAGCGAAGATGGTTGAAGGTGAACAATATATTCTTGAAAAGAATGCCGATTATTGGAAGGGCGAGCCATTCCTTGATAGTGTAGTATGGAAAATTGTAGATCAAGCGGTTATTTTAGGTTTGTTAGAAAATGGAGAAATTGATTTTGTATCCGACCCTAATGGATTCCAAGCAGCTGACTATGAAACGGTCGCAGCGCTCGATCACGTGAAGATCATTGAACAACCTGATTTTGGTTATCAAATCATGGGTATGATGGTAAACCATCGTGCAAAAGATGATCAATCTCTTGACCCAACGAAATGGACGGTTAATAAGAAATTGGCTGACAAAAAGGTGCGTCAAGCCATAGCCTATGCAGTAGATCGCCAAGGAATCATAAATGGTTTACTTTATGGCCGTGGAATTGTTCAAAACTCACCAATGGCAACACAATTCTGGGCATATGATGCAGAGAGTCCAAATCAATATAAGTTTGATCCAGAGCAAGCAAAGAAGCTTCTTGATGAAGCTGGTTATGTAGATAAAGACGGAGATGGATTCCGTGAAGATCCGGAAGGGGCAAAATGGGTATTACATCTAAACTACCCAACAGGAAATCAAATCCGTGAGCGTTCTGCACCAATTATTGAAGAATTCCTTGAAAAAGTAGGCATCAATATTGACCTTCGTCAACCGAAGGAAGCGGCTGCATTTTACGAAGATCTTGAATTGAATGCTCAAGATTGGGATTTATATTTAGCAGGCTGGAGTTTAGACAGTACAGATCCAGATCCAAGTGGATTATGGTCTTCAAAGGCTTCTTATAACTATTCACGCTGGAACAATCCAGAAGCGGATAAGTTGTTAGTAGAGGCTGCATCTCCACCAAATGCGTTTGAACAAGACTTCCGCAAACAAAAATATAGCGAATGGCAAGTCATGTATGGTGATGATCTTCCTGCATTGATTCTATACGCTGCAAGCAGTCTATGGGCACATAATAAACGTCTACAAGGGATTGAAGTATTACCTTATACATTTGTAAACAATCCGCATTTATGGAATGTCACTGAGTAGAAATTAACATTAGAATCCAAGAAGAGAGCGTTCGGTATGACGCCAGATGCTCTTTTCTTTTTTCAAACAGTTTAAATCCCAGCGCCACCACATACCCCCTAGTGTTGGCGCTGACCAAGGTTTTTTTGCTTTATTAGAATGGAGGGTGCAACAATGTACAAATATTTCATAAGGAGAATCCTCATTTTTATCCCTATGCTCATAGCCCTTACCATGATTGTATTTGGACTTATTCAAGCAGCACCAGGTGATCCTTTTTCAGGTAAACTTGATCCAAATATCGATCGAGAAATTTATGAAAAACAAAGAGAGGCACTTGGATTAAATGATCCAATTCCTGTTCAATATTTTCATTGGTTAAAGGACGTGGTAAAAGGGGATTTTGGGGAGTCTTATGTTTCTAAGGGACGAAGTGTAACCGATTTAATTGGAGAGCGAATTGGCAATACTTTTTACCTAGGGATATTTACTCTATTTATTACCATCATTGTCTCTATCCCTATAGGTATATACTCGGCTAGAAAACCATATTCTATTCTCGATTACGGTGCGACTGCGTTCGGCTTTTTCGGATTAGCTGTTCCAAGCTTCTTTTTCGGTTTAGTGGCCATTTATGTATTTTCTATCGAGCTTGGTTGGTTCCCTTCTCAAGGTTCCATTTCCACACCAGGGTTAGAAGGGTTTGAACTTTTTGTCGATAAACTTCAGCATTTAGTTTTGCCGGGATTGACACTTGGCTTAGCGGGTACAGCAACCTATATGCGATTTATGAGGTCAGAGGTGTTAGATGTCTTAGCTAGTGACTATATACGAACAGCAAGAGCAAAAGGCATGACCGAAAGGAATGTATTATACAAACAAACTCTACGTAATGCGATGATTCCCATTGTCACATTGCTAGGCTTTGAAATTGGAACATTATTAAGTGGAGCTATTATTACTGAAGGTGTATATCAATATCCGGGACTTGGTACGTTATTTATTAGTTCTATCACGAATCGCGACTATCCAGTCATTATGGCTATTAATCTAATGCTGGGCTTCTTTATTTTACTTGGAAACTTATTAGCAGATATATTTTACAGTGTCGTAGATCCTAGAATCCGATACGAGTGAGGTGAAAGACGTGCAAGTTAATCAACAGCAAACATTAGAAATAGATCCACAAATCCATCCTATAAAGAAACCCGACAAAAGTAATACCCCTTTTCAAATTGCTCTAAAAAGATTTATGAAAAATAAATTGGCCGTAGCTGGAGTAATCGTATTATTATTAATTATTTTAGCTGTTACATTTGCGCCTTTCTTAACCGACCAAAATCCGACTAAATCGAATTTAATGTTAATCGAACATCCTCCTAGTGAAGAGCATCTATTAGGCAATGACAGTTCTGGGCGAGACAACTTTGCTAGGCTTTTATACGGAGGAAGGATCTCACTAATTGTAGGTTTTAGCGCCATGTTATTTACATTAGTTATAGGTGTGACTGTTGGGTCAATTGCTGGTTATTATGGCGGCAAAATAGATGCCATTATCATGCGTGTAACGGATGTTATGCTCATGTTGCCTTTCTTAGTAATCGCATTAACAGTAGTTGCTATATTAGAGAGGGTAACTGTTGGGATATTTGTAACGATTATTGCTTTAACTTCATGGCCTAATTTAACGAGAATCATTAGGGGGACATATTTATCTCTCCGAGAGCAGGAATTTGTACTAGGGGCCAAAGCAATTGGAGCAAGTGATTTCCGAATTATTTTCAAGCATTTTATTCCGAACGCAATTGGTCCTATCGTTGTAAATGCTTCCTTAATGATGGCAAGCTACATAATAGTAGAATCCGCTTTAAGTTTCATAGGATTTGGTATTCCACAACCTACTCCATCATGGGGGAATATGATATCTGAAGCACAAAGTTTACGTATTTTACGGAACAGTCCAGCTGCTTGGATTCCACCTGGTCTTGCCATTCTCTTAACGGTACTCTGTATTAATTTCATCGGCGATGGTTTGCGTGATGCATTAGATCCGAAAAGTAATAAACGTTAATGTTTGAAAAATCCCTACTGATGAAAAAATCAGTAGGTTTTTTTAAGAAGCTTTGTTAATAAAGGACATGTTCTATATTTGTACTGTTAATTGGAGCAGATGGCACTTAGCAGCAAAACAATGCGGCCAATTGGCAACTATTAGCACAACCACTCCAGACGCTTGCTTTTCGCAGGTGTGCAGTAAGCCTGTCTAGCTACACAATGTACTTGTTACAGATGCTTGGAGAGCATATAAAATATATGTAAAAGAAAAAGGATTAGAGCATTATTGAATTAAATCAAATGATGGAAAACACGTTATTAGAGGGTTTATGATAGTTTCCGCCTGTCAAAATTCTCTGTATAAATATCAAAGGAGTGATTTTTTTGGAGTTTTTCGGAATTGTACTTGTTGTAATAAATATCATAATTATAGGTTTTGTTATATGGACTGTATCAAGCATCAACGAAAAACTTGAACTTTTAATAAGAATACAATTAAAAAAAAATGATATTCATTTTTCGGATAAAAACACAGAAGAAGAAGTTGAAAAGTATAGAGACAAATAAAAGTTTGGGTTAAATGCGCAGGAGGGAAATTCCAACATTTGGAACCTCCTTCTAATTTACCATAAAATCAACATTAAAGTGTAACAGAGCCATTTTAAAAGTAACCTTATTTCCCTTCAAATTCCAACTTCTATTAGTGTGCAGATTTTGAGATTGTTTATCATTTTCAATACAAGGTGCTCCATTTTTTATAGATGTTTATATTTTAATTTTGCTTCTTCAAAGTTATCTCTTCCCTTTTTCCCCCATACATAACCGTTAAAGTTAACTCATTTGGAAAGTCACTAACAATGATTCCATCATGAATCATTACTACCGTTTGATAACTACCCGTTTCATTTATTTTTTGTGGCGAGCTACTTTCTAAACTTGATTTAATCCCTTGTAGCTTAAATTCAATTTCTTTTTCATTATCTCCAGTATTCGATTGAAGGAATAATGTCTCAAAGGATGTTTCCTTTTCATCGACATACGTAAATAACCCATACCAATCCTTTCCCTCACCAAAGTATAAAACAGGAGATTTATCTTTACCTTTGCATCCTACTATTAAAAAAATTAGAATAAGAAAAATAAAAAATAGTTTTCTCATGAACTACCACCTCAGATAAATATTCCATAAGGTTATCTGCTAGTCTGCAGCTTTAAAGATTATACAAATGTAACATCCATCATGTATCGTTCAGCAATAATCGAAAAACCAATATCCTTTAGAAATGGTATAACTTCTTCTGTCGAAGATGTGAAATCACCCGTTTCGATTAATACTGAACAGTTTGAGAATGGGCGATAAATTGCTGAAACCAATTGCTCCAAGATTACTCTTTTCTCATCAATACTCGGGTTAATCTCAAATTGATGTAGTACAATCCTTTGATCCCCGTTCATTAGAGTGTTTTCAGTATATAATGCGTAACCACTAATTATGCCATTTTCATCTTTAACAATAGCAGCTCTACCATTTGGAATATTTTCAGCCTTTGACTGCCAGGCTACCTGATAATTATAAAATGATAGATTAGTAACATCAGAAGCTAGTCCTTTATATATTGTAAACCTATTATCGTTAACATTTATGGAATCCAATTCGTTCTTCTCATTTAACTTTAATACGGATAAAGACTTTGTTTTTTTATAACCATATCTTTCATACAGGGCAATTGCTCCAGCATTATTCTTTAACACCTCTAATGTTGCATGCTTTACCCCTTCTATTTGATAAACTTCAATTAGTTCATCCATGAGAATTTTCCCTATTCCTTGTCCTTGATACTGTGGAGAAACACCTGTACCACCGTTCCATGCGGTTTTAATTCCATTTATCGTTTTTATGCTTGTTAAGATAAATCCGATTGGCCTAGTATGATTAAAAATGATTGTTGAACACTTTGGGGACAATTCTCTTTTCCCAACCATAAAACCGATTTGATCAGCATTCATTTCAAAATTAATAGAGTAATTGGAAAATGCCTCATTCCAAGCAGTAGTTAGTTCGGTAAAGGTACAATCCTTTAGCCTCTTAATTTGGTACATTTAATAACCTCCAATAATTTTAGATATATGCTTATAATTCTGTTTCATTGGTTAGGATTTACTACTAACCAAGCCTCATTTAAATCTACGATGGTTCCATGAATATCTATCAAATCCTCACTAACTTGCGACTTTTCGCGTAATAATGCTAATTTATTTACTATGTATTGTTCGTGAAACTCCTTACTTTCCCAAAAGGAAGAAACAAAATACTCAGTATCTGCTTTTTCTGCTTTACAAAATACTCCACTTAAAAATCCTGTACTAGTTGACATTTCTGGGTTCCAGACTTGCTCTTGCATACTAGTAAAATGCTCTTGTTTTTCCCGATGAACAATACATTCAGCAACTCGGAGTATTTGTGCTTGGCTTAAAATTTTGGTTGGATTATTATCATTAATCATAAACATACTTTGATAAACGGATGTAGTAATACGATCAAAAGTGCCTCTCTGCTTACTTCTTTCATAAATATCGTCATGATAATCGTTCATAAATACTTTATAAGAATTGTAATCCTTCCAAAAAGCAACGATACAAGCTTCAGTTTCCTTATTCTGATTCCATCCTCCAGCTTGCCCTAAAAATCCTTCCATACTTTTTAATTCATTCCAAAATTCTTGCGCTTGCGAAAACGGTATTTTTTTATCTATCGGTACTTCAACTTTTATCCACTTTATAATCATATCTTCTCGCCCTCCTAAAAAGAGTAACAATTAACTTATACACCAAATTATATAACTGAACAGTCAGTTTATATTTTAACTGACACTCAACAAATGTCAAACATTACATTTCGTTTGGATCTCCCCAAGATTGGGAAGAGAGAACAACTAAAAACAGACTTTTGCAAGAGGACGTGACACTGTGTTTAAGGGATGGATTCAACACTTTCAAGAGTTGCCGAAGGATAGAAAGCAATTCAATTTGTATTATATTTCGTTGTTGAAAAGTAACATTTACTTTTTCTTATTTTTACGCCAAATAGAAGAAAAGAGAAGATTTGTAATAAAACCAAAAAATCTAAATATCGATTCCAATAACTCCATGGAACAATACCGCTCCTTCAATAATTAGTTATACAAAAATGAGATGATTTTATTACTCAATCTATTTATTGAAATTGAGGATTATGAATGGGTTTATAAGAAATTGATCTTTTTAGATAAGCAACTCTTGAAAAAAATAAGTATATTTCATACAAGAAAATAACAAAGGAGGAAGTGGATTTACTCATACTTCCCCCTTGATACTTATTAATCCCAAATTAAGGGTACTTCTAAACGCAACATTCTCAAATATTGTAATAACTGACCGGTATGAACAGCATCATGATAAGATTTTCTTTCTAATGCGTCTCCTAAAGTCCTATTTATTGGTTTATGCGGCCATTCAATGTAGGTAGTGTCTAGAACATCGGGAGTAAGAGATAGTATGTAATCCAAAAATTGGTTGTAGTATATATATTCGATCTTTCTATTTCATCTTGAAGATTTGTATAGGGTTCAGCCCATAAGTGACCTCGCTCCTCATCAGTAGGTAGTCTATTATCTATCAATATCTTTAGCCAAGATAAATCATGTAGCAGTACATGGCGAATAGTTTCTCCTACTGATAAAGCATTTTTATCTGGCTTCCAAGTTAATAATTCATCCTGAAAAGAATTAGCAACGATAAGAAATCTTCTTCTACACTCTTTAAAGTCTAACAAGAACATTTCAATAGCATTCATAAATGATTACCTCCTATTAAAAATAATTACATTCTTAAATTAACATGTAATCATTTTGATGCTCATCGATATATGGATATAAAGAATAGAAAGTGCTTAAATTATATGGACAAAAGAATTATTAGGTATGATAGATGACCTTACAGCTGGAAATATATAAATAAAGCAAGTGGAGAAAAACGATTAGTTTATCCCCACTTGCTTTATTTAAAGAATTAATCAGACAGCACGTTAAATTCCTTCATTATATAAATGACAAGCCGTAAAATGACCTTTTTTAACTTCTCGCCATTCTGGAACACTTGAGGCACAAATGTCAGTTGCATATTGGCATCTGGTACGGAATACGCATCCACTTGGGGGATCAATCGGACTCGGGACTTCCCCTTCCAAGACAATTCGTTCTCGTTCTACAAATGGGTCCGGAATAGGAACCGCGGACAAAAGTGCTCTTGTATAAGGATGTAATGGTTCTTTATATAAGGAATCGCTATCCGTTAACTCAACCATATTGCCTAGGTACATAACCAAAATACGATCGGATATGTATTTCACCATGGACAAGTCATGGGCTATAAAGAGATAGGTTAAATTCATCTTGTCCTGAAGATCTTTCAACAAGTTTACAACCTGTGCTTGAATCGATACATCTAGGGCGGAAATGGGCTCGTCACAAACGATAAATTTAGGATTCAAAGCTAAAGCGCGAGCAATGCCGATTCTTTGACGCTGACCACCACTAAATTCATGTGGAAAACGGTTAATGTGTTCTGCCTTAAGACCAACTAATTCAAGCAGTTCGATGATTCGCTCTCGACGTTCTTTGCCTTTAGCTATTTTGTGTAGATCGAGAGGTTCCCCAATCAAATCTTCAACGGTCATTCTAGGATTTAAAGACGAATATGGGTCCTGAAAAATAATTTGCATATCTTTCTTCAATTTATTAAGGGAACGCCCTTTTAACTTAAAAACATTTTCTCCATCAAATACTACCTCACCTGAGGTTGGCTCGTGTAAACGAATAATCGTTTTTCCAGCAGTTGACTTCCCACAGCCACTCTCTCCAACAAGACCAATGGTTTCCCCTGGATAAATGTCGAGGCTAACATCATTTACAGCTTTAAGCTGCTTGCCACCAACTTTATAGTATTTTTTTAAATTTCTTATTTGTAAAAGTGGTTCCCCTGTTTGCTTCGTTTTTACGTTCATTGCTTAACCTCCTTCGCCTGAGCTGCTGCAGCTTGTGCCTTAGGATGGTGGAGCCAGCATGCTGATTGTTGTGAGCCATGAACACTCTCTAATACAGGATGATGGTCTCTACAGATTTTCATGGCATGTTCACATCTTGGAAAAAAGGAACAACCTTTAGGTGGATCCAGTAAGTCAGGCGGACTGCCCACGATAGAATATAATCTTTCCCCTCTATCCATATCTAGACGGGGAATAGATTTCATTAAGCCTTTTGTATATGGGTGTGTTGGATTGCGGAAAATTTCTTCGACCGTTCCCGTTTCAACTACTTCCCCTGCGTACATGACGATAACTTTATCGCAGACTTCTGCCACCACTCCTAAGTCATGTGTGATTAAGATAATTGAAGTTTCAGTTTCTTTTTGAAGCCGCTTCATTAAATTTAAAATTTGAGCTTGTATCGTCACGTCCAGGGCAGTTGTCGGTTCATCCGCAATTATTAACTCCGGATCACAAGCTAAAGCCATTGCAATCATTACCCTTTGTCTCATTCCACCAGAAAATTCGTGCGGGTAATGTTTCAGGCGGCTCCCTGCTTGAGGAATACCTACTCTTTCCAATAATTGAATAGCATGCTGCTTGGCCACATTTCGTGATAGCTTTTTATGCTTGATTAATCCCTCTGTTAATTGATCACCAATTCTACTAGTTGGATTAAGGGATGACATCGGATCCTGGAAAATCATACTGATTTTATTTCCCCGAATCTGTTTCATCTCCGATTCTTTTGCCTCTAAGAGATTCTGACCATTGAAGATAATTTTACCGGATTTATATTCTGTTGGCGGGGTAGGAAGTAGCTTCATAATGCTTTTAGCCGTAACACTCTTTCCACATCCTGACTCTCCTACAATAGCAACAGCTTCTCCTTTATTAACAGTAAAGTTAATACCCCTAACTGCTTTTACCTCTCCGCCATAAGTATTAAAGCTGACATGCAAATTTTCTACTTGTAATAAATTTTCCTTCATTTTTCTCACCTCACACCTATTTTTATTTTCTCAATTTAGGATCAAGCGCATCTCTTAATCCATCACCAAGTACATTAAAGGCTAACATTGTGAGCGAGATTAATAGAGCTGGAATGGCTAATTGATAGAAATTCCCTACTAATATACTACCTACAGCATCACTAGCCATTGTTCCCCAGCTAGCTTGCGGAGCTGGAATACCCAACCCTAGAAAACTTAAAGTTGCTTCGGCAAAGATGGCGGTCGGTACAGTTAATGTAAGGTTCACCAGTATAGGTCCCATAGTATTAGGTACCATGTGTTTGCGAAGCTTCCAACTTGTTGGTGCTCCCATGGCGTTAGCCGCATGAACATAGTCAAGCTCTTTTAATTGTAAAACTTGTCCTCGAATAAGGCGGGCCATTGGAATCCACCCGGTTATCGTCATCGCGATAATGATTGGCCAAATTCCTCTCTCTAAAACAATCATCATTAAAATAACCATTAATAGATAAGGGATAGCATATAAAACTTCAGCAAAGCGCATCATAAAGTTATCCACTTTTCCACCTCGAATAGCTGAAACACCGCCGTAAATAACACCAATAACAAAATCAATGGCAGCCGCCATTAAACCAATAAATAAAGAAATTCTCGCTCCATACCACGCGCGTGTAAAAAGATCACGGCCAGATGAATCCGTACCGAACCAATGCTCCGCGTTTGGCCTTAAATTCTTTCTACTAAAATCTTGTTCATAATACGTGTAACCGCTTAAATAAGGGCCAACAATAGCCATAATCACTAATAGGACAATAACGATAAGCCCAAACATCGCTAATTTATTTTCTTTTAAGCGCCTCCAAGTGTCTCTCCAGTACGAGATACTTGGTTTAGCGATTTTTTCCGATTCTTTAAAATTATCGGCTGCAGGAGTAAACAAATCATCTGTAAAATGTAATTCTTTTGCCATTATTTACTCTCCCCCGTAAGTTTAATTCTAGGGTCAATCCAAGTGTACGCAATATCCACAATAAGGATAAGGAAAATTAAAATCATACTATAAAAAATAGTCGAACCTAAAATAACTGGGTAATCTCGATTGAAGATTCCTTTAACAAACATTTCACCGATTCCAGGTACACCAAAAATACTTTCAACAATAAAACTACCTGTCACTAGATTCGCCGCAATGATCCCGAGTACCGTAACAACTGGTAAAATAGCATTTCTTAAACCATATTTTAATAAAATAAAACCTCTATTTAATCCTTTCGATTTTGCGGTTACCATATAATCTTGATTTAATACTTCCAGCATACTAGATCTCATAAGACGTGCAATATAAGCCATCGGCAGCATCGCTAATGAAATAGTTGGAAGGATCGTGTGTTTCATTGATTGCCATGTTGCTACTGGAAGTAGTCGCCATTCAACAGCCAAATAATTAATAAGGACATAGGCTAAGATAAAGCTAGGTACAGAGATTCCGATAATTGCTAGAACCATAGCAAGGTAATCCGGCCACTTATTTCGGTTAAACGCAGCAATCACACCTAGAATAACTCCAAATATCACGGCCACAAGCAGGGCTTGTAAACCAAGTTGCAGGGAAACAGGAAATCCCTTTTCAATATAGTCATTAACGGTTAACGTTTGTGACTTTAGTGATGGGCCAAAATCAAATTGAGCAATTTGTTTTAGGTATAGCCCATATTGAACAATTCTAGGTTCATCTAAATTATAAAAAGATCTAAGATTTTGATAGACTGATTCAGGCATGGTCCCTTCTCTTGCAAATGGATCGCCTGGAACAGAATGCATAACGATAAAAGTAATGCTTATAATCGCCCATATAGTGACCAACGCCCACAGAAAGCGTTTTACGATAAAGCTAATCATGATGAGACCCCCCTTTTATAAACAAAATATGAAGAGTCTACACAAGTATCTCTTCACTTTAAAAGATCGGGTATGCGCAGGTTAGCGCATACCCAGACCAAAAAACTTTAATTTTGGATGTCAGCGTATTTAAATGATGGCTGACGATTAATTAATGAGAAAATTCCTGTTACATTTTCTTTATAAACATGCGGTCGAGTATAATAGTAAATTGGCACAATTGGCATATCATTCATTAGAATTTCTTCGGCTTTATGCATGGCATCCATACGAATTTCTGGATCCATTACTGTTTTTGCTTTGTTTACAAGCGCATCATATTCACGGTTGCTGTAGTTAACATCATTATATGGTCCATCCGTTAACCAAAGGTCTAAGTATGTCATTGGATCAACATAGTCTCCTACCCAACCAGCACGACTAATCATAAAGTCACCTGATTTTTCACGGTCTAGTTTAACCTGGAATTCTACGTTTTCTAACTTTAGGTTATCAACACCTAAATTTTTGCGCCACATTTCTTGAATCGCCTCAGCGATTACCTTGTGAACTTCACTTGTATTATAAAGTAAGGTTACTTCTGGAAGTTTCTTCAATCCTTCCTCCGCTAGCCCTTCAGCAAGTAGCTTCTTCGCTTCTTCAACATTCTCTTCGAATAGTGCACCTGCATTTTCTCTAAAGTCACCTGTTACATCTGGCATACCTGGAGGAATGACACCGTAAGCAGGCATTTGCCCACCTTGAGAAACGTGTTCAGTAATTGTTTTGCGGTCGATTGCCATCGAAAATGCTTTACGCACCTTTGGATTATTAAAAGGTTTAACATCTGAGTTTAAATTATAATAGTAAGTAGACAGTTCAGCCGCGTTATGGAAATCAGCACGTTGTTCAGCAAGTAGCTTTCCAGTTACTTCTGCTGGTAGATCATCTAATAAATCGATATCTCCAGTTTCATACATTTGCCATGCTGTATTTTGGTCTTCAAGAATGTATAAAAGTACCTCGTCTAGTTTTATGCTAGCTGCATCATAGTACTTTTCATTTTTTGAAAGAGTGATCGTTTCTTTATGTTTCCACTCCGTTAATTTAAATGGACCATTGGAAACAAAAGTTGACGCTTCTTTGTACCAATCTGGGTTACTTTCTGCCAGCTTCTTATTAATTGGGAAGTACGTGCGGAAAGAAGTTAAGTCTAAGAAATAAGGAGTAGCTTGTAACAATTTTACTTCAAGAGTCTTATCGTCTAAAGCCTTTACTCCAACTTTATCTCTTGCTGGTCCTAATTGATCTTCAGAAATCACTGGCTTTGCTGGAGGTTCTTTACCTTCCGCTTCAGCTTTAGCAACTTCTTCGTTGTATTTAGCTAAAACATCTGCTCCAATATTATTGTAATCCTGTGCACCTGCTAAATAATAAAATTGGTAAGCATATGTAGAAGCTGTGTTTGGATCTAAAGCAAATTTCCAAGCATATTCAAAATCTTGAGCTGTTAATGGCTCACCATTAGACCACGTCATTCCTTCCTTTAAATGGAATGTCCATGTTAAACCATCTTCACTTGGCTCCCAACTTTCAGCCATCCCTGGCACAATTGTTCCATCTGGAGCTTTTGTTGTTAAGCCTTCAAATACATGATCGACGATCCAAGAATCATGTGTACCTTCGGCCAATCCTGGATGCAAAGCCCCTGGCTCTGAATGGTTATTTGTGCGAAGAACTTTCTTTCCTGACGCTTCTTCTCCTGAATCATTATTGTCTTTTTTATCTTTCGATTGATTAGTAGTCGTTGTACAGCCCGATAATACTAACATGAAAGCAAAAAGAACTGTCAGGAAAACATGTAATCTTTTTTTCATCATAAACCCCCCTGTTCGGAATATTGTTTCTAGTTTTCTTGTAATTCAAATTTTCAGAATCATCATTACAAAAAAATATAAATTTTCAATATCACCCACCTTATCTAACCGAAGACAGTTTGTTTAAAAAACTGTATGGTCAGTTTAATTTTAAAGGAGCAAAATATAAATTACAATAAATTTTTCTATTTTTTTTGTTTAGTTGATTTTAAAGCATGCATTATTCTTAAATAATAAGGTGACCAACTAGTTTATTTATGCTATAAAGAAAAAGGAATCATTAATCAATTAGAGGTGGTATTTATGATTAGCAGGAAAATCGATGCAAATAAAATAAAAATACAAGTTTATGAGGGTGGTAATACATCGGGAGAAGCTATCCTTTTTTTACACCCACAAGGAAGCACATCGAAAATATGGGAGAAGGCACTCCCATTGTTCGAAAAGGAGTACCATGTCATTTCAATGGATTTAAGAGGCCATGGTGAATCGGATAAAGCTGTTAGTGGTTATGACATTGAGTCTCAATGTAGAGATATCAAAGATGTTATGGAAAATTTAGAAATCCAAAAAGCTCATTTGGTAGGGAATTCATTAGGAGGCGATATTGCGACTGCCTTTGCAGCTATTTATCCAGAACATATCATTTCTCTTACGAATATTGACTCTGGCATGATTGATTACATCGGTCCCGAGGGAGAAAGAAATAAAACGAAAGAAGAAGTTTTAGAAGAATTCAAAAATAGACAAATTAAAAGCTTCTCTTCCAAAAAAGAATTATTAGAATATGTTGAAAGTGTATTTCCTGAATCCCTTTGGGAGAATTATTTCGAAGAATGGTTTAAGTTTGTATCTATTTATCAAGACGAAGACAACCGCTTATCTTATCAAATTCCAATTGCTATAAACGTCCAGATTATGGATATGGTTTGTCGTTTACATTACAAAGAACTCTATCAAAATATTACTTGTCCGATTCTATTTCTTCCCGCTGAAATGGAAGATCATCTTTCAATTAAGTTAAGGAATATTGAAGAAGCCAATAAATACACTTTTGTTAAAACTAGCATCATTCCAGAATCTAGGCATCTAATGGTGCTAAATCAATCGCAGGAAATATGTCAAGAAATTATACAGTTTTTTCAAGAGGTTAGAGTAAGTCAAAAGTAATCAACTCTTCCAATGAAGTCATAAATTATCGTTTGTAAAGGAGGAAAAAATTATGGGTATGTCAGTACAAACCTTTTTACAAGAGTTAAATAATCAAATGCAAGTATTAATGCGTGATGTTACAGAAGCAAGTTGGATGGCCCAAACTACAGGTGATGCAGATTGGGCAGATAAGCTTAGTGAAGCTGATACAAAATTGAATTTATTCTTTTCTCAAAAGGATACTTTTGAAAAAACAAAGCGATATTTAGAAGAAGAGGGCTTAACTGAACTGGAAAAGCGTCAACTATTCCTTTTTCTTAATATCATGAAAGATAATCAGTTACCCGAAGAAATGATTGCCGACTTGTCTAAGCGGTCATCTGACTTAAATCTTTTGTTTAATACGTTTACCCCTGAAGTGGATGGTAAAAGATATTCAGCGAACGATATTAGAGATATTTTAATTAACAGCAATGATCAAGAGCTTCGAAAACAAGTTTGGTATGCAAGTAAAGAAGTTGGAAAGGTCGTCGAAAAAGATCTATTAGAGCTTATTAAAAAACGGAATGAGGCTGCAAGATTACTTGGTTACGAGAATTATTACCAAATGAGTTTCGCCCTACAGGAATTGGACCAAAAAGAGGTATTTTCCATCTTTACGGATTTAATTAATCAATCCGATCGTGCTTATCGTTCGATGAAAAAAGAGTTAGATGAACGATTAGCCTCAAAGTTTGAAATCGACCTTACTGACATTCGCCCATGGCACTATGTTGATCCATTTTTTCAAAAAGCCCCATCTTCAGACAAAGCAAATTTAGATCCGTTCTTTAGAGGTAAAGATTTATTACAAATGACAACTGATACATTTCAGGCTATGGGAATTGAAGTAGCGGATTTATATGAAAAAAGTGATTTATTCCCACGTGAGAAGAAAAATCCTACTGCATTTTGTATGGACATTGATCGCGAAGGTGACGTCAGGGTTTTATGTAACCTTGAGGAAGTTTCCTATTGGATGGAAACTAATTTACATGAGTTCGGTCATGCGGCTTATTTTAAATATGCTGATTCGGAACTTCCATTTATCTTGCGTAACTGTAGTCATACCTTAACAACCGAAGCCATTGCTATGATGTTTGGGAAAATGGGGAAAGATCCTCGCTGGTTACGTCAATTTCTAAATATGGATGATGCAATGCTCCAAGAGCTTTCACCGGAACTAGAACAATTGCAACAGCTGTCAATGTTGGTCGCTGCTAGATGGATGATTACCTTTGTCTTTTTTGAAAAGGAATTATATGAGAATCCGGATCAAGATTTAAATTCCTTATGGTGGAAAACGGTCAGTGAAGTTCAATTAGTCAATCCTCCAGATTCCACCGACCAACCAGACTGGGCAGCTAAAATTCATTTTACGCTTGCACCAGTCTATTACCAAAACTACTTACTTGGTGAATTAATGGCTGCTCAATTGCTTCGATTTATTGAGAATTCCATTTCACCGGAGTTTTTTACAAAAGCAACTGGTGATATGCTCATGAATCAATACTTTAAACCAGGTGCACTTTATAACTGGAATGAAAAAATCCGAAGAATTACTGGTGAAAATTTAAATCCAATCCATTTCAGTGAACTTTATTGTCAAACTGATATTAAGGTTACACAATAGAGAAAAACGGAGTCAGGGAAAACATCTCCTGCTCCGTTTTTATTAAACTAATACCATCACATTATATTAGAAATGAACTTGTAATTAGGTTATAGCATTGAATATAAACTAACCAGTTAGTTTCATATGTTCTTGACTAATTTAAAAGGGAGATGAAGAAATGAAAGTCTTGCTTCGAAATCAAATCGACGAGCAATACCAATGGAATTTAGGAGACATATACCCTTCTATTGAAGAATGGGAAGATGATTATCAAATTACAAGTGAAAAAATTGATCAGATCAGTAAGTTTGAAGGAACCATAGCAAAAGGACCTGATTTTCTTTTAGGGTACCTCCAGCTGATGACAGAAATTAACCTTATCCAAGAACGTCTACTTGTTTATGCAAAGTTTTTGCATGATGAAAATACAAAAGACACACAGAGACAGGAATTGCTTCAACGATTACAACCACTTGAGGTTAAATACTCAAAAGCCATCTCCTTCTTTATACCTGAATTACTTGAATTGGATTCAGAAACTCTTGAATCTTATTATTTGAAAGCAGAATTACTATTTTTTAAAAAGTTCCTAGACAACATCCTGCGGGCTAAACCTCACCAATTATCAAAAGAACAAGAAATATTACTTTCCCAAACAAATCTTTTATATTCTGCCGATCACACATTCACGATGTTAGATAATGCAGATATTACTTTTGAACCTGTTATTGATGAAAATGGTAACACCCTGACCTTGACGAGCTCTACGTTTGGAAAGTTAGTAGCAAGTGAAAACAGAGAAGTTCGAAAGAGTGCGTTCTTTAACACGTATAAATCTTACGGGTCTTTAATTAATACCATTTCAAGCACGTACTTAGGAAATGTAAAAAAGGATCTATTCTACAGTCAAGTTAGAAACTATCAATCTTCGCTAGAGCAAGCACTTTTTGAGAATAATGTGCAGGTACAAGTTTATTCGAACCTTGTAGATACAATCAAAGCAAACCAACATTTAATGCATAGGTACATTACGATCCGTAAAAAAGCGTTAAAACTTCAGGAACTGCATATGTACGATATTTATGCACCACTTGTACCAAATGCGAATCAAGATATTCCTTATGAAGAGGCCTACGATATGATGTTAGATGGACTTTCCATCCTCGGGGAAGAATATATCACCATATTAAAAGAGGCCAGAACCAATAGATGGATCGATGTTTTTACGAATGAAGGGAAAATGAGTGGTGCCTATCAATGGGGAACGTACGGTATTCACCCATATGTGTTACTCAATCACCGAAACGATTTAGATAGTCTTTTTACACTTTCCCATGAGATGGGGCACGCCCTTCATAGCTATTACAGTGATCGGGAGAACCCTTATTTATATGCGCAATATGTAATCTTTGTGGCTGAAGTTGCTTCAACAGTGAATGAAGTTCTTCTCATGTACCATATGTTGAATAAAACAAATGACCCGGCTATGAAGAAGAATTTAATTAATTACTTCCTAGAACTTTTCAAAGGAAAAATGTTCAGACAGACGATGTTTGCCGAATATGAGAAAGTCATCCATGAAAAGGTCCAAAACGAGGAACCTTTAACCTCTACTCACTTTAGTGATATTTACTACAAGCTAAATCAAGAATACTATGGCAATGATATCATCCATGATGAGGAAATTCGTTTTGAATGGGCAAGAATCCCTCATTTTTATCGTTCTTTCTATGTTTATCAGTATGCGACAGGCTTTGCGGCTGCTATTGCGATTGGCAAAAGAATTATGGAAGAGGGTAATCCAGCAGTTCAAGACTATTTAAACTTCTTAAAAAGTGGCGGTACAGACGCCCCTATTGAACTATTAAAAATTGCTGGTGTAGATATGACTTCACCTAAACCAATCCAAGATGCGATGGATGTATTTGAAAAATTAATGAACGAATTTGAAGATCTTTTAGATTAAATGAAAAAGGAGTCTGCGAGAATTATAGACTCCTTTTTCGTTTTAAAACTTCATTATCGAAAGCCTAACTAGTTGGCTACCTTTTTATTGTGAATAAAATTCATTAAACATTCGCAACTCGATTTTTAATAAAGTAGTCCATCACTCTTTCATCTTCTAGCATTTCTTCCGTTTCAACAAATCCAATATTTTTATAAAAGTTAATGGCTGCTTGATTCTCTGGTACAACGGATAGACGTACTCTCGAGCAATCTGAATGTTGGTTTGTTATCATTTCAATAATTTTTAACATTCCTTGCTTTCCGTAGCCTTTGCCTTGAAATTGCTCACCAATCATAAATCTAGGAACCCAATGTCGATCATAGTCTTCATTTTCTGGAATGAATTCAACCGCAGCCAGACCTACTACAGTATCCCCATCACAAATGGCATATGGAGTAAATTTAGGATCAACATAAGCCCATGCAATAGTTGCCAAATTTCTCGCAACAAACTGCTTTTGATCCTCTGAAACTTCTAATTTTGCACATGCCCTAATGTTATCTTGTGTAACTGGTTTAATTTCAACTAAATTATTCTCCATTATAAACCCTCCATAAATGCAATAATCAGATAAAACTGAATAGTCATTTTAATTTTACACATAATGTCTCTATTATTGCAAATAATAATCTTTTTATTACGATGTTATAAATTATAGATTTTCTTAATCATTTGGCTTTGTTAAAGTTTAGTATTGTTTCAGTTAGTAAGATGATCTTCCATATGACAATGATATCCTACCTTGTTCTATAAAGTATGTCTTTAATATAAATCTATTAACTTGAAATATCATAATAAATATTATAACCTATTTAAAATGACCAGTTAGTTTAAATGATTTGAAAACTGCTTTTTATAGAAATTAGCCATTCAAAGAACACTAAGAAACAATAAGACTGTGGAAAACATTGGTTGGCTGGGAGGTATGTTTGTGTATGCAATTAATTTGTTTGAAGTAGGGTTAACCATAATAGTTATCTATTCAATATATGATTTCATTAAAAACAAGGATAAAGACTTGAAAAACCGACTTATTATAATTAGTTTCTGGATCTATTTTTGTTATAGTGTTCAAGAAATTTTTGGGCACATTAATGTTCCCCCGAGACTATCCTATTATAATGTTCAACTCGCCCCATTTTTATATATTAAGTATATCCTTAGTAAAATGGATTTTATTAGTAGAATTATTGATTCGTCATGGATATTTTTAACCATCAAAGATTTATTAAAGACTTTTCTTTTAACCTTCCCACTTGGAGTATATATCCAATTGATATTTGATATAAAACATTTTAAAAGAGGATTAATCGTTATTGCATCCACCTCATTAATATTAGAGGGTTTGGAATTTATGTTTGCATATACTGGTGTGATCGATTCTGGAATATTTCAAACAGACGTAATCATATTATATACGTTGGGGGGAATAGCTGGGTTTTATTTTTATCGTTTTTATTTAAAGATGGTACGTGTAGTCCAAACGAGATAAAAAGCTAAAAATTGGGTTGTACCGTTAATTGAGAGTTTAACTTTTCAGTTCTGGAAAATGAACACTAACACTATAGCCCCCTTTATTGGGGGCAACTTATTTCACTATTAGAATCGATGGATCCACTTTTTTCAATATAACGGCAAACGCCATTCTTTATCCAATGGATAAGAACGGGTAACCAAAATCAAATTTAAGTTCAACTCGTTAGGAAGTTCGTTTATCTCTTTCGTCTGAAGAGTGATAGTTGATTTATAACGCCCATTCTCATCTTTTTGATCAGTAATTAACCAATCACTTGAAGTCGAATAGCTTTTTCCGTTATTATCAGTTATTACCCATTGATCAAGTCTCGAAGCATCGGCTTTTCTCGATCCGACCATTTCAATGGTAAGAGCTGTTTCTTTTTTTAACGGGAACAATGATTTTTGTAAGGATATCTTTGATTCTTGATCCGCTTGTTTAATGGTAAAGTGGTTACCTTCATACTCAAAGGACACTGGTTTGTTTGCTATTTCCTTCGGTTTGATTTTTAAAGAAAAATCAGTTGGCTCTGTTCTTAGTATTCCATCTAAAACAAAGGTGAGCTTACGATTATTTTTTTGAGGAACGAATGAATCAATACGTGATTTGTGTCCAACTTCCCCACCCACCTCATCATTTCCTGTAACTTTAAGAACACCAAAATCAGATGGAAAACCATTCTCTTTTACGAAAGCATTTTTATATAAAATGGTTTTTCCATCTTCATCTTCAATATGATATTGAAGATTATTTCCTAAGTTAATCCAACTCCTTATGGCATCCTTATTTCCAAACTTATCTTCTAAATTCTTGATTTCCTCTGTATATTCTTTAAGTTCTTCTTCAGTAAATTGTGTTTCATATATTAACTCATTTGAGGAAGGAGCAAAGCGCACCTCTTCCATATTTAAGATAATTCCATGTTTAGTTACACTAGCATTATTTAAAGAAACTGTTTTGATTGCAAGCAGACTTTTACTAACGTCTACTGGAACCTCAAGTTGCCAGTTCCCTTCTTTTCCATCTAGTTCACCCAAATCAAATTTAATTATCATATCTTTAGGAATCTTTGTATCTCTTAAATTTAACTCCATTAATCCATAATCTTTTTGATTGGACCAGCTTGTAGAGTAGACCTTTATTTCACCCCCATTTTTATCCATTAATATGATCTTATTTTTACCATTGCGTGTATCAAAATGGTTTGTTTTTACTTTTTGTTTATGATCTAGAATTTGAAAGGAAAATGTTAACCGCGAAGAATCCGCAACCATTTCATCTACCTTAAATGTAATGCCCTTATCTGTAACCTCTTGATTTAGTTTGGTTGTGAAACCTTTTTCATTCGCAATTCTTAAACCTTCATCTACCTGACTACTTGAGAATATACCATCGACCCAATTAGATAAAGCTGGGTTTAAGGTCGTACTTAAACTAAGAACTAGGATAACTCCAGCTGCTGGTAATAGTATTTTCTTTCTTAGTGCCCTTTTTTTATTGGAAATTCCATTTGGAAAATAAGGCTGAAGTTGGTCTATTACCATGCTTGCAAAATGATCAGGTAAGGTTGGCTTTCCTAGGTTATCTTGAATAAATTGCTGCTCATCTATCAAACTTTCTACTTTAACTCTACAGTTGAAACAATTAAGTAAATGATTATTGATCTTGGAATGTTCTTCTTTGGATACTATTTTATCTACATACTGTGATAGTTTTTCAATTTCCAAACACTTCATGAATGTATCCCCCTTCATTTTTAATCAGCACTCTCATTTTTTTCTTAGCACGATAAAGTTTAATTCCAACATTGGAAACAGTAATGCCTAATAACTCACTAATTTCTTCGTAACTTAATTCATTTACAAAACGTAATAGAATAATCATTCGTTCTTCCTCAGGCAGAGTATGAATTAAAGATTTTATCTGCCGTTCCTCCTCCTTTTTCAATAAAATAATCTCAGGGTGATTCGGATTTTCGATAATATACTCATTTATATTGACTTGTTTTCGAAGCTGATGGTTCTTTCGGAATTCATCTATACAATGGTTGATTGCAACCCGTTTCAGCCACCCTGCAAAGGATCCTTTTCCATCATATTTGGCAAGCTGATAATAAACCTTAATAAAAGCCTCCTGCACCAAATCCTGTGCATCCTGCGAATTACTGGTCATTCGAAGAATCGTAGCATATAATTGATTTTTATATCGATCTATTATATTAGCATAGGATTGTTTATCTCCCTCCAACACCTCTTTAATCCATTGAAGTTCATCTTGATCTTGCATAATAGCCTCCTTATTGAACGAGCATGTGCATAATTCGTTTAGTGTATTCAACCTATATAACGAAGTTTGCTCATAAGAAATTACGCCTTTTTGAAAATTTTGTATTCATTTCACGAAGAAGTAGAATATATAGTCCATATAATTTCAATAGTAGGCAAATGCTTTACTTAGACTACATAGTCTTTTTATGGTATCATAATTCTAAATAATCCAACAATTTTGTTGAAAATAGGAGTTCGGATAAAACAGAACGGGGAATGATATGGAGAAAACAACGAAATGGTCATAATAGGTGATGTCTTCAAAATCGTAATCTATTGGAGGTTTTATGTATTCTATTAGGATATTGACTCAGTACTTATTCAGTCTTCTGTTTTTGTTCGTTTTGGCAGCGATACCCTTAGTTTTTTTCACTACATTTGATCAACCAATTACATTTCAACCGCAAAAGGTTGTATTGCTGATTAAGGATTTCTTAGTTGGTATAGTTTCAAAAGAATCCTTTTATTATAACTCAGGTCGGGATATACGGTTTTTCCCTACGGATATGGTTAAACTTTTTACATCTTCTTACCTTTATTTAGCATCGGCAGGGTCAATTGTCATTATCCTATCGTTTTTATTTGGTATTTATTTGTGGAAGGTAAGTGTGAAATATCTTCATGGTTTTCTGAGTTTGTTTGGGATGATTCCCGATTTTATTTTCATATTGATGCTTCAACTTTTGGTTACCTTCATTTATAAATGTACAGGTATTAAGACAATAAAGGTCGCATCTTTAAGCATAAGTGAACCGGCTATTTTCCTTCCAATACTTACCCTTGTTGTCATTCCTTTTGTTTACCTGATCAGATCATTGAATGAGAAAACATTTGAAGTGATAACCGAAGATTATATCCAAACAGCTATAGCAAAAGGTTTAAGCAAACCGCAGATCTACTTTCACCATATCACATCCAATGTGCTCCCCTTTTTTAAGGCGGAT
Organism: Bacillus sp. CGMCC 1.16607; assembly: GCF_042683745.1. Taxonomy (NCBI): domain Bacteria; kingdom Bacillati; phylum Bacillota; class Bacilli; order Caryophanales; family Bacillaceae; genus Bacillus; species Bacillus sp. CGMCC 1.16607. The sequence goes on from NZ_JBHUJX010000018.1 coordinate 435,239, forward strand.
TTGCATAAGGTTACAAGCATAATGATAAGTAATCTTTTTGTAGTCGAGTATCTTTACAACACTAAAGGGATAACCACTATGCTGTTTCAGCATCAAGTGCAATTCGGCTATCAATACAATCTTGTTATTCTTTGTTTTTTAACTTTAATCGTTCTTTATCTCGTCGTTTATTTCTCTTTTAGGCTGCTAATTTGGATCGTTGAAAGGGTTATCAAATATGTATAGGAAAAATCGAAAATTTTTGGCTGGGTTCATCCTATTAGCTTGCTTCATTCTTTTATCATTTATAGGGCCATTAGTAGCCCCCTACGAGGAGGATTACTCTAAAAGCATTGGTTATATTCAAACAGAGAAAGGAGAGCAAATGACATCCCCCCCATTTCCACCATCCAAAGAATTTATTTTCGGAACGGATAAATGGGGTTATGATCTATTGACCTTGATGCTGCATGGTGCGAAATACACAGTAATAGGAACAATTCTAATAGCATTGTCTAGAGTAATTCTAGGAGGACTTACTGGAATCATAAGTGGGCTTCGAAAAGGTGCTGAAAAACCAAGTCGAACATCGATCCCCATTTTCTCAAGCATCCCCTCTTTTATCATTATTTATTTTATTATGATTGGGATTAACATTAATCCGATCATACCTGAGTGGGGACTAATTATGATTCAAAGTATGTTAATGATTATACTTGGGGTTTCGGGTGTCCATAACGTCATTTCCTTGAAGACGATTGAGGTTAAAAAAGAACAGTATATCCTTGCCTCTGAATCCTTTGGTGCGCAAAAAAAGCATCTTATGGTAAAACATATTTTTCCTGCTTTAAAGGACAATTTATTCATTATTCTAGTGAATGAGGCCATTCTTGTCTTACATTTAATTGGCCAGTTAGGGATTTTTAATCTATTCTTCGGAGGAACGACACAGCATTTCAACCCTCCTGTATTTCTTTCTATTACTCATGAATGGTCTGGATTAATAGGTCAAGCAAGAGGTTATATGTATCTTTCCCAATGGATTGTCTTATTCCCCATCCTTGCTTACATTCTATTTCTGTCTTCCTTGTATCTCATTTCAACTGGGTTAAATGAAATTCAAAGGTCAAATACTAGGAAAGATAGTCTGTTATGAGGGTGAGCATTCCAAAATTAATTCAACCATAAATTACAATGAGAGAATTGGAGGAAGAAATGATTAATTTATATATTACGAGACATGGGGAAACAGTATGGAATACACAAAAAAGGATGCAAGGTTGGAGTGATTCCGATTTAACTGAAAATGGAATAAGAAATGCATTATCTCTAGGTGAAAGATTAAAGGATATTGATTTCACTGCTATTTATTCGAGTCCCAGCGATAGAACTAAAAAAACGGCTGATTTAATTAAAGGTGAAAGAGATATATCTATTTTACTTGATAAAGATTTGAGAGAGATCCATATGGGTGAATGGGAAGGCCAAACAGTATCTTTTATTGAAAAAAATTTCCCCAACGAACACTATTCCTTTTGGAATACACCCCACTTATATAAAACAGAAACTGGGGAAAGTTTTGATGAATTAAGAAACAGGGTGAATAATTTTCTGAATAGATTACAAGAAATGTATACTTCAGGAAATATTCTAATCGTTACACATGCGGTTGTCATAAAAACTATATTAGCTATCTTCAAAGATTACCCAACAGAGAAGTTATGGACGCCTCCTTTTATCCATGATACAAGTCTAACAAATGTTGAGTTGATCGGGGAGAAAAAAAATTTCATTATTGAGGGAGATTTATCTCATAGAGTAAAGTGAAAATGTATGATTAGAAAATAAAATAAGTTCTATCGTATCTTTCTAATAAAAATTTTCGTTTTATTTAATGAAAACGAATTTTAGGAGGCTAAATAACGATGACTTTATCTTCAGAAATTGAAATTCATGACCTAAGTAATCCCCTTCGAGATGTCAAAAAATTGTTTGATGAAATGATTGTCCCGTATCGCCCGGAGTTATGGCGGTATTGCTACTTCATAACAGGATCACCATGGGATGCGGAAGACTTAGTTCAAGAGACTTTAATAAAGGCTTTTGCCTCCATAGCTCAATTATGGCAGCCAATCCATCCAAAATCATATCTATTTAGGATTGCATCGAACAGTTGGATTGATCAATGTAGGAAAACAAAAATAAAAATCGATCCATTTGAGAACGTATCTGAGTCATTTTATCAAGAGGAAATTGATATTTTCGAAATAGAAAATGCGATTGAACAATTGGTGTTATATTTATCCCCCCGCCAAAGAGTCGTCTTCTTGTTAATGGATGTATTTAAGTTTTCATCTAAAGAAGTAGGAGAGATAATCGGTACGACAGAAGGTGCAACTAAGGCCTTACTTCATCGGGCCCGAGGAAAATTAAAACAGTTTAATGAGGATAAAGAAGTACTTGAGAATGGTTCCAACACCATATCCGATGAAAATCGTGAAATAATAAATTTATTTTTGGATGCTTTTAATAGAAGAGATCCGAACGGAATTGCCAAGTTATTAGATACAAACGTAAGTAATGATATTGTCCATATCGCAAAGGAACTTGGAAAGGATATTGTTGAAAAGTACTCCCTTACTGATTGGTCGAAAGACCCGGTGGAAATGAGGGCAGAAATTCACATGTTATGGGGGCTACCGACGATTGTTCAAATTGGAAAAATGAATGGAGGTAACGCCATTTACAATTTGAATCATATAAAAATCGAACATGGAAAAATTGTTGAAATCAAAGATTATTATTTCTGTCCAGAGCTTCTTCATGAAGCAGCAATACAATTAAATTTAACTGCTTTTCAAAGAAATTATACTTTATAGTAATTTAAAGTTTTCACATATTATTTATCGATATATAGTTATCTTAACCCATAGCAAAATTTGTATTAGCTTAACTTAGGTAGAAAACTTATTTCTAATCGGATGCAGGGGAGAATTCCCTTATTGCATATATATTTTTTAATTAATAGGTAAAGGATTGATTATTTATGAAAATTTCACGCAACCCTAACTCTATTCACAAACCAGTTGCTCCATATGTTCATCAAATTGAAATAACAGGTACGAATAGATGGTTAACTTTATCAGGACAATTAGGCATGGAAGTCGATAGAGCAGTGCCTGAAAATCCTTTAGAACAAATGAAGTTAGCATTAGAAAATATAAAGAGAAATCTCGAAGCTGCCGAAATGGAGGTCCATGATTTAACTAAATTAGTTTTTTATCTAGTCGGTGACTTTGATGCTAGTGAAAGAAGAAAAATAATAAGTGAATTCCTGGGAGACCATCTACCATGTACAACAATGGTGTATGTCGTTGCATTAGCTGCACCTGCTTTTAAAGTTGAAATTGATGCTTGGGCATGTAAAGAAATTAAATAAGGCTATTGTTTGTTCATAAAGAACAATTACTTAACTACGAACGGAAGGTAATTACAGGGCGGTTCGAGAAACTTATCAAAGGTTAGATAAATGGTTCCTTGGCTTATCAAACATGAATAAAGGCAATCCTTTAGTGGATTGCCTTCTAAAGTTTTTCCAGAGTGAACTTATCTTGTTAAGGGCGGAATTACGGAATAACATGAGGAATATCAAAGGGGTGAGATAGTTGAAGTTAATTAGGCAGAATATTATTTACATCCTTTTAGGATTAGGTATGTTATTTTTCTTTACTTTATGGGTTTTCTCTGAAAGAGATAATAAAACTTACGAACAATATTTATCTGATGAATTAGTAAACAAAATTGTTCATATAACAGGAGCACCACAATACGCTATAGGGATCATACAAGATGTATTAAGTTCAGGTGAAATTACAAATAGTCAAGCAGAGGAATTACAAATTAGCTTTCATGACATTGCATTTGATACACAAGAAATAAATCAAATGGACAATTATTTTAACCGTTTGGAAAATTATAGTCAAAACCAAGTTATTTCTATAAATAACGATTATAGTGATTTCTTTATGAAACTAAATGTAGAAAGCGATAAAGTAAAATTATCAAAGGACCAATTAGAGAAGATAAAGAAAATGGAAAGTTTGTTGCAAAAATATAACGATGTAGTTAATGAGACATTATTGTATACAAACAAATCGGGGGAAAAAGGGCAAACATCAGCATTCTGGGATTATTATCGCGAACAAGGGTTCAAAGATGATTACTGGGTTGATCTTTTAAAAGGATATGGAAAAGTAACAGATTTTAGTTATCGTATAAATTAGTAGAGTTCTTTTTCAAGTAGACTATAAAACTTATTTCAACAACCAATGAACTTCTATATATATGGAAGTCTATTTCACTATTAAAAAAACAACGCTACACTTTAACATATAAAAAAGGAAAAATCTTCTTATTGGCTATTTTTTAAGTGGCAAAGTGAGGTGAAAATATGAGGAAAATAGGTACGAATATCTTAATACTCTGTTTATTCTGTTTCCCGTTTGTTTATTTTTCTATGTACCAAGACTTTACTGATCGTTCAATGTTTGGCTATTTAATAATGATTGTGGCCACTTCGCTTCTTGCTTTCTTAGGCAAATTCAATGGTAACTCTTTTCCTATTTATCTGGGTAATATAGCATCTGGTTTCATCTCATATTATTTCATCAGTGAAATGGCGGGAAATGAACGATGGAATGGCTATTTTAAACCACTAACTCCAAATCAATTTTTACTATTGGTTACTTTTTTGAATTTGATTCCTCAGTTCTACGCTATAAAATTAGCAAATAAATATAAAAAATAAGTTTAAATTGATGCTTGGGTCGTACAAAGAAGTTAGATAATATTATAAATCCTTTATTATTTGTTTCATCAGAAACAGTAAGGCAACCATTTAAATGATTGCCTTTTAAAATTTTCTAGAGGTGAGCTCATTATACGGCCGTTCTATTTTGGGTGTTCCTTTCCCTTTTTGCTAATCTTGGTAGACTAATAATGTAATAGGTTCCTACGATTAACGCCGCGAAACTAACGATATAAAAAATAACCTCAACATTTATATATTTTGGAAATGCAAAGGCGATAAAACCTTGGGTCATTGTCATCATGAGTAAGGATAAAGGTGCAATCAAACCCTGTACCCTCCCCATCATCTTTCGGTCGACAATTTGTCCAAGCCAACCCGAGAAGGCGATATTAAACATAGGGACTGTAAAGGCAAAAAAGAAATGAAGCATCATAAAAAGATATTTGTTTGTAACTTGAGATTCTAATAAAAAAACAATCCCTGGTAAAATAAAGCTCGCAATAATGAGTTTATAAAAAGAAAACTTTTTGATTAAATACACTGTTACAAAACTCCCCAGCAGGACACTAATGCCGGATACAGACGATAATAAGATTTGCGTTTGTTCATAGCTTTCAGGTGCAAGCTTATACTTCATGATAAAAATATTCATAACCGTTAATCCGCCATTAATCACACCTAAAAAAATGATTCCTAGCATTAACGAAAAGACAATAGGTTGTTGTAAGACATATCGAAGACCTATCTGAAAGTCTTTTAAAATAATCGATAGATTGATATCTTTAAGCTTAAAATGGCCATTTGGCTTTTTCACGTCATTGGTTAACGCAATTTTACTAATAAGAATTCCAGAAATGAAATAGCTCATCGCGTCAATGATAACTGCCCCAGCTACACCAACCTTCCAATACACTAAGGCACCCATTCCATTTCCAGCAATAATAAACACGCTATTTAAGAGTTGGTTGAGCCCCATCGCAACTGGGTAATCATCCTTCGAAAGAATCCCATGTACGATGGAGCTTTGTGCCGGATGGAAAAACTTCCCCACTGCACTGCGTAAAAAAATGGTCAAATACACGAGCGGAAGGAAATCAATCCAAATAAAAAGCAGTAAAAGTATACTCAACCCTGAACAAATCCAATCACTGTAAAGGGCAATTTTTTGACGGTCAAACTTATCGGCGATTACCCCCGTTAAGAAAAAAACAAATAGCATGGGTAGTGCATACATCATTTCCGTTAGTGTGGCATAAAATGGTTGTTTGCTAAATCGGTCTAAAATATAAAACGTAAAGGCAATCACACCAATCATGGAACCAAACTGAGATGTAAACTGTGCAAAAAAAAGACTTCTATATGTGCGATTTCTAAAAATCCTTTTATATTCCTTGAAATTCATTCATTAACTTCCCTTCTGAAACAACAATTTTCTGATGATTTTACATTAAATAAAATAACTGGTCGGTTTCTTATTAGTTTACTACATTACATACTATCTGGTAACTAAAATAATTCCTTTATCTTAAAATTTAAACAATTATTTATTTATCCATAAAGATAAATAAAATAGGTAGTCGGTTTAATTGCGAAATGCTAAAATTAATTAAATAATTATTTTATTCGAAAGGAAGATTTGTATGGGTACAAAAATAGGCATTCTATCTGATATTCATGGAAATGCAGCAGCTCTTAAAGCGGTGTTAGACGATTTACATCGAACGGATGAAATCAGTCATCTTTACTGTCTAGGGGATCTAATAGGGGTCGGTCATGAAACAAATGAAGTTCTTGAGCAACTATCATGTTTAGGTAATATTTCATTTGTAAAAGGTAACCATGACCTAGAGGTCATCAACATTCTTAATGGAATCGACAATCCAGATGATGTGCTAAAAGATCATCATGCATGGATTGCGGAACAGATGGACCCTCAATTTAAAACGATGTTAGTCAATCTCCCTCTTACATTATCAAAAGAGTATGGAGGAAGAAACTTTCACTTTGCTCATTATCACCTAGACGAGCACCAAACAATCATGCCAAGTGATAGAGAACCCAGTCTAAAAAAATTAGAAAGCCATTATCAGGACTCATTAAGTTCGGTCATCTGTTTTGGACATCACCACGCAGTCCATTTCTTTCATTCTGATCGTAGAATGTATATTAATCCTGGACCTGTAGGAATTGACAACTTTGGCCCTCTTGCTAGATACGCGATTATAGATATCGACGAAACCGTAAATGTCACCTTTAAGCAAGTTCATTACCCATTATCATCTCTTGAAAAATTTATTAACGGATTCAAAACGAAACAAGTGCCTTGGGGAGATCGATTTGATAAAATATATAAATTTTAAACCTGTTTTTAAATAGAAATTAGTGAGTTTAATCACCTATCCAATTTCTAATTTTATCCGGACGGTTATGTATTAAATAAGTGGAGGTTACTATGAGCATTTACCAGTTTTCTGCTACCGCTATGAGTGGACATGTAATTAACTTTGAAGAATTTAAAAACAAGGTCGTACTTATTGTTAATACTGCAAGCCACTGTGGATTTACATCTCAGTATGAAAATCTACAGTTATTATATGATCGATATAAAGATAAAGGCTTTACGATTTTAGGTTTTCCCTGTAATCAATTTGCAAATCAAGAACCTGAGGATAATGAAAATGTTCACTCTTTTTGCAAACTTAACTATGGAGTATCTTTTCCTATGTTTCGAAAAGTGAATGTTCGTGATCATGCGGCCCACCCACTATTTGAATACTTAGTTTCAACACAACCATTTAATGGATTTGATGATTCTCACCCAGTTACAAAAGGACTGATAAATTTTCTAGAAAAAAGGCATCCAGAATACTTAACAGGAGATTCTATTAAGTGGAATTTTACTAAATTTCTTGTAAACCAACGCGGTGAAGTAATCAAGCGATTTGAACCAACTACAGATCCTATAGATATAGACAAAGATATCAAGGAATTACTGAAACTTTAGCTCAAATTTGACATGAACTACTAAGAGAGAGCCCTCATCCATTGGGTTTATTAACTTTTCTACTTGTGGCGTTCACTACATTATAAGTGTTATGAGTTTTTAAAAAATGATTTTGGTGGTGCCTAGGTGCAAACAAAAACCACATTGAGTGGAAAAAAGAGAACTCTTAATAAATTTAGGACCAATAAGCAAATTTTGTTATTGGTCCTTTTATACCCCACTAAAGCTTTTAATAGTTAAGGTGCTCTTTATTTAATAACAAGGTTTTTCTTATCTACAATATTAATCTCAAATTTATCGTCTAATATTCTCTCCTTAACCTCATCTCTGTTAAGAAGATTTAACATAGTATTTCTTAACTCTGCGATGGTGGATTTCATTTGTGGTTCGTTCGCATCTAAATTCGTCATTATCTTAATAATGACTACCCCATCTATAATATCAAAATCATATGAATCAATTTTAAACCTTTCCTCTTGCATTACTTGTCCTGAAATAGTTGTAATAACAGGTGCCCATCTATCTTGCTGCTCCCTTTTCTCTTTATTATATTGATGAACATTAAATGTTAATCGCACATCTTGTCCTGTTTCTTTTGCAAATGCCTCTTGAATATCCAGTTTTATCTGTTCCAAACTTTCTTTATTTTCATCTTCGGCTATCCAAAGATCTACTTCATTATGTCCTACCCCCCAAGATAACTTATAATCATATCTTGTTAATATTGGCTGAACAATGTTAGATAGCACATCTGCTCTTTCTTTATCAAATTGTATGACATTGGTTGATTTTTGATAGGATTTTACATTAATCTTATATCCCTCAAAACCTGACTGCTTATCTAAATAGTTAGAAGAAATGTGTTCTATTTCCTCTCTAACAAGTTGCAGTTCCTCCTGATCCTTATTAATAACGATACTGACTACTTTATTTTCATTACTTTCCTCTACGATTTTAACATCAAAACCACTATTTTTTAGTTCCATAAAGAGTCCGTTTGTATCGAAATGAACTTCATCCTGTTTAAAAATAGAATGAAATGGTGGTATTTTTGATACCATTTCAGCCATTGCAGGAGATACAAATCCCGATGCTACAAAAACAATAAAAAGGGATGCAGCTAGACCAGCTAGCACTGTTATTTTCTTTAAGATACTGTTGGTCCTACGACTTTTTTGGAATGTACTCCATTCACTAGATATCCTCTCAAGCGACTCCTCATATTCCGCCTTGGAGTAAATGTGATTAGGTATATCTTCAGCCCTTTTTTTCAACAATAAGATAGGCTCCAATTCATCTTTTTTCAAGTCATTATAGTTCATACGTTTTAACCTCCAGACTAGAACGATCTTCCATTTTAATTAACTGAGAAATTTTCCTTTTTCCACGCTTCAATCTTGACTTAAGTGTGTTTAGATTTACATTTAGCACTATAGAAATTTCCTTTAAACTCATTTCTTCGAAATAATAAAGTAAAAGCGGCAATCTTTGATCAATATCTAATTTATGGAGTAAATTAGATATTTCTTGTTTGTTCTCATTTTGAATCAACATTTCTTGAATTGATTTAGTCTTTTCGTCACTGTAGTAATTGTCTTCAAAGACCATATAGGATTTTCTCTTATTACTTCTATACAAATCAACGGAACGATTATAAACTAAGCGCAAAAACCATGTTTTAAAATTTTTTATTGGATATCCCTTCGTAATACTTAAATAGGCGTCAAACAAAGCATTCTGGACTGCATCCTCTGCATATTCCCTTGTCCCAAGCACGAGATAGGAGACTTTATAGGCAGTAAAGATGTGATCATTAACAAGTAAGCTAAAAGCCTCTCCTTCACCTCCCCTAATACGTTCGATAATTAATTCATCATCCATCAAATTTTTCACCTCTTATACAATTTTTCATGTATATGTCGTTCTTGGGTATTGAAAAAGTTTCACCTATTTTAGAAAACTTGTTAATTTTAGCAGTAAAAAGATAAGTAAACTGATCATTAGTATTCTAAGGTTACCGGATATTACTGATTGACCTCTTTTTATTTGGTCATTTAATAGGAGTAGATAAATTAAACTGACTATTCATTTTATATGTACCCAATTATAACTAAGTAGGAGATACTCAGAAATGACAAATATACTAATAAAAGCTCATGGACTTAAAAAGCAATACAGTTCTAGGGCAGTTGTAAATGGGATTTCGATTAATGTTTACGAAAATGGAAATTCCTTGTATGATCGGTCCCAACGGTGCGGGAAAATCAACAACTTTAGAAATGATTTTTGGTTTGTGAAGCAAGATGCAGGGGATGTGTTATTATGGGTAGATGATTTTCGCAACTTAGTAGGTGTCCAACTTCAATCTACACCTTTTTCCCGGGCTTAACAGCGTAAGAAAATTTAAAATTATTTGCAGCTCTTTATAATTAAAACTTTCGAATCAGAAAGGAAATGAGTTTCTAAATCTATGCGGCTTAGGTGATGTTTTATAAACAGAGGCATCAAAATTATCCCGAGGTCAGCAGAAACGACTAGCGATAGCCGTTTCCTTGGTTCATAATCCGTAAGTGGTTATCTTGGATGAACCAACTGCTGCACTAGATCCAAAATTAAGGAGAGAAATTCTTCAGTTAATTAAAACAGTAAAGTTAACCTCCCAGGATATGAGACCAAATTGAAAAGTCTCCCGTACTTTAATTAAAATGGGTACATAAATGAATAGATTCTAATACGTTCTAGGTAATAGAATGGTAAAATTAATTTCCGACCTTTATTTAATTTTGCATTTAAGTCTTGAAACAATATACTATAATTAAAAATACAATTTATTTATCTCGATCCAATAGTTTTAAAAAAGGACCAAGATGTGTTGTTTGGAAAAGAAGATACACTATTTGGGAATTGAAATATTTTGTAAATCCATTGCTACAATTAAGGAAGGTTAGGTCCCAAGACAAATCTTATCTTCCCTTTATGGCTTAGGTGTAACCTATCTGACTAAAGATTACTTTCCATGAGTTAACAGTCTGTCGAGGTGGGTTATAATTTGAATTAGAGCATTTAAATGATTGGACATACTGTAGAGTTCGATATGGTGAATTTGGATTGATTCCCACTTCCTGTAAATGTGAATAATCTTGGAATATAAATCAGATGAAACACTTAATTATTTTGTTATAGAAATGAAAACTCGCCGACTGGCGAGTCTTAAGCTGGAAACTCTAAAACATTTGATATCCACTCTTGCGCAACAATTTTATAGTGATACCAGCAACAATAGCACCTGCTAGCCCACTGGAAAGTATTAGCATATCTGCTATTGATAAGATTGTTATTTTCTCTCCTAATTCCAGGAAAGCCTGCTGACTGTTTGTAAAATACTCTAAGAACTCAACCTTATCCACTATTAATATAGTAATTACTGGATACAAAATCGCCATTATCCATGACGCTCTTAAAAGCATATTGAGTATAAACCCAATTCCAAAGAATAATACGAAAAATAATACGATTGAAATGATCACAACCCAAATGGGCATCGGTGGCATTACTGTTCCTCCTTAAAATATTTATTTTCTACTACTCTACTTACTTGTGTTTTACCACTTAATTCTTCTTCACAGTAAAAATCTTCAATCATATGCACCTCTTAGATCTTTAATTTTCTAATTACTAACATCATAAATGAAGAATCGTACTCTGATAGTCAATAATCCCCTATCAAGTATTTATGTCGTCGATGTTGATGGTAAAATTCCACTGCACTAATTGGATGAGTTCCTTCAAATAAATTCCTTTAATCTTCTTTTCCCAAACCTCTGTCTAACCTAACATTGGAAAAAGACCTAATGACAACATTTTCCGATTTCAATGCATCCTGAATAAAGAACTACATTTTATAACAGTTGCATAACAGTAATAGCTTTCAAAAATAATTTGATTTTTCAAAATTTGGTCTACCTCTTCTGATGCCTTTGTTTATTTTTTCTTTCTTCCGAGTTAAACATTATATTTAAATCAGGTAATATGGAATAATTTAAAAAAGTTAAAGTCCATTTAGGTACCGGATACTAATCTTCCATATCAAAATACCAATTCCAAAGGATAAAATGATCCCCCATATATCCCGAGTTATTAAAAGTAATAAGTATATTATAGCTTCTAATATTAAAACTGACCAGTTAGTTTTATTTTACATCCATATCATTGGGATAAATATCCGTTTACTTTTTTATAGTGAAATTAGCTATTAATCAATGAGAACCGACCCCGAAGATAATTAAGCCAGCTGAATCAACAATCATATTATTGCTTTTAAATAAAGTTTGATGAAAAATATTCATCATACACTAATCTTTTACTACTTTTAAAATTCCATACAATTTACACGGTCGACAATATCCTTGTGAAAGAAAAGGCAATGCCAAACCGATCTGAGTACCGTCTTAAAATATGCAATAATGGAAATTTTTTCATACCCTTCACTATTAGTATCTCTTAGATAGAGAACACAGCCAAAAAGGTATCCCCATATTCCCCGCCTGTATTAAGCAATTTGACATTCAAATCGTACCTTCCTTTCCTAGAAACATCTTAGATTCTCCATCTGTGTATTTTTTGTGGTAGAATAGTTTTTAAAAAACTTCTTTGGTGATGACATGAAAAATAATAATAAAACGATAGGTAAGTTTGGGAAGAAACTTTTATTGAGTAAATTCATATCGAACGTCGTGTTTATGTCGATTCTTACCGTTTGTTTAATTACCATACTAGTAGTAATCAATCTTACTAATCGTAACCAGGAGCGGATAAGTCAATTAAACGAATTGGTTGATAACCTTTACAGCTCGATGTTAGAACAGGAGACAGGACAAAGAGGATACAATCTAACTGGAGATAATGAGTTTTTACAACCGTATAGCGAAGGTTCAAAAAATTACCAAAAAAGTTCTGATTTATTAACCGAACACAGCAAGTATTTTCCGGACCTGAAATCGGATATTTACAAAGTGATTCAACAAGGATTTCATTGGCATGATCATTATGGAAAAAAACTAATATCTGCCACTTATATCGGCAGTTACCCAACTCGAGAACTATTTAGTAACAGTAAAAAGGCACTAGATGATTTTCGTCATACAGCTAATCTTTTAATGCAACAAATTGAAAAGAAGAGTGAACAAGAGAATCGGATAAATTACTCTCGAATCTTAATCACACTTCTTGTTTTATTCCTAACCGCTTTTGGAGCTTCAATCATAAATTATTTAATTAATGTAAGATTTATTAAATCTGCAGTGAAACCGATTATAGAGTTAAATGAAAGTGTCAGCGCATATGCGAAACATGATTTTTCCATACCAACACCTATTTATGTAAAGGGGAATGATGAACTAACTGAATTGATTGGTAATATTGAGGTCATGAGGTTAGAATTAGCGAATACATTTACTACCTTACAAAAATTAGCCGATTTTGACGGATTAACTAAATTATTCAACCGACGTTATTTTGATAACTATTTAGCTATAGAATGGAAGAATGCAATAGTCACTTCCAATCCTATCTCCCTCATTCTTTTTGATATCGATTATTTCAAGAATTACAATGATACCTATGGACATTTAAAAGGGGATGATTGTTTATCCCTAATTGCAAATGCCCTAAAAGAGCTATTGGATCCTTCTATCGGTATTACTGCTAGATATGGTGGAGAAGAATTTGCGATGATTTTAATAAATCAGTCAGAGCTGGATTCCGTCTCTATCGCTGAAAGAATTAGAAAAACCATTTTAAATCTTAAAATCCCGCATGAGGGCTCATCGATAAGCAAATATGTCACAGTCAGCCTCGGTGTCTCTACCTTAATACCTGATCATAAAATGAACCCAAATCATTTAATTTCTTTGGCTGACCAGGCCCTATATGCTTCAAAATTAAAAGGACGTAATTGTGTTTCGAGTTAAAGTTGTAACAGTAAAAACCAAATCACATAGATTTGGTTTTTACTATGAGTGCCCGTCATGGGCTATAAACTTGATGGGTGAAATTCCACTACATGTTGGGCAATATAAACTTTTAGTTGAGTAATAATTTAAGATAAGATTCATTAAAAGCGGCCTGCAAGACAAAACGTTAGCACAACAAGAATAGACTTTTAATCTACCTTCTTAACAAACAACACTCTATCTTGGTTTATTCCATCGTAATCAGAAAATACTGATACTCCACCAACTTCTTTGTCACCATTCTCGATAATAAATCCCATCTTGGTATGATAAGCAATTGAAACCTTATTAACTGGAGAAGTTACAGCACGCACAACATTTCTATTATTCTTTTTAACCACATTAAAAAATTCATTATAAAGCCGCTTTCCTATATTATGTTTTCGGTATTTAGGGTGAACACCAACAAAATGTATGTACGCAACATCTAAATCTGATTGAGACAAAAAACCAATTAAAAATCCAACAACATTACCATCTATTTCAACAATAAAACTTGTATTATTAAAATGAACAAAGAATAACTTAGGCAACATATCTGACATTTGCCTTCCACCCCACCATTCGTTAATCAAAGGAGAGATACGGTTGTAATCTGAACTTTTTACAGTTCTTATTTCCACTTTAAACATCCTTTCTTGTAAGCTTATCCTTGAAATAGTTTTTAACTAGAACGATTTCTTACTGATTTTATTACAAGCCAAACTGTTACGATTAAAACTGCTAAAAGGATACTTGAAGTGATAATCGTCTCTATCTTAAATAGCAAATGATGAAATTTCATTAAAATAACTCCTCTCTTTTTTTATAAAAGATTGGTTATTCTTATTGTAGCCTCTTAAAGGAAATTGTACAGTGTATGGGGTACGGAAATGATTCGAGGAGTGACCTCCACTAAAGGAAATCACTCCTCTTCTTCAATTTCCTTTCATTCTCGGAGTTTAAATTATGAAGATAAAAATCTAAATATTTAGAACGATTTAATCCTTTAACCTAAAACGTTTTGTTTCATCTTTGAGGGATCGGCCCCGATACATTTCTCGATATCTTAATCTTATATTCTTTATTGAACTAGAGTTAGGTTTGCTTTGTGATTGTTGTTCGATATATTCTTCTCGAATAACAGAGCGTTGAAAAGCTAACTGATCCATTTCAGATTCTTTTTTCAATAAATTTCCCCCTTTGAATCTAATACATTTATCCTTCTTAGCCATTTGTATACAATAAGTAGTCTAAGTTGATTTACAGACCTAGAATTTCTAATAATTAAAATCAAGTGCATCAATTAAAGTATCATTAACCTTGTTACTATTATTATAACTTTTTGTTAATAAACTGACTAGTGGGTTTCTAACTAAATGTGATTTACTCAAGCTAGTGAAGTAATGCTTCCCTTCCTCTGTCTAAACAATCCTAGAATGCCTAGCAACCATTCGATCACTACTATAGCAAATTTAGCATTCTAACTATTAGGGAAAAAAATACCTATTACTATAACATAGATGAGAAACTTCTTCTTCATTCCTTTCACACACTGAAATCGACAAACTAGCTTGATAATACATAAAATAATTTGAATAAAAACTTCCTTTTTAAGTAAAAATGGACTAACAAGTCTTTTTGGAAGGGAGAATAATAATGATCAGAAAACAAATATTGTCTATCATGGCATTAATTCTATCTCCATTGTCACAGTTTTATTATGATGTTTCTTTCCTTTTTTGTGGGAATGGTTTGTGTTTAGCTTTAAATTACTATGAAGGAGGATTACATCATTGAATCCTAAAATATTTTTAAGACTTTCATATTTAGCAGTTATTGTCGGTATTCTATCATGGGTTATTGCTATCCCTAATTCCGAAAACTCTCTCGGAACATTATGGATGGCCACTTGGATAGTTAATCCATTAGGTATTCTTTTTTCCATAATTTCAGCTAAGAAAGGGATACATTGGTCATGGTTATCGATCATTCTCAATATTTTATTAACAATTAGTGTAGGACCTATGTGGTTCTTAGGTGACCTATTTGGGTTTTAAAGTAATTTCATGATCAGAAAAATGTTTCAAGTGAAAATTATATGTACACAAAATGAAATAGTGGAGGTTACTATGAAAGGAATATTTGGATTCCCTTTTTTATTATTAATGATTGCAGGATTAATCGCTTGCAGTAAAGAAACAGTCAAAGAAGAGGACGTACTAAAACTTGTAAATGATTATAAAACGGTACAATACAATATTAAAGACTCTTCCAATCCGCCAACAGGAATTGAAATTGGTGAAAAAGTAAAACGATTCTTCTCGAAAGAGGGATTCGATAGGCAGATGGCTAATCAAGTTTTTCAAATAGGACCTGATATTGCGAAAAAAACAAATAAGAGCATCAAATTTGAAAATATTAAACTTGAGAAAACGAAGGAAAATAAAAATGGTGAGATTAATTATAGTTACACATTAAAATTGAAATTTTATGATGCTAGCTCCACCGAGTTTGTTGAGAAAAAAGGTCAATTAACAATCAAAGGATTAAAAATAACCCGTGATTGGGAAGAAAGAATAACTAAAATTGGAAATGAAGTATTTTAATACCACCAAAAGAAGTACCGAAATGGTACTTCTGGATTTTATCTTAAACTGTTCCAAAATTATATATTTTAGATTCATTAAGCGATAAAGTAATCCATTTCCTTTAAGAAAACCGGCTAAAGGATTGCACTTTCTAATTCAAGAAAGGAAAATGGAGGCAAAACTTATAATTTTTTTATAGGGCTTATTGTCGCAATGATTACTTCAACGAATTTAGTAATGGAAGCAAAAATAAACACCGTTAAAGGATTTATTTCCGCAAGTAATGTTCCAACAAATGCTCCAAGTGGCATAGCCAGTCGTGTAAACATCCTTGAAAATCCGAGAACTCTCCCCAACATTTCTTTAGGAACTGTTTCCTGTCTTACAGTAGAGACAATCGAATTCCACCCTACATTACAACAAGTCGCTATCCCAAAAGCAATACCTGGAGCAAGCCAAAAATCACTTATTAGTACAAACAATAATCCAAAGGCACCAATAGCAAGTAGACTTTGGATGAGAAGCCCCCTTCTAACCTTTCGTTCAAGAGGTACAATGATTAAACTACCGAGTAACCCTCCTACACCGATTAGTGTATAGTTAATCCCGCTCATTTCAGAACTCAAATGAAGATCTGATAATAAATAATACATAAAAATTGCTAAAACCGCACTTCCACCAAAATTTCCGATCATCGCTTGTAAAGACAAGGAAAAATTTAATTTGTTATTCACAAGCCATTTAAAACCTTCACTTGTTTCTTTAAAAATATGTTTTTTTATTGGATTCTCATGACTTGTTCTTGGAAACTTCCATACGATAATAAAAGTAGCAAGGAATGATATAGAATTGATCCAAAGAGTATTAAAGCCTCCAATAAGTGCTATTGTCACACCAGCAATAGCTGGACCTAATAAATTGGCAAGTTGATTGACAAGCTGATAGCCTGAATTAGCACGAGTTAATTCTTTTTTAACAAGATCCGGGATCGATGATACAGTAGCAACATCAAATAGCAATGTGAGTATGGCTAAAATAAAACCAGCTACATACAATTGCCATAACTGAAGAAGCTCACAGAAATACAAAATAGGAATCAATCCAACTATTACCATTCTAATTAAATCTGTGATTAACATTATCATTCGTTTATTCCATCGATCCACTGCCACACCAATAAATGGTCCAAATAATACAACAGGCAGAACACTCATCACATATAGCGATCCCATGATTTTCACTGAACCAGTTAAGTGAAACGAAATCCATGGAATGGCTAATGTAAATAAAGAATCCCCTAATCGATTTATAAATAGACCGAACAAAAAGTGAATTTGGGTAGAAGGCAACTTTAATTTTACGTATAACGCAATTAAAGTTGAAATTCTTTCCTTTTTTTCATATTGAGGTAGCAATCAAAACATCCTTTCACATTTGCCAACCTCTCTTACATTATGAATCTCCGTACAACCCTTCGCTATGATTATTTTACCAATTTTACCTTAAATTGTAAAATTAAACTGACTAGTAATTTTTTTCACTAGAAGAATAAGTTTTAAGTCTTTATAATCCAGAAACTCAAGGAATTAACAATACTAAGTAATTTGGAAAAAACAACTAAAATAAGAAATAAATTTATCCAAAATTCACCAACATAATTACTCAATAGTAATTAAAAATTAGTTCTAATCATGACGTATCTACTAATAATCACAAGGAGATAGAGTAATGAAACAAAATGAAAGAAGGTTAATTGAGATAGTTAGAGAGAATGAAATGATAGTAAAGGTACTTGATATATTACAAGAACTTAAGGATGCTCCAAACTGTTATCTAGGTGCAGGTGCAATTACTAATACAATTTGGAACTACCTATCAAATTATCCTCTGACATACGGCATTTCTGATATAGACATTGTTTATTTTAATAGCGGTCATCTAGAACCAGAATACGAGGAAACAATCAGAATCGAATTGATTAGTAAATTAGGCAACTTTCCATATAAATTAGACGTAAAAAATCAAGCTCGTGTTCATCTATGGTACGAGAAAAAGTTTGGCTTTCCTATTAAACCGTATACATCAGTAGAGGATGCTATAAATAGCTGGCCAACAACTGCTACTGCATTAGGGATGAGAAAAGAGGAAAACGATATTTATAAAATATATTCTCCGTATAGTCTAGATGATCTATTTTCCATGATAGTTAGACCTAATAAACGTATGATTACTAGAGAAATATTTGAGGTTAAAGCAGCTAAGTGGAAGAGCAAGTGGCCTGAACTAACTATTATTTCTTGGTAATATAATTATTTTACAGAAAGCAATCGTAAAGAAAAAAAAGAATGAGAACGTTTCCTAAATTTATAAATATCAATAGTAGTAATATGAATATAAAAAATAAAGATTGACTATAAGTATACGGGAGATTAGAAAATCTAAATGTTGATTTCTCAATCTCCATTGAAATAACTTTTTAATTGATATTATACGAATACTCAGGGAAAGAAAGGCTTAAAGAAGCGTCTACTTCTACTTTTATTGGATGAATAGAACATGCTAACTGAGTTGGGAACCAAGGTCTTCCTACCTTAGTTATAACAAAAACACCATTTTCATCTCCATAAAAAGAGAAGTTATCTGAAGCTTGTTTATAAATGTTATTTATTGATTGCAAGGAGTTAATAAAAGAGTTTATGTTACTTACAGGCATACCGATTTCTAATATTCTGGTATCTTGGTTCTTTAAAAATTCAATGATATTGCCTTGTGGATCATAATAATATACTTGTTTTCTTTTCCATAAACCTGATTCAAATTCCTGTTGACCATCGGAATCCTTTATTGGCTCAATACTTTGGTTTATTTTTTCCATTAGGATTGGATATAGTAACTCATTTATTCCGAATGCAAAATGGTAAAAAGTATCTTCTTTTGTATTTTCCAGAGTGAGAAAGATGTTTTCTAGTCTAAGTGTAAGCGAAAAATGGTTTTCCCTAATTACAATAAAATTTAAGAGATCCTGATAAAATTTTTTCAACTCACTAAGTTTATTTGTCTTTAAATATAAATGTTTAATTTCCATTTAAATATCCCCTGCTTTATTAATTAATTATGCATATAGATGCTCTAAAATTATTTTAAGTAATATAGTTAAGAAAAAAATCAATAATTAGTAGGAAACTTAAATAGACTTTTGATTGAGTAATAAACAGTTATAGCTGCTTAATGCTCTTAAAAGAGACCTATTTCCAGATGAACCAGATAAGATTATCAAACTATTGAAACTCGTTTTAGTAGGGTATGACTTGTGTTCTTTGTGGAAGTACTT
This sequence comes from Bacillus sp. CGMCC 1.16607, assembly GCF_042683745.1. Classification (NCBI taxonomy): domain Bacteria; kingdom Bacillati; phylum Bacillota; class Bacilli; order Caryophanales; family Bacillaceae; genus Bacillus; species Bacillus sp. CGMCC 1.16607. The sequence goes on from NZ_JBHUJX010000018.1 coordinate 454,944, forward strand.
CTGTTAAGATGTAATGGAAAGTATAAAACTCGCCAAATCTTTCTTTGTAAGAATTGCAATAAGACATCAAATGTTATGACGAATACACCATTCTCTAGCTTTCGTTATTCTGATAAATGGTTTAAATATATGGAGATGAGATGATGGTTGAAGGCTATTATTTATTGCGCAAATTGTTAACTAGCTTAAATTACACATCTCAACAGCTTTCTATTGGGGAACATAAAATACTGAATGCCCCCTATGTTCGTTAGACTTTGAACTACTACAGGTATAGTTGAAAGATACAAGACTTTCTTTCATGAGTCTTGTAATGGTCGAAATGTTGAAATGCTAAGAAGTGCATAAAAAAACCTCTACGAAAGAGGAGTTTGTATTTTTAAAACTTCAAATTTCTTTGTTTGAAAATTAAGGACACAGTTAATATCAACAATCCAATGCCAATAATTAAATACCATCCCCTACCGTCATAAGAGATCATAAGGATTAGCTCCCAAATATTTGCTGGACCTGAATTGGGACTATCAGTATGCGGATATTTGAATATAAAAGGTAATGTACCTAAAAACGTTAAAACAACTCCTAAAATCATTGACAAAACAGAGAATATTTTCATAGACACTCCCCTTCACTTTTGTATTACTTTATCATATTTCAGATAATTAAAACCATTTTCTGATTCATTATACTTGTTCAAAACAACAAACTAAGTAAAAAAATATTTCGTGGTGTACACAGATTGTGACACAATTAGATGTTTATTAATCCAACAGGTTTTCAAGATTTCCCCATAAAAGTAAAAAAGAAAATATGGATAAGGCAATGTGAATAATAATACCAAAAAATGCTCCATCCTTTTCTTTGATCCTTATAAGTTCCAATTATACTTAGGATTAACCCTCTTGAAATTTAAAAACCAAACTAAGGTACTCATAATGAGAAAATTATTGTGGAAGTTTAAATAATGTTTTTTTATTTCTAAGAAAAATCAAAAGTCACTCCGGTTAATTTTTCCGATGTTTCCCAGAGTTTTTTCATCAATTGTTCATCATATACACCTTTTTTAACCTGTTCAATTGCAGGATAGCCTTTAATATTTCCTAGACCATTTGGTCCGATATATTCTCCTCCTTTTAAGCTATCTTCTGTTGCGGCAAATATAGAAGGCAGTGCTCCCTTCTCTGCTGGTTGGAAAAGGATTTTCATCAGTGAAGTTAAATATCTTGGTGTCTGATTGCCTATTTTTACAAGGTTTGTCGCAGAAATTCCTGGATGACAAGCAATACTTAATGTATGAATTCCATTCTGTTTTAATCTTTGGTCTAGTTCTTTAGAAAAAAGCAAGTTTGCAAGTTTACTTTGACCATAAAACTTGATCGCTTTGTACCTTTTTGAGCCATCTAAGTTATTAAAATAAATGGATGCTCCTCGATGAGCAATACTGCTTAGTGTAACTACACGGGATCCTGATGTATTTTTTATTACAGGTAACAACAATCCCGTTAATGCAAAATGTCCTAAATGATTGCTACCAAATTGTAATTCAAAACCATCTACCGTTTTTTGATAAGGCGGAAACATTACGCCCGCATTATTTATAAGGATATCTAAAGAATTGTATTTATTTATATATGCATCAGCAAAATCTCTCACACTCTTTAAGTCGGAAAGATCCAGTTTCATTACTTCTAATGATGCATTTTGATTTGTTTCTTTAATGGCTTGAAGAGCCTCATTGCCTTTTTGGAGATTTCGAACTGCAAGGATCACAGTAGCTCCTTGTTTTGAAAGTGATTTAGCTGATTCCAATCCGAGCCCACTATTTGCACCTGTTATGATAATGTTTTTGCCTTTTAATTCTATACTGACCAAAATATCGCACCTCGATTTTATATATTTATTTTTTCATTTTAAAAGCTTCAAAGAAAATGATAAGTTAAATTGGATTAATTTATAACTTAGATAATTAGAATTGTCAAAATAATAGATGTATATTATAATTTGAAACTATATATTAAGCTATATTTATATTATCTAAAATACTAAATATAGAAATGAATGACCAATATTAATGGTGTCTGAAAAGACTTAATAGGGAATCTGGTGAAAATCCAGAACTGTACCCGCAACTGTAAAATGCTGACGAATTAAGCATATCCACTGTCTTAGAACGGGAAGGGCTTATAGTAGGAAGAAGCATAGTCAGGAAACCTGCCATTTTTATACGTATTATCTTCTTCGGGAGTTGGGAAGATATGACGAGGGACTCTTACTAATTACAGTAAACTAGTACTGTTTTATTGATTTTTCCACGTTATCTAACCCATCTCTTTGATGGGTTTTTTGTTGTCTAAAAAATTTTTAGATTATGATTTTCCCATTCCCGAAGTTTGGCAAGGCTGATCTTATTTAAGGAAATGAGGAAATGGTATGGAAGAAAAATTATCTACTAGTATTTCTAGAACAATCCAAACAAAGCTTGTATTACCACCGGATACGAATCATATGGGAACAATCTTTGGTGGGACGGTGCTAGCCTACATTGATGAAATAGCCGCAATAACAGCAATGAAACATAGTAAAAAGGTGGTTGTTACAGCATCAATAGATACGGTGAATTTTTTATCATCTGCAAAAGTGGGAGATATATTAACTTTGGAAGGGGTAGTCATATCGACAGGTAGGACATCGATGGAAGTGTATGTGAAAGTAGAGTGTCAAAATATAGAAACAGGTGGAAGAACATTAACCACAACAGCAATCCTTACGATGGTTGCAGTAGATAGTGAAGGCGTACCAACTCCTGTTAATGGGATTGAGCCAGAAACAGAGGAGGAAAAAACTTTATACTTAACGGCAAAAAAAAGAAAAGAGAGAAGATTGAAAATCCACGAACTTTAACATGTGAGGCTTTCCACTCTCACCTATTTCCACTAGCCTTACTAAACCTTATGATTACTAATTTATTGAACTCATAGTTTGAAATAGTTTATAATTTCATTAAATATGTTACCTAACCTTTTAATGAGAGGAGTATCCAAATCATATGAAAAAAAAGTCGCTAAATAATTTATCAATTGGGTATGGGTACTCAACTGCTGTTTTTTTCTAGATGTCATTTTAAGGGGTGAAGTGTGTCCAAAAATGACTTTATATAACACAGCAGTAAATTAAAATGATGAGGTAATAAAATGAACGATAAAAAAATTATTAGAACGAATCCTGTCGGGATGCCTGAACCTGTTGGAAAATATACTCATATTACCAAAATACCAAGAAATGCAGAACTTTATGTGACATCTGGTCAAATTGGAATGGACATCAATGGTTCGATTCCAGATAATATGAACGAACAAATTAAGAATACTTTTGAAAATATACAAAAAATATTACAATCTGAACATTTATCTCCTGATAATATTATCAAGGTCAATATTTGGGCTACTGAAGATATCGATTGGCAACAACTATATTCTGAGTGGGAGAAATTATTTGGAAACAATTATCCCGCAATGACAATTGGATATATCGTTAAGTTAGGATTACCGCAAATAAAAGTAGAAATCGAAATCTGGGCTGCTAAGATTTAAAATCATACACTTCACCCAAACCTATGCAAATTCTTTTTGCGTAGGTTTTTTTCATTAAACTGATCTAACAATGTATATCTACGTTTTGCAAATTATTTTCGATCCGCTTCGGTACCTAACCCTTTTGATTTAACTGTACTCCTTATTCAGTTACATATATTTCTCATATTTTGTATAGTAAAACTTATAATAGTTAACAATGACTATATGGTCTATTTTATTAAGGAGGTACTTTTTATTGAAAAATAATAAATATGGGTTGCTTTCATTGTTGTTCTTTATCATTTTTTTTTATTAATTATTATTTTCCTTCCGAATATCCAGAGCGGCCACTTCCTCTCACTCAAAGAATCATCGGATTAATACCTCTGATTTTAAACTTTGTAGGTATAGGCATAGGTATAGTTGCTATAAAAAAAGATAAAATTAGAATATTCGGTTTGATGGGACTAATATTAAATTCTCTTATCGCTTTATTGTTTTTGGCATTTTTTATCTCATTTGGTCCTGGGGGATATGTTATAGAGTATGTTCTAAAGTTCTTCCATTGAACTACCCCCACCTACTTTGTGATATGCTCCCCTTTAAGTAGACAGATTAAAAAATAAAAATCTGTTTACTCAAGGGGAGTATTTATTTTGTCTAAAAGGGCTTATCCTGTAGAGGAAAAATTGAAGATATTAAAGGC